>NZ_WTEX01000018.1 GCF_009795845.1 Gilliamella sp. Lep-s35 | reverse complement strand
TAATTTATTTAATAAAATCCAAATTAAAAATCCTGTTTATGGTTTAAATAAAAAATAAACCCCGAATTATATCGAGGTTTGTCATTAATCTGAAGTGGCACTAGCCTTTTTTATTTCTTAGGCAATAAATTGTCTAAATAAGCTTTAGCATCTTGATCACCTTGCTCACTAGCTTTAGTAAACCAATAGACGGCGCGCTCTTGATCTTTATCAACGCCTTCGCCTTCTAGATATTTGATACCTAAATTATACTGAGCATCAACACTTCCTTGCTTTGCCGCTTTTAAATACCATTCAATGGCTCTTTTTTCATCTTTATCAACACCACCACCGACATCATACATTACACCAATATTATATTGCGCATCAGCATTGCCAGCTTCAGCAGCTTTAGTAAACCAATATGCAGCTTGTGTATTGTCTGGTTTAATACCTGTACCTGTTACATACATAATAGCTAAATTATACATAGCTGGTACGTGTCCATGTTCTGCCGCCTGTGCATAAAAATTGCTAGCAGCTATATAATCTTGAGTCAAACCTTCGCCATTTTCAGACATTAGCCCTAAATAGTATTGAGCTTCAGGAATATTATCTTTAGCGGCTTTACTAAACCAATCAGCGGCAGTCATTCGATCTCGTTTTACACCATCACCAAAAAAATATATCATGCCAAGATTCAGATAAGCATCATAAATACCTTCGTCACCAGCTTGTTTAAAATAGTCAATAGCAGTTAAGGTATTTTTTTCTATACCTTTCCCTTCTTGATACATTAAAGCCAAATTATATTTTGCCAAGGCATAATTTTGATCAGCTGCCAATTTAAAATATTTAACCGCTTCATTTAAATCTCGATGAGTGCCCAATCCACTTTGATACATAAATGCTAAGTTATTTTGCGCTTTGGCTAGTCCTTGTTCGGCGGCTTTTTTATACCAAAAAAAAGCACGAACATCACTTGCTTCAACACCTGCTCCTTGTTTATAGATACTTCCTAATGAGTACTGTGCTTCAGCGTTTCCTTTTTCTGCAGATAAACGTAAAGAAGGGAGCAATGAATCTAATTCTTGCAACTGTAATTGCGTGTTGTTTGGTTGCGCCTTATAATTTGTAGCTATTACACTATAAGAAATGGATAACAATAATACTAATAGAATTTGGATTTTTTTCATATTTGTTTAATTATAATGATATTAGTAATAATTATACATAATTGCAACAAAAGGGAATAGTTTTGTTTAATGTTTATCCTTTTGAAATTATGTTTTTATATCAAATTTTGTAATTTTTCCTCTAATTAACAATGCACTATAAACCAAGCTTTTCCCAAATCTCATCAATACGGTCGACGATTTTGGAATCTTTTTTAATTAATTTGCCCCATTCTCGATTAGTTTCGCCTGACCATTTATTAGTAGCATCTAGCCCCATTTTAGAACCTAAGCCTGAAATAGGCGAAGCAAAATCTAAATAGTCTATTGGAGTGTTATCAATAAATGTCGTATCTCGATGAGGATCCATACGAGTTGAAATAGCCCACATCACATCTTTCCAATCACGAGCATTAATATCATCATCACAAACAATTACAAATTTGGTATACATAAATTGCCGTAAATAAGACCAAACCCCCATCATAACCCGTTTAGCATGACCAGGGTATTGCTTTTTAATTGTAACAATCGCAATACGGTATGAACACCCTTCTGGCGGTAAATAAAAATCCACAATTTCAGGAAATTGTCTTTGTAAAATAGGAATAAATACTTCATTTAAAGCAAGCCCCATAACCGCAGGCTCATCTGGTGGCCTACCGGTATAAGTGGAATGATAAATCGCATCTTTACGGCGAGTTAAATGCGTCACGGTAAATACAGGGAATTGCTCGATTTCATTATAATAACCAGTGTGATCACCATATGGACCTTCTGATGCCAATTCATTAGGATCAATATAACCTTCAAGAACTATTTCTGCACTGGCTGGAACTTCTAAATCATTTGATAACGATTTAACTACTTCTGTTCGACTACCTCGTAATAACCCAGAAAAAGCATATTCGGATAACGTATCTGGCACAGGTGTCACTGCCCCTAAAATAGTTGCCGGATCAGCACCAATAGCAACACTAACAGGAAATCTTTCATTAGGATGAGCTTGTTGCCACTCAGCAAAATCAAGTGCACCGCCACGATGTGAAAGCCAACGCATAATTAACTTATTTTTTCCTAAACGTTGCAAACGATAAATGCCTAAATTTTGCCGATCTTTATAAGGACCTTTAGTTATCGTTAACCCCCAAGATAACAGTGGTGCCACATCATCAGGCCAGCAATGCATAATAGGTAAACGAGTTAAATCCACCTCATCATCTTTAAAAACCACCTCTTGGCAGGGCGCTGATGAACGGTGTTTAACTGGCATATTTAACACTTGTTTATATTTAGGTAATACATTAAAAAATTGTTTTATGCCTTTTGGAGGCTCTGGTTCACGCAAAAATGCCAATAACTCACCAATTTCACGCAAAGCTGAAGTATCTTCACGCCCCATTCCCATTGCAACACGTTTAGAGGTACCAAACAAATTGCATAAAACAGGCATATCATAACCAATTGGATTTTCGAATAATAAGGCAGGGCCTTCACGACGTAAAACACGATCAGCGATTTCAGTCATTTCAAGATAAGGATTAACAGGGAAAGTAATTCTTTTTAATTCACCTTGCTGCTCAAGATAATCTAAAAAATCTCTAAGATTTGAAAAATTCATTTATTATTACTCCCTGTTACTGATTGATTTTCAGCTAACTAGTCCAAAAATATCTTTTAATATTTACTCTTAACATCTCTTTGAATTTAACTAATCTTCATCAAAGTTTTCGCTATATATAGGTAGTTGCTTATTTTGATTACACTCAACAATTTTAGGCAACAAGGAATCAAATTGCTTTTGATCAAGATCAACAAAGCTATCTTGATCAACTTGATACAAAAGAAATTGCTCAGATTGATCATCAAACAAAAAAGAAGCTATCCAATCATTTCGATCATCGTTATTTTCATTAGCAAATATCTTAATGATACTGTTTTCTCGCTTTTCTGGTTGATTATGTAATTTATATTCAATTATCTTTTCAGCTATATTCGAATCGTACTCATCAAAAATAATATAATCATTTTGATTAGGTTGGCATTTTTTTACATTTACCTCAGCATGACTGGTTAAAACAAAACAACATAAACAAGACATAACAATCGCTGATAGACTCAATTTCATTTTCGGCCTCTCAATTAGATTTAATTAAATTATGAATTTTACCAATAGCTTCACTATTATTTGGTGATAAGGTAAGCTTGGCAGCGTCATGAATCGTTAGCCACTGATAAGCTAAATGTTCAGTAAGCATAGGCGTTATCTCATTAATAAGTGGCAAATAAAACCAATGTTCTTTATTTACCTTAACTTCTGGCGCATATTTATGTCTAAATTGTGGAAAGATTTCAAACTCAATAGAATGTTTTGCATCAATTAACTCAAGGTTTTGTTCAATAATATTAATGCCAGTTTCTTCGAAAACTTCACGAATCGCAGTTTGTTTTGGTAATTCATTAACTTCCATACTACCCGTTACTGATTGCCAAAAACAAGGATCATCTTGCCGTTGTAACATAAGGCAACGCCCTGTTGTCTGGCAGTATATTACTACCAGAACAGATTCAGGATTCTTAAATTTTTGCATCAAATATCACTACTTTTTACTGACTTCAATACCAAGTTCAGTTAATGCTGCCGCATTAGCTGGGCTTGGCGCATCAGTAAGTAAACAAGTTGCTGCGGTTGTTTTCGGGAATGCAATCACATCGCGAATATTATCAGTACCTGTTAGCAGCATTGTTAATCGATCTAAACCAAATGCTAATCCTGCATGAGGTGGTGTACCATATTTTAACGCATCAAGTAAAAAACCAAACTTTTCACGTTGTTCGTGTTCATTAATACCTAAAATAGAAAAAACAGCCTGTTGCATTTCGCTACGGTGAATACGAACCGAACCACCACCAACTTCATAACCATTAATCACCATATCATAAGCATTTGCAACTGCATTTTCAGGATTTTGGATAAGCTGTTCAGGTGTAAAGTCTTTCGGCGAAGTAAACGGATGATGCATAGCACTTAAACCTTCATCGGTTTCTTCAAACATAGGGAAATCGACAACCCAAAGCACAGCCCATTTACTTTCATCAGTCAAGCCCAAATCTTTACCCACTCTTAACCGCAACGCACCTAACGCATCACTAACAACCTTATAGCTATCGGCACCAAATAATAAAATATCGCCATCTTTTGCATTAGCACGATCAAGCAACGCTTCCATTTGCGACTCATTAAAGAATTTTGCAACAGGGCTTTGTACGCCTTCTAACCCTTTACTACGTTCGTTTACTTTAATCCACGCCATACCTTTAGCGCCATAAACAGAAATAAACTGAGTATATTCATCCAATTGTTTACGTGTTAATTGAGCGCCATTTGGAACACAAAGTAATGCTACACGTCCTTTTGGATCATTTGCTGGTGTTGAAAATACTTTAAAATCAACATCTTTAACTAAATCAGCCACATCAATAATTTCAAGCGGATTACGCAAATCAGGCTTATCACTACCATAACGGCGCATCGCCTCGGCAAAAGTCATAATAGGAAACTTACCTAAATCCACATTTTTAACATGTAACCAAAGTTCACGAATCATCTGTTCCATAATATCGCGCACTTGCTCGGCTGTCATAAATGACGTTTCGACATCAATTTGTGTAAATTCTGGTTGACGATCTGCTCGCAAATCTTCATCACGAAAACATTTTACAATTTGATAATAACGGTCAAAACCTGACATCATTAACAATTGTTTAAATAATTGAGGTGATTGTGGAAGCGCATAAAACTCACCTTTATGAATACGGCTTGGAACTAAATAATCTCGAGCTCCCTCAGGCGTTGCTTTGGTTAACATAGGGGTTTCGATATCCAAAAAGCCATGTTCGTTCATAAACGAACGAACAAACGCCGTAATTTTAGCTCGAGTTTTAAAAATAGCTGACATTTCAAGGCGACGTAAATCAATATAACGATATTTTAAACGCTGTTCTTCGCTATTATTTTGATTAAAATCAAGCGGTAAAACATCGCTACGATTAAATACCGTTAATTCTGTCGCCAATACTTCAACCTCGCCTGTGGCCATATCCTTATTGATTTGACCTTCAGGACGAGCTCTGACTTTACCTTTAATTTGGATACAAAATTCATTACGAAGTTCACCAGCAAGTTGATAGGCTTGTTGATAATCAGGATCGAAAAAAACTTGCACAATACCTTCACGATCACGCATATCAATAAAAATCATACCGCCTAAGTCTCGACGCTTATTGACCCAGCCACATAACGTAACTTCCTGATTAATATGACTTGCATTGAGTTGTCCGCAATAAATTGTTCTCATTAAAATACCCTGTAAACTATTAACAAAATGATAATTATTATAGAGCAATTTATCAGGGTATAAAGACCATGATTTAAAATAATTGTCATTTAATTTATTTATAGTTAGTTTTTGATAATAAATTTATTTTATGAAAGTTTTTATAAAATATAATTAAATTCAAAAAGATACTAATTACATCTTAATTTCATAAAAAAATAGCATCAGATTCCTCATTGAAAATGATGATGCGGCGTGTGATAATTATTGTTTAAATTAATTGATAATTAACCACGCCGTTTATTTCTATATTTGAAAGTGAATTACAGTTTACGGCTTTTTGGGAAATACGACGTCAACATTATTTAAATCTAGTTCGTATAAATCGATAGTATAAACCTCTAACTTTTCTAAACGAGTTTTATCTGATTCAGATGCTCTGTGTAGTCGAATTGCTCGATTAATGATTTCAATTTCTGTATTAGCTTCATTTAGTAAAGAGTCTCTAATAGTTACATTTTTTTGATTTTAAACTCTTGCATTTCTTCTTCATCTAATACCCATTTTTTGCCGTCCCATCTGCAAAATTCAAATGGTTCTAACAGTGTAAAACCATCTCCGAGATAAATTGTGGGTATTTTCCCTTCATTAGATGTAATGGGCTTTACTTTCAACTTCAATAATTCACCCGTTCGTACCACTGAAATTAACAACCAATTATGTTTTTTAGCTAATGACGTTTGTTCTATTCTTGAATATAAAAAACCACGCAGAGCAATAGAGTTACATTGCAAAGAAAAGGGTGTAACAAAACGGTACACCCTTACAAAAGGTGGTAATCAAGAAATGACTTATATTAGTGAGGCAAATTTATTTAGATTAATCATTAAAAGTAAACAAGAGAAAGCTGTTATTTTTGAAGAATGGGTCATGGAAGATTTATTATCAACAATCCGCAAGACTGGCAGTTACTCATTAACAATTAATAGTGAGCAACAACAAAATTGGCATTTGCTTTTAGGTGAGTACTGTCCGTATATAAAACCCGACCACTTATCAACCCTTTGGCAATGGCTTGCTCAACAATATTATCAAAAATCTGCTGATAAATTTCACTATCATTAAACCGACGGCGACGATTTTGGCTGAGTGCCTAGGCATCAATCACTTTTTCGGTTAAGCCCATTCCCAGAAACCAACGGTAAGCTAAATTGACCTGAATTTCCTGAACCAGACGACGCTCACTGGGGATACCAAAAAGATACCCCAATAGCATAATTTTAAACAGTCTGACCGGATCTTCTGCCGGACGACCGTTATTAGGCCAATAAAGTGGCGCTACCGCTTCTCGAATAAATTCAAAATCAATGACTTTAGCTATTTTACGAACAAGGCGATTTTGAGGGACAAGCGCATCTAACGAAATTTGCTCTATTTTTTCGGGTGTCGCTGGCGTTGGTTTTTTTAGCATAGAAGAATTCCTTTTAATAATGGACTCTTCTCTATTAGATCAAAGAACTCGCCAAAAAGCGAGTTCTTTGTCATCAATCTGAGCCCACTTTAGTGGGTTTTTTAATATCATTAAAATGACTGTACGCAAAGATCTTAAAGTGAACTTTAAGTTTGGAGCCTGTTTATTTCCATTCTGTATTCAATGAATTAAAACGGTTAGGAGAGTGGAACAAACCCAACCTTTTAGACAATATCAAGCAAATTAAAACAACCGAGCAAGAAATGACAACTTTACGACCGATCAAATTGATGCGGTACTTGTTGAATCGTCATTAAGTACCAATAAAGAATTGCTGTTAAAATGCACTATTATTGGTGTTTTAATGTATTGATTTATTTTTAATTTATTGCTTTTAAATATATCAGTCAAACATTGCCATTCAATCGCCACTAATATTATAAAAGTGGCGATTTTTATGTTAATTAGCCTTGAAAACGTTTTGCTTCAACAACATCGGGGAGTTGTTTGATTTTATTGAGTACTCGATTTAATGAGTCTTGGTCAAATATTTCCATATCGACATCGATTGTTGCTAGTTGTTGTTTCATATCTGAGCGACTAATTAGTCCTAGAACATTTACCTTTTCATTAGCCAAAACAGTAGTAATATCTCGTAATAAACCACTTCGATCGTTTGCAACAATTTGTACTACCATGGTGTAGCTTGAGTAGGTATTGCTGTTCCATACTGCATGGGTAATACGTTCAGGAGCATGATTTTTAAGCTCTTGCAACTGTTCACAATCAGCACGATGAATTGAGATTCCTCGTCCTTGGGTAACAAATCCTGCAATGGGATCACCAGGAATAGGGCGACAGCAATTTGCTATGGTGTACATTAAATTACCCACACCCTCAATAATAATTTCACTTCCTTTTTTATTATTAGTTTTATTGGTATTTTTAGTTTGTATGTTTGACTTTTGAGCAATTTGTTTTAATACCGCTTCGTCGGCTTCTTCAGCTGTCGGTTTATTAAATTGTGCATTGATGAAGTTAACTAATTGATTAATTCTTACATCACCACTACCAATACCAGCAAGCACTTCGTCAAACGAATGTGCGTTATATTTGTTGATTAGGATCTTTTCAACACTTTTTATACTAATATTTAAAGGTTCAAGCTCATGCTCTAAAATTTGTTGACCAGCGGCAATATTTTTATGTCGATCTTGTTTTTTAAACCAAGTTTGAATTTTAGCTCTGGCTCGGCTACTGTTAATAAATCCTGTGTTAGGATTTAGCCAATCGCGGCTTGGGTTAGGTTGTTTTTGAGTAATAACTTCGATTTGATCGCCCATTTTTAAGCGGTAGGTAAATGGTACAATTCGTCCACTAACTTTTGCACCAATACAACGGTGTCCAACATCACTGTGAATATGGTAAGCAAAATCAAGCGGAGTTGAATCTGCTGGTAAGTCAACCACATCACCTTTAGGCGTAAATACATAAACTCGGTCATCAAAAATTTGACTACGGACCGCTTCTTGGATTTCGCCGCTTTCTGACATTTCTTGTTGCCATGTTAATAATTTTCGCAGCCAAGAAATTCGCTGATCATAAGCGGTCATTTTATCCGTACTGCCTTCTTTATACTTCCAATGAGCGGCAACGCCAAGTTCAGCATCGTTGTGCATTTGTTCAGTACGGATTTGAATTTCAATTGTTTTATCTTGTGGACCATAAACAACCGTATGAATTGATTGATAACCATTCGGTTTAGGGTTGGCAACATAATCATCAAATTCTTTGGCGATATGTTTGTAATGACTGTGCACAATGCCTAATGCGTTATAACAATCTTCGATACTATCGCTGATAATACGCACAGCCCGAATATCATAGAGATCTTCGAACTTAAGGTGTTTATGTTCCATTTTTCGCCATATACTATAAATATGTTTAGGGCGACCATAAACTTCAGCACGAACGTGATCTTGGTTCATTAAATCTTGTAAATGATGAACAAATTGGTTGATATATAATTCACGATCTAGTCGTTTTTCATGTAATTTTTTAGCAATAAAATGATATTCGTTAGGATGTAAATAGCGGAAGCAAAAATCTTCTAGCTCCCATTTTAATTGCCCTATACCTAAGCGATTGGCTAAAGGTGCATAGATATTAAAACACTCTTTAGCCGCAAGCACTTGCTCTTCTTGCGGTGCATTGATTAAATTGCGCAAATAGGTAATACGTTCTGCCAATTTTATAATAACACTGCGAAAGTCATTTGCCATTGCCAGTAACATGCGGCGAATACTATCAATTTGTTCAGTGGTTGCACTGCCGTTACGAATTGCGCGTAGTTGACGAATTTCTTTCATTCTGACAATGCTTGAAATGATATGAGAAATTTCACGATCGAAATCTTCAGGAATATCTTCTCGACGAATTATTTTGCTATCAACAAAAGGAAGTAATAAAGCCGCACATAAGCTATTAATGTCCATATTAAGTGTTGCTAATATTTCGACCATTTCTATTGAATTTTGAAAACAATAGATTTGCTCTGGTGCACCTGCGCTACTTTCAAAACAAAAGTCCCAGACTTCTCTAAATTTTGTATAAGATGCGGGGTTAGTTAGTAATAACTCTTGTTTTGCCCATCGTTCAACATCAAACTGGGTAAGTGGATAATGTTCTTCGCTATGTTGGTGTGCGCCTCTAATCGATACCATAATTTATGTTCCTGATTTCGTTAACAACAACATTGATTCAATGTGCTTAGTTTGTGGAAACATATCTAAAATTGCAACTTGCTCAATTTGGTATCCTGCTTGGATAAGTTGTTTGCTATCTCGGGCTAGTGTTGCAGGATTACACGATATATAAACAATTTTTGAGGGAGCCAATTTTGCAATTTCTAGTGTTGCATTAAGTGCTCCTGCTCTTGCAGGATCTAATAATACCTTATCAAATTGTGATTGACACCATACTGAAAATTGTTGGTTATCATCTAAATTGCTAGTTAAAAAATTGGTTTCAGCACAAATTTTAGTGTTATTTAATAGAATATTTAATTTTGCTTTTGCAACCAGTGCATCAACCCCTTCAACTCCCGTTACAGTTTTACATAATGTTGCCATAGGTAATGAAAAATTACCCATACCACAAAAAAGATCTAAAACTTGATCTGTTGGCTTTAACGTTAGCCACTCAAGCGCCTGATTAATCATTTTTTGATTTATTTTACAATTTACTTGAATAAAATCGAGAGGGCTAAACGTTAATTTTAGGTTATTAATTAAATAAAAATGTTCAGTATTACCTGTAATATGCACTAATTCTTTGCCATGAAAATAAAGTGAAATATTGTTATCTTCGGCAAATTGTTTTAATAATTTACTATCATGTTCAGTTAATGGCATAGTGTGTCTTAAGACGATAATTATGCCACTATCGACTGAAATTAATTCAATATGACCAAGCGCTTTTTTCTGTTTGATGTGGTTTAGTACGCTTTGTAAAGGTGCTAGCAAGGAATCTAACTCAACAACTAATACAGGACAATGTTTAATATTGGTTATTTGGTTTGATTCAGCTTGACGAAACCCAATCACTAATTCGCCTTTTATAATATTAATCGAAAGCCTTGCTCGTCGACGATAATGATAAGGCTGATCGGCAATAATGTGTGTGGGATTTTGAGTAATATTGGTTAATGGTTGTCCTGTTTCTTTTTGTAACAGTTTGATTAATGCATCATACTTTGCTTGTTGTTGTAAATGCGGCGAAATATGTTGCAATTCACAACCGCCACATTTTTGATAATATTCACATTGTGGTTTGACTCGGTCTTTACTCAAATTATGATATTTAATAACTTTGGCTTTAGCATAATTTTTTTTATTTTCAGTTACTTCAACATCAATGGTTTCATTAGGCAAGGCAGATTTAACAAAAATTGTTTTACCATTATGATTAGCAACACCTTGCCCAAAAGTATCTAAGGATGAAACTGTTACTGTCAATTTTTGTGGTTTGAGCTTCTTTTTCTGTGGAGTGTAAAAATTAACCATATCCGTTTTTAACTTATGTTAAGCGCTTTAATAATTCTGTTTGAACATGCAAAGGAACTAAGTTTGAAACGTCACCACCATGGTAAGCGACATCCTTAACTATTGTTGATGAAATAAATCCCATTGCGATTGATGGCATTAAAAATATTGTATCTAAATCTGATTTTAACGCCCGATTCATTTCAGCCAATTGTCGTTCATATTCAAAATCATTTGTGGTGCGTACTCCACGAACGATAACCGTGGCATTATGCGCTAACGCAAAGTTAGCCATTAAATTGTTAAAACCGATAACTTCAACATTAAGTAAATGCTCAACAGCGGTTGAAGCTAAGTTAACACGTTTTTCTAATGTGAAAAGTGTATTTTTATTAGGATTTTCAGCAACGGCAATAATTAATCTAGGAAAGAGTAACGAAGCCCGAGTAATAAGGTCGATATGCCCATTAGTGATCGGATCGAACGTGCCAGGGAATATTGCGGTTAAAGCTTTACTTTTCATGAGTGATGTTATCCAGTAGGTTTGATTCTTATATGATACCTAATTTTATAAATGAATGTTAGTTTAACCTTATAAATTCCGCATTGTTTTGCTCTTAAATGCTTACTTTTTTGCAGGTGCAGGAAAACATCGTGTTGTTACATTTCATGATTAAAATCCCCTTCTAAAAACGCATAAGGTGTTTTTCCTAAAATTGCTTTATAGGTTTTAACGGTATTACAACAATTAATAAAGTGTTTAAGCTTCTGTTTTATCTCTTTTCAATCGCTAATATTGGCTGCTTATACCACATCTCAATTCAAACTCGCATCACGCTTTCGGTTTTTCCATTGGTTTGTGGACAGGTGATTTTTGTCGATTTTTAGTTGATATGCTGGTTATTACTCAGTTTATCTAAACAGATATTTTATTTAAATAAATAAAGACAGCGTCATTTTGTCAAAAAGTTTCAGGAGTGTACTACGTTTATGTAAAAAAACTAAAAAAATCAAATGAATGTGGAAAGGTAAATATTTTCTAGCTTTCTTTATGATATCAGCCCTTATCGTGTGTCTGTGATAGGGCGTTAATTTTGTTTTTTATGGATATTTATTACCGTAATTTCTCAAATTACGGTAAACAATGTGAGGAATTTCTACAGGTAAATTGATAAGTTGTTTGATGGCTATAAATCTGATTTGGTTGCAACCAACAACTTTCTTGTGGCCATTTAGGATGATGAGGGCTATCAGGTAAAAACTGCGTTTCTAACGCGATCCCTGCAAAGTTATCATATTCGCCGTTATGGCGATTTGGTGTATGTTGTAAAAAATTCCCTGTATATACTTGTAAAGATGGTTTGGTCGTTGTGATATTCATTGTCACTTTTTTATCAGATGAAACAAGCTTAGCGGCTATAGCTTGATTTTTATCCAATAAATAAGCATGATCGTAACCGCCTGTAATTTGTCGATCAAGACTTGCTAATAATCTATCAGATATTAGCCTTGGTTTACGTAAATCCATATCGTTTTTGGTGACACAAACTAAATCATTACTTGGTATGCCATTACTATCAACAGGTAAGTATAAGTTAGCATTAACTTGCAAGGTGTGGTTAAGAATATCTTTGCTAGTTTCTCCATCTAGATTAAAGTAAGCATGATTGGTTAAGTTAACAGGTGTTGTTTTGGTAGTTGTTGCTTTAAATTTGATAACGACTTTATTGTCATCAGTCAATTGATAGGTAACTTCAACATTAAGTTCACCAGGGAAACCTTGATCACCATCAGGTGATGTTAAAGTAAATGTGATTTGTTGATCAGATTGAGATTGAATGTGCCATAGTTGTTTATCAAAACCTAACTTGCCTCCATGTAACTGGTTTACACCTTGATTAGCCACAAGTGGGTAGTGTCTATTGTCAATATCAATTGTCGCGTTGGCAATACGGTTAGCGTATCGGCCAATTGTAGCACCTAAATAAGCATCTTGCTTTTCATATTGTTCGAAAGTTTGGCAACCCAGTAATACTTCACGGTTTTGTTCATCGACAGGCAATATACAAGAGAGCCACGTGGCTCCCCAGTTCGATAGTTTAATTTGCATACCGTGCTTGTTTGAAAGTGTGATTATCTGTTTTATAGGCATATCACGTTAGCTCCTTCACTTGGGTGGCAGATATAGAAGTCTTCTTTAATACCAAACTTTTTTACATAATTGTGGTTAACTATCGTTTTAACATCGTCAACTTTAGCTTTTGGCACTAAAGCGACCACACAACCACCAAAGCCACCACCAGTCATACGTACGCCACCTTGTTCACCAATAACATTGTGGATAATTTCAACAAGGTAATCAATAGCAGGTACAGTAATTTCGAAATCATCGCGCATAGAGTTGTGGCTTTGAGCCATTAGATTTGATAACAATTTGTAGTCACCATTAGCTAAAGCTTGAGCTGCTTTTATAGTCCGTTCGTTTTCAGTTATCACATGGCGAGCACGTTTATAAGCAATTGGATCGAGCGTACTTTCAATATGTTTTAAATCATCTAACGATGCATCACGTAGTGCTTTTACGCCGAGCGCCTTAGCTGCTGCCTCGCATTGCTTGCGTCGGGTATTATATTCGCTATCAACTAATCCGCGTTTGATATTAGAGTTAATAATCACAACTGCAAAATCTGTAGGAATTGAAACAGGTTTAACTTCTAATGATCGGCAGTCGATTAGCAATGCATGTTGAGCTTGCCCAAGGGCGGAGATCAGTTGATCCATAATACCGCAATTGCAACCAACAAATTGGTTTTCGGCTTCTTGACCGATCAATGCTAATTTAGTGCCATCTAATGGTAAATTATATAAAACCTGAAACATCTTTGCTACAGCAACTTCAAGTGATGCTGATGAGCTTAATCCTGCACCTTGAGGCACATTACCACTGATTGCCAAATCAACGCCGCAAATATTATTAGCATATTTTTTTAGGTGTTTTACTACGCCACGCACATAGTTTGCCCATTGATATTTGGCGTGTTTTTCAATAGGTAAGTCTAACGAAAATTCATCTTGTTGATTATCATAATCAACCGCAATAACTCGAACAAGATTATCTGAACGTTTGTGACAACTTATTATCGTTTGATAATCGATAGCACAAGGTAAAACAAAACCATCATTATAATCGGTATGCTCGCCAATCAAGTTTACACGACCGGGGGCTTGTATAAGTGTATCGGGTTTATAATCAAATTTAGATTCAAATGCTTGTGTCGTTGCTCTGATTAATGCGTTCATCTATTTATCCTTTTTGTCTTTATAATGCACATCACTAACGTTACGTAATCTTTCAGCTGCTTGCTCTGGGGTTAAATCTCTTTGTACTTCGGCTAACATTTCGTAACCTACCATAAATTTTTTTACTGTGGCGGAACGTAATAAAGGGGGATAAAAATGTGCATGTACTTGCCAATAATCATTTTTATCTTGCATAAATGGCGCACCATGCCAGCCCATAGAGTATGGGAAAGAGCAATGAAATAAATTATCGTAGCGACTCGTTAATTTTTTGAGCGCAATAGCTAAATCACTTTGTTGTTCGTCATTTAATTGGGTTAATTGTGGAATGTGAATTTTTGGTAATAATAAGGTTTCAAATGGCCATATTGCCCAAAAAGGAACAACGGCAAGCCAATACTTAGTTTCTACAACGATTCGCTCACGATTAATAAGTTCCTTTTCAGCATAATCAACCAATAAATTGCGATGGTATTTTTCAAAGTAATTACGCATATTTAGATCTTCACGCGCAATTTCATTCGGTAAAAAGCTATTAGCCCAAACTTGTCCATGTGGATGGGGGTTAGAGCATCCCATTGCTGATCCTTTGTTTTCAAATATTTGTACCCAAGGATAACGTTGACTAAGTTCTTGCAGTTGCTCGATCCAAGTTTTAATAACTCCTTCAATAGCGGCTAAATCAAGTTCTGGCAACGTTTTACTGTGATCAGGTGAAAAACAGATAACTCGGCTCGTTCCTTTTGCACTTTGCATTTGAAATAGTGGATCTGTACTTTGTGGTGATTCAGGCGTATCTTCTATTAATGCAGCAAAATCATTGGTAAAAACAAACGTTCCCGTGTAATTGGGATTGATATCACCTGTTACACGTTGATTACTTGGACACAAAAAACAGTTTGCATCGTAACTTGGTTTTTGTTCTTCGTTTAACGTTTCTTGTTGGCCTTGCCAAGGTCGTTTAGCTCGATGTGGTGAAACTAATACCCATTGGCCTGTTAGTGGGTTATAACGTCGATGAGGATGATCAACAGGGTCAAAATTAGCCATTTTTACCTCTTCTTTAATTTTGCTGAATTTATTGGTTTATATCATTTAATCAGGATAACCTTGAGGGTTATTTGATTGCCAATTCCATGAATCTTTTACCATATCATCAAGCGTGAGTTTGGTTTTCCACCCCAATTTTTGTTCCGCTTTTTTTGCATCAGCCCAAAAAGCGGGTAAATCCCCTTCACGCCTTGGCGCAAAATGCCAATTGAGTGGTTTTCCTGATGCTTTTTCAAAAGCGGTGATAACTTGTAATACGCTATAACCAACACCTGAGCCTAAATTGTAAATATGTACCCCATGTTGGTTATGATCGGCTTTGAGTGCTGCAATATGTCCATCAGCCAAATCAACAACATGGATAAAATCACGCACACAAGTACCATCCGTTGTTGGGTAGTCATTACCAAAAACGGCTAATGATTCACGTTTGCCAACAGCAACTTGAGTGATATATGGCATAAGGTTATTAGGAATACCTAGTGGATCTTCACCCATTAAACCACTTGGGTGAGCGCCAACAGGATTAAAATAACGAAGTAAAGTTAATGACCAATCAGGTTCAGCAACGGCTAAGTCCATAATACATTGTTCAACCATTAACTTACTTTTACCATACGGGCTAGTGGGTAAGCCTTGTGGTAAAGTTTCCACATAAGGAACTGGCGCAAGCTCACCATAAACCGTTGCTGATGAACTAAATACTAACTGTTTAACTCCAGCATTACGCATTGCCTTCATTAGTACAATACTGCCGTAAACATTATTTTCATAATATTCAAGTGGTTTGTGTACTGATTCGCCGACTGCTTTAAGGCCCGCAAAGTGAATAACTGCACTAATGCTATGTTCAGCAAATATTTTTGCTAATAATTGTGCGTCACAAACATCACCTTGATAAAAATCGACTTTTTTTCCTGTGATTGTTTGTATTCTATCTAATACCGAAGCCTTGCTGTTGAATAAATTATCAAGCACAATTGGCGTATAACCAGATTGAATTAATTGAACACATGTGTGACTACCTATATACCCACAACCACCAGTTACTAATATTTTCATAATAAAACCTTCATCTAATTCAATAATAGTTATAGTGAGTGTCTGCTAATCTTCAGACCTTTCACTGCTTTTATGTTTCCACAGATCCCATGGTCCACGCCCTGATAATGTGAAGGAAGAAATTAGAGTAAAACTAAATGCGATAAAACCAAGGACTAAATATGCTCCTTCAAAACCTATTTTAACATACATTAGGCCGGCAAATATGGACATAAACATAATCGATAGTTGTTTTGCAAAACAAAATGCAATTAAGTAAACAGTTGCAGATAAACGAATAGGGAAGTGTGTGGTAATATATTTAAATGCACCAACAAGTAGTAAAGGCGCTTCAAACATATGTAATGTTTTTAATATAACAACTTCGACTGCAGAGCTAGCAAATGCTGAGCCTGTGATACGAATAGACATAATCGTACCAGCAATGAGTAGGGTATTTTTACTGCCTATTTTCATGACAATCAGTGGTGCAAAAAACATTACTGTTGCATTTAAGAATTCGCCAAGTGTTGTGACATAGCCAAATGCTTCTCGACCCACTTGCTCACTAGAAAAAAATGAAGTAAAAAAGTTAGCAAACTGTTGATCAAATACATCATAAGTACAAGCAACCCCAATTATGTAAAGCATAAAAAACCAAGTTTTACGCATTTTAAGTAAATTAATAGCAAGTTTTAGATTAAATGGTTCAGGTTTGTTTAATCCCATTTGCTCAACAACTTCGGTCGTTGACGTTTTGGCAGGATCGGCAATTTTGACTAGAAATAGAAGAATCAATGCAAATCCAGAGCATAACCAATAAACAGCATTGACATTTTTAGAAATCATAATTCCAACAAATGAAGCACAAATTGCCCAACCAAAACAACCAAACATACGACTACGTCCAAACTCAAATCCACTGCGTCGACTTATTTTTTCAACTAGAGCTTCAATAGCAGGCGCTCCACCACTAAACACCATACCAAGATAAAGCCCACCAGCAATGGCGCCTAAAGTGACATTAAATTGAAGTAAAGGTCCTAAAACGAATATAAAAAATGGTCCAAATAATACAAGAAGTAGAGTGATAATCCAAAGAAGATGTTTTTTTAATCCTAATTTGTCAGAAATCAATCCAAACAAAGGTTGAAAAAAAAGCGCAAATAATGAAATAAATGAAAAAACGTATCCAGTATTTGCTTCATCTAGACCATTCATTTTTAACCAAACAGGAAAAAATGGGAAATATGCGCCCATAATAAAAAAGTAAAGAAAGAAGTAGATACTAAATACCCAATAATTCTTATTACTTAGTGATAATTTTATTTTTTGATTCATAATGAACTTCCTTTGTTAGGCTTTAAATGATTAACACACTCATTTAGAAATCGATTACATTCTTTTTAAGAATAGGAAAGTTATTTGTTAAAAGCGATAATAACATTAAAGAAGGTTGTAAAAAGTGATCTAGATAACACTTTATGAAATCGTTTACATTAAGTGTTATAATTGATTCTGTCAAAAACTTTCAGGAAAGGTATGTGTTTATGTATAATCTTAATCTTTTTATGATAATAACCATCATGATTTATGAGTGGTTTACTTAAAAAGAAGATTTAGGTTAATTAATTAGAATAGATTTTAGCCAATAAAACGCAATCTTTCTTAAAATCGATTACATTTCGTGTTTGTTTTATACTGAAACGGATACCTTTCCTGAAAGTTTTTAACAAAATTTTTGTTATTATAATCTTTGTTTGTTTATCGTTATTAGCTTATTCAATTTTAGGCGACATTGAATAATTTAACGATAATTAGTTAATTTTGAAAGATTTTATTCGTTCCTCAAAATCTGACCAACTATAATAACCCTCATTATTAATCGCTGCATTTTTCAGTTGTAGTTGATAATGCTGTGGTGGATTATCCGCGTTCAGTACTTGTCCGTTATGGAGTTGTTCAAAGCTTTGATAAATATATTCAGCTTTAAAAAAGTATTCTCCAGTAGATAAGTGTCTAAAACGTTGTAAAGCGACTTTTCCACCTATTGGTGTGCTTTCAAATTGCTTTGGTAGTTGATAAGTTTCAAACTCTAATGCCCCTAGCAATGATGCAATTGTACTATCGTGCCCTACAAGTAAGTTTACTGTATTATCTTGTTGCATAAGATTGTCTATAGTATTGATGATGGGCGTAGCAGAATGTTTTGCCAGTGTTTTAGTGTGGCATATTAAATTAATATATTGATTACGAAGCTGAACGATTTGTTGCCACTGGGCTAAGTCATTTATTCTTCCCCATGCAATATGTTCTTTAGGAAAAGCTGAATAATATTGTAATACAAAGGCATCAACCGCTGATGCGCCTATCGCTAGTGCGCCAAGTAATGCTGGCTCTTCATTTTTTTCCAGATGAAGCTTAAGCGGAATATCAGCTAATGGACATTGGTGTTTGGCATATAATGTTGAATGTCGATAATCTAAAATATCAGATAAAACTTCATAAGCGGGCGCTAAATTTTTAAAAATGGACTCAGCTTGATTGGTTTGTTCAATGTCATGTAATACCGCTTGTTTTAATTCTGGTGAATCATCCCGTAGGCTTGGATCAAAAATAGGATCCATCTTTTCGATTGGGTATTTATGGTTAATTGCAATATCATAACCAGCATAAGCACCAGCGATAATAAATTGTGCGGTTGCGACAGTTCTTTGTAGGCTATTAGCATAAACAAATATTTTTGGAGCAGTTACTGAAGGTTTTATGTTATGGGTTTCAAGCCATTGCGATAAATAGTGTCCAAAATAGACTTCTAAAGCACCTCCTCGCGTTGTTAAATAACCATAGGAATGTTGCCATTTAGGCCATTCAAATGGTGTTACTTGTTCAAGAAATTCAAGTGTATTTTGTAACGGTGTACGAATACCATGACGGCTTAATATAACAACTTTTTCTAATTGGTAGTGCTTGTTTATCATTTTTGAACCAACCTTATTTATGTAGATAATCTAAAATAAAACTACGCTACTTGAATAATCGATTATTTTTGCCAGTGTTAATGGGGTTGAGTTATAAGCTTCAACAGGGCGGCGGTAATAAATTAAATCAATTATTTCATTTTGTATAATGGTTCCTTAATGGATTGCTATTTATCCATTATTTTTTCATAAATTGCAAATCCCAAACACCATGACCAAGATTTTTCCCTCGTTTTTCAAATTTTGTAATTGGCCTATCATCTGGTCTAGGAATGTAATCTCCCGTTGGTGATAAATTTTCAAATCCTTCCGCTTGGGTTAAAACTTCTAACATATGTTCTGCGTAATGTTGCCAATCTGTTGCAAGATGCAAAATGCCACCTAATTTTAATTTTTGTCGAATTAACTGTACAAATTGGGGTTGAATAATGCGGCGCTTATTATGTCTTGCTTTATGCCAAGGATCAGGGAAAAAGATTTGTACTTTATCTAGTGAATGATTAGGAATCATATTTTCTAATACTTCTACAGCATCATGGCACATTACTTTTAAGTTTGATAATTGGTTTTCTTCAATTGCCATTAAACAAGCACCAACACCGGGCTTGTGCACTTCAATTCCTAAAAAAATTTTATTGGGTGCTTGTTTTGCCATTTCAACAAGCGAAGCTCCCATGCCAAAACCGATTTCTAGCACTATAGGTGTGTTTGTGTCAAAAGTAATGGGGGAATTTGCATTATATTCAATACCAAAGATAGGCCATAAATTGATTAATGCTTGCTCTTGCCCTTTGGTTAAACGTCCTTGCCTTAAAACAAAACTACGAATGGCTCTTTTGGTGTTGATATTTGGGTTATTAGTTTTTAATTGTTCATTCATTACATTATCTACTTTGCTTATGGAATTTCTACAGCTAATTGATAGTTTATTTGTTAGTTTACCCGATTTTAAGTTCACAACATATCAAAAATAATTTAGGAAATGAAAAAAGATAGTCAAGACTCAATTTACTGCACAGTAATTAGTTTTATTCAAACTTTCACTGCACAGTGAATTAGTTATTAAGGCTTAGTTTTATCTTTCAGTGCTTCATCTAATGTTGAATAGAACATCAGTTTATTAGAAATAGGAACTATTTTTGCACGAGCTAGTGTCTTTAGTGGTTGAAATTGTAACTCACAAATTGATAAATCAACATCTTCAGGTAGTTCATCAATAAAATGTATTAAAGCATTGAGCCCACCAGCATCAAGAATAGGTACAGCATCCCATTGTAGTACTATATGTCTATATCCATTAATCTTTTGATAGATTTCTAAAAATGTGCGTTCAGCAGCAGCAAAAAACAGTGGTCCATTAATGCGTAATGCTAAGATTTTATTATCGCTACGATTAAGTTCAACTAAGCGAGTCATGCGGGCAATACGACGCATAAATAAAATTGAGGCAAGTACAATCCCAAGTGTAATGGCAATCACCATATCAAATAGGACTGTTAACGACATGCAAATAAGCATAATTAAAATATCATCTTTAGGCGCGCATTTGATAATATAAATGACGCGTTGAACAGCACTCATATTCCATGCCACGATAAGTAATAATGCCGCCATAGCAGAAAGTGGGATAAATGATAATGCTGGTGCAAAGCAAATAAGAGCAAGTAAAACAACTAAAGAATGCAAAACAGCGGCAATAGGCGAAGTTGCACCTGCTTTGACATTTGCCGCCGACCGTGCAATAGCCGCTGTTGCTGAAATTCCACCAAAAAATGGTGCAATAATATTTCCTAAACCTTGACCAATAAGTTCACTATTTGAGTGATGTTTAGTGTGTGTCATTTCATCTAATACCACAGCACAAAGTAACGACTCAATTGCACATAACATTGCCATGGTCAGTGAAATTGGTAGTAAGGCAGTACATGTTGACCAATCCCAAGTAAACTCAGCATGCTGCCAAGGTAAAATAAACTCTGGTAGAACAGAGGGTATGCCATGACCTATCGTATTATCAGCTAGTGTATAGGTAAATCGTGAACCAATCGTTTCAATTTGATAGCCGAATTGATTAAAAATAAACATGGCAGCAATGCCAGCCATCAGTGCCGGTAAATGACCGGATATTTTAAGCCTAAGTTTTGGCCATACAATTAATACAATCAATGTTATTACGCCAACTATTGTGTCAGCAATATTAATGGTTGGTAGTGTTTGAGCGAGTTCAATAACTTTACTAATATAACTTTCTGGCATATGTTCAAGTGTTAGACCAAAAAAATCTTTTATTTGCATGGTCGCGATAGTGATAGCAATGCCTGAAGTAAAACCTAATACAACCGGTAATGGGATATATTCAATTAATCGACCTAATCGAATCAATCCCATTAATACAAGAAATATACCAGACAGTAATGTTGCAATAAATAACCCCGATAATCCATATTGTAATGACACAGGATATAAAATAACTACAAAGGCTGCTGTAGGCCCAGAAACACTAAACTTTGAACCACCTGTTAATGCAATTACAAATCCCGCTATAATTGCAGTATATAGGCCATGCTGAGGAGGTACACCACTAGCGATTGCCAGTGCCATTGCTAATGGTATTGCTATAATACCAACAGTTATTCCGGCAATTAAATCTTTGATAAAACGAGTAGTGTTGTAAGGGGTACTTATACATGCAGATATCAATGCACAGCTAATTTTAGTGTTAGAAAGGCCATATAATTTCATTTTTTAATCAATTAGGGGAAAATTATCTTAAGTGTCTAATAAGATAATCTTTTTTACAGAAAATAAAAGTGTGTTATGAAAATAAACCTCTTTTTATAGAATCTTTATGTAGATAAAGATTAATTACATTACTATCTAATAAATATAATTCATTTTTTTATTTTTTTATATGCAAAGTACAATACACAAATTTATTTATAAAATTAATATTGAAGATAAAAGCCGAGTAGATTCGTGGCGTTGCTAGCAATAAAACGTTATAATCAAGTTTTTATTTATCTAAAATCATATGGTCTAAAGATTGTGCAAATTTGTTAACAATCAAATGGTAATAAGTATATACTTAATTGCTTTTTAATTTATCAAAACACTATCTAGCTTTACAAGTAAAATATTTTGTTTAGTTAATAAGTTAAATAATTAAAATCAGTTAAGTATGTCAATAATACAAAAGTATGAGGTTTATTTTTTATGTTTTCTTGGTGGAGTAAAGTTTATTTTTTTCTTATCCAAATGCTGGTAAAACTTTTTGTTAAAAGTAAACCGATTCCTACTGATCCGATAACAGAATTAGACCTTGATATCGATAAACCCATTTTATATGTATTACCTTACAACTCTCAAATCGATTTGATGGTAATTCGGTCACTTTGTTTACAATTTAATTTACCCGATCCATTAATAGGTATCGACATCAACGGAAAAAACGTTCCAGCTTATATCTATATTGACAAAGGCCCTGGTATTTTTGCATCAAATCAACAAAAAAATAAAGCAATTGGTATTTTAAGAGATTATATTTCAGCACATCAACAAAATCATGATCTTGATATTCAAATGTTACCTGTTTCGGTCATGTTTGGGCGTCGACCTGATAAAGAAGGCAAAAAAAAGTTATCACTACAAGTGCTTGGTGCAACCAGTAAATTTTTAAAAATAATAACGTCAGGAAGAGACTGTTATACACGCTTTTCTCGTACTGTTTCGTTTAAAGATATCGATGTTGCAGAGCAAGATCTTTCAGTGTTAGCCCATAAGTTGGCACGAGTTGCGCGTATTCATTTTGCCAAACAACGTATGGCTTCAATTGGCCCTAAGCTGCCTGTTCGTCAAGCAATGCTCAATAATTTACTCAAAAAGCAAGTTATTTCAGAAGCCATACAAGAAGAAGCAAAAAGTAAAAATATCACTCTTGATAAAGCGAAAAAAAATGCATTAGCTAATTTAAACGAAATTGCCGCTAATTTTTCTTATCGTATGCTCAGAGTGACAGATTTTGTCCTTACTTGGGCCTGGCATCGACTTTATCAAGGACTAAAAGTGACCAATGCCGATCCTGTTCGTGAATTGGCACAAAATGGCCATGAAATTGTCTATGCACCTTGTCACCGTAGCCATATGGACTACTTATTATTATCTTATGTGCTTTATCGACAAGGTTTAGTTCCGCCACATATTGCTGCAGGTATTAACCTAAACTTTTGGCCTGCAGGTCCTATTTTTAGACGATTGGGTGCGTTTTTTATCCGCCGTTCGTTCCGAGGTAATAAACTCTACACTTCTGTTTTTCGTGAATATTTAGCCGAGTTATTCATTCGTGGTTATGCTGTTGAGTATTTTGTAGAAGGTGGGCGCTCGCGTACAGGTCGGTTACTCGATCCTAAAACGGGTATGTTAATGATGACCATTCAAACATTACTACGTGGTGATGCAAGACCTATTGCAATTGTTCCTGTTTATATTGGTTATGAACATGTATTAGAGGTCGCAACCTATGCTAACGAATTGCGTGGCGCAAAAAAAGAAAAAGAGAGTTTATGGCGTACTATCAAAGCATTTTTAAAACTCAAAAAATTAGGATTTGGTTATGTTAACTTTGGTCAACCTATTCCATTAAATCAATTTCTAAACCAACATGTTCCAGAATGGCGCGATGCTATCGAAGCAACAGGTACCCAACGTCCACAATGGTTAACACCAACAACCAACTTACTTGCTAAACAAATTATGGAGCATATCAATTCATCAGCAGCAATTAATGCAATGAACTTATGTTGTTCAATCTTATTAGCGGCTGATCAGCGAGCTTTAACCAAAGCCAGACTTTTAGAACATATTGATTACCTAATAAAATTATTAAATGCCATTCCGTATTCAAATTTAATTACTATTCCAGAGCAAACAGCAGAAGAATTATTTGAACATGCCAAAGATATGGGCAAATTCATTATTACTACTGATGAAGCGGGGGAAATGGTTGGTCTTACAAACGAACAAGCAGTATTAATGACTTATTATCGCAATAACATTCAGCATTTACTGATTATTCCTGCCATCATAGCCAGAATTATGCTCAAACATAACCCAATTTCACCTGATGAAGTTTTACAACAAGTAAAATTACTTTTCCCTTTAATTAAATCAGAGTTATTTGTTTATCATAATGAAGAACAACTTACTGAATATGTAAATAAAATTATTAATGCGTATGCTGAATTAAACTTTATCAACTATTCACACGATAAATTAACATTAAATAATTTAAAAATGTCCAGATTACAATTAATTGCGGCATCATCTAAAGATACTTTGCAACGTTATGCTATTGCGTTTTCTTTATTAAAAAAAGAACCAACAATTAGCCGTGCGATGCTAGAAAAAGAAGGTCGATTAATTGCTGAACGATTATCCGTTTTGCACGGCATTAATGCGCCTGAATTTTTTGATAAAGGTGTCTTTTCAACATTAGTTGCATCATTGCGTGAACAAGGTTATTTAGATGACCAAGGTGATGAAAACATACCCAAAATTGAAAAAATGAATGAAATACTTAAACCGCTTATTACTACAAGGATAATGCAGACTATAGATGAAATTAATCTGAGCGACTAAAGCAAAGTGCTAAAATTTGGCTGATATATACGGTTTAGTTAATAAGCTATTTTCAATAGAAGCGACTTTTATCCACTTTTGGGGAGAGGGCATTATAGATTACTAAAATAATAATTTGATTAATCAATTGTTTTTACTTAAAACCAATTGAGTATTGTGGATATATTGATAAAATAATTAAAAATCTTATTTGGTTTATTATGCAACTTCATTTAGTCGTTAATACATTTGGTTCCGATTTACAACGTCGTTATGGCGAAAAAATCTATAAACTTACTTTACATGGTGGCTTTAGCTGCCCTAATCGAGATGGTACTATTGGTCAAGGTGGTTGTACTTTTTGTAATGTTGCCTCAATCATTGATGAATCTATTCAGGTTAAATCAATTTCTGAGCAATTAACTTTGCAAGCCAAGCAAATGCAAAAATCTAAACGATACCTTGCTTACTTTCAGGCTTATACGAGCACCTACGCTGAGGTTGAAATTCTAAAAAATATGTATCAACAAGCCCTCAATAGTGCAGATATTGTTGGACTTTGTGTGGGTACTCGCCCTGATTGTGTTCCTGATGAAGCACTTGATTTGCTTGCGCATTATCAATCCAATGGCTATGAAGTTTGGTTAGAACTGGGTTTACAAACAGCCCATGATAAAACCTTACACGATATTAATCGAGGGCATACTTTTGATGATTACCAGCAAACCGTACAAAAAGCGCGCAAACTTGGTATTAAGGTTTGCACTCATTTAATTATTGGTTTACCGAAAGAAACCAAACAAGATAATTTCATAACCCTTGAGCGTGTGCTTGATAGTGGCGTGGACGGTTTAAAGCTGCATCCTTTACATATTGTTGAAGGTAGTATTATGGCAAAAGCGTGGCGGGCTGGGCGGCTTGCTGTATTGTCATTAGATGAATATGTTGATATTGCTGGCGATATCATTCGGCAAACTCCCGCAAATATTTTGTATCATCGCATATCAGCTAATGCCAGAAAACCAACTTTACTCGCTCCCGATTGGTGCGAAAACCACTGGCAATCGATGAATGCTGTTGATCACAATTTACGTCAGTTTGGCGCTCAAGGTAGTGCTATTGGTGATTGTTACTTTTTTAAATCATAATCGGATTTAGTGATTATGGAAAAAGCATCCTTTTCATTTATCTACTTCATTTTTTATTAATAGCTATCAATTTATTTTCAACTGATACCGATAAATATGGATGGGTGATTTTGATGGGGAAATACCACCAATCTTTGTCGGTTACCATTAGATAGAAAAATAGTAAAGATGTCTTAATTATCATCTCCATCTTAATTTTAGTCTATATGTAAAAACTCAAAGTTGTTACACTTCGTGATTAAAATAATTTTCTAAAAACTGATAAGGAATTTTCTTAGAAATAGAGTTATTTAATTACCAATTTAAGCTATAGCTAAAACTCAACAACCTATTATTTTTTTTTAAATTGGGCTACATTACCCTCTTTTTTATCATAGCGGTATTCGCCATGATTAAAAAGTAATGCCCAAATAAGGCATAATATAATGCTACTAACAACAATAGTTAAAATAGTTAAAAGGATTTTAGTTATATCAACATATTGAAATACATTTATATCCCATATTAATAATATTATCCCTAGTGACAACGTAAAAATAAAAGCAATAAGAAGACTGGCTAAAAATGTTTTCATTCTGTTATTCCTTAATTAAAGCTTATCAATATACTCTTTTTTCTTTGCATCATACTCCGCTTGAGTAATTACCCCGATATCTAACAATTGTTTTAATTTTGTTAACTTACTATATATATCATCGTTATCGATCTTTTCAAAGTCAGAAGAGCCTTGCTTATTATCAGTATCTGCTACATTTTGAGTGTAGATTTTTGATAATTCGGCACCTGCTACAAATTGAGCACCTAAACCTGCTATTCCCCCTTCATTTTTAGCCGCATCACGCATAGCTTGTAATTTTTCCATTTCAATATAACTTAAATTACCTTTGCTCGCGGCAATTGCATCGGCCGAAATGTCAGCTATTTTAGCAATTCTTTTTTCGGTTTCACTATCAAACTGAGAAGCCACAATACGAAAATCAGACAAAGTTAAACCTAACTTAACAAATTCATCAATTAAATGCATTTTAACATTTTCAGATAGTTCACTTAATTTTGAATCTATTTGCAAATAACTATATTGCACTTGAGCAAGTAAACTGGTTATTTCTTGAATAATACGATTTGAAATTAATTCTTTTGCTTCTTGAGTTGTATATTGATTACGTTGACCAATAATTTGTTGATAAAATTGTTGAATATTACCGATTGAAAAAGCATAGTTACCATTCATTTTAAGTTGAATTGGGAACTGATATTCTGGCTCTAAATACTTAATGGGTGATGCGGTACCCCATCCTTGATTAACGATATTGTTTTTTTTGAAAAAATAAATATAAAGTTTGTGTTCACTCTTAAAAGACTGCCTTATTTTTAGCATTGTTGTAATAAATGGATGGTTATCGGTTTTTAAATTATAGATACCAATGTCTTCAATTACATCGGCTATTTTACCTTCATAAACTAGCACTGCACCTTGCCCTGGAGCAACAATAAGCTTACTGGCATTGATAATTTGATCATTATTGCTAGCGGGAAACTGATACCACAATATATCAGTTGAATTGTCACGCCATTCTATAACCGAAGCTAATTGTTTTTTAAAAAAACTAAACATAATTACATTCATTCCTTATTACTGTCTAAAGACTTTGTATCTAAGATAAAATCTTGTTTACCATGATGATTTAATTGAATTAATTTATCTGCTGTCATCAATATAATGCGATCATTCAATATTTTTGCCTTAACGCTATTAAACGTTAAAGGAAAATTATAGCTCCAACGAATATCTGCATTTTTCGTATCTAATAATTGAATAACATAATTATCTTTCTTGACTGGTGATGTAGAAAAAGCAATTAGCACCGAATCACTATTATCATCGAGCAATTTAGGGAAGAAATAAACACGATCTGGGGTAAAATCTCGATATTTTAACGTTCTAGATGCTTTCTTTAGCCATGGTTCCAAAAGGACTTTTTCATAAGGCGTATCGCTGTTAATAATAACAATAGCTTGATTTTGTTTTGTATAGTAAAAATTTGACCATTTAAACCATGCCTCTTCACGTGGATAACCGGGTAAATACTGATACTCATATTGTATTAATCGACAATTTTCATCTGGGTAATCATCGCTTATTGTGCTAAAGCTAAAAGCTGTACGTACTGAGAAATTGGCAGGTAATGGCGTTGCTCCTGTTCTTGCTTTATAAAATTCATCATCTTTATAAAGTTTATCTATATTAGGGTAAAAATAAAAATGCTTCCCTTTATTGGTATACACATACAAACCGTCACCCCATTCTTTGCTTACAAATTTAATTTCTGCCAATCCTTGTGAAAACTCAGGTTGTTTTGCAAACATGGTATCATTAACATATTCAAAAATTTTATTATGCTTATTTAATCGATATAATTTTTGTTTATCAATCAACAATAAAAAATCATCGTTGTCCCATTTTCTTAATTCATAGGGAATAGGTTCTGAAAAATGACTTTTTTCATCAATAGGCAATTCAAATTGACCAACAAACTGATTTGCTTGGGTATCATAAATTTTAATGAAATGCTGTTCTTCTCTTCTTGAAAATGGATCGTCTTTTGATATTTTTAATTTACTTTTCATAATCAAATAAGGTGTATCTTTATACACAAAAATATCAATATTTTTATGAGTCCATTTTTCTTTATTAACCGTAGCTGGTGGATTTGTACGATTTTTATTTGATGTACTTTTTGCTGAATACGCTACGGGTTTAGATTCAAAAAAGCCTTCACTGCCTAAAACCTGCAAAACAGCTATAACGCCAAAAATCACCGTACAAAAAATCGCTGCACAAATTATAACTACAATATTGATTGTATTATTTTTTGACTGGATAGTTTTTGGGGGTTCAGATTGTTGATGATGAAAAACATGTACATCATTTTTATCAACAAAATAAACAGCACCACAACCTTCACACTGATATTTTTCATTGCCCAATGAACTATGTTTGATACTTCCACATTGTGGACATTTAATGGTTAATATATTTGAAGTCATTTTTAAAAATTAATTATATGATTGATTGTAAGTAATTTAGTTAGCTATATTATAAGCTATAGCCTTTTTTGTCGATAAAAAAGTAAAATCGTATAATTAAAACTCATTCTTTAAAAAATTCATAACGCGTTTAAGCTGGTGTTTTCTATCTTTTGTCGCACTAAATATTTGTTGATTATTCCACATCTCAATTCAAATTTCGTATTATTATTTTCATTATTTTAATCTCAAGACGGTATAGAATCCTGAATATTTTTTACAAAAATTGTATCAGCAACACTAATTTTTTGTTTGAAAATGTATGCTATTCCATCGCCGTTATTTTTGAAATATATGCTATAATGTCGCTTTATTTTTTAATCATAGAGAGTTTATTTTGCAGCAGTCGTTACAAGATTTTATTATTGATAAGATTGATGATCTAAAAGGCAAAGATATTGTTACCCTTGATGTTCGTGGCAAATCAAGCATTACTGATTATATGATTATTTGTACTGGCACTTCAAATCGTCATGTTTCCTCTATTGCTAACCATTTACTTGATGAAGCTAAAAAACAGGGGCATTTGGTATTAGGTAGTGAAGGAAAAACTGATGCCGATTGGGTTGTAGTTGATATGGATTCGGTGATTGTGCATATTATGCAAGAAGAGAGCCGTCAGCTTTACGAACTGGAAAAGCTTTGGAGTTAATGGCGTGAAAATTCAGCTTATTGCTGTTGGTACCAAGATGCCAAGTTGGGTTACAACAGCTTTTGATGATTATTGTGCTCGCTTTCCTAAAGATATGCCGTTAGAGCTTGTTGAGATCCCTGCAGGTAAGCGTACTAAAAATGCCGACATTGTACGAATTTTAGACAAAGAAGGCGAGTTGATGTTAAATGCCTGCGGTAAAAGTAATCGTATTGTGACACTCGATATTCCCGGTAAACCTTATACAACCCATAATTTAGCCGAGCAGTTAGAACGTTGGAAAGCCGATGGGCGAGATGTGAGTTTATTGATTGGTGGCCCTGAGGGGTTATCGCCTGCTTGTAAAGCGGCAGCCGAGCAGAGTTGGTCGCTGTCCCCGCTTACTCTTCCACACCCTTTAGTACGCGTGATTGTGGCTGAAAGCCTTTATCGAGCATGGAGTTTAACGACTAATCACCCTTATCATCGTGAATAATAACCTAAGGTAATCAAAATAGAATGAGCGCAATAATTTTAGATTTACAAATTGCTACCAAAGATTGCCAAAATCTGCCAACCGAGGCGCAAATTTTGCAATGGTTAGAGATTATTTTGCCACAATTTGTGGATAATGCCGAGCTAACTATTCGTATTGTTGATGAGCAAGAAAGTCAGCAATTAAATAATACCTATCGTCATAAAGATAAGCCAACCAATGTATTATCTTTTCCATTTGAGTCACCCATTGAAATTGATGTTCCTTTGCTTGGCGATTTGGTGATTTGTAAGCAAGTGGTTGAAGCGGAAGCAGATCAGCAACATAAATCATTAACTTCACACTGGGCACATATGATTGTGCATGGTTGTTTGCATCTATTGGGCTATGATCATATCCTTGACGACGAGGCCGAAGAAATGGAAAATATCGAAATTGATATTATGCAGCAGTTGGGGTTTGAAGATCCTTATCAACCCATTGATGAATAAAAATGTACGATAAGCCGTTTAGTTATATGCTATTTTGCAAACTTTTTTAGTAAGTAAATTAAGTAAACTAAGCCAAAAATAGTAAATTAATAATAAAGTAAGAAAGGAAAAGCACAAATGAGTGATGATAATCACCGGAGACCTAAAAAAGGGTTTGCATTATGGTTAAGTCAGTTATTTCATTCAGAACCAAAAGATAAAGAAGAACTGATCGAAGTGATCCGCGAAGCCGAAGAAAACGAGCTTATCGATCCCGATACGCTTGATATGATCGAAGGCGTTATGGATATTGCTGAACAACGCATTCGCGATATTATGATCCCCCGCTCTCAAATTGTTACCATTAAAGACAATTATTCACTTGATGAGTGTTTAGATATTATTTCTGAACATGGGCATTCCCGCTATCCTGTTATTAGTGAAGATCGCGATCATATTGAAGGGATTTTATTGGCAAAAGATCTGTTGATTTTTATTCGCCAAGGCGTCGATAATTTTGATTTGAAAAAAATCCTTAGACCAACCGTTGTTGTGCCTGAAAGTAAACGTGTTGATCATATGCTAAAAGAGTTTCGTATGCAGCGTTACCATATGGCAATGGCTATTGATGAGTTTGGCGGTGTGTCGGGGCTTGTGACTATCGAAGACATTTTAGAACTGATTGTTGGTGATATTGAAGATGAATATGACGAGGTTGAAGATCGTGATATCCGTCGCTTGTCCCCTTCGGTTTATACTGTTCGAGCACTTACACCCGTTGAAGATTTTAATGAAATCTTTGCCACTGATTTTAGTGATGATGAAATGGACACCATTGGCGGGCTTGTGATGCAGCATTTTGGTCGTTTACCTTTACGTGGCGAGAGTATTACAATTGATGGTTATCAATTTAAAGTAACCATTGCCGACAGAAGGCGTATTATTCAACTACATGTAACAATTCCTGATGGCGCAACAGCACCTAATTTAGAGTTACCTGAAAATGCTTAAGCCAATTTTATTAAGCTTGCTTTTAGGTGGTATAGCGGTTTTTAGCTATGCCCCTTTTCATATTTGGCCTTTAGCCTTTGTGTCGTTTGCTGGGCTATTATGGCTTATCGCCGATAAATCTAAAAAACAAGCCACGTTGCTTGGATTAAGTTGGGGTTTTGGCTACTTTTTAGCTGGCGTTCACTGGGTTTATATTAGTATTAAACAGTATGGAGAGTTACCGCCTTTTGTTGGCGTAATTATTCTGGGGCTTTTAGTTCTGTATTTGTCGATCTATCCAATGCTATTCGCCTTTTTATTGAGATTGACAAATCGGTTTGCTACGCCATTTTCGTTCAAACAGCTTGTGCTTGTAGCGCCAATTCTTTGGCAAGTGACCGAGTTTTTACGTGGCTATATTTTGACAGGTTTTGCTTGGTTACAATTAGGTTATAGTCAGCTTGATAGTCCTTTACGTGCTTATTTTTCTGTCTTTGGTATTGATGGTGTTAATTTAATTTTAGTGGTGTTATGTGGCTTGCTAGTTTATGGTATAAAATCCGCCACTGCAAAAATTCCTAAAAGGCACTCTTTTGGTGCATTTAATGCACTTATTACGATCTTTTTTGCACCAATTTCATTCAAAAATGTTGAATGGACAACCATCGATAACAGCCGTTCAGCTAATTTCGCCTTAATTCAAGGAAATATTTCACAGTCAATTCGTTGGACAAAAGAACAACTGAATAATACCTTACAGACCTATGCCAAGCTAACTCAAGATAACCTTGAAGAAAATAAGATCATTATATGGTCAGAAGCAAGCATTACCGATTACGAAATTAATCAGCAGTCTTTTTTACAACATTTGGATAATGAAGCCAGATCCCATAATGCTGAAATTGCTGTCGGTATTATTGATTATCGATTTGGTGAAGATGGTTATCAATCCAATGGTGATATCTATAATACACTATTAGTATTGGGTGAAAAGGAACCCTATCAATATCCGACAATAAATCGTTATCAAAAACACCATTTAGTGCCTTTTGGTGAATTTACACCACTAGAGTCAGTACTTGAGCCAATTGCTGAATTACTTAATGTTCCCATGTCATCAATGAAATCTGGCCAAGCAAAACAACCACAATTAGTTATAAAGGGCTTTAAATTTACGCCTGCTATTTGTTATGAAATTATTTTGTCAGATTTAATGCGACAAAAATTTACCCCTGATAGTGATTTTTTATTAACGGTGTCTAATGATGCATGGTTTGGCGATAGTATTGGTCCTAAACAGCATTTACAAATGGCACAAGCTAGAGCGCTTGAGTTTGGTCGGCCGTTAATTCGTAGTACTAATACAGGTATTACAGCCATTATTGATCAGCATGGAAATATTTTTAAACAATTGCCTCAATTCAAAACAGATGTTTTGTCAGCTTCTGTTTCACCAACAGTTGGGTTAACGCCTTATGCAAGATGGGGGAATATTCCTTACTTTGTTATTATGGCATTTATGTTTATCTCACTTTTTATAAAAAGACGTTCATAATTTATGATATTGGCATAATTTTTGCTTAAATATAATTAGGTTTAAGAAGTTTTAGTATAATCAATCATTAGCAAAAACACGCTGATTAGTGATTGTATCTAGCTCCGTGATAAATAGACAGTAAAAAGTACTTTTATGCAAAAAAATAAGTTATAATATACGGCCTTTGTAAAAATATTAAAATTATTTAATATGATACAAACTAAACAGTAGGAGATGAGTATGAACAAAAAGACAAAATTAACCAAATTAGTGTTATCATTTGCAATGTTAGGTCTAATGACTGGTTCAGCTATTGCAGAAGAGCTAAGCGGTACATTAGCCAAAATTAAAGATACAGGTGTTATTGTTGTTGGTCATCGAGAATCTTCGATTCCATTTTCCTATTATGGTGAAAAACAAGAAGTTATTGGTTATTCACAAGACTATTCTAATTTAATTGTTGATGCAGTTAAAAAAGAATTAAATTTGCCAAATCTTCAAGTAAAATATTTACCAATTACCTCTAAGACTCGTATTCAATTACTTAACAACTATACTTATGATTTCGAATGTGGTTCAACCACAAATAACCTTGAACGTCAAAAAACAGTTGATTTTTCAGACAGTATTTTTATTGTTGGTACGCGCTTCTTAGTCAAAGCAGATAGCAATATCAATAGTATTGAAGATTTAAAAGGCAAAAATGTGGTAACTACTGCTGGCACAACGTCAGAAATCCGTTTAAATCAAATCAACAATAAAGATAACCTAGGTATTCGTATCATTACGCCAAAAGATCATGGCGATGCATTCAATGCACTTGAAACGGGTCGCGCTGTGGCATTTTTAATGGATGATGCATTACTTGCTGGTGAACGTTCTCGTGCAATTAATCCTGCTGAATGGAAAATTATTGGTGAACCGCTTTCTTATGAATCTTATGGTTGTATGTTAAGAAAAGGCGATACTCAATTTAAACAATTAATGGATAAAACCATTGCTGATGCACAAAAGTCAGGAAAGGCATTAGAATCCTATAACAAATGGTTTACTCAACCTGTTCCGCCAAAAGGTGCAAATATGGGTCTTGAGATTTCACCAAAAATGGTTGAACTATTTGCCAATCCTAATGATAAAGCATTAGATTAGTACTTTTCTTGTCTTTCCATCCATGTACTGAATGTGACAGCATTTGGTACATGATCTAATTTAGCGAATTAAATATATTATGATTTTTGATTGGATACAATTTATTAAAGCATGCTGTATACGTGTTTTCGACTTCTTTGTAAACTTTAACTGGATGCTTTTTTTTGAACCAACTCCTTATGGTGATGGAATTTATTTAAACTGGCTTTTAGACGGTGTTATCGTCACGGCTTCATTAGCTTTTACTGCATGGATCATCGCTTTTGTACTAGGATCGCTTGTTGGGATATGTAGAACATTAGATAATAAATTTTTAAATAACTTTGCAGCAAGTTATATTCAGCTATTTCGTAATATTCCATTACTTGTACAAATGTTTTTGTGGTACATGATACTGCCTGTAATATTAAGTGGCCGTATAAAAGTTTGGTTTATATCTGATTTATCGCCCAATGTAAGCGCATTTATCACTGCGGCAATAGCACTAGGTTTGTTTACTTCAGCACGTATTGCTGAACAGGTAAGAACTGGCATTCAAACGTTACCAAAAGGTCAACGCTATGCCGCTATTGCTCTAGGTTTAACGAATCGACAAGCTTATATGTATGTTTTATTACCAAACGCTTATCGACGTATTATTCCACCATTAACATCAGAAATGACCAATATTATTAAAAACTCATCGGTCGCTTCAACAATTGGGTTAATTGATTTGATTGGTCAAATCGATCGTATCAATGAGTCAACTAATAGCATTATTGAAATATTGTTGGGTGTGACTATTACCTTTATGCTGATTAATTATTTGGTAATTACTGTGATGCGAATTGTTGAAAAGTACACTCGCTTACCTAACATGAGTCATGGAGGATAATATGCAGTTAATTAATTGGATTGCAAATATCCCTTCATTAGTATTAGATAATTATGAATTATTATTAAGTGGATTATGGCTAACAACTAAAATCACTTTCATCGCAGTTGCTTTTGGCATTGTTTGGGGAACCGTACTGGCGTTAATGCGCTTATCTAATATTAAAATATTAAATATTTTTGCAAAAAGTTATGTTACTTTATTTCGCTCAATACCTCTTTTATTAGTGTTATTATGGTTCTATTTAGCACTACCACAAGTGATTAAATATGTATTTAACTTACCACCTTATGCAGATGTACGTATTGCATCAGCGATGATTGCTTTTGCACTATTTGAAGCTGCCTATTATTCTGAAATCATTCGTGCGGGTATTAATGCCGTTGCAAAAGGACAATACCACGCTGCTTATGCACTAGGAATGACTAAAAGCCAAGCAATGCGTTTAATTATTTTACCGCAAGCGTTTAGATCAATGGTGCCATTATTATTAACCCAAGGTATTATCTTATTTCAAGATACGTCTTTAGTTTATGTTATGGGGTTAATAGATTTATTTGGCGCAAGTGTAACTCAAATTGGGGGCACCCAAGGCGGTACAGATAAATATTCAATGATTATTTTTGCAGCAGCAAGTTATTTTGTAATTTGTTTTACTGCTTCATGTTTAGTTAATTATTTTAAAAAAGGGATAAATCGATGATCTCCTTAGAAAATATATCAAAATGGTATGGACAATTTCAGGTATTAAAAAACTGCACCACGCGAGTTGGTAAAGGCGAAGTTGTTGTTGTGTGTGGTCCTTCAGGTTCAGGTAAATCAACACTGATAAAAACCGTTAATGCTTTAGAGCCTATTCAAAAAGGTAAAATTGTTATTAATGGTACAGAAATTACTAACAAGTCAACAAATTTAGCAAAATTACGTTCTAAAGTGGGCATGGTGTTTCAACACTTTGAACTGTTTCCACATTTAACTATTTTAAAAAATCTAACACTTGCACAAATTAAAGTGTTAGGTCGAACAGACGAAGAAGCTCGAGAAAAAGCGCTTAATCTTTTAGAGCGTGTTGGTTTACTTGCCCATGCAGATAAATACCCTGCTCAGCTCTCTGGTGGTCAACAACAACGTGTAGCGATCGCTCGTGCATTATGTATGGATCCTATTGTTATGTTGTTTGATGAACCAACCTCAGCACTCGATCCTGAAATGGTTAACGAAGTGTTAGATGTTATGGTAGAGCTCGCTTATGAAGGTATGACCATGATGGTTGTTCCCCATGAAATGGGCTTTGCTCGTAAAGTAGCCCACCGAGTTATCTTTATGGATGCGGGCGAAATCATTGAAGATACATCAAAAGAACAATTCTTCACCAATCCACAATCCGATCGTGCTAAAGACTTTTTAGCTAAAATCATCCACTAATAAAATAACAGGGCTTAACTGTCCTGTTTTTATTTGTTAAGCTTTAATATGCTTAATACAATACATTTAATGATTATTCTGTAATAAATTCACCAAACCACTGTGCCTTTGAGTTTGACTTTTGACTGCTTGTAATAAAATCGGTTCAGTGGCATAAATAGAAACTGTTTTTTTAGCGCGAGTAATAGCGGTATAAAGCAATGAACGATTTAGCAGTGGCGAATAATCAGTTGGCAGGATAATATTGACATGATCAAACTCTGAACCTTGCGATTTATGGATAGTCATGGCATACGCTGTTTCATGTTCAGGTAAGCGAAATGGTGAAAATCCTTTAATCGAACCGTCAGCAAATGGAAAATATACCCGCAATTTTGAGCTGTCATGCTCAGCCATTAATGTAATGCCAATATCGCCATTATAGAGCCCTAATGAAGTGCTATTACGCAAAATCATAATTGGTCGCCCAACATACCATGTTTCTTTGTTTTTTAATTGAATCAATTTATTTTTGGCTAATAGTAATTCAATTTGTTTGTTTAAACCTTCTACGCCAAAGTGGCCTTCTCTTACTGCGCAAAGTAAGCGGTATTGGGCAAATTTAGCTAAAACTGATGCGATATCGTTAATGCCAGTTTGTTTAATCGCATTTAAATAATGTTTATAGTGGTGAATGCTATCATGTAAAACATCTTCATAAACTTGTTGAGATGATAGCGGATGATATTGGATATCGTTTAGTGGCTGCTCATCTGTTAATAATTTTTTAACGGCATTTAAGCGCCCTTCTTTCACAGCATTAGCTAACAAACCAATGCCTGATGATTCGTTAAAACGGTAACTCTTTTGTAATAAACAAATACTGTCGGTAATTGTTGCTGTTTGTTCACAAGCTGGCACATTATAACCAGTTAATTGGCTTAGCTCTTTTGCCCTAGGTTGACTATAACCTTGAGTAATAAAAGTACAAAGGTCACCAAATACAGCTCCAGCTTCAACAGATGAAAGCTGATCTTTATCACCAAGCAGAATCAAGCGTGCTAAAATAGGTAACGCTTCAATCACTCTTGCCATCATGTTTAAATCAACCATAGAGGCTTCATCAATAACTAACACATCAATATGTAAAGGATTATTTTTGTTGTGCGTAAATGAGCTGTTATCAGCTTTTGCACCTAATAAACGGTGTAAGGTGATTGCTTCGGCCTTTAGGTTTAATGATGCAAAATTGAGTTGTTCTATTGTTCGACTCAGTGATTCTGTTAACCTTGATGCCGCTTTACCTGTTGGCGCTGCCGTCACAATTCGAGCATTAGGATTGGTTAATAAAACTCCTGCTAAAATCTTAGCTACAGTTGTTGTTTTACCTGTGCCAGGCCCACCCGAAATAATCGCTACTTTGCGTGTTAATGCCGCTGCAACAGCTACTTTTTGCCAATCAGTTTGAGATTGTTGCTGAGTAAAAAGCTGATTTAGTATAGTGCTTAAATCAGGATAATAACTTGGTTGTTCACTAAAAGTTGTATGATTAAAATATTGTGCGACATTCGTTTCGTCCAACCACATTCGTTGAAAATAAAGTTTATTTTCAATAAACACAAGGGGAGACAAGTTTGTGCCATCACTCACAACCTGATTATGGCTTGCTTGTTCAAGAGTGAGGCGCCAATCTTGTTCGTTTGGCGAGGCTAAAGCTAACCAAAGTGATGTATCAATAGCCGGAGGGGTTAAAAGTGTTAGATCAAGACAAACATGTCCCGATCTAACCTCTTTACTTAGTGATAGAACCAAAAAACTAAAACGTTTGGTAGTAATATCATCATTTAACATTGCTTTATTCGTCAAAAACGTTGCCAAATGAATATCTAGCAAACTAATTTGGCTATCTTGTTTAAATTGGTTTAACCACTCGTTTAACATATTTTATTTCTGTTATTCACTTATTTATAAACCAATTATATCGTTAACTTTATCTTTTGGATAAGTTAGTTTAAAACTTAAATTAAGATTTTTATTTTCGCTTGGGTTTAACTTAAATTCCCATATTAATTCGCCAGTTTCTTTATTATAGGTTGCACCATCATATCTAGCATCATCAAGTGAAACGGATTTATTAACTATTATCGGCAATTGATCATAAACAACAAGATCAATCGGTAATGTTTTGGCATTTTTTACGTCAATGGTGTAAGCATATTTTTGTGAAATATCATTACCAAATAACGATGGTTTTGATGTTTCATTAACATTACGATTACGCGCAATAAAGATATTTTTATCTTTTCCTAAAGAGATATCTAACGTCTCTTTTAAATCTTTAGTAGTAATAAAGCTTTCGCCAATATAATTACCATTAAAAAATACCGTTGACTTACCTGGTAAAAGGTTAAGTCTATCCCAATCAACAATTTGCGCTTGTAAGTACACACTGCTATCTAATTTAGGAATAGCAATATAATGATATTTTGCCTCCACTTCTTTATTTTGTAATGTAAGGATATTATTATTGCTATTGGATTTAATCGTATAAGGTAATTTAACCTCGAAGCGAGTATTAATATCTGATGTATTGGTTAATGCATTATCATTATTATCATCGATATAGACATCTGCATCAATATCGAAGGCAACTTTTGACTTTTTAGCGCTCATGTTACCATCATTTTTCAACAATCCGTTTTTTTGGGTATATATATCAATATACCAAGGAACTAAATTTGGGGCGATTACTCCTTCACTTGGATTCGAAGTCGATAAACTAAAATCAACATTTTGCCAATCTAAACCTGTATTTTGATAAATATCCGCTTTATAAGTTAACTGTAACGGCGAATTAATATCAGCAACACGCACATCATAAATTGGTGCCCAACCCGCTTTATTAGTAACATAGGACAAGGTAACAGGCAGAGTAATATCTTTATTAGAATAAACTTTTACGGTAATTGCATTTGTTGTATTTTTTGCTGATGCTTTCTGTTTATCGATCTTATCTTGGCATTGTAGTATCTGCTCATCTATCTGATCGACTTGTTTTTGTAGTTTGTTTTGTTCGTTTAATACTGTAACTAAATTAGTTTTAATAAAATCTAATGCACTTTGCATTCCATTTAAATCATCATTAGCACCTTTAACTAACAAATCTAAACGATTCCCTTGTAAAAGAGTAACTTGTTCTGATACTGCTTTTAATTCAATTTCGATTGTATCGTGTTTTTCTTGTAAATTTTGTAATTCTTCAAATAAAGATTGAATTTCTTGGTTTTCTTTACTATTGTCAATATAATTATCATTGAATGATGTTGATAATACTTTCACGTTAGCATCATTGCCAAATCCAACATTAATGGAATTAGCTTTAACGCCATTGGCAATTCCAGTCAATAAAATTTCACTTTCGCCTTTCGTCAACGATACCGTTGATTGCCCTTGTAATTCGGCACCTTGCAAAAAAAGCGTTACTTTATTAAGTGTTACATTATTGTTCGCAAAAACACTGCTAGAAGCAAACGCAATAAAAAAAGCTAATTTTTGAATTTTCATACCATTCCTCTTAAATAAATTATTTAAATTAAAAATTTGAATATAAATGACTGATATCTCAGTTAAAAATAATGCGATTTAATATCATTAATAACAAATAAGTATTCACTATTTTAAAGGTAATTTCTATAAAATTTAATCAATTAATATAAAGACAAATTATTTTGGTTTAATATGTTGAACAAAAATAAAATTTATTATATATTTCGTTAAAGATAAAAAACAAAAATAAGGGGACTTTTATGAGTAGCTTTAGTTATTTAAAAAAAACAATCAAACGAAAAAATTTGTCATTACAAACTGTGGCTGATGCTTGTCAAATGACTAAAGGTTATTTAAGTCAGCTTATTAACGATAAAATTAAAAACCCTAGTGCTCAAAAATTACAATCACTCCATCAATATTTACAAATCGAACAGCCGTCCAAAGATAAGAAAGTAGGTGTTATTTTTGGTAAATTTTATCCTTTACATACTGGGCACATTTACCTTATTCAGCGTGCAATTAGTCAAGTTGATGAGTTGTATGTAGTACTTTGTTCTGATACAACTCGAGATATGGCATTATTTGAGCAAAGCGCTATGTCTCGCCAACCAACAATTAATGACCGTATTCGCTGGTTATTACAAACGTTTAAATATCAAAAAAATATCCACATTGAATTATTAGAAGAAGACGGCATCCCTGCTTATCCTAATGGTTGGCATGAGTGGAGCGCACGAGTCAAAAAATTGTTTCAAGAAAAAGGCATAAATCCCGATTGTGTTTACTCAAGCGAACCGCAAGATGTTGCGATGTATAAAGATTTATTTGATTTAGATACCGTGCTCATCGATCCTAAACGCCAATTTATGCAAGTCAGTGGTACACAAATCCGTCAAGCACCACTTAAAAATTGGCAATATATTCCAACAGAAGTTAGGCCATTTTTTGTTAGAACGGTGGCTATTTTAGGTGGTGAATCAAGCGGCAAATCAACCTTAGTTAACAAACTTGCTAATGTATTTAATACTACCAGTGCTTGGGAATATGGCCGAGACTATGTGTTTTCACATCTTGGTGGTGATGAACGAGCTTTGCAATATGCCGATTATGACAAAATCGCCTTAGGCCATGCACAATACATTGATTTTGCAATAAAACATGCCAATAAAGTTTCGTTTATTGATACCGATTTTGTGACAACTCAAGCTTTTTGTAAAAAATATGAAGGTAAAGAGCATCCTTTTTTACAAGCGATGATTAATAACTACCGTTTTGATTTAGTGATTTTATTAGGCAATAACACCCCTTGGGTCGCTGATGGGTTACGCCATTTGGGTAGCCCTAAGCAACGCAAAGACTTTCAGCAATTACTCATTTCGATTCTTGAAAAAAATAATATTAATTATATTCAAATCGATTCGCCTGATTATGAAGAGCGCTATTTGCGCTGTATTGAACTCGTTAACCAACTTATTAACAATGAAGAGTATTAATTATGAATAAATTAAGCGACATTATTATTTTAATCGGACGCAATAAATTCTATCCATTATTTTGTATATTATGTGTAACATTGGCATTTTTATACACGAATCCATTAACTAAATTTGATTTACGCTATACGGTTTCTTACATAGGCTCTTTTTGCGGTCTAATCTGTGTTATTTTATTAGCAAAGCGTAAAAACGTAGGTAATATATTAGGCATGTTTGCTGGTGTTGCTGAATGTTCTGCTAATATTCTTGGAGGCAATATTGGTGCTGGATTACCATCAATTTACTATTTTTGTTCACATATCTATGGTTTACTTACATGGAAAAAGAACATAGATAATAATAAAAATATTAAAGTCCGTTCACTAAGTGAAACTAGCTTTTTATATACTCTCATCTTTCTGATTGTTGCTGCTTTTATCAATGTTTATCTAACGGATAAAATTGGTACACCTAATACAACTTACCAACTTGTTATTAATAGTTTCATCTTTGGATTAGGTTTGGTTGCTCAGTTATTACTGATGATGAGATACTCTTTTAACTGGTATGTATGGATAATATTAAATGTATTGGTTATTATTTTAAATATCTATACCAACAACATTATTATCGCAACACAATACTTAATTTACCTATTTAATGCCATTTATGGAATTTGTGAATGGAAGCGTTCTGAACAAAAAGAGTAGCTAGACTAGATTTTGTAAAAAAGTTTCAGGAAAGCCCCTTGTTTCAGTATAAAAATAGGAAATAACCTTTTTATTTCCTATTTTTTATTTAAGATAAACACTGATCTTCATCATCAAATATTAAATACTCCTATAATTAATGCAAAACGGAAGTAAAAAATTACGCAGTGTAGTTAGTGTGTTATATTTTAAGGGGAATTATTTCATGCTTCATGAAGTATTTTTGTGTTATAAATGGTTAACTATCATTATTACTTTAAAAAAATTCACACAATAGATATTAAATTTCTTTAGATTTACCAACGATATGGTAATATCTTATCCTTTTTAATATTATAAAAACACTTATTATGATGAAGAAAATAAAATACTGTTTACTATTAGCTTATAGCCTTACACTTGTTGGTTGTTCTGAACCTAGCTCCATTGAACGTTGGATTGACAACCCCACCAATAACGAAATCAAAGTCGCTATTGATGGAAACGAACTAACCATCCCAGCAAAATCAGGCGTTAATTATACATTTGAATATGGCAAACATACCTTATCGTATAATGATGACAACTTCAATTTTGTCGTAAAACCAGCTCAATTTGGAGACTCAGGTCTTGTTAACCCAACACAAAGTAACTATTTTTTATACACTGCTATCTATTCAACAACCGATATCAGCGATGAAGAGGCAACTAAAATATTAAAATCCAAAAAAGAGATTAATAACATTCCGGTCATTATTAATGGTGAAGAATTTGAAATAGAGGTTTCAGCAAAATTAATTAATGATGTATTGATTGAAAAAAGTAATTATCATTGGGATTATTCTTATGATCAGCCTTTTCCAGAAGAAATAACACAAAATCTAAGATTAAAGAAAAAACAATCTTATCACGAACGGTTAAAAAAATTATACCGTGAAAGTGATTTTATTGAGTATTTAAAAGGAGATTCTGGTGAAGAAAAAATTGGTTTTACTTATAACCCTAAAAAGTTCAGTAATATAAATCAATATGTTATTCCTAATATTGATTTAAATAGCATAAAATGTAAAGAAGGTCGCCAATATATGGAAAGTCTTTTAAATGATTGGAATCACCTTCTTACCTTAAAAGGTAGTGATTTTACAAAACCATACAATAATTTAGCATCCAATGATGCAATGGCTAAAAGCTATAACACAGAAAGCCAATGTACAAAAGAAAACGATCCAGAGCAAACTTATAGTAAAGTATTAAGACCATTTATTGATGCTCTTCGAGATACTCGTGACGTCAATTTTTATGTAATCAAATAATATTAGTATTTCATAAAAAAGAGGCTGTTTAATAGCCTCTTTAAAAATATAACAATTTTATCAAATTCACGTTCAATTTAGGATTAAATAGCCTTATCTAAAATAAACCACGCGCAATATTACTTTATAAATAATTGCTTTTCAATCCATTAAAAATTCAAATGAAATCAATTGATTTTTTTAAACAATTTTGGGGATCTGTTTGTTTTTATTTAATAAATAAAAACCCTAGATTTTCTAGGGTTTTTGATTAGGTTTATTTGTCTAATTATTTATTTTTTGCTTTATATTCCGCATAATATTCCTCGGCTAATTTACGCATTGATAAGCCAATTGCGGCATATTGGTACTCATTTAAATTCGCTAACGAGGCTCGGGCTGATGGGTGTTGTACGGCAAATCCTTTACCTGGTAATAGCACTACACCCGCTTCGTCGGCAATTCTAAATAGCATTTCAGATGGATTTTTATTTTTTAGGATCCATTTTGCGAATTTGTCGTCATATAACTCTCGGCAAATATGCTCTAAGTCAACTAATGTGTAGTAATCTACACTGTTTTCATCCGTTTTATGTTGCATACCTAAATGTTGATAAAGTGATGCTGCACGGCGACGGATTAATGATTTTAATGCGTTTTTATAACTTTGATCGCTATCCATCATTTCGCATAAGGCAAATAATACCATCTGTACTTGTTGCGGAGTTGAAAGCCCTGCAGTATGGTTTAAAGCAACCGCACGGCTATCGGCCACTAAACGATCAATAAATTTTAGATTTTCAGGTTCAGTAACAATTGAGCTGTAGCGTTTGTTTAAGATCTGTTTGGTTTTATTTGGCAGTGCTTTAATGGCTTTGTCTATCACATTATCGCGTGCCGTTGCAATAACACCTAAACGCCAACCTGTTGCTCCAAAATATTTCGAAAATGAATAAACTAAAATGGTATTTTGAGGGCAGATTGCAAATAAAGATTGGAAATCATCAGCAAATGTACCATAAACATCATCAGTTAGAATAATTAGTTCAGGGCGTTTTTTGACAATGTCGGCAATGATTTTTAAGCTTTTATCATCAATTTTAACTGATGGTGGGTTTGATGGGTTAACAACGAAAAAGGCTTTGATTGATGGATCTTCTAATTTTCGTAGTTCTGATTCAGGATACTGCCAATTTAAGTTAGGATCAGAATTGATTAACACTTCAACAAGTTGGTAATCGTTAAGTTCAGGAATTTCAAGATAAGGTGTGAATATTGGTGCACCAATGGCTATTTTATCACCCTTTTCAATTAATCCGTTTTCTTTCATTGAATTAAAAATATAAGCCATGGCTGCTGTGCCACCTTCAACAGCAAAGAGGTCAATATTATCACGATCTAAATATTGAGCCCCCATTTGTTGTAAAACATAGGATTTTACGACATCTTCGCTAAAGTGTAGCATTCTATCTGGTACAGGATAATTACAGCCTAAAATACCTTCGATCATTTCTTGTAGAAAGGCGTTTTCATCAAGTCCAAGTTGATCACGAATATAAGAAAACGCTTTACCTAAAAATGCCACTCCAGGAGTGTTGTAATTTTGGCGAACAAAATGTTCAAAGCGACCTGTTAAACCCGCTTTGATTGGCATGCCACCAACACCTTCATTTAAATATGAAAATGACATTTCAGATTCTTGGGTGGCAAAAATGCCTAGTTGGAAAAAGGCTTGACGTGGCCATGTAGCAAGAAAGTTAGGATTGCCACGACCTGCATTTAGCATAGCGCGATCAGCATGGCTTTGTGCTAACTCGATTAAACTATCTTTAAGTTCAAAAGGGCTTAAATTGGCGTATTTTGCATATTCTGTTTTGTTTTTCATAATCTGTATCCTGTATATTTCAATTAAACGAAAGCGATAACCAATGGGCCTAATAATGTTAGGAACACATTAGCTAGTGCATAGGTAATGGCAAAAGAGTTAGTAGGTGTTGAGTTGCCTGCTTTGTTAAGTACTTCACCAAAAGCAGGGTTAGCGCTACGCGCGCCAGCTAAAGCGCCAGCAAATACAGCGGTATTTTTATAACCGAGTATGTATTTACCAAAGTAAATAGCAAGTAGCATTGGCAATAACGTTACAACAACACCAATTAAAAACAAAGATAAGCCTTGTTCTTGGATAGTATGAATTGCTTGAAGACCTGAACTTAAGCCAACAATAGCAACAAAACCAGCTAAACCAAAATCTTTTAGTAGCTGTACAGCACCGGTTGGAATATTACCGACAGTTTGATGAAGTGAGCGATACCAACCAAATAATAGACCTGATAAAAGCGCACCACCACCAGCACCTAAGGTAATTGGAATATTGCTGACACGAATCACAATTAAACCAATAATTAAACCAACAACAAGCCCTAAACCATGGAATATCCAGTCAGTTTTATCGCTTTTGGCGATCGGTGCCCCGATTTTATCAACAACACGTTTAAGATCACTTGTGCTACCATATACTGTAATCACATCACCAAGTTTTAAGTTAATATCGTTATTAAGTGGTAGTGGCATGCCATCGCGGTGAATTGCGATTAAGTAGATGCCGTGTTTTAATTTCATCACTTCGTCAGATGATAAAACGTTAGATAGGTTTTGCCCAACATAACGTGTGTTACGCATTTCGACATCTTGGGTGCTCATCACAACATCCATACCTGATACTGAGTTAATTTCTTCACCAAGTAGATCGCTAGCGCTAATCATGGCATCACGGTGACCAACAACCAGAATGATATCTTTTGATTTGAGTAAAGTATCAGGCGTTGCTTCAATTATTTTATTGCCGCGTTTGATACGTTCAATGCTAATCCCATTAATTGTTTTTTCAATATGTTCGACGGTTTGATTGATTTTATTGGTGATACGATATAAGCGGCCAGTGACATCCGATAAAGCTAAATTCTGATCGCTACCTAATAAAAGTGAACCGTGAAGTTGTTCGGCCTGTGCTTTCATTGCGTCATCGCTAATATCACTCCCCATAATTTTAGGTAGAATGTTAACGCACACAATAATGGCACCAAGCGAACCAAAGATGTAAGTAACAGCATAACCAATGGTGACATTTGCCTGCATTTTGCTTAACTCTTCAGCACTCAAGCCAAGTTGACTTAATGCATCAGATGCAGTACCCATAATAGCCGATTGCGTTAATCCACCTGCAGCTAAACCAGCAGCAAGTCCTTTATCTAAATTAAATAATTTAGACAATACAACAACAGTGATTAACCCTGCAACAGCAATAAAGAGTGCTAAAAAGATTTCGCGTAAGGTCTTAACACCTAGCGAACGGAAGAACTGAGGGCCACTTTCAAAACCAACAGCATAAATAAAGAGAGCAAAAAGTACTGCTTTAACACCAGCATCAATGCTAACGCCAAAAACACTTAATGCAACAGCAACAAGTAATGAACCAGCAACGCCACCTAGTTGGAATTTTCCAATTCGAATAGCGCCAATTAAATACCCTAAACTTAAAGATAGAAATAAAAGAATTTCTGGTGAGTGTTTAAGCCCATCTAAAATCCATTGTGAAAGCCATTGAAACATAATAATTGTCCTTATAGCGCAATGATTTGTGATTAATGAATTTGAAAAGATACATTTGGCATTTAAATAATATTCATAAAATATTATGAATACTTTTACATGTTAAACCGCAAACTAAAGAATAGATATTCAGTTTTAACGATTAATATCATTGTTAAAAGGGAGGTGTAATAGTTAAAATCGTTAATAAAAACTATAATGTATTAATTGGGTTTTATGCATAACACAAAAAAGGGCTATTTACAGCCCTTTTCAGATTAATGACAAACCTCGATATAATTCGGGGTTTATTTTTTTATTTAAACCATAAACAGGATTTTTAATTTGGATTCTATTAAATAAATTAAAAAATGGCCTAAAAAAACGTAACAAAAATAGCTTTATCGCTATTTTCTTGATATTTTGTGCCGTTGCGGCCAATAAACACTGCATTTGAACCTGTGCTCTTCCCCTAAATCTTGCATAGCGATGTCCGTGGTGTTGTTTAGCAT
>NZ_WTEX01000017.1 GCF_009795845.1 Gilliamella sp. Lep-s35 | reverse complement strand
ATTTACACTGATAATAAGCATAATATCTTGATAATCCTAAATATTGACATAGTTTTGTTATGCTATAACGATGTCGATTTGCTTTGTTGCCATTCAAAAATAGCACAAGCTTTTGGTGAATTTGATTTAAGTATTACTAATCCTATTCTTGTGAATAGCATACAGGGAATTGAAGATTACTTATCTCATCTATGTTTAAATAATGGTGCAAAAATAAGTTGGAAAAGGATAGGAAGTACAGGTGCTGATAATATTAGTAATGTTATTGATATATATGAAATCATGACCTATAAAGGTGAAACAATTACTGATTTATATATATCACCCTATCATTTAAAAACGTCTAACAAAGCTCCAAAGGGTTTTAAAATCTTAAAATAAAAACTTATTTTTTATTACATTGTATCAATCAAAATGATAATTGCCCGTTTTTGTTCAACTGATAACATATCCCAACGTTGTAATAAACGGGCTTTTAGGTCATTTTGTGTAGAATAATATCCCGTTTTGTTTTCACTTACTTTATTGGAACTATTAAAGATATAACTTTGTTCTTCATCAATAAGAAACCAACTTATTGGTGTATTTAATTTATGTGCAATTTTAGTTAAATGATCCAGATTAATTTTATTAATCCCTCTTTCGTAGCGAGATAATTGCTGAGTTGATAACTCAACTCGTTCAGATAACTCAGCTATAGTTAAATTATTTTCTTTTCTACAGTGCTGTATGCGCTTTCCTACTTTTTTATCTATATCAGATACAGGTACTTTTGCCATTAATTGTCTTTGCTCATAACTAAAATTTAAATTGGTATTTATTGTCGAGATGTTAGTCTTTTTATTAAATATCTTTTATTGATACAAAATTAAATAAACAAATCAATTATTGATGATTTTGCGTTTTTAATTTATACTTTTAAAAGTCAATTTCGGCAAAATAAGGAATAAAAATGAAGAAATCGTTAATTACAATAACTTTTTTAACAAGTATAAGTAGTTTTTCTTATGCAGAAACATCAGGCCTTTATATTAATGGTCAAATAGGTGCAAGTTGGCTAAAAGCAAAAAGCATAGAGCATCACTTTAATGAGGATGATATAAATCCTAGTCATTTAAGATTTGGATCTCAAAATAAAACAGTCCTTAGTGGCGGTGTAGGAATTGGATATAACTTTAAACCTCAATTTAGTATCCCTATTCGCACTGAATTGATGTTTACTAAACGTGGTAATTTAAATAAAAATACCAATTCGCGAAATGTGTCATATATCGATGACGATGGAGATGCGCAAACTGCTAATTATTATTTACGCATAAAAACACGTATGAATACATTAATGTTAAATACCTATTATGATATTGATACAGGAACTGATTTCACACCTTATGCATCACTAGGTGTTGGTACTGCATTTTTGAAATATGAACGAACAGGACTGGTAAAAGGCGGAGACAACGAGGATGCCGATACTGATTCCAAAAGCAAAACTCGCTTTGCCTACTCTGCAGGTATTGGGGCTTCTTATAAAATAACGGACAATTGGTCTACAGATTTACAGGCTCGATATACTTACGGAGGAAAAGTAAGTGTATCAACTAATGATAATAGCTCAAATTCATCATTAAAACTTAGCACAACTGATTTAACAATTGGTGTTCGTTATTCATTTTAGCAAAGAAAAGGGCAATATAGCCCTTTCAGATTGATGACAAAGAACTCGCTTTTTGGCGAGTTCTTTGATCTAATAGAGAAGAGTCCATTATTAAAAGGAATTTTTCGATGCTAAAAAAACCAACGCCAGCGACACCCGAAAAAGTAGAGCAAATTTCGTTAGATGCGCTTGTCCCTCAAAATCGCCTTGTTCGTAAAATAGCTAAAGTCATTGATTTTGAATTTATTCGAGAAGCGGTAACACCACTTTATTGGCCTAATAACGGTCGTCCGGCAGAAGATCCGGTCAGACTGTTTAAAATTATGCTATTGGGGTATCTTTTTGGTATCCCCAGTGAGCGTCGTCTGGTTCAGGAAATTCAGGTCAATTTAGCTTACCGTTGGTTTCTGGGAATGGGCTTAACCGAAAAAGTGATTGATGCCTAGGCACTCAGCCAAAATCGTCGCCGTCGGTTTAATGATAGTGAAATTTATCAGCAGATTTTTGATAATATTGTTGAGCAAGCCATTGCCAAAGGGTTGATAAGTGGTCGGGTTTTATATACGGACAGTACTCACCTAAAAGCAAATGCCAATAAAGGCAAGGCACGTAATGAGCAGCGTATTGTTGAGCCCAGTCAATATAAGGTTATCGTCATTATCATTCTGATGCAGCAACCTGCAAAGTCTGTCCGTTATTGTCACAGTGTACACAGAGTAAAAATACACAGAAAGTCATCACACGCCATATCTGGGAAGCAGATAAAGAGAAAGCCAATGAGATTCGTTTAAGTCAGTGGGGTAAAAAAGTCTATGCTCGGCGAAAAGAGACCGTAGAGTGCAGCTTTGCTGATGCTAAACAACACCACGGACATCGCTATGCAAGATTTAGGGGAAGAGCACAGGTTCAAATGCAGTGTTTATTGGCCGCAACGGCTCAAAATATCAAGAAAATAGCGATAAAGCTATTTTTGTTACGTTTTTTTAGGCTGTTTTTTAATTTATTTAATAAAATCCAAATTAAAAATCCTGTTTATGGTTTAAATAAAAAAATAAACCCCGAATTATATCGAGGTTTGTCATCAATCTAAAACCGTTCTAAATTGAATGTTTTTTTTATTTTTAATAATCAAGAACAAAATAATTATAGTACTTTACTTAAGAATAACTGTGTTCGTTCATTTTGTGGATTTTTGAAAATCTGTTCTGGCGAACCTTGTTCTTGAATAACTCCTTGATCGATAAAAATCACACGGTTAGACATCTCTCTTGCAAACCCCATATCATGGGTAACAACAATCATCGTCATTCCTTCTTGTGCTAGCGACTTCATAACAGCAAGCACCTCGCTAACAAGTGTAGGCTCATCAAATAACATCACAGCAGGATCCATCATCAAAGCCCTAGCAATTGCCACACGTTGCAGTTGGCCGCCCGACAGTTGGCTTGGGTAAGCATCAATCTTATCAATCAAACCGACTTTAACAAGCAAACTTTCGGCTTTAGCAATGGCATCGGTTTTCGCCATATTTTTCACATCCATAGGCGCTAAAATCAAATTTTGCAACACAGTCATATGAGGAAACAAATTAAAACGCTGAAACACCATACCAACTGATTCGCGCAAACGATTAATATTGGTTTTAGGATCAAGCACGTTAAAACCATTAACAATAATTTCGCCTGATGTGATATCTTCTAACGCATTAATACAACGCAAAAAAGTACTCTTACCCGAACCCGATGGACCAATGATAGAAATAACTTCTTTTTCTTGGATATCACAAGAAATACCACGTAATACATGGATATTACCAAACTGCTTTTGTAGATTTTTAATGTGAATCACTTTTTCTTAACCTTTTTTCCATATATTTTACAAGAAGTGATAATAAAAATGTCATTGTCCAATAAAAAAGCAAAATAACAAAATAAGGCTCAACATAAACCGAATTAATCTCACCTACGATACGAGCTGTATAAGCCAAATCCATCAGTCCAATAACGGAACCTAATGACGAATCTTTTAAAATAGCAATCGCATTATTGCCCAAAGGCGGTAACATACGGCGAAAGGCTTGAGGCAAAATGACTTTAATCATTGTACTGACATACCCCATACCGAGCGATCGGGCAGCTTCCATTTGCCCTTTATCGATAGACTCAATACTTGCACGAAATATTTCAGAAATATTAGCACTAGCATTCAAAGTAATCGCCAAAATACACGAAATAAATGCACTATACTTAATAAACAAATGTTGCGCCAATTGTGACGAAATAAAATAATTTGACAATAAAATTCCATTATTAGGATGTAACAAAAAAGACATAAAAACATAATAAATCACCATTATCTGCACCAATAATGGTGTGCCACGAATGGCGCTAACATAAATTTTAGTTGGCCACCTAACCAGTAAACACAGCACATATTTAAAAATACCATGCCGACATTGAGCAACTAGGTAAATACCTAATATTAAGCCCCAAAAAGTCCCAAGCACCACACAAACAACAGTGCAAGTCACCGTCATTATTGCGCCATCAATAAACATTGGTAAATAATTTTGTATAAGATCCCAGTTAAATCCCATCAATAAAACCTATTGTCCAAATTAGTTAATTGGTAAAGTTGAAGACTATCATTACGATAGCCCTAATTGTAAATAAAGTGGAAAAATATAATAACTTTTGAGCAAAATATTGCAACTTAATATTCTAATAAAATAGCTTAATAAAGCTTACTTCTAATAAAAATAGAAGAAAAACCAAATCATAAACTGATGGTTAATTTGCAGAAAAACACCAAGTTTTCACACCTCATGGTTAAGATAATTCGCTAAAAACGCATAAGGCGTTTTGCTTGAAATCGCTTTATTCGGTTTAACGGTATAGATTCCTGAATATTTTTTACAAAATAACCGGCAAAATAAACCAATAAATCGCCACACTTAATGTGGGGCTGCTGTTTTTTATTGCTTGGCTAGTTTTTTATAACTTAAGTCTGATTTTTTTAGATTTTTTACATAAACGCAGTGCGTTCCTGAAAGTTTTTGACAAAAATGGCAGTAGGTTTTAGTTCGTTATCAATGGTCTAGCGACTGACCATAAAGTATTTAGTCAAATCAGTAACTGTTATTTTTCTCTCTTTTTCCTTCAATAGCTACTTATAAATGTATTTTTATAAGTAGCTAATTTGTTTTATACTTCAATATATTGTAAGTTTTCTAAGTAACCCTAATGCGTTTTATTTTTATGCTTACCTTGTTGATTGCTAGTTTTATAAGTATTGCTAGCTATACACCCAAAGATGGAGATATTATTTTTCAATCTTCACAATCAAGACAAAGCCTGGCTGTTGAACAAGCAACAAACTCGCCATATAGCCATATGGGCATCATTTTGATTAAAAATGGCAAACCATATGTTTTCGAAGCTGCCAACAAAGTTGTTTATACACCACTGAATAGTTGGATTGCGCGTGGTAAAAATAAAAAGTATATAATTAAGCGTTTAAAAGATCATAATCTGTCTAATAATGAGGTTAACAATTTAAAAAAAATTGCACAAACGTTTGAAAATAAACCATATGATATTTGGTTTGGATGGGATGATCGTTATATTTATTGCTCAGAATTAGTCTGGAAGATCTATAATAGAGCCCTTAAATTAAAAATAGGCCAATTGCAAACTATCAAAGAATTTAATCTTTCATCGCCAGCCGTTAAACAAAAAATAAAAAAACGTTATGGAAATAAGATCCCCTATCAAGAAACGGTTATTTCACCCGTGTCTATGTTTAATTCACCACTGCTAACAACGGTTGATAAACAATGGTGAATTAAAATAATGCTAAACTCTTAACTGGTGCAAAACTTTTACGGTATAAATGATTAATACCATGTTCTTTTATTGCTGCTAAATGAGCTTTGGTTGGATAGCCTTTATGTTTAGCAAGACCGTATTGTGGATATAATTTATCAAGCTCAACCATTTCACGATCACGAGTAACTTTAGCTAGAATTGAAGCAGCACTGATTTCTGCAACCAACAAATCCCCTTTAATAACCGCTTGAGTTTGGATGCCAAAATCAGGACAACGGTTGCCATCAACTAATACAAAATTGGGTTTTATGGGTAATCCTGATACCGCCCGTTGCATTGCAAGCATGGTGGCATGCAATATATTTAATTTATCAATTTCATCAACTGATGCTCTTGCAATACACCAAGCTAGTGCCTCTTGTTTAATAATATCAAATAGATGTTCTCGTTTTTTTTCAGTGAGTTTTTTAGAATCAGTTAACCCTTTAATGGGCTTGTTAGGATCTAAAATAACTGCAGCGGTAACAACATCGCCACAAAGCGGACCTCGCCCAACTTCATCAACCCCTGCAATTAAAGTAGCATCTGGATAGGTAAACTCTAGCAATGTGGCTCCTTTAATACATCAAGCACAGCTTTAGCAGCTTGTTTATCAGCATTACAACGAATTTGATTATGCAAAGATAAAAATGTCTGTTTTAGCTCTACATTATCGCCTTCTAAAAAAGGGATAATGCGATTAACAATATTTTCAGGAGTACAATCTTGTTGTAATAATTCTGGTACAATCTCTTTACCCGCTAAAATATTCGGTAATGAAACATAAGATGTTTTAATCAATTTTTTAGCAAGCCAAAAAGTAAATGGCTTCATTTTGTAGCCAACAACCATTGGGCATTTAGCTAGCATGCATTCTAATGCCACAGTGCCCGAAGCCAAGATTGACGCATTACTTGCAATCATTGCTTCGCGGGCATGACCATCTAATAACTGCATTTCAAGTTGGGGAGCAATGTCTGTTTTAATCTGCTCAAATTCTTGTCGTCTTTTTGCGTTAACTAAAGGTACTAAAATATGCAAATCTGGGTAGCGTTGGCGTAATAACAGTGCTGCCCTTAAAAAGGGAGCTGATAATAATGTTACTTCAGCATGACGGCTGCCTGGCAATAAAGCTAAGCAACGACAATTTAATGGAATACCTAATTGTTTGCGTATTGCTGTTTGATCTGGGTTAAGTGGGATATCGTCTGCCATTTTATGACCAATAAAACGACAAGGAACATCAAACTTATCATAAAAGGCTTTTTCAAAAGGTAAAAAAGCTAAAATAAGATTAGTATTACGCTTAATTTTGAAAACGCGTTTTTGTTTCCAAGCCCAAACCGATGGACTCACATAATGGATTGTTTTAATGCCTGCTTGTTTTAACTTACCTTCTAAAGAAAGATTAAAGTCAGGTGCATCAATGCCAATAAATATATCAGGCTTAAGTGCAATTAAACGTCTAGTAATATCTTTGCGAATTGCTAAAATTCGGCGTAATCGCCCCAAGACTTCAACAATACCCATCACTGATAACTCATCCATTTCATACCAAACTTCACAGCCTTCGGCTTGCATTTTAGGACCAGCAATACCAACAAAATGAATATCAGGATGATGATGTTTGAGTGAACGAATTAGACCTGCACCAAGAATGTCGCCAGAGGTTTCTCCAGCGACTAAAGCTACAGTTAATGGTTTATTGGTCATTAACGGATAATGCCTCGTGTAGAACGAGTAAAAAAGTCAACAAACAGTTGAACTTCAGGATGTTGTTTTGCAATGGTTTCGATTTCAATTTTAGCTTCATCTAACGTCAAGCCATTTCGATAAAGGATCTTATAAGTATTACGAATCGCCTGCAAAGCATCTTTACTAAACCCGCGACGTTTTAAACCTTCGTAATTGACACCATGTGGAGTGGCATGATTGCCTTGAGCAATAACATAAGGTGGAACATCCTGCGCAACGCCCGAACAGCCACCAACCATAACATGCGATCCAATTACACAAAATTGATGAATAGCAGTCATACCACCAATAATGACATAATCATCTAATTGAACATGTCCGCCTAACGTTGCATTATTGGCTAAAATACAACGATTACCAATATGACAGTCGTGAGCAACGTGAGCATTAATCATCAATAGATTATCGCTACCAATACGTGTTAGCTCGCCTCCTTGAGCTGTGCCACGATGAATTGTCACACTTTCGCGAATCATATTACGATCGCCAATTTCAGTGCGCGTTGGTTCTCCACGATATTTTAAATCTTGGTTTACTTCACCAATTGAAACAAATTGATAAATTTGGTTATCTTTACCAATTTTGGTATGTCCATTGACGACAACATGCGATTTTAAAAAAGTTCCATCACCAATTTCAACATGTTCACCAATAAAACAAAAAGGCCCAATTTTGACGTTTTCACCAATCTTTGCCCCTTTTTCAATTACTGAACTAGGGTGTATTTCTGTTGCCATAGCTGTTCCTTAATACTGCTTTGGAGATACTCTAAAATCGATGTTACTTGCGAGCACACATCATTTCAGCTTCACAAACTAATTTACCATCAACGGTTGCAACACCATGGAATAGCGCAATGCCTCGACGTTCTTTAATATATTCAACATCTAACACAATTTGATCGCCTGGTACAACTGGACGTTTAAAGCGTGCTTTATCGATTGACGCAAAGTAATAAAGCTGCCCAGGTGAAAGCTCTTCAATACTTTTAAATGCTAAAATGCCAGTTGCTTGCGCCATGGCTTCTAGAATTAAAACACCAGGAAAAATGGGTTTATTAGGGAAGTGTCCTTGGAAGAAAGGTTCATTAACCGTGACATTTTTGATGGCTTTTAATGTTTTACCTTTTTCATAACTAAGTACGCGATCAACCATTAAAAATGGATAACGATGAGGTAACAAACTGATGATTTCTTCAACATCAAGGGTATTAAGTTCGGTAGTCAAAATAGCTATCCTTATACATTATTTACTATAAATTTTGTGCATTATAACTGAGGATACCACTTTCACTCAAGGATGATTTAAAATTACAAAATATGACTTATCCTATTTTATAAAAAGCACAATGACATAGCTTTATTAAATAAATGATTTGTAAACACTATATTATCTTGCATTAAATAATATATAATAACTCAATTAACTATATAAAAGAATTTCTAACTTGGAGAAGTAGAATGAAATCATTAATTAAAATGACCTTAATAAGTGGTGCAATTGTATTGGCATTAGCAGGATGTGATAAAAAATCAGATAAGGTAACTCTTTCAACTGATTCACAAAAAGAAGCCTATGCATTAGGCTCTTCGTTTGCAACATATATGAAAGAAAGTTTAGAACAAAATGAAGTTAAACCAGATCAAGAATATTTAATCAGCGGTTTTAATGAAACATTTAACGGTGCATCACAACTAAGCAAAGATGAGGTTAAAACCATTTTAAATGCGTTTGGCAAACGAATTCAAGAAGAAAGCAAAGCGCGTTTTGAAAAACAAAAAACCGAAAACACAGCTACTGGTGACAAGTTCCGTGAAGAATTTGCTAAACAAGATGGCGTTAAAAAAACTAAATCAGGCTTGCTTTATCAAATTTTAGAAAATGGTTCAGAGCAACATCCAACAGAAAATGATACCGTTATCGTTCATTATACAGGCACTTTAACTGATGGACGTAAATTTGACAGTTCTTATGATCGTGGTGAACCGGCTAAATTCCCTCTTTATGGGGTGATAAAAGGTTGGACTGAAGGAATTCAATTGATTGGTGTTGGTGGAAAAATTAAACTTGTCGTACCACCAGATTTAGCTTATGGTGATCAAAGCATTCCAGGTCAAGAAAATAAAGCAGGAATCGAACCTGCATCAACATTAGTGTTTGAAGTTGAATTACTAGGTATTGATAGTGATAAAAATGACACAAATGAAGATCCAAGGGAAGAACCAGTATCAGAGCCTGAACAAGCAGAATAACAAGCAGCTGACTCACTTGATCGATTCATTAAGTTACACACTTATTATTATGGGTCCTGCTTATGGGACCCAATCTGCTTATTGCGCATACCAATTTGCTCAAGCTTTACTGTCTAATACTCCTCATCAGATTAAAAACATCTTTTTTTATGCCGATGGTGTTTATAATGGCAATAGCTATACAGATCCTGCTAGCGATGAGTTTGATTTAGTTTCAGCATGGCAAGAATTAGCAAAAACACACACCTTAACGTTAACTATTTGTGTTGCAGCTGCGCAGAGACGCGGTGTTATCAAAAATAACCTAGCTAATCATTTTCAATTAACCGGTCTTGGTGAGCTTGGCGAATCAATCTCAACAACCGATCGAACCATTCAATTTTAAATTAAGACTGAAATGAAAAAACTAGCAATTATTATCAGCTCACCACCTCATGGAAATGCCAAAGGTCGAGAAGCACTTGATATCGCATTAGCCACATCAGCTATTAATCATGTTTCTGTTTTTTTTGTCGATGATGGTGTCTTTCATTTATTACCAAATCAACAACCTGATCACATTTTAATGCGAGATTATATTGCGACATTAAACATGCTTGAACTTTATGATATTGATGATGTATATGTCTGTGAATCTTCACTGAAATCAAGAAACTTAACCCAAATAGCCAGAAACATTCCAAGTAAAGTCATTAATACCCAGTTATTAAATCAACTATTAACAACTAAAGATGTGATTTTGCGATTCTAATTTTATATTGAAAGCAAAACCTTATACCACAACAACACGCTTATATCTAAAAAAATCGGTCAAAAGACATTGATTTTATTGAAGTTTTTATTTGATTGTTTTTAATAAAAAAAATACTGGAGCGTTTATAAATAAAGCAAAGAGTCTGTAAAGTTAAATCAAATAAATAATCCACTCTATTTTTTGCTTATTTAAATAGAGTGGATTGTTACATTAGTTTTATTTAATTTGGTTCTTATTTTATACTAATTGACTAAACAAGTTTTTTCATCTCATCGGCAATTTTTTCGGCCTGAGTACCAACAATAATTTGCACACCTGTTTTACCGAGTTTGATCACAGCCATCGCGCCAAGTGCTTTAGCTGCTTGTTCATCAACCAATTCTGAATCATTTACACCTAAACGCAAACGGGTAATACAAGAGTCAATGTTAGTAAGGTTTTCTTTCCCACCAACAACCGCTAGATATTGTTCAGCAAGTTTAGATGTATCTCCAATGACTTGTTTTTTCTGGGTACTTTCAGTTGACGAAACAGTCGTATCTTCATCTTCACGGCCTGGGGTTTTAAGATTGAATTTTACAATTACAAAACGGAATACTACATAGTAGACCACAAAGAATACTAGACCCTGAAGGATTAACATATACCAATGGACTGCAAGCGGATTACGGCTTGAAAGTAACATGTCGACTAAGCCAGCGCTAAAGCCAAATCCTGCTATCCATTGCATTGCTGCTGCAATATAAAGTGAAATACCCGCTAAAATCGCATGTAAAACATAAAGTACAGGTGCAACAAACATAAAAGCAAATTCAAGCGGTTCGGTTACACCAGTAAAAAATGCAGCAAAAGAAGCAGCTAACATGATTGATGCAGTTTTATCTTTATTGCCTTTTTTAGCCGTATGGTACATAGCTAACGCGGCACCAGGCAGACCAAACATCATAACAGGGAAAAACCCAGCTTGGTAACGACCTGTAATTCCAACTGTAGCTAAACCGTCTTCAATTGATTTTTGCCCACCTAGGAAGTTAGGAATATCGTTGATACCTGCCACGTCGAACCAGAATACGGAGTTTAAGGCATGGTGTAAACCAACAGGAATAAGTAAGCGGTTAAAGAATCCATAAATACCGGCACCCACAGATCCTAATTCTTTAATATATTTACCAAACGCAACTAGTGCATCATAAATCGTTGGCCAGATAAAATATAAAACAGCAGAAACTAATAGCATCACAACTGAAACAACAATTGGCACTAATCTTTTTCCACTAAAAAAAGATAGTGCTTTATGTAATTCAACCCGACTAAAGCGATTATAAAGTTCGGCCGCAATAATACCAACAATAATACCAATAAATTGATTGTTTATTTTACCATATGCAGCTGGAACTTGCTTTAACCAGTCATCAGCTTTTGTGTCAATACCATTAAATAATGCAATAGAATTTGGAGAAAGTAAGGTGGTTACCACTAAAAAACCAACCAAACCAGAAAGTGCAGCTGCGCCATCTTTATCTTTAGACATTCCATAAGCAACACCAATAGCAAATAAAATTGGCATATTATCGATAATAGCACCACCAGATTTAATTAAAAAAGCGGCAACAATACTATTTTGCCCCCAGCCATTAGGATCGATCCAATACCCAATTCCTAGTAGTATTGCAGCAGCAGGCAGAACTGCTACAGGCACCATCAATGAACGCCCGATACGTTGCATGTAAGCTAAAATTCCCATAAGTTTAACCTCATATAGTTATTAGGGGTACATAAAAAGTAATAAAATTTTACATCTTTAAGCGATGATAATTAAGTATTATTATTTCACTCTATATTATTTATTTTACTTCGCAAATTAATTATTCTTTTTTTGTGATTTAAATCACCATTTTTTTTGATTAATTAGTTTAATATAGTAAAATAAAGACAACATATTTTATTTCAAGAAAAAAGTTTTTAATTATATTACAAGAGGTAACAACACATGAGACTTATTCCTTTAGAAAACGCACAAGAAGTCGGTGCCTGGGTTGCACAGCGCATTGTTAATAAAATTAATGAGTTTAAACCTACTGCAGATCGTCCATTTTTATTGGGGCTGCCAACAGGTAGTTCACCATTAGTTATGTATCAACAATTGATTAAACAATATAAAGCAGGTAACGTCAGCTTTAAACATGTTGTAACCTTTAATATGGATGAATATGTTGGTATTCCAGAGGAGCATCCTCAAAGTTACCACACATTTATGTACGAAAATTTTTTCAATCATATTGATATTGATAAGAACAATATCCATATATTAAATGGTAATGCGCCAGATATTGATCAAGAGTGCCGTCAATATGAAGCAAAGATCAAAGCTTACGGTAAAATTAATATTTTTGTTGGGGGTGTAGGTCAAGATGGGCATATCGCTTTTAATGAACCAGGATCTTCACTTTGTTCGCGCACACGCATCAAGACATTAACAGAAGATACATGCATTGCTAATTCTCGCTTTTTTAATAATGACGTGAATCAAGTACCAAAACATGCGTTAACCATTGGTGTTGCAACTTTAATGGATGCTCAGGAAGTTATTTTATTAGTTTGTGGCCATAACAAAAGTTTAGCATTACAAGCTGGTGTTGAAGGAGCCGTTAATCACCTTTGGACTGTCAGTGCTCTACAAATGCATCCTGCATCAATTATTGTTTGTGATGAACCAAGTACTGATGATCTTAAAGTAAAAACGCTAAAATATTTTAAACAAATGGAAGCGAATAATCTTAAAGTGACCATTTTATAAAGGATAAATCAATGTATGCATTAACAAATTGCCGTCTTTATACAGGTTATGAGATCCTTGATAACCACGCTGTTATTATTGATGGTGATAAAATTACAAAAGTCTGTAAACAAAACCAATTACCTACAGATATCAAAATTGAAAATCTACAAGGTGCAATTGTGGCGCCAGGATTTATTGATATCCAAGTTAATGGTTGCGGTGGTGTGCAATTTAATGAAACGCTTGATGCATTGAGCGTTGAAACATTACAATCCATGCAGGCCACAAACCTTATTTCTGGTTGCACTAGCTATTTACCTACGTTAATTACATCAACTGATGAATTTATGATAAAGGCAGTTAAAGTGATGCGTGAATACTTAGCTACGCATCCTAATCAAGCACTTGGGTTGCATCTTGAAGGACCTTATATCAGCCCTGAAAAAAAAGGAATTCATGACGAAAATATTATTCGACAGCCGTCACAAGAAATGATTGATTTCCTTTGTGAAAATGCTGATGTAATTAAAATCATTACGTTAGCTCCAGAAAGAGTTGAAAGCCATTTCATCAAGCAATTAGTTAATGCAGGCATTCATGTTTCGGTTGGTCATTCAAATGGTCATTATGATGACTGCCGTCGTGGCTTTAATGATGGCATTCGTTTAGGAACGCATCTATTTAATGCTATGCCTTATATTTCAGGGCGAGAACCTGGTGTAGTTGGCGCAATTTATGATGAACCAGAAGTTTATGTTGGTATCATTGCCGATGGTCAACATGTTAGTTGGGCAAATATTCGCAATAGTCATAAAATCAAACAAGATCACTTAATTTTAATTACTGATGCGATGCTGCTTGCTGCTTCTAATTTAGAATCAGGCGTATTTGCAGGTAAAACCATTTATTATAAAGATGGTCGTTGTGTTGATGAAAATGGCACATTGGGTGGTTCATCATTAACCATGATTGAAGCGGTAAAAAACGCAGTTGAATATGTTGGTATTGCCTTAGATGAAGCATTAAGAATGGCAACACTTTACCCTGCTAAAGCAATCGGTGTGGATAAAGAGCTTGGCAGTATTAGTGAAGGAAAAATTGCAAATCTTGTTATTTTTAATCGTGATTTTTCAATCGCTAAAACGGTTGTTAACGGAGAGATGAGTCGCTAAAATATCAGATAATTGATTAAGAATATTGAGCAATATATGACATTTAATTATCTGAACTTAGTGGGTAATGCTGAATTAATTAAACAACTAAATTATGCAATGATTTATCGCTTAATTGTTCAGCAAGCACCACTTTCTCGTATTCAATTGGCTGAAATTAGCCAATTGGCTCCAGCAAGTATTACCAAAATAACTCGCCAACTGATTAAAAATAAACTAATTAAAGAGGTCGATGCTCAGCAATCAACAGGCGGGCGCCCTGCGGTTTCAATTGAAGCAAAATATGGACAATATCAAGCCATTGCGGTGCAATTAAGCCGTTCACATGTCACAATAGAGCTATTTGATTTAGGTGCAAAATGTTTAGTATCAAAAAGATATCCGCTTACTAACTTTACCGAGCAACAGGTACAAGACTATTTAATTGAATTAATTAAAGATTTTATTCAAGAAAATAGCAAGAAAATAAAATGTTTAGTCGCGATATCGATTGTATTACCGGGATTAATTGATTCAGTCAATGGTATTATCCGTTATACGCCACATATTCAAGTAAAAGAATGGGCTTTAGCCGACATACTACAAAAACACTTTAATGTTTCCATTTTTGTTGGGAATGATATTCAAAGCTTAGCATTAGCTGAAAGTTATTTTGGATCAACCCAAAATGTCGATGATTCTATATTAATTCGTGTTCATCGGGGAGTAGGTTCTGGTGTTATTGTTAATCAGCAATTATTAACAAATCACAATCAAAGCGCTTGTGAAGTAGGGCATATTCAAGTAGATGCATTAGGTGAACGTTGTCATTGTGGTAACTTCGGTTGCTTAGAAAATCGTGTCGTTAATAAAGCTATTGAACACCGTGCTAAACAGATGATTGAACAAGGTTATATTTCAAAACTTACTGCCGAGCAATGCGATATCAATCATATCTGTCAATATGCTAATCAAGGCGATGAACTTGCCATCAAACTTGTCAAAGATGCGGGTGAAAATCTTGGCAGAGCGGTTGCTATTATGGTTAATATTTTCAATCCTCAACGCATCGTATTAGCTGGTGAAATAACTAAATCACCCGAAATCTTACTAAATGCAGTAAATAGTGCGCTAAATGCACAAAGTCTAGAAGAACTACGCAAAAATCTTACCATTACTTGCTCACCGCTAGATGATAGGTCGGCAATTGGTGCATTTGCATTAGTGCAACAAGCTTTATTTAATGGTTCACTACTGATGACATTACTTGAAGAGAATCTATAGTATACTTTACCATATATAAAAAACCCGATAATTCGGGCTTTTTTAATTAAGTTTGAGCTACGACAAATTAAGCTAAAATGCGTAACATTCTACGCAGTGGTTCTGCAGCACCCCATAATAGTTGGTCACCTACAGTAAAAGCAGACAAATAATCTTTACCCATATTCAATTTACGTAAACGCCCAACAGGTGTGGTTAACGTACCTGTAACCGCTGCAGGAGTTAATTCTCGCATTGAAATTTCACGATCATTAGGAACGACTTTTACCCAATCATTGTGCGCAGCAAGAAGCTTTTCAATTTCTGGCACACTAATATCTTTTTTCAATTTAATCGTAAACGATTGACTATGACAACGCAAAGCTCCAATACGAATACAAAGTCCATCAACAGGAATAATCTGACTTGTTCCCAAAATTTTATTGGTTTCGGCTTGCCCTTTCCACTCTTCTTTACTTTGTCCATTATCTAGCGCTTTATCGATCCAAGGAATTAAACTTCCAGCAAGTGGGACACCAAAATTATCTGTAGGTAAACTACCATCACGCATTTTTTGTGTCACTTTACGCTCAATATCCAAAATAGAGGAATGCGGATCTTGTAGCTCTTTTGCTACTTCGGCATTTAGCATACCCATTTGAGTTAATAGCTCACGCATATGGCGAGCACCACCACCAGATGCCGCTTGATAAGTGGAAACAGAAACCCAATCTATAAGATTTTCAGCAAATAACCCACCTAATGACATTAACATCAAACTAACCGTACAGTTACCGCCTACAAAAGTTTTAATACCGCCATCTAAAGCAGCATGAATATTAGCTTTGTTTACAGGATCAAGAACAATAATTGCACCATCTTCCATGCGTAACGTTGAAGCTGCATCAATCCAATAACCCTGCCAACCTGTTGCGCGTAATTTTGCGTAAATCTCTGAGGTATAATCACCACCTTGGCAAGTAACAATAATATCTAATGCTTTTAAAGCATCAATATTATCTGCGCTTTGTAATATACCTGTTTTTCCACCAAAAGTTGGGGCTGCTTGACCAGCTTGAGAAGTAGAAAAGAAAACAGGATTGATATAATCAAAATCATGCTCTTCAACCATACGTTGCATAAGCACAGACCCCACCATTCCACGCCAACCGACAAAACCAACATTTTTCATAATTTATTTCCAATAAGTAAAGGTTATATAAAACGATATTTTTATCTATTAAAACAAAATATCACCATAAAACAAGTAAGATAAGAATTATTTTTATATAAGGGGGAATGATAACGTGTGTTATATATTGAAAAACTAATCCTCACCAAAAAAGTGGACGGAAGTCACCTCCATGATAGAAACAAAAATCATAGGAGACCAATATCATCATGGTCAAAATTTAGTATCGAATTCAAACAATAATCAGTGGATTATGAGGTATCTTATATCAGCAAGCTTGCCAATCACTTAGTTGTAGAAATCCCTCGCGTTGTTTACAGTAATTTGAAAAACAATGTAATAAATATCCATAAAAAAACAAAATTAATGTCTTATCACAAACAAGATATGGGCTGATATTATAAATATCGTTGGCGATAAAGATAACCAACGATATATGGGGAATTTAATAAGTATCTGTCGACTTTTCTTGATTAGGTAGGATCAGATTTAACACGATGGCTAAAATTCCACATAAGCTTATACCTTGTAATGCATATGATCCAAAGTCAAAAATCATGCCACCAATACCAAACACCAAAACCAATGAAACAATACACATATTACGTGATACAGACAGATCGACTTTATGTTTGATTAAAATATTAATACCTACTGATGCAATAGAGCCAAATAGCAACACCATAATACCGCCCATAACCACCGTTGGAATTGAACTTAAAAATGCACCAATCTTACCGACAAAAGACATTAAAATAGCCCAAACAGCAGCCCATGTCATTACTCGCGTTTTAAAATTTCGGGTTAAGGTTACAGCGCCAATCACTTCAGCATAAGTAATACAAGGCGGTCCACCAAAAAGACCAGCAGCCGAAGTTGCAAGCCCATCACCTAATAATGTGCGTTGCAAACCAGGATCACGAGTATAATCTTTACCCGTTACCGAACCAATCGCCATAATATCACCAACATGTTCAATGGTTGGTGCAATAACAATTGGAATCATATATAAAATTGCTTGCCAATGAAACTCAGGAAACGTGAAATCAGGCACTTTAAACCATGGCGCATTAATAACAGGTTGAAAATCGACAATGCCAAATAAACAAGACAATATATATCCCACCACAATACCTGAAATAATAGGTAATAATTTTAGAAATCCTTTTGCCCAAATTGCCACAATTAAAGTCGTTAATAGTGAAACCATTGATATTATAATCAATTTATAATTTTCGACTGGCATCTTAATGTCTTTACCCATTGCCATTCCTACCGCAACAGGTGCAAGTGATAAACCAATAACCATAATAATTGGACCAGTTACAACTGGTGGTAATATACGGTCAATAACATGGCTACCATTGATTTTTACTAAAAAAGCAAAAAACATAAAAACAAAACCCGCAGCCACTAAACCGCCTAAAGTGGCAGGAATGCCCCATTGTGCAACACCAAATGAGATAGGGGCAATAAAAGCAAACGATGACGCTAAAAATACAGGAACTTTACCTTTGGTTGTCAATTGAAATAACAACGTACCAACACCAGCAGTAAAAAGAGCTACATTTGGGTTTAATCCTGTTAAAAGAGGAACTAATACCAAAGCCCCAAAGGCGACAAATAACATCTGTGCGCCAGTAAAAATATCTTGCCATGAATGCTTATGCTGTGATGTTATATTTTTTGTTTTATTTGTTGTGATATCGCTCACATCTCGCCTCTCTTACTTAACTAAGTTTGTTATCTAACTTGCTTGATTTACAAGCATAAAAAAACCGGATAAACCGGTCTAAAAATTGAGATTTTATTTTGTGCCGAAGATTTTGTCCCCAGCATCGCCAAGTCCTGGCAATATATAACCTTTTTCGTTCAATCTTTCATCAATCGATGCGGTATAAAGTTCAACGTCAGGGTGCGCTTTTTCTAATACCTTGATACCTTCTGGCGCTGCCACTAACACTAATACTTTAATATTTTTACAGCCAGCTTTTTTAAGCAAATCAATGGTTGCCACCATGGACCCACCTGTTGCTAACATTGGATCAACAACTAAAGCCATTCGCTCTTCAATATCCGAGGTTAGTTTTTGGAAATAAGGAACAGGTTCTAACGTTTCTTCGTTACGATAAAACCCCACAACACTAATACGCGCACTTGGAATATGCTCAAGCACACCATCCATCATACCTAAGCCTGCACGCAAAATAGGCACAACCGTAATTTTTTTACCTTTAATTTGCTCAACTTCAACAGGCCCACACCAACCATTTATGGTTACTTTTTCAGTAGGGAGATCAGCCGTTGCTTCATAAGTTAATAAACTACCAACTTCACTGGCAAGATCGCGGAAGTCTTTGGTGCTAATATCGTGTTCACGCATTAAACCAATTTTATGACGGACGAGGGGGTGTTTAACTTCAACTATTTTCATGGAGGGAACCTCAGTGTTATTTTCTATAATCTGTTAGTTGGTATAAATAACCACTGAGAGGTAATTCTAACACAGATACCCACTTTATGAAAACCTGAAATCAACAGGTTATCGACAGTGTAAATATTAGTAAAAATATCAACAATAAAAATCAGTTTAATTTTCGTTTTATTTTCATTAGAATCGTTGTCAGTTATTAAATAAAAAGGGATAGGGAATGAATTGGTTTATTGATTGTATTACAATAAATTATGCAAATTTTGATGGGCGAGCTTGCCGTGAAGAATATTGGATGTTCTCTTCGATCTACATTGTTCTAATTATTTTGATGATAATTATTGATAATATGATGAAAAATAATCTCGTTTTAACTTTGAGCTTGACATTGACTTTATTTGTTCCTAATTTCGCAGTTACAGTACGCCGTTTGCATGATGTTGATAAACCGGGTTGGTACTTTTGGACTGCAACACCTTATACGCTATTAAAACTTATGTGTACCGATTCAACTCCTGGTCCTAACCAATATGGTGAAAACCCTAAAGGGATGTAGTTTGTTAATTAGCCTAGTCACCAAACTACCAACTTCACTATCAAAATCGCAAAACTCTTTGGTGCGAATATCTTGTTCACGCATTAAACCAATTTTATGACGGACGAGGGGGTGTTTAACTTCAACTATTTTCATGGAGGGCCTCAGTGTTATTTTCTATAATCTGTTAGCTAGTATAAATAACCACTGAGCGATGATTCTAACTTAGTTATCACTTTATGAAAACCTGAAATCAACAGCCTTATAGGCAATATAAAATTGATAAAAAATAAAAAATATTCAATTTAATGATAAAAATTAGTTTTATTTTCGATTTTTTTTCATTAGAATAACAAACTCTAAATTATTTTTTCAAAACTTATCAAAAAGGATATATATAAGGATGAATTGGTTTATTAGTTGTATTAAACAAAATTATACAAATTTTAATGGGCGAGCTCGCCGTCAAGAGTATTGGATGTTTATGCTTTTCAGTTTTCTTTTAAATATTGCTTTAAGTATTGTCAGCGTGATCCTTGTTTCAATTAGTACCTCTTTAGTGTCAGTAACAAATATTATTAGTTTTGTTGTTTGGGCAGCATTATTTCTTCCAAGTTTGGCTGTTACAGTACGACGTTTACATGATACAGATAGATCTGGTTGGTGGGCATTAGTTGCTTTGGTTCCATTTATTGGTGCAATTGTTTTATTGGTTTTCGCATGCATGGACTCAACACCAGGTAGCAACCAATACGGTGAAAACCCTAAAGGATTATAATTTACTAATAAAACCTGTAGGAAAACACCAAGTTGTTTACACTTCATGGTTAAAATAATCTGCTAAAACCGCATAAGGCGTTTTTCCTGAAATCGTTTTATGCGGTTTAACCGTATTATAAAAATTAATCAATCATTTAAGTTTTTATTGTCTATCCTTTGCATCAACTAAATAATTGCTGATTATGCTACACCTCAATTCAAAGTTAGTATCATCCTTGTAGTTTTTCCATTGGTTTGTTGGAAGGTGAGTTGGCAAAATTTTTGCTTGTTTACTATTTACTAATTAAAAGGACAAAAAAATTTCATCGGGCTTTTTTAGCTCATTATAAATGGCTAGGCTACTGGCTATAAAGCGTTTAGCCAAATTGGTGACAGTTATTTTCTTTATAATATCAGCCCATATTTTGTTTGTGATAAGACGTTAATTGTTTTTTTTATGGATATTTATTACAGTGTTTTTCAAATTACTGTAAACAACGCGAGGAATTTCTACATGAGCTTTAACAAAAAACTAAAGTTATTGTTAAAAAATTTTATTTAATTTTGTATTTATGTGAAAAATAATCTGTATTTACTCAATAATTTTTAAAAATAGCAAATTTTAGCTAAATAGTCCTTGCTTTATTATTTTATTACTATAAGATATCTATCACTTTGACGCGGGGTGGAGCAGCTTGGTAGCTCGTCGGGCTCATAACCCGAAGGTCGTTGGTTCAAATCCAGCCCCCGCAACCAATTATAAATCATTGTTTATACTTTCCTGTTTTTATATTCACTATTCCGATTTTGGTACCGCTAGCAATGTAGATACTGCTTCGCTAATGCGTCTTGCTATGTAGCTATTGTTCATGGTGTATAAGTGAATGCCATCGACATCTTGCGAAACCAAATCAACAATCTGATCAATTGCGTAAGCAATGCCAGCATCACGAAATGCTTCTGGATGATGTTCGTATTTTGCCATCATTTGTTTGAATTTTTTAGGTAAATTCACCCCACACATAGACACCATGCGCTCAATTTGGTTTTTATTAGTTACTGGCATAATACCTGCTTCTATTGGCACATTAATGCCAATATCACGAGCTTTATCTAAAAAGGCATAAAAGTAGTCATTATCAAAAAATAGCTGTGAAATAAGTTGATCGGTACCTGCATTGACCTTTTCTTTTAAATGGAGCAGATCTTGTTTTAGTGTTGCTGCTTCAAGGTGTCCTTCGGGATAGCATGCGCCAATCACGTTAAAATCACCGTTTTCTTTAATGAATGTCACCAGTTCACTGGCAAAGCGAAAGTCATCTTTAGGTTGCACATTCGGGCTGATGTCACCACGCAAAGCAAGCACATTATCAACTCCTGCACATTTAAGGTCATGTAGGATTTTTTGCATTTCAGCTTTATCAAAATTAATCCCCGGCAAATGAGCAACGCTTTCAATGCCATAAGTGTGTTTGAGTGAGTGGGCAATATCAATGGTGGTTTGGCCATTTAAGCTACCACCTGCACCATAAGTGACACTGATAAAGTCAGGTTTGAAGTAGCCAAGTTCCCGTAAGGTGCTATAAATTGTCTCTAATGGCGAGTTTTTTTTAGGTGGAAAAACCTCAAAGGAGAAAACAGTTTTTTTATTAAATAATAGATTTGTTTTCATTTATTTTATCCATTGGTTAGGTCGCTTATTTCCCTTATTGACGTTTCCGCCGCCAAAATAGGCGGCGGAAGTGTAAAGCTAAGCAAAGTTCAATGCATTAAAAAAACACAATAACTTTGTAAAAACAGTGCTTAGTTCAGTGTTTTTCTTACTTCTAAAGTGGCTTGAACAAGGTGTTGCAAGCTTTCAACCACTTCTTTCTCGCCACGCGTTTTTAAGCCGCAGTCTGGATTGATCCATAATTTTTGGTTATCAATCTTCGCTAGTAACTTTTCAATCGTTGCTTTGATTTCGGCTACTGGTGGTACGCGTGGTGAATGGATGTCGTAAACCCCTGGCCCCACTTCGGTTTTAAAATTGTTTGCATTTAGTACATCAATCAATTGTAAATTAGAGCGAGAAGCCTCGAACGAAATAACATCAGCGTCCATTGCATCAATATCTTTAATAATATCAGCAAATTCGCTATAACACATATGGGTGTGGATTTGCGTATCAGCTTGTACTTTGCTGTGTACCAATCTAAATGCAGGGATCGCCCAATCAAGGTATTCACTGTTCCAATCGGCTTTACGTAGTGGTAGTTTTTCTTTTAATGCAGCTTCGTCAATTTGGATAACTTTAATGCCTGCAGCTTCAAGATCTAACACTTCATCACCAATAGCCAATCCAATTTGGAATACTGATTCTTTTTGTGAAATATCTTCCCGTGGGAATGACCAATTAAGAATAGTCACAGGGCCTGTTAACATGCCTTTTACTGGTTTATCAGTCAGGCTTTGTGCATATTTTGAATATTCAACGGTAATCGGTTTAGAGCGTGAAATATCACCCCAAACAATTGGTGGCTTAACGCAACGTGTACCATAAGATTGTACCCATGCTTTTTCAGTAAAGACAAAGCCATTCAAACTTTCGCCAAAATATTCGACCATGTCATTACGTTCAAATTCACCATGAACTAACACATCAATGCCAATTTCTTCTTGTAATTTGATGCACTGCGCAATTTTTTGTTTATTAAATTCAGTATATTCATTTAAGCAAATTTCGCCTTTTTTGAATTTTGCACGATTTAAACGTACATCAGGCGTTTGTGGGAATGATCCAATTGTAGTGGTTGGTAATAGTGGCAAATTAAAGGCCTTTTTCTGCGCCTCTTCACGCACTGAAAATTCAGGTAAACGAGTAAAGTCTGAATCTTTTAATGCAGCCACTTTTTGACGTACCGCTTGGTTTGCGCCCTCACGCTCACGAGTAAATAATGTTTGGTTAGCTTTATAAGCGGCATTATTTTCAGCGTTTGCTTCTTTAAATAATTGACCAAGTTCAGCAAGTTCTTGTAGCTTTTCTTGAGCAAAAGCAAAATAAGCACGTTGTTGAATGGTTAATTTGGTCTCATTTTGCAATGTATAAGGAACATGCAGTAATGAACAAGAAGTATTGATTACAATATTTGCGGCTTTTTGTTTGATTTTACCAAGTAATGCTAAGGTTTTTTGGTAATTGTTTTTCCAAATATTTTTGCCATTAACCACACCAGCAAATAACACTTTATCAGCAGGAAAGCCATTATTTTCAAGCAAAGTTAATGACTGTTTACCTTCAACAAAATCAAGTCCAATACCATCAAAAGGTAAAGCGATAAGTTCTTTATAACAATCACGTATATCACCAAAATAAGTTTGTAAAACAATCTTAGTTTGTCCTTTTACCGATAAAATGGCTTGATAAAGTTCGGTAAATAAAGCGATATCGTCTTTATTTAGGTCAGTGACTAAAATAGGTTCATCAATTTGGATCCACTCAGCACCAAGTGTTGTGAATTTTTGGATGATGTCTTGATAAGCTTTAATAATATCGGCTTTAAAATCAACAAGCTGTTTTTTACCTAAATACTGCGCTAATTTAAAAAATGTTAATGGCCCAACCACAACTGGTTTGGTTTGAATGCCTAGTGCTTTAGCTTCTTGATATTCGTCAAATGGTTTACAGCCCGCTAATTTGATTTGTACTGAATCTTCAATTTCAGGTACTAAATAGTGGTAATTGGTGTTAAACCATTTTTTCATTGCAAGCGCACGAACGTCGCCTTTTACGCCTTGATAACCACGCGCCATCGCAAAATAGCGGTCAAGTTCAGGCAAACCAAGATCTTGGTAACGTTGTGGAATGACATTAAGTAAACATGCTGTATCTAATACCGCATCATAAAATGAAAAATCATTAGATGAAATAAACGCGATTTTTTGTGACGCTTGTTGCTTTAAATGTTCAGCACGTAGCGCTTTAGCTTCGTTTAATAATTCAGCTTGTGTTTTATTACCTTTAAAATAGGCTTCTGTTGCAAATTTAAGTTCACGAAGTTTACCAACTCGAGGGTATCCAATAACAGCAGTATTCATTTTTTATTTCCTTTTTATCGTTTTTCTTTAGTGATAAAAAAGATAACAAAAAAAATTGATATTGAATAATTCTTGTTTTTTATTGGTTGATATAGTTTTTTTTTATATCAAATAAAATAAAAAATCCCACTATCACTAAATAGTAGGATTTATTACTAATTCTATAACTTTAAATCATTTTTGACGCCACTCGCCATGAATAGGTCTTGAAAAGTGAGCAAGTACTGCAATCATACATACTTCGATCGATGCTCCCCAATAAATATGACCTAAAATTTCGCTCCAAAGCTCATAACCATTTAAATTCCATAACCAACCAACTGTACCTTCGGCATCATAAGCGGGGTGACGAAAACCAAGTAATGGAATTAAAAAGCCATGCATAGAGATAGTAATAACCGTACCATAAACAGCGCCATACCATAGGCGGATTTTATTCCAGTAATACGCACCTGCTACATAAACAAAGGCAAAAGCAAAACTGAATAACCAGTGATAAAGCGTAACAGCACCAGAAACAGTCGCTGTTTGATAAATATAATCTAGTGAATGAGAATCAATCCCTAGCCAACCGAGCCATGCATCAATATGTGCCGCTGGTGGCGAAATTTCACCTGGAACGCGCGGTGGCATATTAACCTCTGATCCCCATTTAACTAAAGCACTAATAAAACCACCAATGATTGTTGTCCAAATAATTACTTGACGATTTGTTTTATTTCCAAACATACTTAAGTTTCCATTGTTATAATAAATATATATTCAAATTATACTCCTATGCAATTTTGGATAAAAGAAAAATAAATAAGATTGGAGGGAGTAAAAGTTATTGTAATAATTGGTGGAATTATTTATAAAGTGTTTTCGGATAGTTAATTTTTATCAATTTAAACAGAATTTTTTGTTTTTTTACTTAAACGTTATGCTTTCCTGAAACTTTTTGACAGAATTGGGTTATTTTTCTTTGTTCTGTTGACCAGATAATATTATTTTGATGAGGATAAGGTTGTTCTGTAAGCTTATTCTTACAGAACAATAGCAATAAAAACTAGTTAAATAACTTATGGAACTGCAAACCTATCCAATCCCATATTCCACCAAAGAATCCTGTTTGTTCTATATTCTGTAAAGCAACAAGTGGTTGTTCGTTGATAACTTTGCCGTCTAATAAAAATTGCATTTTGCCCACTGTATTGCCTTTAGTGATTGGGGCATAGATATAATCATCGATTGTATATTTAACTTGTACATCCGCAGAACGACCTTTTGGAACCGTTACATAAGCGCCATTAAGTGAACCAAGTTGAATTTTGTTTTGATCACCATACCAAATTGATTCAGTCGCAAGTGGATTACCTGCTTTTACAGGATTTGCGGTTTCAAAGAAGCGGAAACCCCAGACTAAGAGCTTTTTACTTTCTGCTTCACGCCCTTTAAAGGTTCGTCCACCTAGTACCGCTGAGATTAAACGAGTATTGCCATCAACCGCTGAAGCAACTAAGTTATAGCCAGCAGCATTAGTATGTCCTGTTTTTATTCCATCAACGTTTAATGTGGTATCCCAAAGTAATCCATTTCGATTAAGTTGTGGTTTTGATAGGGTATAGGTAAATTCTTTTTGTTTATAAATAGAATATTCTTCTGGTAAATCACGAATCAATGCTTGCCCTAAAAAAGCCATGTCTTTAGCTGTTGTGTATTGCCCTGGCGCATCAAGCCCATGAACGGTTTCAAAATGTGTATGGTTTAACCCAATTTTTTTTGCATAATCATTCATTAGGTTAACAAATGCACCTTGGCTTCCTGCAACATGTTCTGCCATTGCAATACAAGCATCGTTGCCAGATTGGATGATAATACCTTTATTAAGATCAGAAACTGATACTGTTTTACCGACCTCTAAAAACATCAATGATGATCCTTTTAAAACAGGGTTGCCCGTTGCCCATGCATCTTTACTGACAACAACCATATCATCATTTTTTATGCGACCTGATTGTAATGCTTGCCCCACCACATAACTGGTCATCATTTTAGTTAAGCTTGCCGGATCGCGCTGCTGCTCGGCATTATATTGAGCTAAAATTTCACCTGATTTTGCATCAATTAAAATATAAGCTTCAGCGTCTAATTGTGGAATAGCAGGAATAGGGAAAGCGATTTCAGCTGATACTGATGAACAAATTGTAAGCACTAATAAAGCAAAAGATAATTTAAATTTCTTTTTCATTTATTTAAATTCCGTTAAATATTTTTAGATAACATGTATCGATGTGTGTGGATAGACATAATAATGCCAAAACCAGCCATTAAGACCACTAAAGAAGAGCCACCATAACTTATTAGCGGTAATGGTACACCAACTACTGGCAATATTCCACTAACCATACCAATATTAATAAACACATAAATAAAAAAGACTAAAATAAGCCCACCAGAAAGGATCCGTCCAAAGGTTGTTTGCGCCTGCGAAGCAATAAACAGCCCTCGCACAATTAAACATAAAAACAAAATTAATAAAATAATAGAGCCAATAAAACCAAACTCTTCAGCGATAACTGAAAAAATAAAGTCGGTATGTCGCTCAGGTAAAAATTCAAGTTGCGATTGTGTGCCTTCAAGCCAACCTTTTCCCCATATACCACCCGATCCAATTGCTGTTTTAGATTGAATAATATGATAGCCAGCTCCGTTTGGGTCCAGTTCAGGATTGATGAATATAAGTACGCGTTTTTGCTGATAATCATGCATTAAATGGAACCACATAATAGGTAAAAATATAGCAATTAAAATTAGCGCAATAAGAATATAACGCCAGTTTATGCCTGCTAAAAATATAATAAAAATACCTGACATGATAATTAATATAGCAGTCCCTAAATCGGGTTGCATAGCAACCAGTAATGTTGGTACACCAATTATGGTAAGTGTTTGTAGCGTAGTTTTAAATGGCGGTGGACACCCATCTCGGTGAATAAATTTAGCAACCATTAGTGGTACAGCTATTTTAGCAATTTCAGAAGGTTGAAAACGCACCCCTCCTAAATCCAACCAACGTTGTGCACCTTTACTAGTATAACCAAAAATATCCACCAGTAATAAAATCAAAATACAAACAACATATAGATACGGCGCCCATTTTTCATAAGTTCTGGGTGAAAACTGTGCTAGCACTATCATCACAACAAAACCAAGCAATATTTGTATTACTCGTTTTTGTATCATATCGACACTTTGCCCTGTGGCACTCCAAAGAATATAAAGACTATAGCCAAGCAATAACGTAATAAATAAAAAAAACAGGGGATCAATATGTATTTTTTGCCAAAAACTCTTTTTAATATTATTCATTATTAGTCCTCTGTTCCTGTATTGGTTAATGGTTCATTTAGCTCAGTGGAATTATTACCTAACAAGTAATAATCTAAGATTTTACGCGCCACAGCGCCACCATTTGAGCTACCACCTCCACCGTTTTCTAAAACAATAGCTAAAGCTATTTTTGGCTTATCATAAGGAGCGTAAGCAATAAACAATGCATGATCACGCAGATGTTCTGGAATTTTATGAGCATTATAGATTTCATCTTGCTTTAAGCCATAAACTTGTGCAGTTCCCGATTTACCTGCTGCTTGATATTTTGCATCAGTATAAATTTTGCGTGCTGTTCCCCGTGCACCAAACATAACTCGATGCATACCTTCTTTAGACAGCTCCCAATAATCTGATTTAACATCAACTAAGCTATTATCTTCTAGATATTTTTCAGGATTAATTATTGGTTGATGTTTATTTGAAGTTAAAATATCACTCCTTTTATATAATAAAAAATGGGGAGTATAACTTTTACCATTATTAATTAATGTTGTTAATGCTTTAGCCATTTGGATAGGCGTTGCAGTCCAATAACCTTGTCCTATACCAACTGGAATGGTGTCACCTGGCAACCAAGAATTTTTATGTCGTTTTATTTTCCACTCACGACTAGGCATTACTGCTCGCGTTTCTTCGTTTGGAGATATATCAATGCCTGTTCGCTTACCATAACCAAATTTACTCATCCATAAATTTAAGCGATCAATGCCCATATCATAAGCAACTTGATAAAAATAAGTATCAACCGATTCTTCAATTGCTTTTAATACATCAACTCGACCATGCCCCGATTTTAGCCAATCACGATAACGTCGTTCTGTGCCTGGTAATTGCCACCAACCTGGATCATTAACCACACTTTTTGGTGTAACTAGGCCTTCACTTAAGGCTGCAATAGAAATAAATGGTTTAACAGTCGAGGCTGGTGGATAAGTCCCTAATAAAGCACGATTGAAAAGTGGTTTACTAGGATCTTTTAGTAACTCGCTATATTTAGCACTCGATATACCGCCAACAAATGAGTTGGAATCATAACTTGGACTAGAAACTAAAGCTAAAATTTCACCATTGTTAGGATCAATAGCTACTACCGCTGCTTTACGTCCAGCCAATAATTGCTCAATATAAAGTTGTAATTTAAGGTTAATAGATAAATAGATATCTTCACCTGCTTGAGGTGGTTTTTTATTCAGTTGACGAACAATGCGTCCTCGACTATTAACTTCAACCTTTTCATAACCAGGAGTTCCATGCAATAAATCTTCGTAATATTTTTCTATACCCATTTTTCCAATATTAAAAGTAGCTACATAATCACTAGTTTTATTTGCATCTTCTAAGCGCTGTTTATCTTGACTATTAATTTTAGAAATATAACCAAGAATATGGGTCAGTGATGCCCCATAAGGATAATAACGGTGCTGTATACCAACAATGGAAACAAACGGAAAACGATGTTGATTTACCACAAAACGAGCTATTTGTTTTTCGGTCAAGTTATCTTTTAGTGGTACTGGGCGATGAGCTCTATAATTGCGTCGCTCTTTTTGAAAAAGTTCAATATCTTCATCAGTCAAGCCAATAATTTTTTTTAATTCCTCAAATTGTTCTTTGAGGTTTTTAGTTTTATCGGGAATGATATTTAATTGATAAGTAATTTTATTAATCGCTAATGGTGTACCATTACGATCATAAATCATGCCTCGATTTGGTGGAATAGGGATAATTTCGATACGATTATCATTAGATTTTGTTGTGTAATAACGATAATTCAAAATTTGTAAATCAGCTAATTTTGTAATCAATACGATAATCAAAATAATAATCACAATAAAAGAAAACAGTGCTCGGCGTAAAAACAAGTTTGCTTCAGCTGAATGATCTCGAATATTCGTTTTCTTTTTTTTACTTGAGATAGGGGTAATCATACTCTTTCTACTAAATGCTTTTTTCTGTTTGTGGTTTATGTTGTTGTTCCCATTTATCATAAGCATTAACAATTTTAGCTACTACTGGATGGCGTACCACATCTTCGCTATTGAAAAAATTAAAGCTAATTTCATCAACTTTGCTTAGTACTTCAATCGCATGACGTAATCCCGATTTTTGATGGCGAGGTAAATCAATTTGGGTAATATCACCAGTAATTACTGCTTTAGAATTAAAGCCGATACGGGTTAAAAACATTTTCATTTGTTCAATTGTGGTGTTTTGACTTTCATCAAGAATAATAAAAGCATCATTAAGGGTACGCCCTCGCATATAGGCAAGTGGTGCAACTTCAATCACGCTTTTTTCAATCAGTTTTTCGACTTTTTCAAAACCAAGCATTTCAAATAAGGCATCGTACAGTGGACGTAAGTAAGGATCCACTTTTTGGTTTAAATCACCTGGCAAAAAGCCTAGCTTTTCGCCAGCTTCAACAGCTGGCCGGGTTAGTACAATGCGGCGAATTTGCTGTTTTTCGAGCGCATCAACTGCTGCTGCCACCGCTAAATAGGTTTTACCTGTTCCTGCAGGCCCTATGCCAAACGAGATGTCATAATCTAAAACATGGGCAATATATTGGGCTTGGTTGGCTGTTCGAGGTTTGATAATACCCCGTTTGGTTTTAATCATCACTAGCTTTCCGCCTTGATGATCAATATAAGCTGGTAAGTGTTCACTTTTTTTTTGTAAAACACCTGACTCTTTTATTGCTAGATGTATTTGTTCAGGCTCAATATCAACAACTTTTTCTTTGATTTTAGTATTTTTATAAAGAGATTGTAAAATATCAATAGTCGCTTGAACGCAGATACTATCACCCGTTATTGCAAATAAATTACCACGGTGATTAATTTCAATACCAAGTCTGCGCTCTAGCTGTTTAATATTATCATTATAAGGACCACAAAGACTATTAAGACGCTGATTATCAGCAGGTTCTAACATGGTTTCATTTGTCGTAATATTCAAAGATAAGTCCTCTAATCATTAATATTAATTACTAATATGTCCTTCACACAAAGGACACTTTTCAATGCCTTTTAAAAAGTCCATATTGCACTGATGGCAAGATACGATATTTCCGTTAACAACATTGTTAACTGCACTTGTTGATTGACTTTCATCCAACCCTTGCGCTTTTAATTTATTGACTAACATTGAAATAGGCGTTCCGCTTTTTAACTCTTGCTCAACATATGATGCAATTTGTTCTTCAAATGTTGGCGGTATATATTCAAGCGCTTTTTCATTGTAATCACTATTACATTCATTACACTTGATATAACGTCCTAATGTTTGATAACTAAAAATAGGAATAAAAAACAACGTAAAATATTTTGCTACTTTTATTTGTGTGTATTTTTGCTGTTTTTCATCGGTATTAATGTTTTGTTGCGAACAGCAATTTGGACAATTAAATTGCCCACTACGTTCGTTAACTTCTCTACCACGACTACCAAAAATAATAAACATTTTTCCTCCTTATCCTTTTATTTAATAAATTTTATTTTTTTATGGTTGATAAATACCAACACCTAAATCGTTTTCTTTTCGAGTTCGCGATATCACTGACATTGGCGACTCATTTACACGTAAATCCATTTCATCTTCGGTGCGGATGACTTTACCACGTAGTGAATTTGGGTAAACATCAGTAATTTCAACATCAACAAATTTACCGATCATATCAGGACGTCCTTCAAAATTAACAATTCGATTGTTTTCAGTTCGACCTGTTAATTCCATCAGATCTTTTTTAGACGGTCCTTCAACTAAAATACGTTGTACCGTATTTAACATTCGGCGACTAAACTGCATGGCTTGTTGATTGATTCGTTCTTGAAGAATGTACAGACGTTGTTTTTTCTCTTCTTCTGATACGTTATCTTCCATTTCAGCTGCTGGTGTGCCTGGACGAGCTGAATAGACAAAGCTATAACTTAAATCAAAATTTACATCAGCAATAAGCTTCATGGTTTGTTCAAAGTCTTCTTGTGTTTCCCCAGGAAAACCAACAATAAAGTCAGAGCTAATTTGAATATCAGGACGAACTTTACGAAGTTTGCGAATAATCGATTTATATTCAAGTGCTGTATGCGTTCGTTTCATTAGATTTAATATACGATCTGATCCACTTTGAACTGGTAAATGTAAAAAACTTACCAGTTCAGGGGTGTCACGATAAACATCGATAATATCATCAGTAAATTCGATTGGATGACTAGTAGTAAAGCGAATGCGATCAATTCCGTCAATAGCTGCAACTAAACGTAATAATTCAGCAAATGAACAAATATCACCATCAAACGTTGGCCCACGATAGGCATTAACATTTTGTCCAAGTAAATTTACTTCTCGCACACCTTGTTCAGCAAGTTGAGCAATTTCATAAATTACATCATCACAAGGTCTGCTGACTTCTTCGCCTCGAGTATAAGGCACAACGCAGTAAGTACAATATTTATTGCATCCTTCCATAATAGAAACAAATGCTGTTGGACCTTCGCTACGCGGTTCCGGCAATCGATCGAATTTTTCTATTTCAGGAAAGCTTACATCAACCACATGATTGCCGTTACCACTTTTTATCTGTTCTATCATTTCTGGTAAACGGTGAAAAGTTTGTGGTCCAAAAATAATATCCACAAATGGCGCACGTTTACGAATATGGGCACCTTCTTGCGAAGCAACACAACCACCTACACCAATAATGATATTTGGGTTATGTTGTTTTAGATTTTTCCAACGACCTAATTGGTGGAAGACTTTTTCTTGAGCTTTTTCCCGAATAGAACAAGTGTTAAGTAATAAGATATCAGCTTCTTCAGCATTATCTGTTAAGGTTAACCCGTGGGTAGACTCAAGGAGATCTGCCATTTTTGTTGAATCATACTCATTCATTTGGCAGCCCCAAGTTTTGATATGTAATTTTTTGCTCATCAATAACTCAGCTATATTAATTGTTAAAATGAAAACGGGTTTAAATCCGCGATTTTAGCGTGCCATATTGTAATCTTTTGTTATTGTAGGGTCTATAATAAAATAAAAAATGACAATACAAAGCATTAGATAATTTTTTTAATTTCTGAAAATTCTATCAAAAAGTTTCAGGAACATTATACGTTTTAATATAAAAATAACTCTTTTAAATTCTTTTTTTATGCGTTTTATTATTTATGTTATTATGAAACGCATTTTTGATGCTAAGCTAAGTAAAAAATAAAATTATTTATTAAATATTAATTTAGCTATAGTATAAAAAAATTAATCTGTTATTTATAAAAAGTAGACGAAGATAAGAATCATTCTTTTTAAGATCTTTATCTTTTATGTTATTATTCGCGACTAACTCATATAGAAAGTAAAGTGTTTAGCTCAAGTATGTCAAAGACATTTAGTCCTACAAAGCGCCTATTAGTTAAAGGTATTATTGCGACTTGTTTATTATCTGTCACTCGTATAGGCTTTGCTGCAACAATGGCACAAATTATCGCTGTACGTGTTTGGCCATCATCAACCTATACAAGAATCACTTTAGAATCAAATATCAGCTTAAAATATAAAAACTTTTTATTGAGTAATCCTAACAGGATCGCTATTGATATTAACAATATTAATTTAAATCCCATCTTAAAAAGTATTTCTTCAAAAGTATTAAAGCATGATCCTTATATTAAATCGATACGTGTTGCTCAACGTGACCCAAAAACTGTTAGAATTTTGATCGAATTAAAACAGGGTGTAAAACCTAATACTTTTACTTTGTCCCCTATAGCAAAATTTAAACATCGCTTAGTGATGGATCTTTATCCTTCTAAACCAGCTTCAAGCACCGATGACGACCCTTTACTTGCGCTTTTAGAAGAATATAAAAAAGGCGATCTAAATAAAAAACAATCTGAAATAAAATCAACAACTAATAAAAATAAAAATGCTCCGGTTATTGTGGTACTCGATCCTGGCCATGGTGGAGAAGATCCAGGTGCTATTGGTTACAATAAAACACGCGAAAAGGATATCGTTTTACAAATTGCGCGTCGTACTTATAATTTACTTAAAAAAGAACCGAATATAAAAGTCTATATGACACGTAATGAAGATGTATTTATTCCATTAAAAGTACGTGTTGCTAAAGCCCGATCACTTCATGCAGATCTGTTTATTTCTATTCATGCAGATGCTTTTGCTAATCGTTCTGTAGGTGGTTCATCTGTTTTTGCATTATCAACGGGTGGAGCAAGTAGTTCGGCAGCCAGTTATTTAGCGCAAACACAAAATGAAGCCGATCAAATAGGAGGCGTTAGCCGCAGCGGTGATAAATATTTAGATAATACTATTTTAGATTTGGTTCAAAAAACAACGCTAAGTAATGGAGTGTTACTTGGTAATGCAATTTTAAATAGAATGAAAAAAGTTAATAAGCTACATAAGCCGTCTCTTGAAAAAGCAGGCTTTGCTGTATTAAAAGCACCTGATATCCCTTCTATTTTAGTCGAAACGGCTTTTATTAGTAATACAGCTGAAGAGAAAAAATTAAAAACAGCTGCTTTTCAAAATCAAGTATCAAAGGCGATCTTTGATGGAATCAAAGATTATATTAAAAAACGTAAAAAATAATTTTATAAAGATACTTAAAGTTAAATAAGCTGTTAGTATAAAATTATTTAATAATAACTAAACATCTTTCAGCATTTAATTCTGGAATAGTCAATTTAATATATTGTTTAAGCGTAAAACCTTCAGGAATAGGATCTATATCACTTCCTTTTAAAGCATAAAAAAATCCGTGTTGATCAGGAAGGTGCTTACACCAATTAAGCATATCTTGCAAAGAGGCAAAAGCTCGGCTAATAACTCCATCAAACTTTTTATCGTTATACTCTTCTATTCGGCTTTGTATTGGGTTGATATTTGTTAGTTTTAATTCAAACTGAACCTGCTTTAAAAAACGAATACGCTTACCTAAACTATCAACTAGATCAAATTGTTTATCTGGGTTAATAATTGCGAGTGGAACACCTGGTAATCCAGGACCCGTTCCTACATCAATAAAGGTTTTTCCTGTTAAATAAGGTGATACCATTAAGCTATCCATAATATGTTTGACTAACATTTCATTAGGATCTCGTACAGCTGTTAAATTGTAAGCTTTATTCCATTTATTAAGCATTTCAACGTAATGGATCAATTGATCTATTTGTGATTCAGTGATCAAAAGATCTGTTTGATCAATTAGATTAGTGAGTCTCTTTTTTAACATAATTTTTCTTTTTTAAATAAACTAATAACATTGAAATGGCAGCAGGCGTTATTCCCGATATGCGCGAAGCTTGCCCTATAGAAACCGGTTTATGTTGTTTTAATTTAGCAACCACTTCGTTGGATAATCCTGATATTTCCGCATAATCAATATGTGCCGGGATTAATGTTTCTTCATTGCGCTTTTGACGTTCAATTTCTTCAATTTGCAGTTTAATATAACCGTCATATTTAACTTGAATTTCAACCTGTTCAGCAGCCTGTATATCAGATAATCCAGGAGCAAATAGCGAAAGTGATTTTAGAGTTTGGTAACTCATTTCAGGCCGTTTAAGTAGTTCTTCACCGTTGGCTTCTTTGGTTAAATTAGCGCTTAATACTGCATTGACTTCGTTAATGGTTTCTATATGAGGATGAACCCATATATCACGCAGACGTGCTCTTTCTTGCTCAATGGCTTCGAATTTTTCGTTAAAACGCTGCCAACGATAGTCATCTACCATACCAAGATTACGACCAATTTCCGTTAAACGAATGTCTGCATTATCTTCACGTAACATTAAACGATATTCAGCACGTGAAGTAAACATACGATATGGTTCGTTAGTACCAAGAGTGCAAAGATCATCTACTAGTACACCTAAGTAAGCTTGATCCCGTGTTGGATGCCATTGATCTTGATCATACGCAAAACGAGCTGCATTTAAACCTGCTAGCATGCCTTGAGCGGCTGCTTCTTCATAGCCTGTTGTGCCATTGATTTGCCCAGCTAAAAATAAACCTTTGATCACTTTACTTTCAAGTGTTGGCTTAAGATCCCTTGGATCAAAATAATCATATTCAATCGCATAACCAGGTCTAACGATATTGGCATTTTCGAGCCCTTTCATGCTACGAACAAAAGCAAGCTGGGTATCAAATGGCAGACTTGTAGAGATCCCATTTGGGTAGATCTCATTGCTATCTAATCCTTCAGGCTCTAAATAGATCTGATGAGAATTACGATCTGCAAAACGCATGATCTTATCTTCGATTGATGGGCAATATCTTGGTCCTACACCTTCAATGATCCCTGTATACATTGGGCTGCGATCTAAATTAGATCTAATTATATCGTGTGTTTTTTCGTTTGTGCTAGTGATATAACAAGGGATCTGTTTTGGATGATCATTTGAATTACCTAAAAATGAAAAAACTGGCACAGGATCATCACCATATTGTGTGCCTAATTTTGAAAAATCAATTGTTCTTCCATCAATACGGGGTGGAGTACCTGTTTTTAATCGTCCCATTCTAAATGGATATTGGTGTAATGATTTTGATAAATCAATCGAAGCTGGATCACCTGTTCGTCCACCGCTATAATTATCAAGTCCTATATGGATCTTTCCATCTAAAAATGTGCCTGTTGTTAATACTACAGCTTTAGATTTAAATGAAACTCCCATTTGGGTTTTAACACCAATGATCTGATCGTTTTCAATGATCACATCTTCAACTGATTGTTGGAATAACATAAGGTTTTCTTGGTTTTCAAGTGCCGTTCTAATTGCTTTACAATAAAGGGATCGATCTGCTTGCGCTCGTGTAGCCCTAACAGCAGGACCTTTGCTACTGTTTAAGATCCTAAATTGGATCCCTGCATGATCAATAGCTTGAGCCATTAAACCACCCATGGCGTCAATTTCTTTAACCAAGTGGCCTTTACCTATACCGCCAATGGCTGGGTTGCAAGACATTTGTCCTAATGTATTGATATTATGGGTTAAAAGTAGTGTTTTTCGTCCCATTCTTGCTGATGCCATGGCTGCTTCTGTTCCGGCATGGCCGCCGCCGACGATGATGACATCAAAAAGATCTGGATAAAACATAAAAAAGCCTCGTATTTATTTTGTGTACAGGTGATCTCTATTTTAGATCGGGTGATTTGGTTTATTTAGCGTAGGGAATTTTACTCATCTTTTTGATTACGTCAAATGATCTATTTTGATCGCGATCTAAATAAAATAAGATCTTTTAGATGATCTTTTTATTTTTATTATTATTACTGTGGATCCTTTTTGTTGATAACTCGTTTTTATAATTATTTTATAGGATCTTATTGATCATCTAATTCTGTTAATTGATCGGATCTTTTTTATTTTAATTCTGTTGATAAGTTCTATTTTTATTCACAGTTGATTTTGTTTTTTAGGTTATTAATAGGCTTATCACAACTTTTGATCTCGTTTTATCACAGAGTTATCCACAAAAAATAAATTCATTTGCTTAAATTTTTATCTTTTATTGCTTTTATTTTACTCTTAGGTGAGTGATCTACTCTTTTTTATGATCTTATTATTTACATGAAATAATTTTATAAAGCTTAAAATTATTCTATTTGTTTAGCTGAATAATTTAGTTATTTTTATTTTCTTTATTAATGGATAAATTAGCTTGTATTTATGCTACTTAAAATACATATTAAATGATTTAAAAAGTAGGATGTTTTTCTTTTCTATAAAAGTGATTGATTTTTATAAAAGCAAATTTATACTTAGTATAATTTTATTTATATTGGGAGGTTATTTTATTACTCTTTCGCAGCTACCTTTGCCTTTTTCATTACCTAATAATGAAACTTTTGATAGTTTTTATATCGGTGATAATCGATTACTGTTTGAGTCATTGCAAACTTTGTTAGGTAGAGAAGGTTTTAATGTCTTTTATATTTGGTCGGCTAGTGCTGCGGGTCGAACTCACCTTTTACATGCATCAAGCCAACATAAATTAGCTAGTTATATTCCGCTAAAACAGTATTATCATTTAGTCCCTGAAATTTTACAGGGATTAGATAATTATGATTTAGTTTGTTTAGATGATATCGATGCAATAGCAGGTCATAGAGATTGGGAAGAGGCAATTTTTGATTTATTTAATCGTTTGACTGAAAAAAATGTAAGTAAATTATTGATAACCGCAAGCAGACCACCTAAACAAATTTCTTTTATACTACCTGATTTGGTTTCAAGGTTATCTTGGGGACAAGTTTATCAATTAAAAGAACTTAGTGATGATGATAAGCTTAAAGCTTTACAATTAAGAGCACAATTAAGTGGGTTTGAATTATCAACAGAAGTTGGGTTATTTTTATTAAAACGTGTTAATCGTGATATGCGTACACTGTTTTCTTTATTAGAAAAGTTTGAAGTAGCAACATTAGCGCAACAACGTAAGTTAACTATCCCTTTTATTAAACATATTTTGGATTTGTAATATGAATAAAAAACCTGAGGCGATTGTTTTTTTTGATTTAGATGGGACATTGTTTAATAGTCAAATTGATGTATTGTCTAGTTCTCTTGAAGCTATAAAAAAATTAAAACAAAATAATATTACTCCAATAATTGCAACAGGTAGAACGCCTTGTGAAGTTTTTGATTTAATGAAAAAAACTAAAATTGATTCGATTATTGGTATGAACGGTCAAGTGGTTTTATATAAAGGTGAAAAAGTTTTTACTAATGATATTGATACGGAAGTTATCGATCGATTGTATCAATATTCTAAACAGCAAACAGGTATTGCACTGTCTTTTTATAATTACGAAATGATGCGAGTGTCACAAGATAGCCAATCTACCCAAAAATTCTACCATTTTATTAAAGAACAAGTTCCGCCAGTTGATGATCAGATTTATTTAAAATCACCTGTTCAAATGCTTTTATTACTTTGTGAATCTGGAGAGGAGCTTTATCAAGATGTTTTTCCTGAGCTAACCTTTATTCGTAATACACCTTACTGTGTAGATGTTTTTAATCGTGGTGGATCTAAAGGTTATGGTATTACTCAGTTATTACAAAATAAAGGGTTCACTGATGTGCCAACTTATGCATTTGGTGATGGTATGAATGATTTTGAAATGTTTTTAACGGTTGATCATCCTATTGCCATGGGTAATGCTGTTGATGAACTAAAAGAAAAAGCTGAGTTTGTTACAGATACCAATGATAATGATGGTATTGCTAAGGCATTACAAAAATTCGGATTGATTTGATCGATATTTATATATTTTTTAGTTTATTGATAAATAACCCCCAAACAAACAGCTTGGCTTGCCCCTGTCACTTCTGGAATGTTTGATGGAATGTTGTTGATTCGGCAATAAGCAAGCCAAGCGAAAGCTATTGCTTCCATATCATCACCATTTATGCCTTTAGTATCTGTTGTTGCTACTAACCATGATGGTAATAATGTTGATAATCTTTGCATAATAAGTGGATTTTTAGCGCCTCCACCACAGACTAAAAGCTCACAAGGTAATGTTTTTAATATAGATAATTTTTTGATTTCATTTGCAATTGATAAAGAAGTTAATTCAACGAGCGTTGCTTGAATATCTTCTGCTTTTAAATCCGTTCCTGTTAATTTTTTATGTAACCATGGTAAATTAAATAACTCGCGCCCTGTACTTTTAGGTGCTGGTATTTTGAAATAATCTTCATCAAATAATTTATTCAATAAGTCTTGACTTACTTTTCCTGTTTTTGCCCATAGTCCATTTTTATCATAGCTTTTACCTAGATTTTGATTTATCCAGCAATCAAGCAGTACGTTTCCTGGACCTGTATCGTAACCAATAACAGTATGGTTAGGAATTAATACTGAAATGTTACTAATTCCTCCTATATTTAATACTACACGATTGATTTGTGGATCTTGTAGCACCGCTTTATGAAAAGCGGGGACTAGTGGTGCTCCTTGCCCGCCATAAGCCATATCTTTTCGACGAAAATCAGCTATGGTGGTTATGCCTGTTTTTGCAGCGATAATATTGGCATCACCAATTTGTAAGGTAAATGGATTTTCACCGTTTGGTGCATGGTAAATGGTTTGCCCGTGGCAACCAATTGCTTTTATTTGTTGTTTATCTATTTTATTGTCTTTTAAAAATTGATTGATACTATCAGCAAATAATTGACCAAGTTGATGATCTAATTCACCCAAATTTTGTAATGTGGTTTGCTTTGTTTCACATAATGTTAATAGTTTCTGCTTTAAGTTGGTGGGCATTGGGTAGCAACTACTCGCTATTGATGTGACATTTTTTGCGGTAATATTAACTATAGCAATATCAATTCCATCCATGCTGGTTCCCGACATCACACCAATATATAAATTTTGCATATATCTATCCTTGTCGAATAATGTTACCTGTTTGAATATCTCTGATTTGAGAAGGCTGTAATCTATTACCTGTTTCGCCTGCTAAAATCGGAAAATTTTGGCCAAATTGTTTGGCTACTTCGATGGCTGTTTTACAAGGAGAATAATTCGATAAATTAGCACTGGTTGAAACTATCGGTTTGCCATAAAGATCGCATAGTTTACAAACTAAGGGATGATTGGTGACTCGTACTGCTATGGTGTCGAATTTACCAGTCAAAAAATAAGGTGTTTTTGTATTTTTAGGAAAAACCCAAGTAATAGGACCAGGCCAGTTAGTAAGTGCTAACTGTTTTTGTTCATTAGTAATAGCTAATTCATTTATATAGGGGATCAATTGTTGGTAATGGCTGGCAATTAAAATTAAGCCTTTATCTACTGAGCGCTGTTTTAGTTGTAACAGTTTTAATACGGCTGATTCACAATCAGGATCACACCCTAGACCGAAAACGGCCTCGGTAGGGTAAGCAATTACTTCACCATTTTTTAAATAATTATTGATTTCCGATAGTGTTAATAAATTAGCCATAAATTTGAATACGAGCTGAGTACAATTGAGATTTATATTAAACTTAGGTTTTAGGTTTTGCAAATTTGCATGATTCATGCTTTTTAAAACTGGGTAGTTTTAGTATTATGCCCTATGGTCATTCCCAGTTCATTTGTGGAAAATGGTTAGTTGTAAGTTCAACAACTTGTTGCATATTGATAATTTTAAGCCTTGAATCAATAATTTTTCTTATTCCTCGGGCTTCTATATCGCTGTTGATGACGTAACAGTGTTTAGTTTTTTTTATAATGTCATTTAATAATGGGTTATTTTGTATAGCCAGAATAACGCCATTTTGCCAGAACAATACAACATCTTGATCTGATATTAATTGTAGATTTATGGCTGATTGGTTTGCTGTTGATATAGTATGTAGCATTATTTTCACTTTTTATACTGAAACGTAGGATTACCTGAAACTTTTTTACAAAATCAAGCTCATTTTGGTTAGTACATCTTTGATGTTATTAGTATATAATAAGAACTATTTATTGAGCAAAGAATTCATCATGAAACCAGTTATTTTAAGCAATGAGCAACAAACAATTTTGTTTGGTAGTAAACTTGCCAAACTATGTTTAAACTATTTGTCCAAGCATGATGATACAATTGTTATCTATTTAATTGGCGATCTTGGTGCAGGTAAAACAACTTTTAGTCGTGGTTTTTTGCAACAATTAGGTCATGTAGGTAACGTAAAAAGTCCAACTTATACATTAGTTGAACCCTATCAATTTGATGATTTTTCAGTTTACCATTTTGATTTATATCGGCTTTGCGATCCAGAAGAATTAGAGTATATGGGGATTCGTGAATATTTTTCTTCGCGATCAATTTGTTTGATTGAGTGGCCACAGCAAGCAAATGGGATCTTGCCAAGCGCGGATCTTGAAATTCATTTGACTTATTTGGCGCTTGAACGTACTGCTTGCGTTCAGGCTATAAGCGAAAAAGGTCGTGAGATTATTAATTTATCATAATAGAAATAAACAACATAAAGACAATGAAAAAACTATTTACTTTTTTTATATTATTACTGCTTTGTAGTTCTGCCTGTGCCGCTAAAGTGGTGATTGCTGTTGATGCAGGTCATGGCGGCAAAGATTCGGGTGCTATAGGGAAAAATAAGTTATATGAAAAAACCGTTACGCTTTCAATCGCTAAAAAACTTACTAACTTGCTAAATAAAGATCCCAATTTTAAAGGGGTATTAACCCGTAGCAATGATCATTTTATCTCTGTTTCACAGCGTTCTGAAATAGCTCGAAAAAATAAAGCTAATTTATTAATTTCAGTTCATGCTGATGCTGCACCAAATCGGAATGCAACAGGTGCTTCGATCTGGGTATTGTCAACTAAACGTGCTGACACAGAACTTGGTCGTTGGCTTGAACAAGATGAAAAACAGTCACAATTACTTGGTGGGGCAGGTGATGCGCTTAGCGATGATCATGATCCTCATTTAAGTCAAGCCGTATTAGATCTCCAATTTTCTTATTCTCAACGAGTGGGGTATGAGTTAGCAAAACAAGTATTAAAAGAAATGAAAGGGATAACAAAGCTACACAAATCAGCTCCAGAACATGCAAGCTTAGGCGTATTACGTTCGCCAGATATCCCATCGATTTTAGTTGAAGTTGGTTTTATCTCTAACGAAGGTGAAGAACGCTTACTAAGTAGTAATGCTCATCAAAATAAGATTGCTAAAGCTATCTACCAAGGTATAGAAAATTACGTTAAACAAAATCCAAAATTTGGAGAACAGCATTAATGGCAATTCATATTCTTTCTCCTCAATTAGCAAATCAAATTGCAGCGGGTGAGGTGGTAGAACGTCCTGCTTCTGTTATTAAAGAGTTAGTTGAAAATAGCCTTGATGCGGGTAGTACTCAAATTGACATTGAACTTGAGCAAGGCGGTTGTAAATTAATTCGTATTCGTGACAATGGCTGTGGTATAGCGAAAGATGAATTAGCTTTAGCCCTTGCACGCCATGCAACCAGTAAAATTAGCTCATTAGATGATTTAGATGCGATTATTAGTCTTGGTTTTCGTGGTGAGGCTTTAGCAAGTATTAGCTCGGTTGCTAGGTTGACATTAACTTCTCGCACTTTAGAGCAATCTGAGGCATGGCAAGTTTATGCTGAAGGACGGGATATGGAGCCGGTGATTAAACCTACTGCACATCCTGTTGGCTCGACTGTTGAAGTACTTGATTTGTTTTACAATACGCCTGCAAGACGCCGTTTTTTAAAAACAGAAAAAACTGAATTTATGCATATTGAGGAGTTTATTCGGCGTATTGCGCTATCTCGTCCTGATGTGACTTTTACTTTGCAACATAATGGTAAATTAGTAAAACAGTATCGTTTATCTTCCCTTGAAAAAAGAGTTGAATTAGTATGTGGTCGATCTTTTATGCAAAAAGCGATAAAACTTGATTGGCAGCACGATGATTTACTTATTCAGGGTTGGGTGGCAAGTAATGAAGTTAATGAAATACAATATTTTTATGTTAATGGCCGTGTTATCAAAGACAAATTACTTAATCATGCGTTACGTCAAGCTTATGTTAGTCGAACTAATGAACAACAAAACTATGTGATTTTTTTACAAATTGATCCTAAGCAAGTTGATGTTAATGTTCATCCAGCTAAGCATGAAGTTCGTTTTCATGAAGCTAGATTAGTGCATGATTTTGTTTATCAAGCTATTGTTATGGCTCTTGATTCGAATCTACCAGTAACAGAAGAAAAGCTAACAATAACGCCCAATCGACAAGCTGCTGGGGAGAATATTTTTAATCAACAAACGATCCCCAAATCTTATCAGGTAAGTAACAAACCAACAAAAAAAATAAAAAATTATGCTAAAGAAAATACATTGTATGGTCAGTTAGTTCATGTTGAACCTTTTCAAGACGTCGTACCATCTGAGCTTGAAAAACCAATTTTAGTAAAGGAAGAAAATGAAATAACTGAACCACAAAAAGCGGTTATTGAATCATTATTTCCAAAACGAAGTATGCCGCTACAAGCATTACAACAGCAACTTGATAGCTCATCATTAGTACAATTTGGTCGGGTATTAACGGTTATTCAGCCCGATATAGCCTTACTTGAAAAATATGAAGATAATCAACAAAAATTAATGTTAATGAAATTATCTATTGCTCAACAAAAAGTTACTGAGATTAAGTTATTATCACAAGACTCTGAAAAATTGCTTATTCCATTAACCATTTTAATTAATCATAAAGAGCAGAAAGTTCTTTTTTCTTATCAAGAAAAGTTGAATTTTTTAGGTTTTGATTTTTATATTGATAAAGCAAAACTGTATTTGCAAAATGTTCCTAAAATGTTGCGAGCTATGAATTGGCAACAAGTGTTACCTGCTTTAATCGCTTTTATCTCATCGTCAGAAAAGGATTTTTTCGAAACAACTCAAATTGCAGCTTGGTTAGCTAGTCAGTATGATGATAATTATGCAGTAAATTGGAGTGTGGCTAACGTGATTCCGTTGCTTGCTCAGTTAGAACAAGTGGATATTAATCTGTTACAACAAGAATCATTTTTATATCCGATTGATATACAATTTTTAACTCAATCAGTTTTATCATGAATAAACCAAAAATTATTTCATTAATGGGGCCAACAGCCTCTGGTAAAACGGCATTTGCTATGATGCTTTATGATCGTTATCCTATTGATATTATTAGTGTCGACTCAGCTCTAATTTATCGTGGTATGGATATTGGTACTGCAAAACCAACTAAAGAAGAACAAAAAAAGTATCCACATAAATTGATTGATATTTGCGATCCAGCAGAAAGTTATTCAGCTGCAAATTTCCGACAGGATGCATTGATTGAAATTGAAAAATCATTGGAAAAGGGGCGAATTCCTCTATTAGTAGGCGGTACAATGCTTTATTTTAAAGCCTTAATTGAAGGTCTTTCTCCGCTTCCTTCAGCTAATAGCGAAATTCGTAAGCAAATAGAGGAAAAAGCCAATAAATTAGGTTGGCAAGCAATCCACGAAGATCTAAAAAAAGTCGATCCGATTTCAGCTGAACGAATTCATCCTAACGATCCCCAGCGACTTAATCGTGCTTTAGAGGTCTATTTAATTTCAGGTAAAAGCCTAACAGAACTTACACAAGAAAATGGTGAAGCATTACCATATGATATTATGCAATTTGCTATTATGCCACAAGATAGATCTCAATTACATGAGCATATTGAGCAACGTTTTTTACAAATGCTCGATCAAGGATTTGAAAATGAAGTTAGAGCGCTTATGCAGCGATCAGATTTGCATTTAAATTTACCTTCTATTCGTTGTGTAGGTTATCGTCAAATGTGGGAATATTTAAATGGTGATACCAGTTATGATGAAATGGTTTTTAAAGGTATTTGCGCCACTCGTCAGTTAGCTAAACGTCAGATTACTTGGCTTCGTGGTTGGAAGCAGCCTATTACATGGATAAATAATGATAATATAGACTTAATTATCCAAAAAATATTATAAAAAAATAGTTTTTATAGGTAGTCGAAGTGTAGAATTTTAAATTCTATTGTTTGTATAATTATGTACATTTTTGTAAAAATTTAGTTATTTGTGCATAAATTTTAGTTGATTGGTTCAAGAAACGTGCTTTTTATGTTATTTTGGTAGATACTAAAGATGTATCTGAAAACGGTATGTAAAAATACATTGATTACTTATAAATGTATTTTTTATATTCATTTAATTATTTTGAAGGATAAACTTATGTCAAAAGGGCAGTCATTACAAGATCCTTATTTAAATTTGCTTCGTCGCGAACATATTCCTGTATCTATCTATTTAGTTAATGGTATTAAGCTGCAAGGTCAAATTGAGTCTTTTGATCAATTTGTTATTTTGTTAAAAAATACTGTTAGCCAAATGGTTTATAAACATGCTATCTCAACAGTTGTACCATCTAGACCTATTTCTGGATTGGTATCTCAACCTCAAGAGGAAGACGAAAGTTGATATTTTGGTGGAGAATCTGATTGTTTGAAAGATATAAAGGCGGTGAAACCGCCTTGTTAGTCCATGTATTCTTTCCTCAAGAAAGTGATATTGGGGATCTTAAAGAGTTTGAGGTTTTGGTTTCTTCAGCTCAAATAGATGTTCTCGATATTGTAACAACCTCAAGAAAAGCCCCTCAGACCAAATATTTTATTGGTGAAGGTAAGGCACAAGAAATAGCTGAAAAAGTTAAACAACTCGATGCTTCTGTTATTTTAGTAAATCACACTTTAACTCCCTCTCAAGAACGTAATCTAGAGCAATTGTGCAAATGTCGCGTTGTTGATAGAACAGGATTAATTCTTGATATCTTTGCCCAAAGAGCTAGGACGCATGAGGGTAAATTGCAAGTTGAGTTAGCACAGTTACAACATCTTTCGACTCGTTTAGTTCGAGGTTGGACGCATTTAGAACGTCAAAAAGGCGGGATTGGTTTACGTGGTCCAGGTGAAACTCAATTAGAAACAGATAGGCGTTTGATTCGTCATCGTATTCAGTTAATTTTATCAAGACTTGCTAAAGTTGAAAAACAGCGTAATCAAAATCGTCAATCAAGAAATAAAGCTGATTTATCAACAGTATCTTTAGTTGGCTACACTAATGCTGGTAAGTCAACACTATTTAATGCATTAACAAATGCCGATGTTTATGCTGCTAATCAGCTATTTGCTACACTTGATCCAACGCTACGAAGGGTTATGGTTGATGATGTTGGTGAGGTTGTTTTAGCTGATACTGTAGGCTTTATTCGTCATTTACCTCATGATCTTATTGCGGCTTTTAAAGCAACATTACTTGAAACACAAGAAGCAACATTGTTACTACATGTCATTGATGCAGCAGATCCTAATTTATTGGATAATATGCATGCTGTTGATGAAGTGCTGCTTGAAATTAATGCTCATGAAATTCCTACATTACTTGTTATGAATAAAATTGATTTAATAGAAGGTAAGCAACCAACTATTGATCGAGATGAACATGGTATGCCAATTCGAGTTTGGATTTCAGCGCAAAATAGTTTAGGATTAGATCTTTTATTTATTGCATTAAAAGAAAGACTTTCTAAACAAATTCAAGTTTGTCAATTGAGCTTACCATCTTATTTAGCAAGGCTTAGAAGCCGTTTTTATCAGCTAAATGCGGTAGAGCATGAATTTATTAATGATGATGGTAGTTTTCATTTGGATGTGAGAATGCCTTTAATTGAATGGAATCGTCTCTGTAAACAAGAGCCAGATCTGTTATACTTAATCAATAAGCAAAATAGTAACTAATTGTTAAATGGAGCATATAAATATGGCGTGGAATCAGCCCGGTAACAACGGACAAGATAATGATCCATGGGGTAATAATAACAAAAAACCAACTAATAATTCGTCTAATGGTTTATTTGATAAAGTTAAAGACTTCTTTAAAAAAAGTAATTTTGGTAATAATAGAGGTGGATCTGGGATTAAATTACCGATGGATACCACTAAAATTATTCTATCTGTAGTTATTTTACTAGTTATAATTTGGGGGATGAGTGGTTTTTATACTATCAATCAAAATGAACGTGGAGTGGTTACTCGCTTTGGTAAAGTTCAACACGAAATTATTCAACCTGGATTAAATTGGAATCTACCTTTAATTGATAAAGTGTATAAAGTTGATACACAAAGTGCGCGCAATTTTAATCTAGATGGTTTTATGATAACAACCGGTGATGATTTAGGCTTTGTTGAAATGAAGGTAGAATATAGTATCAGTGATCCTATTAAATATTTATTTAATGTCACTAATGTTAAAGATAGTCTACAACAAGCAGCAGATAGTGCTTTGCGTACTGAATTTGATCAATCTGGAATGAATGGTGTTTTTACTAATGGCAGTTCAGTGTTAGTAAACCGTATAAAAGATGAATTAACTAATATTATCAGTAATTATGATATGGGAATTAGTATAGTAGATATTAGTTTTCAATCAGTTAGCTCTTCTAAAACTGTACAAGAAGCTTTTAATGATGTTATAAAAGCTCAAGAAGATAAAAAACAAAAAATAAATGACGCTACTAGTAAAAAGAACAAACAAATTGAAGAAGCAAAAGCTCAATCTGCTGTTACGCTAGCTAATGCAAATGCATACAAAGTAAAAGTGGAGCTTGAAGCGGCTGGTGATGTTGCTCGTTTTGAAAAAATCTTACCACAATATAAAGTAGCGCCAGAACTTACAAAAGAATATTTATATATTGAAACAATGGAAAGAATATTAGCTAAAACCAGCAAAATTATAGTTAATGATAAAAGTGGGAGTTTAATGGTTTTACCAGTAGAACAGCTATTAAAAAATAAAAATGAAGAAAATTATAAGTCGGGTACTTTATCAAACTCAAATAGTAAAGATATGCCGAATTCTTCTGAAGCAGTAAAAGATCAGTCTCAGACAACACAGGAATTATCTAAAGAGACTAAAGACAACACCAATAAATCCAATGTTGGCAATACTGCGCGGACTCCGCGATTTATGGGAAAGTAAGGAGATAAATATGCGCAAATTATTAATTCCTATAATATTGATCTTAGTTGGTATGTTTTTTTCTAGTGCCTATGTTGTCGAAGAAGGGACTCGTGGTGTTGTTTTACGATTTAATAAAATTATAAAATTATCTGATCCTGGATTGCATTTTAAAATTCCAGGAATGGATAAGGTCAAAGTTATTGATGCTAAAATCCAAACTATTAATAATTCAAATAATATAGATCAGGATCAAAAATTCGTAACTCGTGAAAATAAAGATTTAGTTGTTAATTATTTTGTACAGTGGAGGGTTGTTGATTTTAATCGATACTACGAAGCTATTATAGGAAATAATAATGTTGAAAATTTATTGTTAGTTCGATTAAATAGTTGTTTAAAATCTGAAATTGGCAAACTAAATGCTACTGATATTCTTAATGGTTCTCATAATTCTATCTTGACGACCATCAAAAATGCCTTAAATAGTCCTATTCAGGAAACTGTTGAAAATAAATCAGTAGAAAATATTACCAATGGGGCTGAAAAAGATTTTGAAAGTAATAAAATAAGCATGAAATCTTTTGGTATTGAAGTTGTTGATATTCGTATAAAGAAAATTGATTTTCCTCAAGATGAGTCTAAATCTATTTATGATAAAATGAAAGATAATCAATATTCTCAAGATGCTAAGAGAGCGAATGAAATACAGGCAGAAGCTACACTAGAAGTAGCAAAAATATTATCTGAAGCTGAACGACAATCTCAAGCTATTCGTGGTGAAGGAGATGCTAACGCGGCTAAAATTTATGCTGATGCATTTAGCAACGATGTAGAATTTTTTAGTTTTATCCGTAGTTTGAAAGCTTATGAACAAAGCTTTACTGGTAATGATGTCATGGTTATTAGCTCTGACAGTAAGTTTTTGCAGTATATGAAATTAAAATCTAATAATTAAGTGAGTGAGTAGATAATCTATGAGTAATAATGTTGTTGTGTTAGGTACACAATGGGGTGATGAAGGCAAAGGTAAAGTTGTTGATTTACTCACAGAAAAAGCAAAGTATGTTGTTCGTTATCAAGGTGGGCATAATGCAGGCCACACACTAGTGATTAATGGTGAAAAAACCGTATTACATCTAATTCCATCAGGAATTTTGCGTAATGATGTAATAAGCATTATTGCAAATGGTGTTGTGCTATGTCCTGATGCTTTGATGAAAGAAATGAAAGAGTTAGAAAATAGTGGCATTCCTGTTAAAGAAAGGCTTCTTATTTCTGAATCATGTCCTTTAATTTTGCCTTATCACATTGCGTTAGATCAAGCTCGTGAAAGGGCACGTGGCAGTAAAGCTATTGGAACAACCGGGCGTGGTATTGGGCCTGCTTATGAAGATAAAGTTGCTCGTCGTGGACTTCGCGTTGGTGATTTACGCGATCGCCAAGCTTTTGCTGAAAAACTAAAAGAAGTGATGGAGTATCATAATTTCCAATTAGTTAATTATTATAAAGTGGAAGCGGTAGACTATCAGAAAGTCTTAGATGATACATTAGCAATTGCCGATATTCTTATCTCAATGATTGCTGATGTACCAGCTTTATTAGAAGATGCCCGTAAAAAAGGCGAAAAGATCATGTTTGAAGGTGCACAAGGCACATTACTTGATATTGACCATGGCACTTATCCTTTTGTTACTTCTTCTAATACCACAGCTGGTGGTGTGGCAACGGGATCTGGTTTTGGCCCTCGTTATGTTGGCTATGTACTCGGTATTGTTAAGGCTTACTCTACGCGTGTTGGTGCAGGCCCATTCCCTACTGAGCTATTTGACGAAGTTGGTGAATATCTTTGCAAACAAGGTAATGAATTTGGTGCAACAACTGGACGTCGTCGTCGTACTGGATGGCTTGATGCTGTTGCTGTTCGTAAAGCGGTACAACTTAATTCTGTTTCTGGATTTTGTTTAACTAAACTTGATGTATTAGATGGTCTTAAAGAAGTAAAAATCTGCGTTGGTTATCAATTGCCGAACGGTGATGTGATAAAAAATGCGCCGGCCGCAGCTGAAGAGTGGAGTTTAGTTAAACCTGTCTATGAATCGATGCCTGGTTGGAATGAGTCAACTTTTGGCGTTAAGAGTTATGATGCTTTGCCACAAGCAGCAAAAGATTATATTAAACGAATTGAGGAATTAACTCAAACGCCAATTGATATAATCTCAACAGGCCCAGATCGTAGCGAAACAATGGTTCTACGCGATCCTTATGAAGCATAATTTAGTTTTATATTAAAATAATCGGGATTATATCCCGATTTTTTATTTTGGAATATATAGGCTAATAGATATAAGCATAAAGGTAATTATGACAAGATTAGGCACCCCGTTATCACCGACTTCAACTAAAGTATTACTTTGTGGTGCAGGTGAACTAGCTAAAGAAGTTGTTATTGAATTACAACGATTGGGCTGTGAAGTCATTGTAATAGATCGCTATCCCGATGCGCCAGCAATGCAAGTTGCTCATCGTTACCATATTGTTAATATGTTAGATGGTGATGCTTTAAAAAAAATCATTGAAACAGAAAAACCTGATTATATTGTTCCTGAAATAGAGGCAATAGCAACCAATACATTAGTTGAATTGGAAAAAAATGGATTTACTGTTATTCCTACCGCAAAAGCTACACAATTGACCATGAATCGAGAAGGTATCCGTCGACTTGCCGCCGAAGAATTAAACTTACCAACATCCCCTTATCGGTTTGCATCAAATGAAGCAGAGTATAAAGCTGCGGTTAAAGAACTTGGTTTTCCTTGTTTGGTTAAGCCTGTTATGAGCTCTTCAGGTAAAGGGCAATCGTTATTAAAAAGTGAAGCGGATATTGAGTCCTCATGGAAATATGCGCAAGAAGGTGGGCGAGCAGGTGGTGGAAAAGTTGTTATTGAAGGCTTTATTGATTTTGATTATGAAGTAACCTTATTGACTGTTAGGCATATTCATGGGGTTTCATTTTGTGAACCTATCGGACATCGTCAAGAAAAAGGCGATTACCGAGAATCTTGGCAACCACAGCAAATGTCTAACAAGGCATTAAACTTATCAAAAGATATTGCAACTAAAATAACCGATGCCTTAGGAGGGCGTGGTTTGTTTGGTGTAGAACTATTTGTTAAAGGCGATCAAGTTTGGTTTAACGAAGTTTCTCCTCGTCCTCATGATACTGGTATGGTTACACTTATTTCACAAAATTTATCTGAATTTGCATTACATGCTAGAGCAATATTAGGACTACCTATTCCTATTATTGAACAATATGGGGCAAGCGCTTCAGCCGTTTTAATGGTAGAGGGGAATTCAAAACAAGTTTCTTTTGCTAATTTAGATAAAGCATTAAGTGAGCCACAAACTGATTTACGTCTATTTGGTAAACCAGAAGTAAAAGGAATAAGAAGAATGGGAGTTGCGTTAGCTAAAGCGGTAACGGTCAAAGAAGCACTTAATAAAGCGATTAATGTAGTAAAACAGTTAAAAATAACCTTATAAAGACGTGTTTTGCGCAAAAAAAAATCACTCAATCTAAAAAAAGAAAATTTTTTAAAATAGGGGTTGACGTTCACAAGTGAAGTGAGTAATATACGCAACCCTTGAGACAGCGAAGTAAAACAGCGAAATGTTGGGTTAATTAAAAGCTGTCAGCTCTTTAAAAAGAAGAAACAG
>NZ_WTEX01000097.1 GCF_009795845.1 Gilliamella sp. Lep-s35 | reverse complement strand
TACTGATTACACTTTAATAGATAGCTTAAAAGAGAAAGTGGATGTAAGAATTATTAAATAACAAAGTCAAAAAATAATAATAAAACGACCCTATCCTAAATTTTGTGTATTTATCCGTTAAAAGTGACGGTTAATTCTGTCACCAAATTCTGAGGATGTAGAAACGGGGCTTTATTATAATCGGTTTAGGTATTATAATCCTGAAACCGGCTTATATATAAGCCAAGATCCCATAAAACTGGCGGGTAA
>NZ_WTEX01000016.1 GCF_009795845.1 Gilliamella sp. Lep-s35 | reverse complement strand
GAATCGATAAAATCAATCATCAAATCTTATTTTTGTACGCTAAAGGCATGACCACAAGAGAAATTATGGATACGTTCAAAGCAATATATGATGTTGATATCTCTCCAACGCTCATTTCTAAAGTGACAGATTCAGTGAAAGAACAAGTGATTGAATGGCAAAATCGCCCACTTGATAATCTGTATCCGATTGCTTATTTGGACTGTCTTGTTTAAAAGTGAAACAAGATGGCAGCATTATCAATAAGTCGATTTTTCTTACCTTAGCTATCAATTTGGAAGGTAAAAAAGAACTTTTAGGCTTATGAATAGCTGAAAATGAAGGGGCTAAATTCTGGCTATCGGTATTAACAGAGCTGTAAAATCGAGGGGTGGAGGATATTTTAATTGCTTGTGTTGATGGTTTGAAAGGTTTTCCTGATGCGATTAATTCGGTTTATCCAGAGACTAAAATTCAGCTATGCATTATTCATATGGTGCGCAACAGTTTGAAGTTTGTTAGTTGGAAGGATTATAAAGCCCTAACCAAGGACTTAAAATCGATTTATCAGGCACCGACACAAGAACTGGCATTACAGGCGCTGACTCATTTTTAAGAGGTATGGGATGATAAATACCCATATATTGGTCAGGCTTGGCGACGGCACTGGGAAAACCTCAGTATCTTTTTTGTTTATCCGCAAGATATCCGTAAGGCGGTTTATATAACTAACGCGATAGAGTCTAGGTTTATTTAATATTTTTAACACCAACGATCTTAAATATATAGCTAAGCGTTCTTTATTTAACACATTAAATACAACCTTAGTGAAAAAAGCATTTGTATCTATTTGCACTCCTTTCATTTTTCTATATTATTGAAAATATCATCAATAAAATTCTTATTATTAATTAGGCCTGATATGTATCAATTTTTTGAAAAATTGGTGTCATCTTATCCAAAAGATGAACCTAAACCTATGGCTAAAAATTTTTTTAGTTTCATCTGGCAATCAACTAAAGGAACTCGATTATTTTTACTATTATTAATTATTTTTAGTGCATTAGCTGGAGCTTTTGAGGCTTTTTTATATGCGGCCCTAGGTAAAGTTATTGACTGGCTTGCTGTTGTTGAACCCAACAAATTTTGGCAACAAGAAAAAACAACATTAGCACTATTAGCCTTAATCATCTTAGCAAGTACCATTATTATTGGACTGCAAACTATAATTAAACATCAGTGCCTAGCTGGAAATTTTCCAATGCGAATGCGTTGGAATCTACACCGATTAGTCCTAAATCATAGTATGCGCTTTTTTCAAGACGAATTTGCAGGAAGAATATCAGCAAAAGTCATGCAAACAGCCCTTGCAGTGCGTGATACTTGCTTTTTAGTAACAGATATTTTTATCTATGTTTTGATTTCGTTTATTACTATGGCAACTATCATCGGACAATTAAATATTTGGTTATTAATTCCATTTATGTGTTGGTGTCTTATTTATGGTATAGCTATGTATTATTTTATTCCCCGCTTAAGTAAAGTGGCTAGTATGCAAGCTAATGCTCGTTCTACGATGACAGGGCGTGTAACAGACGCCTATACCAATATTATGACAGTCAAACTATTTTCTCACTCTGGTAATGAGGCAAAATATGCCCAAGAATCAATGGATGAGTTTTTAGTTACTGTTAATAAGCAAATGCGCTTAGTCAGTAGTTTTGAAATTGTTAATCATTTATTATCTATTTTGTTAGTATTAAGCACAACAGGCGTTGCCTTATGGCTATGGACAAATCAATTAATTGGTGTTGGAGCAATTGCAACAACAACAGCTGTAGCGCTTCGATTAAATGGTTTTTCACACTGGATCATGTGGGAAATGACAGCCCTATTTGAAAATATTGGTGTTGTGAAAGATGGTATTAATACTTTTTCTATAACTAAAACTGTTGTCGATCAACCTAACGCTTCTAAACTTAATGTAACTGAAGGAAAAATCGAGTTTAAACATATTAATTTCAGCTATGATGAAAAAAAACAAAGTTCAATAATTAAAAATTTAGATCTAACGATAAAACCAGGTGAAAAAATTGGTTTAGTTGGTCGTTCAGGAGCAGGAAAATCATCGCTTATCAATTTGTTACTCCGTTTTTATGATTTACAGAGTGGCAAAATTATAATTGATGGACAAGATATTACAACTGTCACACAAGAAAGCCTACGATCTCAAATTGGTATGGTTACACAAGATACGTCATTACTACATCGAACAGTTCGAGAAAACTTGCTCTATGGTAACAATCAAGCGACTGAAGACCAAATGATTATCGCAGCCAAAAAAGCACACGCTGATAACTTTATTCAAGCATTAGTTGACGCAAATGGTAGAGTTGGGTATGACGCATTTGTTGGTGAGCGAGGAATAAAATTATCGGGTGGCCAAAGACAACGAATTGCCATTGCACGCGTCATTCTTAAAAATGCGCCTATTTTATTATTAGATGAAGCAACAAGTGCGCTAGATTCTGAAATTGAACAAGCAATTCAAGAAAGCCTATACACATTAATGGAAGGGAAAACGGTGATCGCTATTGCTCACCGTTTATCAACCATTGCGGCAATGGATAGATTAGTTGTAATTGATCAAGGTAAAATTATTGAACAAGGAACTCACCAAGAATTGCTTAAGAAAAATGGATTATATGCACAACTTTGGAAACATCAAAGTGGTGGATTTTTAGGGGGATAAATATTGATCCTTGCCAAAATATTAGGCAGTACCACCTCTATTATTTTATCATTTTATCGTTTTGGTAATATTGTTGTTCATATTGCAGAGGCGATACCCAGCCATTGGCTGAGTGACGATGGATAGGATTGTAATAGATTTCATTATATTCAAATAGTGCTTTGTCAGTGAGTTCATTGACAAAAAAGTGAGAATAAGATAACGCATAATCAACAGATTGTTGTTTAAATTTGATACTAAATTTTTTGACCATAATATTTTTCCTCTATGATTTTTGTATATATCATAGGGGCGACTTTTTTCTACTTTTTTGGCGACGACCAGTTTAATTGCCCATTTTGGGCAAAAGTACAGTTTTTACCCCAAAGTTTACTGGTAAGGGGATGGGTATTTTCTAGCGCAACACACCACGGTTTGCTTGTCGAATATGAGCAATCACTGCTTTAGATTTAATAGAATACTCCTTCACCATTTTAGTAATAGGTGAATAGCTACAGGCCTCGGGAGCTTTAAATGTTCGGCAACCTTTTCCTTCATAAAAAGTAATTCCCCAACCATCTTTGTGAGAGTCTTTATCCCTCCTCATTTTATTAGGCTTGTAAACTAAAACAAATATCGGTTGGCACATTGGCGCGTATACCCAATAATTCGCACATATTATTTAGCCATCTCTTTTTCAATAAGCATAATAAGAATATGAATAACTTTGATGTGTATTTCTTGCACACGATCAGCATAACCAAAGTGTGGAACACGAATATCAACATCGGCAAGCCCATTCATCTTACCACCATCTTTACCTGTTAATGTAATGATTTTCATGCCTTTTTGTTTAGCTGCATCAATTGCTTTTAATACATTAGTTGAATTACCTGAAGTTGAAATACCTAACAGCACATCACCTTTTTGCCCAACACCCTCAACATAACGTGAAAAAATAGAATCGAATCCAAAATCATTACCAACACAAGAAATATGGCTTACATCAGATATTGCTATTGCAGGGTAAGCTGGACGATTATCCCGATAACGCCCCGTTAATTCTTCAGCAAAATGCATTGCATCACAATGAGAACCGCCATTACCACATGATAGGACTTTGCCACCTTGTTTAAATGAATCGGCAATTAAAATTGCCGCTTGTTGAATTTGTTCAAGGTTTTTATCATCTGAAACAAATTTAGTTAATACGTCAATGGCTTGATTTAACTCATTACGAATATCGTCAATGTACACTACTATTCTCCTCAATAAATTTATACACCATTTTAATTCGTTCCAAATAGCTTGCAAGTAATAAAATTATCAATTTTGAACAATACTTTCAGAAAGGCATATGTTTAAGCATAAAAAAATATCTAAATAAAAATAAACTAAAATTATTACTATTAACAAAAAACAAAATCACAACAAAATTTAAATTAATTTTAATGTTAACAAGTACTGTTTTTACAATAGTAAAATTCTTTGCATTTTTTTTTAAATAATATCTTGTATATAACTTGGTCGTAACGCTATTTGTTAATAGGATAAGCCTTTAATTCGTGATACAATTTATTCAGTATTTTTTCATTTAAAAGAAAATGAAACAGCATTTAAAATAAAATCAATAAGGAATTTATATGCAAACAATTGAAGGTAAAGTAGCTACGCCGAAAGCCAAAATTGCAATTGTGGTGGCACGTTTTAATCATTTTATTAATGATAGCTTAGTCAGCGGTGCAATTGATGCATTAACGCGTATTGGGCAAGTCGATGATAACAATATTACAGTTATCTGGGTTCCAGGTGCTTATGAAATTCCACTTGCCGCAAAAGTAGCGGCACAGTCAAAAAAATATGATGCAATTGTGGCATTAGGTACAGTTATTCGTGGAAGTACTGCACATTTTGATTTTGTTGCTGGTGAATCAAGTTCAGGTTTATTAAGTGCAAGCTTAGATAACACTATTCCTGTTGGATTTGGTATTTTAACGACTGAAAGTATCGAACAAGCCATTGAACGTGCAGGTACTAAAGCGGGTAATAAAGGTGCGGAAGCGGCATTAACTGCACTGGAAATGCTAAATATTATTAAAGCAATTAAGGAGTAATTTAGTGGCATTAATTAATCCTCGTCGTCGAGCAAGAGAGTGTGCGGTACAAGCAATTTATTCTTGGCAAGTGTCTAAAAACGATCTTGCAGATGTTGAGAGTAGCTTTATTGCAGAACAAGATATGAAAGGCGTTGATGCCAAGTACTTTCGTGAATTATTAAACGGTGTGGCAAAAAATACCGCCGAATTAGATGCCAAAATGGCACCGTACCTTACCGAACGTACTGTTGATGAATTAGGTCAAATTGAATTAGCGATACTTAGAATTGCGCTGTACGAATTAATGAAACGTCAAGATGTACCTTACAAAGTTGTGATTAACGAAGCGATTGAACTCACAAAAACGTTTGGTGCAGCTGACAGCCATAAATTTGTTAATGGTGTATTAGATAAAATCGCCCCGACTATTCGTACGCGATAATCGATTAATAGTGAGATTGATATGAACGACAATACCGAAAAAAGCAAACCAACTATTTTTTATACTAAAAATAGCGAACCTAAAAAGCACTCTCGCTCAGCTCAGAAAAAGCCTACAGCGTGGAAAGGTAATCGTAAGGATAATTCATCTCAGTTTAAGTCTAAACACGATCATAATGATCGAATTGAAACGTTTAAACCTAAAAGTGACCAAGCAAAATTTGTCAAAAAACGTTTTACAGTTGAACTTAATCAATCTCAATCTGCTATTGACAACAATTCACCATGGCAGAAAAAGGTGCGTGCAAATGATCAAACCCCTACATTTGGTTATGATGGTTATCGTCAACGCAAAGAAGAGACATTAGTTTATAGCGAAAATAGCTGTAAAGCGGTTTTCAAACATCGACGCACAGCCATTATTAAATTATTTATTATTCAAGAAATGACCTATCAGTTTAAGGAATTAATCAGCTGGTTAGTTCAACAGCGTTTAGGTTATGACGTTGTTACAAATGAACAACTGAATAAAATAACCGAAACTCAGCACCATGGTGGTGTTTGTTTAATTGTTAAAAAGCGTACGCCACTTACCTTGTTGAATTATTTAGAAAATAATGGCGGTAAAGATCATGATTGTATTTTAGCGATTGATGATGTGAACAACCCTCACAATCTAGGTGGCTTAATACGAAGTGCTGCTTTTTATGGTGTTAATGGTGTTATGTTACGCCAAACCAATTTACTTGATACGGGTGCAGCTATGCGGGTATCAGAAGGTGGAATAGAAGCTATTACGGCAATTAAAAGTGATGATTTTATTGCTTCAATCGATATGCTTAAACAACATGGTTACCAAGTTGTTGCACTATTACCTTGTCAGGCAAAATCTATTGCGTCAAGCGAATTGCATAAAACCCGATTTAACAAAAAAGTAGCTTTGGTTATTTTTCAGCAAATCAATATGAAGTTGGTTAATAATGCAGATATTATCTTGCATTTACAAGGTAATGAAAATATGCCGGCACTTAATATTTCTGTAGCAACGGGGATTTTATTATCAAATTTGCAAAAGTAAACCTTTGCGAAATTCATCTTTATCATCCGATGTTCAATCAATGATTAAAATGATAATGCTATTTTTTACTGATGATAGATATCAATAGCATCATTTGGTTAGAAATTGCATTTTTTTTCTGTAAAGTGTGAGCAAATATTTGAATATGTCGGTAGCAGTTATGTCGTCTAAATATAAAGTTGGTTTAATTTTTGGTAAGTTTTATCCTTTACATTGTGGTCATATTTATTTAATTGAAAAAGCTGCAAGTCAAGTTGATGAGTTGCATATTTTACTTGGTTGTGAAGCATCACGAGATAAACAACTATTTAATAAAAGCCGACTTTCTAAACAACCTCAAGTCAGTGATCGTTTTTCATGGTTAAAAACGACATTTAAAGATCGTCATAATATTCATATTCATATTCTTGATGAAACAGGTATTGATTTTTACCCTAATGGTTGGCAAGATTGGAGTTGTCGTGTTAAGAAGCTCCTTACCGAACATAAAATTACTCCCGATGTTATTTTTACCAGTGAAGCTCAAGATGTCAAAAACCATGAACACTATTTTGATTGTTCAGTTTCCATTGTTGATGCTGATCGGCACTTTATGAATATCAGTGCCACACAAATCCGTGAAACCCCCTATAAAAACTGGTCGTTTATTGCGCAGTCAGCAAAACCTTTTTTTGTTAAAAAAGTGGCTATTATTGGTCAAGGTAGATTTTGTGAATTACCTATTCAACTGGCTAATATTTATAATACGCAATATGTGCCTAATGGCTATATTAATTATATCGAGCGGGAAATTTCGAACCGTCATAACTATTTAAGTGAATGTGATTATATTAAAATTGCAATGCTACATGTTGAACGACTATCAAAAGCAGTTGAAACTGCGAATAAACTTGTTTTTACCTCGATTGATTTTGAAACATTAGCGCAGTATTACAGCCAAATCTTCGAAAAAGAAAACGATGTTTTACAAGCCCTAAAAAACAGTTACCAATTTGATTTAGTCATTCACGAAAAAGACTTAAAACAACAATGCTCCCAACTGGAATATTTTGAAACAATTTCAAAGAAGGTTAAAGCATTATTGATTTAGTTCATCACATTTATTATGGCTTGTGTTAAAATAAGCTAAATCTTTGTGCTAGGTAAATTTTATGTCTCAATCTTTTGATAAATCAGACAACACAAACCAAGAAAAAATTGATTTTGGTTACACGCAAGTACCCAAACAGGAAAAAGTAAAACGTGTGGCTGAAGTATTTCACTCAGTTGCTGATAAATATGATGTTATGAATGATCTGATGTCGTTTGGCATACATCGTATTTGGAAAAAAATCACCATTGAATATAGTAGTGTGCGCAAAGGTCAAAAAGTTTTAGACCTTGCCGGTGGCACAGGTGATTTAACTGCAAAATTTTCACAACTTGTTGGCGATGATGGATTAGTTATTTTAGCCGATATTAACGAATCAATGTTAAAAGTTGGGCGAGACAAATTACGTGACAAAGGCTTAATTAAAAATATTGAATATGTACAAGCAAATGCTGAAGAACTTCCCTTTGCTGATAACTATTTTGATTGTATCACTATCTCATTTGGTTTACGCAATGTTACCGATAAAGAAAAAGCCTTACGCTCTATGTGGCGTGTATTAAAACCTGGTGGACGTTTATTAATCCTTGAGTTTTCTAAACCGCAATATCAAATTTTAAATAAAGCCTATGATCTGTATTCATTTACCATGTTACCGCTAATGGGCAAAATTGTAGCAAATGATTCTGAAAGTTATCGCTATTTAGCTGAATCAATTCGTATGCATCCAGATCAAAACACATTGAAAAAAATGATGGAAGATGCTGGATTTGTTGATGTGAAATATCACAATATGACTGGTGGAATTGTAGCGTTACATACTGGTTTTAAATTTTGATGCGATAAAACATAATGACATTCTTTCGAATTTTTAAAATATTAACTATATTTCGAGCTTATCAATTAAATGAACTGTTACCTAAACACCGTTCATCAAAATGGCTCCGCGCTTTGTTATTCTGTCTTTTTTGGATTAGACCTAAAGCAAAACACCAAGAAATTGGTGAACGTTTACGGCAAGCACTACAAGAGTTAGGACCAGTTTGGATCAAGTTTGGACAAATGATCTCAACTCGGCGTGATGTTTTACCTAAACACATAGCCGATGCTTTAGCAAAATTACAAGACCAAGTTCCCCCTTTTGACGGTAAAATAGCGAAACAACTGATTGAACAAGCATTAGAACAACCAATTGATTATTATTTTAGTGATTTTGACGAAAAACCACTCGCATCGGCATCAATTGCACAAGTTCACACGGCGATATTAAAGTCTAGCAATGCCGAGGTTGTTATCAAAGTTTTACGGCCTAATATTTTACCTGTTATCCAAGCCGATATAGGTTTAATGTATTGGGTTGCCAACCAATTTACAAAACGAATAAAATCAGGCGAAAGATTACGCGCGGTTGAAATTGTGCATGATTATGAAATAACTCTACTAAAAGAGCTAGATTTACGCAAAGAGGCTTACAACACAGCAAGACTACGCGATAATTTTATCAATAGCGATATTCTGTATATTCCTTATGTATACCAAGATTTATGTCGAAAAAATATTCTAGTTGAACAGCGTATTAAAGGCGTGCCGATCGCTGATATTGACCAGCTTAAACAACATAATGTTAATATGAAATTACTTGCAGAACGTGGAGTTCAAGCCTTTTTCACTCAAGTTTTTCGTGATAACTTTTTCCACGCTGATATGCATCCAGGTAATATTTTTGTTGATATTACCGATCCACAAAATCCACGCTATATTGGCATTGATTGTGCCATTGTTGGTATATTGAGCGATGACGACCAGCACTACCTTGCTGAAAATTTCTTAGCATTTTTTAATCGAGATTATCAAAAAATAGCTGAAACCTATATTGCATCAGGTTGGGTTCCTGCAACAACCGATGTTATCGCACTTGAAATGGCAATGCGCAATGTCTGTGAGCCTGCATTTGCCAAACCACTGGCTGAAATCTCATTTTCACAAATTTTACTGCAATTATTTCAAGTAGCAGGGCAATTTGAAATGGACATTCAACCGCAACTTACACTTCTTGAAAAAACGCTTTTTTATATTGAAGGGCTTGGTCGTCAGCTTTACCCTGAGCTTGATTTATGGCAAACGGCAAAACCTTTTTTAGAGGAGTGGTATCAAGATAAATACAGCGCAAAAAAAATACTACAACAAGCTTGGGGATCACTACCTAAATGGCGCAACATATTGCCTCAATTGCCAGATAAATTAAACGACTACGAACGCATCACCAAACAGATGGATGCGCAATTAAAGCAAATTGAACAACAACTACAGCGAAGCAAAAAACGTGAACGAAACCTATGTGGAATGCTAGGATTAGTTTGTGCTTTATGTATTACTATACTAATAATAAATTAAAACTGGGTATTAACAATACACATTAAGTTGGACATATTGGAATATTATAATTTACGTGTATAATTTGGTTAAATACCACTATTGGAGACAACCATCATGATGCCAAGCTTGCCGCAACTACTTATATTAATAGCTGTAGTAGTATTATTATTCGGAACAAAAAAATTACGTTCATTAGGCTCAGATCTTGGTGAGTCAATTAAAGGCTTTAAAAAAGCGATGAGTGATGATGACGGTAAAAAAGATAGTGATAATTCACAAAAAATCGAAAATACCGACTCATCTGATTCTAATACCAATAATAACAAAAAAGAGTAACCCATGTTTGACATCAGCTTTGGGCAATTATTATTAGTATTAATTATTGGTCTGGTGGTATTAGGGCCAGAACGATTGCCTATTGCAATAAAAACCGTGGCAGGGTGGATAAAAGTATTACGCCGAATGTCAGCCACGGTACAGTTAGAATTAAATAAAGAGCTAAAATTGCAAGAATTGCAAGATAGCCTAAAAAAAGCCGAACAAAGTGGACTAACAACACTTACACCCGAAATTCAAGAATCTATTGATGACTTAAAACGTGTAGCTGAGTCATTAAAAAACGAAATCAGCTCGGCAACACAAATCGAACCACAAACACAAGTTGATTCACAAACAAATTCAGATAAAAAATCATGACAGACGACGCTACTCAACCATTAATTGGCCACCTTGTTGAACTTAGAACACGGCTTTTACGCTCAATTATCTGTATTTTGCTAGTATTAGCCTGTTTGCTCTATTTTTCTAATGATATTTATCATATTGTTGCCAATCCGCTCATTAGCCAGTTACCTCAAGGTAGTAGTATGATCGCAACCGATATTGCTGCGCCATTTTTTACACCGATTAAACTAACTGCAGTGGTGGCAATATTTATCTCTATACCGTATGTGTTATACCAAGTTTGGGGCTTTATTGCACCAGCACTCTATCAGCATGAAAAACGCTTGGTTATGCCCCTAATTGTATCAAGCACGATCCTTTTTTATATGGGTATAGCATTTGCTTACTTTGTGGTGTTTCCACTCGCATTTTACTTTTTTATTCATACCGCACCCATTGACGTTGCAATTAATACCGACATTACTAAATACCTTGATTTTGTTATGACTCTTTTTGTGGTGTTTGGTTTTGCTTTTGAAGTGCCTGTTGCGATTATTTTACTCTGTTGGACAGGTATTACTACACCTAAAAGTTTGCGCAAAAAACGCCCATATATTATTGTTGGTGTATTTGCCATTGCCATGTTTGTTACACCACCAGATGTATTTTCACAAATATTATTAGCTGTACCTATCTGTTTACTGTTTGAAATTGGTACTTTTTTTGCAAGGTTCTATCAACCACGCAAAAAAGACAATGACGATGAGTATTATCATGACTCAAATAATGAACAATAAATAAGGGAATAGTGGTTAAAATGATAAGTAAAGGATAAGCATTAATAATGAAAACATCATTACCAGATTTTAATCGTGCCAATGTATTAGTTGTCGGTGATATTATGTTAGATCGCTATTGGTATGGGGGAACTAATCGCATATCACCCGAAGCTCCAGTGCCTGTAGTTAAAATTGACTCTTTAGAAGAAAGACCTGGTGGTGCAGCTAATGTTGCAATGAATATAACTTCACTTTGTGGTAACGCACGACTGATTGGATTAACTGGCATTGATGAACCTGCTAAAGTTCTTGATGAACAGCTAAGTAAACACAAAGTACAATTTGATTTTGTTTCTGTTTCAACGCACCCAACTATCACCAAACTACGGGTTTTGTCACGCAATCAACAATTGATTCGAATCGATTTCGAAGAAGGTTTTGGTAATGTCGATCCTGCGCCTCTTCTTGAACGTATTCAAACAGCCTTGAAGACCAATAAAGTGTTAGTTCTGTCGGACTATGCTAAAGGTGCATTATCAGCAGTTCAAGCAATGATTAAGTTAGCAAATCAAGCCAATGTACCGATTTTAGTCGACCCCAAAGGTACCGATTTTGAGCGCTACCGTGGTGCAACATTATTAACACCAAATATGACTGAATTTGAAGCGGTAGTTGGACATTGTCAAAATGAAGAAGAGATTGTCGAAAAAGGTTATCAGCTTATCAAAAAGTATGATCTCAAAGCCTTGCTTGTCACTCGTAGTGAAAAGGGCATGACACTACTCCAATTAAACAAACCGATTTACCACTTACCAACTCAAGCCAAAGAAGTCTTTGATGTCACTGGCGCTGGCGATACTGTTATTGCAACCTTAGCTGCTTCCTTAGCCGCAGGGCAGTCTTTAGAAGAAAGCTGCTTTTTAGCCAATGCCGCAGCAGGCGTAGTTGTGGGCAAACTTGGCACATCGACCGTTTCACAAGTTGAATTAGAAAACGCCATCCGCGCCCGTGCTGATGATGGCTTTGGCGTTATGAGTGAAGACGAACTAAAAGAAGAAGTCAAAAAAGCACGCATGCGTGGTGAAAAGATTGTCATGACTAATGGCTGTTTTGATATTTTACATGCAGGTCATGTTTCTTATTTGGCAAATGCTCGAAAACTTGGCGATCGACTAATTGTTGCAGTAAATAGCGATGCTTCGGTTAAAAAACTAAAAGGAGAATTGAGACCGATTAACCCACTCATGCAACGAATGATTGTACTAGGTGCGCTTGATTCGGTTGATTGGGTTGTTCCATTTGAAGAACAAACCCCACAACGACTCATTGCTAATATCTTACCTGATGTCTTAGTCAAAGGTGGCGATTATAAACCGGAAGATATAGCAGGGGGTAAAGAAGTTATTGCTGCAGGTGGATGCGTTAAAGTACTTAACTTTGAAGACGGTTGCTCAACAACTAATATTATCAATGCGATAAAAAATCAATAAACCATAATCAATAAAATCGGTTAGTTGCTAAGTAACCGATTTTTATATCACATTGTATTTTTTTATAATAATATAACAAAATACAAAAATTACTTCCCCTTAAATTAATCGATGCTTGTTTTGCTTATCTAATATACTTGCCTCTATCTTAACGTACTAAAGCAAATATCGAGACGAATATAAAAATAGCTGATAACCTTATTTGGGATAACAAAAAAATATTGCCTTACCTGTCATAGATGATAAAATAACCTCTCTTGAAATAAGCAAATGCATATATTTTTCGATTTCTTAATACTTTATAAAGGAATTTAGGTAAATATGGCGAAGTCAGTTGTTGATTATATTGCTTTAGTGATGAAACATCATACTAAATACGATTCCCTTTCATTTCATAGATTGGACGTATCTTCTGCATTATCTACTTTATTGTTTGTTGGTAGGAACAGATTATGCTAGCTATGCAACTAGCTAACTGGCGCTGTAGTAGCTCAAACTTAATCTGACAGACACGTATTACTCATCGGCTTTCATTTTAACAAAATGCGTGTCCGATGAGCAAAATAAATTCTCCAATTGCTTTTCCTTAACCAATCCCTTTGCATCATTCCATGTTTGCCATGGTGTCTTCCCATAACAATATTTTCCAGAGTGTGCTCTTTCTCGATTGTAAAACTCAAGCCATTGCTCAATATCGTTTTGTATTTCACTCAATTGTGTGTAAATCTTACGTCGAAATAAAATATCATAACATTCTGTTTTCATCGTCTTATGGAATCGCTCACAAATACCGTTAGTTTGTGGGCTGTAGGCTTTGGTCTTGGTGTGTTCAATATCTTCTAGATTAAGATAAAGTTCATAAGCATGGCTCTTTTTATGGCCATTATATTCCGTCCCTCGGTCGGTAAGAATGCGTAAAAGGGGGACTTGTTCGCTGTAAAAGAAAGAAAGCACTTTATCATTGAGCATATCGGCTGCAATCAGACTGTTTTTTTCGGTATAGACTTTAGCAAAAGCGAGTCTGGAATAGGTATCAATAAATGTTTGTTGGTATATTTTCCCTATGCCTTTAATGTGCCCTACATAGTAGGTATCTTGTGCACATAAATAACCCGGATGATGTGTCTCAATTTCACCATGCGCTTCTTTTGATGCTTTGGCTTTTTCAAGGGCTGTAATTGATTTTCCGTGAGCACACATCCTTCTTGTGCCACTTTGGTTTCTAGCGCAATTAGGCGTTTTTTAAAACTTTCTAAATCGTGACGTAGCCAAATAGAGCGTACACCACTCCCTGACACCATGATGCCTTCTTGGCGGAGTTGATTGGCAACCCGATGTTGCCCATAAGCTGGATATTCATAGGCCATATTGACAACGGCTTGTTCTATATGTGGCTCTACCCGATTTTTTTCGATAGGCTTTTTACGACTGATTTCTTGAAGCGCAAGCTCACCCCCTTGCTCATACAGTTTTTTAAAGCGATAATAGCTATCTCGACTGTATCCCATGACTTTGCAAGCTTGTTGAACGTTACCGAGTTGCTTAGCTAATTCTAAAAGTCCTAATTTAGGTTTAATGATTTTGGCGGTTTGATTCATTTCTGACTCTCCTTTTGTGTTATAAAATAACTAAAATGTCAGATTGAGTGAAGACTATTACAAGTTATTTTAGGAAAATGTGAGTCCGATGAATAAAATAATTTTTCAATCGCTCTGGTATTAGCTATTTTTCCTCAGCTAAGTTTATTAATGCATTTGCTATGTAACAAGACTTCCTCAAAAATATAAACTGCTGCTCATTTTTGTAACTATCTCCTAAAATAATTCAATTCAAAAGTTATTTCCCCTCATTTTTAGAAATAGTTTTGTTAAGTCAATCTTTCATTAAAATGACAATTCATATGTAAATACTGTATAGCCAACTCAGAAATATAATGACAAAACATGGTATGTCCGCTTTTTGCGAGGATCACTTTTAGGGCTGCTCATTTTCAAGAGTAATATTAGGATCGTTATACACAGCCATATCCATAAGGCCAATTTCACGATCGGTTGCCACTGCCGCTGTCATAGCGCCAGATACATTGGCTAAAGTTCTTGCCATATCAATAATTGGATCCACGGCTAAAACCATCCCAATTAATGGGAAGTATTCGGCCATCCCCATCCCCGATAAAACAACAGTTGCGGCAACTGTTGCTGTGCCGGGAATGCCGGCGATGCCGATTGAACCAATAACGACCACAATGACAAGCATAATATAAAATTGGATATTTGTTTCAATGCCAACCATATGGGCTACCATCACGGCAAGTAAAGCAGGGAAAAAACCTGCACACCCATTCATTCCCATTGTACTGCCAAGTGAGCCGACTAAATTTGCAGTGCCGGTATTCACTCCCATTCGAATGGTTAACGTTGAGATAGTCATTGGTAATGAGCCAACTGATGAGCGACTAGTAAAGGCTAATAACCATGTTCCTAGCGCTTTTTTTATAAACATAGTTGGTGAAATACCATGAATCGAAACAATGGCAATATGCACAATTAACATAATCAATGTGGCAATATAGATGGCGGCAACAAAGCTAGAAACCTGAATAATAGCCGGTATTCCATTAGAAATAATGGTGCGAGCCAGTAACGCAATGACTGCGTAAGGCATGTATTTTATGATTGTCATTGCAATGGACATCACGATTTTGTAAAGCGCTTCGATAAATGTTTTAAAGAGTGCAATAGGTTGTGGATTTTTCTTTTCCATTCTATTAGCGGCAAGCCCCATTAAAGCCGAGAAAATGACTAATCCAACAATGTTTTCATTTACCATTGAGGCAATAATATTACTTGGGATTAGATTTATAAAGGTATCAATAATATTAGTGTATTGTTTTGCTTGGGCTTGATGTACAGAGCTTGAGCTTATTTCACCTAAAGCAAATAGATTCGCTAGCAAAATACCAACGACACAGGCAATGGCTGTTGTAAACAGTAACCAAAAAATCCCTCTAAATGCAATTTGAGGTAGATTTTTTTTGCCCGAAAAGTCGATAATCACTTTAACAATCGATACAAAAATAAGTGGTATCACTAACATTCGGATAAAGGCAATAAATGCTCGACCAAATAGCCCATACCATGTTGCGGTTTCTTGCATCCAGAGGGTTGATGTATCAGGAAAGCCCGCTACAGCTTGAATGCCTAAGCCAAGTACAGCACCAAGGATTAAGCCAACTAACATACGAACTGAAAAATTGACTTTTTTATCTTGTAACGGTTTCATCACCGCAAAAAAACAGATGAGAAGTAGCCCAATACCAATGAGCGTTTGATAATGAGTAATTGATAGGAACTTTTCAAAAAAAGTCCCCTGAAAAATGGCATCTGACATAATTAGCCTCTCTTTTGATAATTCAATTATCTGGTTAACAATCTATATTTAATCACATGACTTTCTGTTTAACTATAAATACATTAATGCTGCTTATTTGGCTATAGAGCCGGCAATATTTAAAATATCCCAAGGTCTGGAAAAAGGTGGCGCATACAGAAAATCCATCATGGCCAATTCATCAATTTTCACATTCGCCCATATAGCGGTTGCTAACGTGTTCACTCTTAATACCGCGCCTTGCCCACCGGCTATTTGTCCACCTAAAATCACGCGGGTATCGGCATGATAAATAAGTTTTGCTGTTACACTTGTTTGCCTAGCAACATAATTACTGTGATTTTTATCTTTAACTATGACAGTTTTATAGGGGATTGCGGCTTTTTTGGCTTCGTTTTCAGTTAAACCAGTGCGCCCTGCTTCGATATCAAAAACTTTTAACGCTGAAGTGCCAATCGTGCCGGGATATTCGCAATGTCCACCACCTAAATTTTCGCCTACAATTTTACCAAGCTTGTTTGCTCCTGTGGCGAGCGGGATATATACCATTGAATGGCTAACTTTATGGTAAAGCGCGGTGCAATCGCCAGCGGCATAAATATCTGCCATATTAGTTTGTCCAAAGCTGTTAGTGATTATGGCACCATTTTCAAGTGTGTTGATGTTAAGACCTTTATAGATATCACTATTTGGTTTTACTCCCGTTGCAATAATAACCATATCAGCGGGATATCGTCCTTTATCGGTAATCACATGCGTGACATTGTGTGAGCCTTCAAAGCCAAGTACTCGCTCTTGCAAGTGTAGGTCGCAATGTTGTTTAATATTATCTTCAATTAGGTCGGTAATTTGTTCATCAAACGCATCGACAAGGATTCTGTCATCCAATTGAATCAATTTAACCTTTTTTTGTAAGGCGACCAGCGATTCAGCGATTTCAAGCCCAATATAGCCAGCACCGACAACAATAACATTTTGGGTATTTTGGTCTGATAATACGTGTTTGATTGCTAATCCATCGCGCAGATCACGTAATGTAAAAATATTTTTTAGCTGACCATTTTTAAAAACCGGCATAATAGGACTTGCGCCAACCGCCAATAATAATTTATCGTAGCTGTCATCAAAGCAATGCCCAGTATTGTGATCTTTAATGGTTAATTTTTTTTGATTAACATCAATCGCCATTACTTCATGTAACGTTTTAATTTCAATACCATCTTTTTGAAATTGTTCTGGTGTTCGAGATATCATTTCATTGGCATCAGTAAAGTGGTTACCAATGAAATAGGGTAAACCACAAGCGCCAAACGAGACAATATTTGATTTTTCATAAATACGGATGGTTGCCTCTGGGTTCATTCTTTTGGCTTTTGCGGCGGCACTTGCGCCTGCGGCTTGAGCGCCAATGATGATGATTTTCATTTTATTTACTCCTCAGTGCTCAGATACTCAATTATTAATAATATCCTATCATACGCCATAAATTATAGGAGAGATAGACAGCTATTTAGCATTAATATTTGTAAATTTGAATCATTTGAACATTTACAATCACCAGTCTTGCATAATCTTTTTAAGTCACATTACTTATGTAAAAAATTTTAGGAGACTATGAGTTTGAGTATAAGTTTTTAAATGTAAGCGGTTGAGTATGATTAATTAGCTCTATGATAAAACTAATCTGTAAGTCGCTCTCATTTAATGCAGGAATATAATAAAACATTTTTCCGCCTGCATTAAAAAACAGTTCTCGATTTTCTTCATCAATTTCATAAAGGGTTTCAATACAATCTACCGAGAAACCCGGGCAGATAACGTGCACGTTTTTAACGCCACTTTGCGCTAGTGTTTGTAGTGTGTCACTGGTACTTGGTGTAACCCATTTACCTTTACCAAATTTGGATTGGTACGCCATTTGGATTGGTCGATTTATACCATTTGCTCGACATTTTTCGATTAATAACTGTGTGGTCATTTCACAACGTTTAATATAATCTTCTTTTCGTTTGTGAATATAGCTCTCTGGAATACCATGATAAGAAAGTACGAGCACTTCAGGCTCTCCTTGATCTTCAAAAGCCTGCTTAATTTGTAAATAAAGTGCATTAATATAACTTGGATGATCAGCATAATCACGAATATAGCAGATGTTATCGATGATTTGATCAGAGGCGATAATTTGTTTAAGTTTGTCAAGTACTGCCAGAGTTGTGGTTGTGGAATACTGTGGAAAGAGTGGCAATACGGTAATTTTTGAGCATGATTGAAGCTTGTTCAACGCCGTTTGCATATCCGGTTCGCCATAGGTCATGGCTAATTCACATTGGATATTAGGTAAACGCTGCTGTAACTTGTTACATAATAATTGGCTGTAATGTAATAAAGGTGATGCGCCATTTATCCAAATTTTTTGGTAATGGTGAATAATATAAGGTACTCGTTTAGGTATCACAATATACTTTAAAATGGGTGACCAAAACAGCTTAGGTAAATCAACTACATGCCGATCGAGCAAAAACTCAGTTAAATACTGCTTTATTGCATCTGGCGTTGCTGCACTTGGCGTGCCTAAATTAACCAATAATAGACCTTGTTTTTTTTCCACAAGCAATCCTTATTTAGAGTAAAGATAATGGTTGATAATGTTAAGCAGCCGATCCAGTGCCCCTTGATTTTGTTTTAATACTTGATATGCCTGTTCACCAATTTGCTGACTATTACTTTTATTTGCCAAAAGCGTATTAACCGCCGAATAAAGGGCGTCTGCTGAGCTAGCACAAATGATCATCCCGTTAGCTGAAATGAGCTGTTCACAAATAACTTTAAAATTGAAAAAGTGCTCGCCACTAATGATTGGGATGTGGTGGAGTGCTGGCTCTAATGGGTTATGCCCACCATGCTTCACTAAACTACCTCCAACAAAGGCAATATCAGCAATGCCATAAAGTTCTATTAACTCTCCCATTGTATTGCCCAAAATGACTTGTGTTTGTTTAGTCGGAACTTGGTTGCTACTGCGGTTGATATAATTTAACCCGCGGTCATTAATTAATTTTTCGACGGTTTTAAAGCGTTCAGGGTGGCGGGGAACAACGATTAATAACAAATCAGGGCATGTTTGTAATAATCGTTCAAAGGCAGACAAGATGATTTCATCTTCGCCACTATGTGTACTTGCAGCAATAAAGACAGGGCGATTTAATTGCCATTGTTGTTTTAGCATTGCAATTTTTTGCTGCTGTTGAGCCGTTAAATCAATATCAAATTTAATACTACCGGTTATGGCTAAATGATCACTCGGCAAACCCAGTGATACAAAACGCTCTCCGTCTTGCTTATTTTGTGCGGCAATGGCGCTGATTTTTGATAGTAAATGGCTAATCGCTCGTCCTAGTTTGCGATATCGGTTAGCTGATCGTTCTGATAATCTAGCGTTGGCAAGAACCAGCGGAATATTTCGTTTGTAACACTGACAAATAAAATTAGGCCAAAGTTCAGTTTCCATAATAATCACTAATTTGGGCTGAATGGTTTTTAAAAAACGATTTATTGCGCAAGGCAAATCATAAGGTAAATAAACATGATGAACACTATCACCGAGTAACGATTTCACTCGCTCTGAGCCTGTTGGCGTCATAGTGGTTACGGTGATAGGTAAATTAGGATATTGTTGTTGCAATGCTTCGATTAGTGGGATAGCGGCAATCGTTTCCCCCACTGATACGGCATGCAGTAAAATACCGTTAGATTCAACTTTATTTTGGCAAAAACCATAGCGTTCAAGCCAACGCTTACGGTAAGCAGGCGCTTTACAGCTACGCCAAAGTAGCCTGAGCCAAACAAAGGGTTGAATCAAATATAATAAAACAGTATATAAAATTTGCATGCTAATTATTGGGTTAGATCAAAAAAATGTTCGCGGTAATAAACCAGTTCGGCAATCGAATCACGAATATCATCAAGCGCTTGGTGCGAACTCTGTTTGCTAATCCCTTTTAACATTTCAGGTTTCCAGCGTTTAGCTAATTCTTTAATTGTACTAACATCTAAATAACGATAATGAAAATAACGTTCTAAATTAGGCATATAGTTAAATAAAAAACGACGATCTTGCCCAATAGTATTACCACAAATTGGTGAACAGTTTTCAGGTACCCATTGTTTTAAAAATTCGATGGTTTGTTGTTCTGCTTGTTGTTCGCTAATAGTACTTGTACGAACACGCTCAATAAGTCCTGATTTGCCGTGGGTATTTTGATTCCATTCATCCATTAATGCTAATTGCTCATCAGATTGATGAACGGCAATGACTGGTCCTTCAGCAAGGATATTTAAATTAGAATCGGTAACAATGGTTGCAATTTCAATAATGCGATCAGTGGTTGGATTAAGTCCTGTCATTTCAAGATCGATCCAAATAAGATTGCTACTGTTAATTTGTGGTTGTTTGCTCATAATTTGCGATAGACATTTTCTTTTTGATACTGAGTAGTGTAGCATAACTGACAATCTGTTTTAGTAAAAAATGAGTGCTATGGCAAAAAATCAACTCTCCCAAAATCAAAAAAGGCGCGTAGCGGCAAAACACCAGCAACGATTAGCTATAAAACAAGATGAAAGTCTATCAAATTTTTCATCCCCTCGTGATGGCGTGGTGATCAGTCGTTTTGGTAAATCGGCTGATGTCGAAGATGATGCCGGCCTTATTTATCGTTGTAGTATTCGGCGCACGTTACCGTCGTTAGTCACTGGCGATAAAGTTTTGTGGCGCGAAAGTTTAGAGCCGAACACCAATGGCATCATTGAAGCGGTTCATCCTCGGCATTCTGAACTTGTTCGGCCTGATTTTTATGATGGTGTTAAACCCGTTGCCGCAAATGTTGATCAAATCGTGATTATTTCGGCTGTCTTGCCAGAACTATCACTAAATATTATCGATCGCTATTTAGTGGCTTGTGAAAATACTGATATACAACCGATTATTGTTTTAAACAAAATTGATTTACTCAATGATCAGCAACGCGCTGATGTTGAAAAACAATTGGCGATTTATACTCATATTGGTTATCAATTATTATATGTTTCATGCCAAAATCAACAAGGTATTGCGGTATTGCAAGATGCCTTGCAAGGTAAGGTTTCTATTTTAGTTGGGCAATCTGGTGTGGGTAAATCAAGTATTATTAATTTACTGTTACCTCATCAATCACAATCAGTGATGACTGGAGATATTTCAGAAATATCAGGTCTTGGTCAACATACAACCACATCCTCTCGGCTTTACCACTTACCAAATGGTGGCGATATTATAGACTCACCAGGGATCCGCGAATTTGGTTTATGGCATTTAGAGCCAGAACAGGTAATTAGGGGGTTTAAAGAATTTGACAATTATTTAGGTGGTTGCCATTTTCGTGATTGTAATCACCTTGATACGCCAGGTTGTTTGCTACAAAAAGCAATGCAAGACGGTCAAATTGCCCCATCAAGGCTTGATAACTATCATCGAATTTTACAGACAATGCAAGAAGTAAAGGCAAAAACTAATAAAAGTTATAAATAATCAGTTATACTATTTTAGTGGGCAGTTAGGTAAATCACCTAGATTCCACCATGAAGTGCAATTTGTCTTAACTCCTTCGAATAAAAGGAGGCAGGGCTTTTAAACTTATGCCGTTTTCTTGGGCGTGTGTTCAATAGATATTGTATTTTCTTTATCTGTTCGTCGTCAACTAATGAAATGGCCGCTGACTTTGGTATAAACTGACGTATTAAGCCATTGGTGTTTTCATTTGTGCCTCTTTGCCAGCTTTTATAAGGCTCCGCAAAGTATACGCTAGTATTTAAATAATGCTCAATCGCATGATGATAATTAAATTCCATCCCATTATCAAAGGTGATGCTTTTAACCATCTTTTTAAACGGCGTTAGCAATTTTATTATCATATCTCTCGTTTTGGCGGCGGTACGTTGATTGAGGCGTTCAATGAGTACTAGTCCAGTTTTGCGCTCAACTAACGTCAATAATGCTTGCTTATCTTTACGGCTAATTATGGTATCGCCCTCCCAATGTCCTTGCGTTTTCCGGCTTTCTACATAACTTGGACGTTGTTTAATTGGCCGTTTATATCGACGGCCTCCTTCTTTAATACTCGGTGCCTTGCAATGCCGATAAGCTTTACCTTTTCGCCTTAGATAAGGTTTGAATTGTTCATAGCGTGCTTTATTTTGATAAAGGTAGTTATAGACTGATTGGACGCTGATTTTCTTTAAACGTGCAGCAATCTGCTCTGGGCTGTAATAAAGCATGAGGTATTTTTCAACTTGACGCCATACCGAATACTCTATTGCCTTACCATTACCGCTGTTTTTTCGCCTTTTCCTAGCAAGTGTCACCGCCTCATGTGCTTGATAGGCTTGATAAGGATGTCTATTGAGTAGCTGCGTTATCTCTTTTTATTCTTTCCAGCTTGTAATAATACAAAAATCTGGTATCTTTCCTTCCCAGAAAGGTGATTATAATACATAGCAATCTCCAAACTGTGGTGGTGCGAAGGGGCTAGTATAAATCACCTTCCTACTTTCTTCACTCCACCGTGTCTAAAATTGCACTTCATGTTTGAATCCAGGAATATCAATTAATGCGATTTGAATTATAGATAATGGGGTTAATTTAATAGTACAATCCCCAATTATATTGGGGGATTTAATTAAAATTTTCTTTTACTGTTTATATTGAGATAAAAATTTAGCAAACCTTCCAATAGCATCTTCAAGTTCACCTAAATGAGGTAAAGCAACCATCCTAACATGATCTGGTTTATGCCAGTTAAAACCAGTTCCTTGCACAAGTAAGACTTTTTCTTGTAATAAAAAATCTAAAACTAATTTCTGATCATTGTGAATATTAAACTTTTTTTGATCAAGTTTTGGAAATAAATACAATGCACCTTGTGGTTTGGTGCATGAAACTCCAGGAATATCATTAAGCAAACGCCATGCTAGCATACATTGATCGTACAAACGTCCGCCAGGAGTGATAAATTCATTAATACTTTGGTAGCCGCCTAGCGCTCCTTGAATAGCATGTTGTAATGGCACATTAGCACATAAACGCATGGAAGCAAGCATATTCAAACCTTCAATATAGCCTTTTACATGGTGTTTTGGGCCACAAAGCGCCATCCAACCTTGCCTAAATCCAGCTACACGATATGTTTTTGACAGCCCACTCATAGTAATGACAAATAAATCTGGTGCTAATGCAGCAATGGAATGATGCACAGCATCATCATATAAAATTTTGTCGTAAATCTCATCAGCAAAAATAATTAAGTTATTTTGACGAGCTATTTCTGCGATCTCAAGTAATACTTCTTTACTATAAACAGCTCCCGTTGGGTTATTCGGGTTAATAATGACAATACCTTTTGTTCTTGGTGTGATTTTTTGTTTAATATCATCTAAATCTGGCGACCAGTTTGCTTCTTCATCACAAAGATAATGTACGGCGTTACCTCCAGACAAGCTAACCGCCGCTGTCCATAATGGATAGTCTGGCATAGGCACAAGTATTTCATCACCAGTGTTAAGTAATGCTTGCATGGACTGAACAATAAGCTCAGATACGCCATTACCAATATAAATATCTTCAACATCCAAGCTTGTGATCCCTCTAGCCTGATAATGTTGCATAATTGCTTTTCGTGCAGAGTAAAGTCCTTTTGAATCACAATACCCTTGTGATGCAGGTAAATTGCGAATAACATCAACCAATAATTCATCTGGCGCGGCAAAACCGAATGGGGCTGGATTTCCAATGTTGAGTTTTAAGATTGTTTGACCTTCTTCTTCTAATCGTTTTGCGTGTTCAAGGATTGGTCCTCGGATGTCATAACAAACATTATCCAATTTGTTGGATTTTTGGAAATTTACCATAATTTTACTCTTTTTTTATTTTTACTGAAAAAAATAATCTACTCCTATTTAGATAATTTTTAAAGATATTATTATGACAAGCTTAAAAAATATCACTTAGTTGAGTGAAATTTATGCGTCATAGAGATGTAAAATAATTTTAAACGCAATAAAACCATTAGTTAGGGAATTAAGAATCTGGTTAAACTTGAAAAATCTATTGGAGATAAATTAAAACAGTAAGCTAAAGGCGATAACAAAACCTACCTGAGAGAAATGCTGCAGGTTGATACCAAAGGTTTACCTTTACTTAAAAATAAAACCAAACAGCAAACTAGAGAATTTTTGCTTGTTGGTATAAATATGATTTTTTGTTTTTTTTACATAAACACAGGGCGTTCCTGAAACTTCTTGACAAAAATGGCGCTGTCTTTGTTGGTTAGATAAATGTTTATGTAGATAAACTGCGATAACTAGCGTATCAAGCAAAAATCGACAAAAACCACCTACCCATAAACCAATAGGAAAGCCGTTAGAGGATTATTTTAATCATGAATGTAAACAACTCAGCGTTTCTATACCTGATGCAATGCATTTTAGTTCTATAAAAATTTGTAAATCAAGTGCTATAAATATCTTAGAGCAAGAGGCTAAAGGAGAAGCAATCATTTGTAAAGATGGTGGAAATCGCACAAGGACAGAGATACGCCGTGAAATAACAAATCGAATAATCGATTTTTTAGCTAAAGCGAATTTAAATTAAGCGCCTATATTTTAGAAATATACTGCGGCAGGAGCCACAGTATATTTAATGAATTACTCATTAAAGGCTTTGTAGTACTTTTTCAACACTGTCTTTCGCATCACCAAATAACATATAGCTATTTTCTTTAAAAAATAGTGGATTTTGTACGCCTGCATAACCAGTATTCATTGAACGTTTAGAAATGATAACAGTCTTTGATTTCCAAACTTCAAGAACAGGCATGCCTGCTATTGGGCTATTAGGATCTTCTTCTGCCGCTGGGTTAACTGTATCATTAGCTCCAATTACCCAAACAACATCAGTATCAGGGAAGTCATCATTGATTTCATCCATTTCTAATACAATATCATAAGGCACTTTTGCTTCAGCTAATAATACGTTCATATGCCCAGGTAAACGCCCTGCAACGGGGTGAATACCAAAACGAACTTCTATCCCCATACCACGTAGTTTTTCTGTAATATTACTGACAGCTCCTTGAGCTTGCGCAACAGCCATACCATACCCCGGAACAATGATAACAGAACGTGCTTCTTTTAATGTTTGAGCAACTTCCGCTGGTTGCATTTCGCGGTATTCACCTTGTTCTTCATCAGATGAACTTGCTGAACTGCCATCACTACCAAATCCACCGGCAATAACACTGATAAATGAGCGGTTCATTGCTTTACACATAATATATGAAAGAATTGCACCTGATGAACCAACTAATGCGCCTGTTACAATTAATAGATCGTTGCCTAACATAAAGCCTGCTGCTGCTGCAGCCCAACCAGAATAAGAGTTTAGCATTGAGATTACAACAGGCATATCAGCACCACCAATTGAAGCGACAAGGTGGAAGCCAAATACAAATGCAATTATTGCCATAATTAATAGACTAATAAGTGCACCAGCTCCGCTTTCTACTTCAATGAAGGTAAACATTAAAATGATAGAAACAACAATTGCAGCTAAATTCCAATAATGTTTATTAGGAATAGAAAGTGGTTTTGAGCTAATGCGTCCATTTAATTTACCAAATGCGACAACAGAGCCGGAGAAGGTTACTGCGCCGATAAAGACACCAACAAAAATCTCAACTAAATGTACGGTTAACTCCCCGCCTTGAAAATTTTGAATGTGTGGATCTAAATAGCTGTTTAGGCCAACTAGAACCGCAGCCATACCAACAAAGCTATGAAGTAGCGCAACAAGTTCTGGCATTTGCGTCATTTCAACTTTCTTAGCAAGATATAACCCAATTGCTGCACCAATAATCATTGCGATTACGATCCAGTGTAATCCACCTTTAATACTTGCAACTGCAGCAATAAGAGCGATAGCCATACCAATCATACCGTAGATATTTCCTGATTTGGCTGATTCTTGGTTAGAAAGACCACGTAAACTAAAGATAAAAAGTAATGCAGCGATAACATAGGCTGCTTGAATGATTCCATTACTCATGGTTTATTCCCTCTCTTACTTGCCACGTTGGAACATTTTTAGCATTCTTTGCGTAACAAAGAATCCACCAAAAATATTGATACTAGCAATCAAAATAGCAACAAAGGCAATTGCCGTAGTTAAGCCATTATCATCACCGACTTGTAATATTGCTCCGACTAATATAATTCCGGATATCGCATTAGTTACCGACATGAGTGGTGTATGTAAAGAATGTGTAACATTCCACACTACGTAGTAACCAACAACGCAAGATAATGCAAAAACAGTGAAATGCCCTAAAAAGCTTTCAGGTACAGAATTCGCAAGCCAGAAATAGGCAAGAATGGCTAATGCAAAAATTCCATATTTTTTACGTGGATCCATTGTTTTTGGTTCAGGTTTAGCAATTGGCTCAGAAGTTTTTTTCTGAGGTTGAGCTGATACTTGAATTGGTGGTGCTGGCCAAGTGATTTCTTTATCCTTAACTACAGTTACACCACGAATTACAACATCTTCAAAATTGATATCAATATTGCCATCTTTTTCTTTAGCAAGCAGTTTTAATAGATTAACAATATTAGTACCATAAAGCTGTGATGCTTGTGCTGGCATACGATTAGCTAAATCAGTATAACCAACAATTTTTACATTATTCTCAGTTTCGAAAACCTCACCTGGTTTAGTTAACTCACAGTTACCACCAGTTAACGCAGCCAAATCAACAATAACACTACCCGGTTTCATTGATTCAACCATTTCTTTCGAAATGAGTTTTGGAGCTGGTTTACCTGGAATTAGTGCAGTTGTTATGATGATATCAACATCTTTAGCTTGTTCTGCAAATAGTGCCATTTCAGCTTCAATAAAGGCCGCTGACATCTGTTTAGCATAACCGTCACCTGAACCAGCTTCTTCTTCAAAATCTAACTCTAAAAAGTCAGCGCCCATGCTGTTAATTTGTTCGGCAACCTCAGGGCGAGTATCAAATGCGCGAACAATTGCGCCTAAACTTACTGCAGCACCAATTGCTGCAAGGCCTGCAACACCTGCTCCAATAACTAATATTTTAGCAGGGGGCACTTTACCTGCTGCAGTAACTTGACCTGTAAAGAATCGACCAAATTGATTTGCTGCTTCGATAACTGAACGATAACCAGCAATATTAGACATTGAGCTAAGAGCATCTAAAGATTGCGCACGTGAAATACGTGGAACACAATCCATAGCCATGACAGTAATATTTTTGGCGGCTAATTTTTCTAATAATTCTTTATGCTGAGCTGGATAAATATAACTAATAAGGGTTGAACCCTCTTTCATTAAAGCTATTTCATCATCAGTTGGTGCGTGAAATTTCAAAATTAGATCATTTTGCCAAATATCTTGTGTGTTTTGGATTGTTGCTCCAGCATCAATAAAAGCTTGGTCTTCAAAATGAGCTGCATGTCCAGCTCCTTGTTCTACAGAAACTGTAAAGCCAAGTTTTAACAGTTGTCCAACCGTTTGAGGAGTTGCTGCAACTCTAGCTTCATTGGCTAACCGTTCTTTAGGTATACCGATATGCATTTTGTTACATCCTTATGTTAGTTTATAGAGAGTGTGTTGATTTTAGCATAAATAGGCATCAGTGCGAGTAGGGAATCAGTTTTTTATTCAAGAAATAAGATTTTAATTTATTTTAATGATATTTATTAATTAATATTATTATAAATTCAAATATACCAGTAATCATTTAAATGATGCCATTTTAATTCTTTCTTAGAATTCCATTACAAAATTACTCTATATTGTTATATAATTGACGTCATTTTTGTCTATGCCGTGAATAATGGATATTCTGCGGTATGTTTCTATTTTGTTCTCCTTGAATTAAGGAACGTTTATGATTGATTTTTCCCAATCAGTGCCGGAACTGGTCTCTTGGGCAAAAAAGAATGATTTTTCGATCACGCTACCGGTTGAAAGGTTAGCTTTTTTATTGGCCATTGCCGTATTAAATAGCGAACGCTTTGATGGTGAAATGACCGAATCTGAATTAATTGATGCTTTTAGGCATGTTTCGTCAATTTTTGAACAAAGTGAAGATACCATCACAATCCGTGCTAATAATGCAATTAACGATTTAGTACGTCAGCGATTCATTACCCGATTTACAAGTGATATGACTGATGGTTTTTCTATTTATCGTCTAACACCATTAGGAATAGGCATTTCTGATTATTATATTCGCCAACGTGAATTTTCAACGCTGCGCTTATCCATTCAGTTATCTATTGTTGCGCAAGAATTAAAACGAGCTGCGGATGCAGCCGTCGAAGGTGGTGATGATTTACATTGGCATCGAAATGTCTTTGCGCCATTAAAATATTCGGTCGCTGAAATTTTTGACAGTATCGATATCACACAACGAGTGATGGATGAACAACAGGCTGATGTTAAACAAAATATTTCTGCTCTATTAAGTCAAGATTGGCAAGCAGCAATTAGCAGTTGTGAAGGATTGTTAACTGAAACATCACAAACATTGCGTGAACTGCAAGATACTTTAGCTGCTGCAGGTGATAAATTACAAGCCAGTTTACTTTTAATACAAGATGCGACGCTTGATAATCCAGAACTCGATAAAATCAACAATATCGTTATGGATCTGCAAGGTAAACTAGATCGAATTATTGGTTGGGGGCAAAAAGCGATTGACCTTTGGATCGGTTATGATCGCCATGTTCATAAATTTATTCGTACCGCTATTGATTTAGATAAAAATCGTGTATTTTCGCAACGTTTACGAAAATCAATTCAAGGATACTTTGATCTGCCTTGGTCACTCACTTTTGCTAATGCCGATCGCTTACTTGATATGCGTGATGAAGAATTGGCTTTACATGATGCTGAAGTAACTGGGGAATTACCGTCGGAACTTGAATTTGAAATGATTGAAGAGATTCAAGAACATATTATTGCTCATATTGAACAAAATTTAATGGTATTTAAGCAAGAAAATAAACCACTTGATATGGGCGCTACCATTCATAACTATTTGGCTCAGTTCCCGCGTGAACAACATTTTGATATAGCGAGATTATTTATTGATCAGGCTATTCGTCTCGGTATTGCTGAAGATGATTGGCTTGGAATTCCTGCCGAATGGAAACCTATTAACGATTATGGAGCTAAGGTACAAGCACATGTCATCAACAGATACTAACGATTTCGAAACACAACAAAGCGCACCTCATCTTGATGAAGTTATGGGGCGTATAGCAGCGAGTTCTCAGGCGTCCATCGATAAATATATGCCGGTTAAGTTGGCTCAAGCAATTGCTAATCCGATCTTTCCAGAACTGGATAGTTTACTACGCTCTGGCCGCCATATTGGTATTGATGAACTTGATCATCATGCTTTTTTAATGGATTTCCAACTTGAGCTTGAACAATTTTATCAACGTTATAATGTTGAGCTAATTCGCGCGCCTGAAGGATTTTTCTATCTTCGCCCTCGCTCAACAACATTGATTCCTCGTTCAGTATTATCGGAGCTTGATATGCTTGTTGGCAAAGTACTTTGTTATTTGTATTTAAGTCCTGAAAGATTAGCGCATGAAGGGATTTTTACCTTACAAGAATTGTTTGATGAACTAGTTTCATTAGCCGATGAGAGTAAGTTACTCAAATTAGTAAACCAACGTTCAACAGGTTCAGATTTAGATCGCCAAAAACTATTTGATAAAGTGAAAACAGCGCTAAATCGCCTGCGTCGACTAGGTATGATTTTTTTTATTGTTGGTAATGACAGTAGCCGTTTTCGCATCAACGAGTCTATTTTCCGTTTTGGTGCCGATGTACGAAGTAGTGATGATGCACAAGAAGCGCAATTACGCCTAATTCGAGATGGCGAAGCAATTAAAATCGAATCAGCACTTATTTTAGATGATAATAATGAAGAACAAGATGAAGATGTTAATGAGGAGACTGAATAATCATGATTGGACACGGTAAATTTCACTCATTAACGCTAATTAACTGGAATGGTTTTTTTGCACGAACTTTTGAGCTTGACCAATTAGTTACGACATTATCTGGTGGTAATGGTGCTGGTAAATCAACCACCATGGCGGCATTTGTAACTGCATTAATACCCGACTTAACTTTATTACACTTTAGAAATACAACCGAGGCTGGAGCCACATCAGGCTCACGAGATAAAGGCTTGCATGGTAAATTAAAACCAGGTGTCTGTTATTCTATGCTGGACGTAATTAACTCACGGAACCAAAGGATTATTTGTGGTGTACGTTTGCAACAAGTAGCAGGGCGTGATAAAAAAGTCGACATCAAGCCATTTTTATTACAGGGGTTACCTGTTGGTATTAGTCCAACTGAATTAGTAACCGAACGTTTAAACGATAAACAAGCGCGAATCTTATCGTTACCAGAGTTAAAAGATAAAGTCGAATCAATGGAAGGCGTTATCTTTAAACTATTTAACTCAATTACTGATTATCATTCGGTTATGTTTGATTTTGGTATTTTACCAAAACGCTTACGCTCTCCATCCGATAGAAGTAAATATTACCGTTTGATTGAGGCCTCACTTTATGGTGGTATCTCAAGTGCCATTACTCGTTCCTTGCGTGATTATTTATTACCAGAAAATAGTGGTGTACGAAAAGCTTTCCAAGATATGGAAGCCGCATTACGCGAGAATCGGATGACGTTAGAAGCTATTCGAGTAACTCAATCAGATCGTGACTTATTTAAACACTTAATTACTGAGTCAACTAATTATGTGGCAGCTGATTATATGCGCCGTAATAATGAACGCCGGGTTCATATAGAATCAGTACTTGGCCTGCGTCGTGATATGTTTAAAACGCAAGATCTGCTTATAAGCAATCAATACCGCCAAGTTGAAATGGCAAAAGAACTTAAAGAATATCAAGATGCGCAAAATGATTTGGAAACCGATTTACAGGCTGCTAATGATCACCTCAATTTAGCACAAACAGCGCTGCGCCAACAAGAAAAAATTGATCGTTACCAAGCAGATTTAGATGATTTAAACTTAAAGTTAGAAGAACAAAACGAAGTGGTGCTTGAAGCGAATGAACAGTATCAAACCTATCGTGATCAAGTTGAACAAACAGAACAAGAAGTTGACGAAATCAAGACTCAATTAGCTGATTATCAACAAGCGCTTGATGTTCAACAAACTCGTGCAATTCAATACCAACAGGCTTTACAAGCATTAAAAAATGCGCAAAGTTTATGCCAGTTACCAAAATTAGGTATTAGTAATATTGAAAATCACTATGAATTGTTTGAAGAAAAACAAAAAGAGATCACCGAACAAATTCTTGAGCTTGAGCAAAAATTAAGTGTATCTGATGCGGCAATTAATCAATTTGACCGTGCTTATCAATTAGTGATTAAATTAGTCGGCGATGTCAGCCGAAGTGATGCTTTTGCGGCAGCGAAAGAAGCATTAAGACAATGGCCATCACAATGTTACCAAGCAGAGCAAGCCGAGCATTTACAGCTACAACTAGATGAGCTAGAACAACGATTTTTTGAACAAAAAGAAGCCGAATTATTATTAACACAATTTTGCAAACGTATTGGTCGCCAAGTTAATTATGATGAGCTTGATGAACTAAAACAAGAGCTTGAAGTACAACTTGATAACAACGCAGTATTGGCTAATGAATCAAGCGAAAAACGTATCGAATTTAGACAAGAGCTTGAACAAATTCAATCAAAAATAGCTGATTATCGTCAAAAAGCTCCATTATGGTTGAAAGCACAAGATGCATTAATCGCTTTACAAGAACAAACTAGCGAACAGTTTAATAACAGTCAAGATGTCACTCAACATATGCAAAAACTGCTAGAAAAAGAGCGAATACTTGTTACTGAGCGAGATCAAATCAGTTTTAGACGCAACCAATTAGATGTTCAAATTGAACAACTAAATCAACCTAGTGGTGTCGATGATGGCCGTTTGTCTTCGTTAGCAGAACGATTTAATGGTGTATTACTTTCTGAAATTTATGAAGATGTAACAATTGATGATGCACCTTACTTTTCTGCATTATATGGTCCATCAAGACAAGCTATTGTTGTACCAGATTTATCATTAGTTAAACAGCAATTAGAAAACCTTACTGCAAGTGATGAAGATTATCCTGAAGATATCTATTTTATCGAAGGTGATCCTTCATCATTTGATGATAGTGTTTTTGATTGTGAGGAAATGAATAAAGCGGTACTTGTCAAAACGGGCGATCGTCAATGGCGATTCTCAAGCTTTCCTCAAGTACCGCTATTTGGGCGAGCAGCTCGAGAAGTTCATCTTGAAAAACTATCTGCTGAGCGTGATGAGTTACATGAACGTTATGCGACAATCTCATTTGATTTACAGAAATTACAACGTATTGAACAAAATGTTGGGCAATTTGTTGGTCAATATTTAGCTGTAGCTTTCGATGTTGATCCTGAAGCCGAAGCGCAAAAGCTTTCGTCACGACGCAACGAAATTGAACGTCAATTATCGTCTCAGGAAAGTATTGATAAACAAAATCAGCAACAAGTTACTAATTGCAAAGAACAATTAGCAACCATAAATCGCTTGGTTGCGCAAATGCATTTATTGGCTGATGATGATCTGGCCGATAGGGTTGACGATTTACGTGAACAAGTAGCACAAGCACAAGAATCTGCGCAATATGTTAGCCGTAATCGTAATACCGTTTCAGAGCTTGAACCAATTTTAGCTGTTTTACAAAGTGATCCTGAACAAAATGAGGTTTTACGAGAACAATACAATACAGTTAAAGCACAACAACAGACTATCCGCCAACAAGTTTTTGCCTTAACTGAAGTAATGCAACGTCGTGCCCACTTTAGCTATGAAGACTCGGCAGGTATGTTAAATGAAAATAGTGATTTAAATGAAAAATTACGTTCTCGATTAGAAGTCGTCGAAGTTCAAAGAACTGAAGCTCGCAGTCAGATGCAACAGTATCAAGACAAATACAATCAATATAACCAAACGCTAGCTTCGCTTAAAAGTGCATTTGAAACTAAGCGCGATATGCTTAATGAGCTACAAAAAGAAATTGAACAAATTGGGGTAAAAGCCGATGCGATCACTGAAGAACGTGCTCGATTACGTCGTGATGAAATCCATCAAAAATTAAATAACAATCGTCAACATTGTACATCGCTTGAAAAGCAACTCATTATGTGCGAAAGCGAAATGACACAATTGCAAAAACGACTAACTCAAACATTGCGAGATTATAAGCAACTACGGGAACAGGTAGTGCAAGCCAAAGCGGGTTGGTGTTTAGTCTTAAGGCTTGTTAAAGAAAATAGTGTTGAACGGCGTTTACATCGACGTGAACTTGCTTATTTAAGTGCTGATGAATTGCGCTCAATGTCAGATAAAGCATTAGGTTCGTTACGTTTAGCTGTTAATGACAATGAACATTTACGGGATGTATTAAGACTATCAGAAGATCCAAAACGCCCAGAACGTAAAATTCAATTCTATATCGCTGTTTATGCTCATTTGCGTGAACGGATTCGCCAAGATATTGTTAAAACTGACGATCCAATTGAAGCCATTGAACAGATGGAAATCGAATTGTCACGCTTAACAGAAGAACTCACTTCGCGTGAACAGCAACTGGCAATTAGCTCGAAGAGTGTATCGAATATTATTCGTAAAACCATACAGCGCGAACAAAATCGTATTCGTATGCTTAACCAAGGATTACAAGCAGTGGCATTTGGTCAAGTTAATGGCGTGCGTTTAAATGTCAATGTTCGCGAAGCTCATTCAACTCTTTTAGCTGCACTTGCCGATGAGCAAAATGAACATCAAGATCTATTTAGTAATAATCGTATTACCTTCTCAGAAGCGTTAGCTAAACTTTATCAACGTTTAAATCCACATATTGATATGGGACAACGAACTGCTCAAAATATTGGTGAAGAACTGCTAGATTATCGAAATTATCTTGAAATGGATGTTGAGGTGAATCGAGGTGCAGATGGTTGGTTACGTGCTGAAAGCGGTGCATTATCAACGGGTGAAGCAATTGGTACAGGTATGTCAATTTTACTTATGGTGATTCAAAGTTGGGAAGAAGAATCCAAACGACTTCGGAATAAAGATATTTTACCATGTCGTCTACTATTCTTAGACGAAGCAGCTCGACTAGATGCCAAATCAATTGCAACACTATTTGAACTTTGTGAACGATTAGAAATGCAATTAATCATTGCTGCTCCAGAAAACATCAGCCCAGAAAAAGGTACAACCTATAAGCTAGTCCGTAAAGTTATTAATAACCAAGAACATGTGCATGTAGTTGGTTTGAAAGGTTTTGCGTAATATTCTATTATTTTTTGCTTTTTCGCCGACAATTGTCGGCGAAATTTTGGTTGAAAATACAAACAAACTATGAGTTTCTTAAATTCAGTTAAATTATATAAAAAGAAGACCTAATCGATAAATTAAGAGATTACTGATTATTCTTGCTGGTTCGTCTCTTGACTCTTGTGCTCTTTCGGATCTTTAATTTTTTTTACATTTTCAGTTGCTACAGATGCCATTCTACCCATAGTGTCCCTTAAAATTTTGCCATCATCAGTTTTAAATGATGGAAGTTGCTCTATTCCATTTTCATCAACTTCAAAATAGGTAGCTTCAACAAAACCAAGTTTACTTGCATAAAATAAATGAGGAATACTACCACGGGTTGAATTATAAATTTGAACAGCAGCGTTATAAGCCTCTCTTCTTTCTAAAATAGTATTTTCAATTTCATCAAGCTGTGTCATCAATTGTTGATAAATTGAATTCGCTTTTAAATCAGGAAAACGGTTAGCCATCATCTGGACATTGCCTATAATACGTGATGTTTGAGAGGATGTAATATTTGCATTAGAAACACTATCGCTCTCAGTAATAGTGAAATGAGCTAACTTTTCGTGATCACCATAATTAGATGCTATATCAGACAGTCTTTGTGCTATATCATGTCTTTTCTTTATTGTTACATAAATATTTGATTGTTTTTATTTAACATTTTCAGCTAAATGTCTAAGCTTATTGTATGCAAAAAATAACCAAATTAAAGCTATAATTAATACTAGGAGAAAATTTATTAACATAAAGTAAAAAATTCCTTATAATCAAATTTCTATATTTTTATTGTTTGACATATTACATTAAAAGGGGGGCCAAAATTTTTTGTTTTTTTATTGGTCTCTAATAGGTTATTTATGATTCAATTGTAGTGTATATTTTTATAGCCCTTTATGTATATATCCCTGATTTTATTTAGCTAACATATTTAAAATAATTGCAAGCAAGCTAAATTTTACGTTAACATAAATTTATTCATTTTTCAATTCATTATAAAATGGTAAGTTATTTTTAGATGTTGTAGAAATTATGCTAATCTAGTAAAAAAATGTTTATCAAATTGTAAATAAAGTTTTTCAATAAGACTTTTACCTATAAATGAGATAAATTATTACACTAACCATTCTTTCAGTTTTTTAGAAAATAACTTTTATTGTTTAAAAAAGGAGAGGTAGTTAAAAATATGCGTTATAACGAACCACAAATGTTAACGTCAATAGTGACGCATGCCTCTTGTTTGTCTAAAATTCAAGATAGAACTAATGCATTAAAAACATTATCTAAAGTTGTTAGTGATTTATTGCCCTTGCCATTGAGTGAACAATGTCGTGTTGCTAATTATCGTCAAGGTATCTTAATTTTAGAAGTAAGTACCGCCAGTTGGTTGACTAGATTGAAATATGAACAAAGCAATTTAATCTCTGAGATACGAAAAACTGTTTTACCGTCCCTGTCATCTATTCAATATTTGATTAACCCAAATATATCAGCAAGGTTATCACAACGCCAATCCCAAACATCTAAGTCATCGTTGGCTCCGAGTGTAATGACAGCTAAAAGTTCAATGATTTTATATGCGTTAGCAGAAAATGCACCAAACAAATTAAAAAAACAATTGATAAAACTTGCTAACCATGCAAAATAAGCACTGATAACAATACATTAATTTTATATCTTAAAGATACAAGGAGTGAGTTATGGATAAATATATATTTACTTATCTTATAATTGGGTTAGTGGTTGGTTTTATTCTTGGTTTTATTTTTATGAATATTATTAGTCCTAAGGCTCGTAAATATGCAAAAATTAAGCAGGAACTAGATCAAGCAAAAGATGAATTAGTTGAGCAAAAACAAATGATTGCCAAGCATTTTTCTCACAGTGCGGAAATATTGGATAATATGGCAAAAGAGTTTCGTCGCCTTTATCAACATATGGCCGAAAATTCTACTCAATTTATTCATAGTGATAAAGGAGCATCTTTGGATTTTGACTCTACCTCTGATTCAGATGAGCCAAAAGAAATTATGCTTGATAAGCAACCAAGAGATTATTCAGATAATTCATCTGGTTTATTTAAAGATGAAAACAAATCTTAACTAAGATTAACTATGATAGTTTTATTTGCCATTAATTAATGGCAAGATATTTTTATAGAGATTAATTTTTTGTAAAAGTGAGAGTTATAAAATGATTGATTCATTAAAAAAACAAAAAAAATTGTTAAGTATTATAGCATTAAGTTTAGGGTTAAGTTTATCTGCTCTTACAAATGCTTATGCTTCTTTTCCTCCTATCTCAACTGATAATAATGCACAACAACCAAGTTTAGCCCCTATGCTTGAAACGGTATTACCTTCAGTTGTCAGTATTAAAGTTGAAGGCACTGCGCAAATGCAAAACAATATGCCTGAGGAATTTAGACGATTTTTTGGTTATCCTGATAGTCAATCAAGAGCTTTTTCAGGTTTGGGATCTGGTGTGATTATTGATGCTGAAAAAGGCTATGTGGTTACCAATAATCATGTTATTGATAATGCTGATAAAATCACAGTTTTATTAAATGATGGACATGAATATAAAGCAAAACTTATTGGTAAAGATCCACAAAGTGATATAGCTTTGCTTAAACTTGAAGATGCAAAAAAATTAACTGCAATTAAGCTTGCTGATTCAGATAAATTACGTGTGGGAGATTACGTTGTTGCAATTGGTAATCCATTTGGCATTGGTCAAACTGTCACCTCAGGAATTATTTCAGCACTTGCTCGAACAGGGCTTAATATGAATGGTTTTGAGAATTTTATTCAAACTGATGCATCAATTAATCAGGGTAACTCAGGTGGTGCGTTGGTCAACTTGAATGGTGAGTTAGTTGGTGTCAATACTGCAATTATTGCTCCTAACGGAGGTAATGTTGGTATCGGTTTTGCAATTCCAAGTAATATGGTAAAAAATCTAACTTCTCAACTTATTGAATATGGTGAAGTGAAACGTGGTGTACTTGGTATAAAAGGTAATGAGTTAACTTCTGATATAGCAAAAGCATTTGATTTAGATATTCAAAAGGGAGCGTTTGTTAGTGAAGTTCTTGACGATTCTGCGGCAAAAGCGGCTGGAATTAAGTCAGGAGACGTTATCGTTTCAATGGATGGTAAACCAGTAAATAGTTTTGCTGAATTACGCGCTAAAATTGCCACAACGGGCGCAGGCCGAACAGTAAAATTAGGATTAATTCGAGATGGTAAAGAGATAACTGTTGAAGTTAAATTGAAAAATAGTGACGAGACAACAGCAGAAGCAAAATCATTGCATTCTGCTCTTGATGGTGCAACGCTTATCAATGGCGAAATAAAAGGACAAAAAGGTGTTTTAATAGAAGATATTGCTAAAAATTCGTCTGCATCTCGACTCAGTTTGCAAGAGGGCGATCTTATTATTGGTGTTAATAAAGAACGAGTAACGAATATTACAGATCTTCGTAAAATTATTGATAGTAGCCCATCGGTAATTGCATTGAATATAGTTCGTGGTAATAGTCGTTTATATCTAATTTTGCGTTAATTAGTTTAACTTTATTTTGTCGATGCCTTGGCATCGACAAAAACTCCAATTTTAACCTTTATACAAATGTGTTAAAATTTTTACTATTCTTTCTATGACACCCCCTAAAATTAATGCTTAAAAAAATTCTATGGCCAATATTAATTGGTACGGTTTTAGCTATCGTTTTATTGATTGTTTTCCCTTCTTTACAAAAAGGAACTCAATCAAATTTTCCAAATTCAATTTTTAGTGATAACCCATTAAGTTATTCTAGTGCTGTTAAAATTGCAGCTCCTGCAGTAGTTAATATTTATAGTCGTTCTATTAATTCTTTATCTAAAGAATCACAAGATAGTGCAATAACTCCGCTTGGTTCTGGGGTAATTATGAGTAAGCAGGGATATATTGTGACTAATTACCATGTTATAGATGGTGCAGAACAAATTATTGTTGCATTACAAGATGGGCGAATTTTCGAGGCGCTGTCTGTTGGTTCTGATAAGCTAGTGGATATTGCGGTGTTAAAAATTGAAGCAACTAATCTTCCAACTATATCCATAAACCTCAAGCGTGAACCAAAGATTGGTGATGTGGTTTTAGCAATTGGTAATCCTTATAATATAGGGCAAACCATTACACAAGGTATCATTAGTGCTACTGGGCGAGATGGATTAAGTCCTTATCGAAGACAAAATTTTATTCAAACTGATGCATCAATAAATCACGGTAATTCTGGCGGGGCACTAGTTAATACCAAAGGTGAATTAATGGGGATTAATACGCTTACCTTTGCAAAAAATTTAGGGAACGATGTTCCAGAAGGTATTGGATTTGCGATTCCAACTTCTTTAGCTGTAAAAATTATGAATAAATTAATCCAGGATGGAAAAATTATTCGTGGTTATATTGGGATTGATGGTTTAGAGTTTGCGCCAACTCAAAATCCAAGTGATATACCAGTGGTATTAGGTATTTTAGTTACCAATACTGAAGGTCCTTCGTTACAAGCAGGCATACAAACAAATGATATTTTGATTATGGTAAATAACAAAACCGTTAAATCAATAGTTGAAACAATGGATGAAATTGCTGAGTTGAAACCTGGCACAACAGTCCCCATTATTGTATTGCGAAATGGTGAAAAAGTTGAGTTACAAGTAACAATAGGACAGTTACCTGTTTAATTATCCTTTTGTAGCTTGATTATTTAACCTTTAAGGCATATAATTTGCAGCCTTATCATGTTTTTTAGCCCTCGTATGGTGTATAGATTTTGCTTTTATAGCCATTTATATAGCGATACGAACAAACTTTAGAGGTTTATTATGAAAGAAGGTATCCATCCAGAATATACTGCAATTAATGCAACTTGCTCTTGCGGTAACGTAATTAAAACTCATTCAACTATTGGTCATGATATTCATCTTGACGTATGTGGTGAATGCCATCCGTTTTATACTGGTAAACAACGTGATGTTGCAACTGGTGGACGTGTAGATAAATTTAAACAACGTTTTGCTATGGTTGGTGGTAAAAAATAATATTGCGATAAGCAAAAATAAAAAGGCGCTTAATGCGCCTTTTTATTTTTCAAGAAAAAGTCGTTATTGAAAAATAACCTTTTACTCATCAATTAAATCTGGATCGATACCTAAATTTCGCATCATTTTTTGTGTTTCCATCGGGATATCGTCTTCTCGGTCTTTTTGCAAATCTTCATCACATGGTAAAGGTTGACCTGTGTAAGCATGAAGAAAAGCTTCACATAATAATTCACTATTTGTGGCATGACGCAAATTATTCACTTGTCTGCGAGTGCGCTCATCAGTTAAAATTTTTAATACTTTAAGTGGAATTGACACTGTGATTTTTTTTACCTGCTCACTTTTTTTACCATGCTCTGCATAAGGGCTTATGTATTCGCCGTTCCATTCCATCATTGTTCACCAAAATTACATCACAAATAATGTGGGTAATTTTATCTTTTTTTTCAGATTACTGCAATCTACACATCAAGACAGTTAGACGTCTAGACATGTTGACGTCTTTTTTTTGTGTGTTATGCTTAAAGAACTAATCTTATATTAAATAAAATATTGTTTGAGGGCATTATCATGACTATTCAAACTGAAAACTTAAGTCAAGGGACTATTGCTGTTCGCGGTGGATTAAATACTGATGATCAATATGGCAGTGTTGTTCCCGTTATTACTCCATCTACTTGTTATCGCTATGAAGCATTTGCTAAACCAAGAGAGTTTGACTACGCTCGAAAAGCCAATCCTAGCCGTCGCTTGGTAGAGCAAACAATTGCTAAACTTGAAGGTGGCATTGATGCCATTTTAACTAATTGTGGTATGTCGGCGATTCATTTAATCAGTGTTGCATTATTAACGCCTAATGATCTAGTTGTGGCACCACATGATTGCTATGGTGGTAGTTACCGGCTTTTTAATAGTTTAAGTCAACGTGGCTATTTTAAAGCCAAATTTGTTGATCAATCCGATCCTGTTGCATTAAAAGAAGCGCTTAGTTTACGCCCAAAATTAGTATTAATTGAAACACCAAGTAATCCTTTATTGCGGGTTGTTGATATTCAAAAAATTGCAGAGCAAGCTCATCAAGTTGGGGCATTAGTTTTAGTTGATAACACTTTTATGACCCCAATATTACAAAAACCACTAGAACTTGGTGCCGATATTGTTAGCCATTCTTGTACTAAATTTTTAAACGGACATTCAGATTTATTAGCGGGAATTTTAGTCTTTAAAGATCAGCAACTAGCTACAGATGTTTTATGGTGGGCTAATAATATTGGCACAATGACATCATCATTTGACAGTTATCTTCTGTTGCGTGGATTAAGAACACTTTCAGCGCGAGTAAAATTACAGCAGGACAATGCACAAAAAGTTGTTCAGTTTTTAGCTAATCACCCCAAAATAGCTAAAGTTTACCACCCCTCTTTACCCTCAAACCTTGGGCATGATATAGCCAAAAAACAGCAAAAAGGCTTTGGCTCATTACTTAGTTTTGAATTAGTAGGTGATGCTGATACCATGCCAACGTTTTTACAATCGCTTAAAATTTTCACCTTAGCTCAATCACTTGGTGGTGTTGAAAGTCTTGTATGCCATCCAGCAACGATGACTCATTCAGGCATTAGTGCTGAGGCTCGAAAAACAGCGGGTATTTCCGATCAGTTATTGCGTATTTCTGTTGGGTTGGAAGATATTGCCGATTTACTTGCTGATTTACAACAAGCATTAGCAAAAGTTTAATTTTTAAGTTTTATCTACAGTTAGCTATTTGGATTAATGAAATAGGTTTATTTCGTTAATCCTATTGTTTTTATATTCTTTGATATGTAGAAAAACGTCGGGTTGTTTACACTTCATGATTAAAATAATCCTTTAAACGCATAAGGCGTTTTCCCCAAAATCGTTTTGGACGGTTTAACGGTATTATGAAAGTTAATAAATCTCTAAGGTTCTGTTTTTTATAATTTAAACCGCTAAATATTTGCTAGTTATGCCACATTTTAATTTGAAATACATATTACTCTTTTGATTTTTTTAATCTCCAAACGGTATAGAATCCTGAATATTTTTTACAAAAATATAACCTAAAAAGCGAACAATCGAGTAATTACTCAATAGAATGATCATAGCTTACCTAAAAAATTACATCGTTTATTTTAGTTTTTTATGTTCATCGCAGTAATGTTATTTAATGTCATGTGAACTTTTGGGAATTATAAATAGCATGTTCTAGATAGACGCTTGGCCTCGATATGTCGTATTTTACTAAGATAGATTTTTTATAGCGTTTAGCAAATCAGTAGCAGTTATTTTTTTTATGATATCAGCACCATATTGCTTGTCTGTGATACTGGGGATGTTGTTTTTTTATGTACAGTTATTACAGTAGTTTCTCAAATTACTGTAAACAACGTAATTAATTTCTACGTCTAATACATTGGCTTGCTAAAATAGTCGTTTGTTATTTTTTCAATGGCAGAAAAGACCTCATCAATAGTGTGTTTTCTGCTTCGACTACATACTTTAGCCATTTCTTGGCAGACTAAACATTGCCTTGAGTGGTGATCAAATTTAGCGCGAGAAATACTTTGTTGGGTTATTGGGTCTATGACATCAATATCCCACAGGCGACCTAAAGGATGATTATCTTCGATATTAATACAGTACTGCTTTAGTACATCGGCAGCGCATTTTGCGATAATAATGGCTTCATAGCCAGTAATGTGATGAAATTGGATTTCATGTATTAATGGAATGCTGTTTTTTGATAAGCTGTTGTGTATAGTGGCAATGGCCTCTTTAAATAATCGACTGGCGCCACTACTATTTTTTATTGGGCCGGGAATAACTAAGCTTAATGAAATAAGCGGATAATGATAACGTTTTATTGCTTCTTGTTGGCTTTGTACACGTTTTTCTTTAGCCAAAAGCATCTGTTCAAGTGTGATAGGGGTGCCATCATCAAATTTAATTAATAGATCATTCATAATGAAAAATAAGCAGCATGACATCGACTAGTGCCATGCTACCTTGTGGTTAATTAGTCCTTAACTTGACGAACCACATCAATGACTGAACCATCACGGAAATGGACAATACCAACGATTTTATCATTAAATTCAATTGGTTTTGGTTCACCCGTTAAGGAAACAGCACGTTGATATAGCTCTTCAATACTCATAACTGGCAAATTAGCCGCTTTTAATCGTTCTGTAATTTCAGGGCGAGCAGGGTTAACCGCTATACCATGGTCAGTAACAAGAACGTCGACACTTTCACCCGGCGTTACAACTGTTGTCACTTTCTTAATTACAGTAGGGATTCGGCTACGAATGAGTGGCGCAACAATAATCGTTAAATTTGCACCAGCAGCGGTATCACAGTGACCACCTGATGCGCCACGCATAACACCGTCAGAACCGGTTAACACGTTAACGTTATAATCAAGGTCAATTTCTAACGCACTAAGGATCACAATATCTAACTCATCGACACTCGCACCTTTAGAGGCTGGGTTTGCATAGACATTCGTTGAAACTTCAATATGATCTTTATTTCGACCTAAAGATTGTCCCGCTGCGCCATCAAAACTTTGTGTATCAAGTAAGCGTTTTACTAGACCTTTTTCATGCAGATCAACAATACTTGCAGTAATACCACCTAAAGCAAATGATGCGGTGATATTTTTAGCGCGCATACGATTTTCTAGGAAACGTGTTGCTGCGGTTGAAGATGCACCAGAACCTGTTTGAATAGAAAATCCATCTTTAAAATAACCAGAATACTCAATAACATCTGCCGCATAACGCGCAATCATCAGTTCACGAGGGTTACTAGTAATACGAGCAGCACCAACGCTGATTTTAGTTGGATCACCAACTTCATCGACTTTAACAATATAGTCCACTTGATCTTGACGGATACTTGCAGGGTGATTAGGGTAGCCAACAATATCTTCAGTAAGTAATACCACTTTCTTAGCAAATTGTGCATCAACCATGGCATAACCTAATGCACCACATTGTGATTTACCCGATACACCATTCGCATTACCTTGTTCATCGGCAGTAGAAACCGCTAAAAATGCGATATCAATATTAATTTCGCCACTTTGAATCAGTTTTACACGTCCACCATGAGAATGGATATGAACAGGGTTATCCATTAAACCGTGTGAAATGGCATCAGCTAATTTACCACGCAAACCCGATGTATAGATCTTGGTAATCACACCTGATTCGATATGAGGGATAAGTGCTGCATTACAACTTAATAAAGAACTTGACGCTAATGTTAGGTTTTTAATTCCTAATTTGCTAATCGTTTCAACCACTTTGTTGATAACTTTATCGCCCTCACGAAATGCATGATGGAAAGAAATTGTCATACCATCACGCAATTCACATTTATGAATTGCTTGTTCAATAGAATCGCACAATTTACGCGTGTATTTAGACTCATCTTTTAAATATGGAGTCGTAGCATTAGCGTCAATAAAAGGCTTAATATTCTTGAGATCAGGGTGCTGTTTAAGCAAATCATCAATTTTTTTGTTTATAGAAGTAGTCATTTTTCAATCCTATCAAATTTCTTTACGTACACCGGAATATTTTGCTAACTCAATCACTTTTCTAGCACGAGCAATAATCGGAGCATCAATCATTTTGCCATTTAGAGAAATAACACCAAGGCCTTTTCTTTCACCTTCTTCAGCAGCTTCAACTACTTTTTGGGCATTTTCAACTTCAGCAGCAGTTGGCGCATAAGCATTATGTAACAGTTCAATTTGTCTTGGATTGATAAGTGATTTACCGTTATATCCGAGTTTTTTAATTAGGCTGACTTCTTTTAAAAAGCCTTCATCATCATTAACATTTGAATACACCACATCAAAGGCATCAATGCCAGCTACACGCGCAGCATGTAAAACGGCACAACGAGCATAAAATAACTCAGTACCATCGCCACGTTCAGTTTGCATATCAACAAGATAGTCAAATGCCGCCAGTGCAATACCAATTAAACGAGGTGAAGATTGAGCGATCGAAACCGCATTAACCACACCTTGAGCAGATTCAATTGCAGCCATTAATTTAGTGCTGCCTACTTCGCGCCCACACTCTTTTTCAATTCGTTCTACATGCGCTTCTAGCTCATGGATATCTTCAGCGCTATTGGTCATTGGTAAACGCACAACATCAACACCAGCTCTTACTACTGCTTCAAGGTCTTTTAAACCAAATGGAGTATCAAGCGCGTTGATTCGTACTACTGTTTCAATTCCATGTTCTTTATAAACAGGAAGAAGTAAAGTTTGTGCAACTAATAAACGAGCTGAATCTTTTTCTTTGATTGAAACCGCATCTTCAAGGTCAAACATAATTGAATCGGGTTTATAAACAAAAGAGGTTGATAACATTGCTGCATTTGCACCAGGAAGAAATAGCATACTTCGACGTAATTTTTTCATAGTAGTTTACTCCAATCTAAGTTTTCTTCTTCTGCGCCACGTAATACAGCACATTGAATTCTTGCTTTAATAGCGCAATCAAGTGCGCCTTTGTCATCAATAATAATTAGGCCATCGGTTACATTTAAGTCTTGTAATGTTTGCTCAACCACAGCGCGAATTTGATCGCCAAATTGCTTATTAACATCACTATTAATAACAATTTCAATCCCAGTATTAGGTATAACTTTGACTAACAAATCACTTGATTCGAGAGTCCCTGCCATGGCTTCTTTTTGTATTTTCATTTTGTTACCTTTTAAAATGTATTAAATTTTAAATTGATCCAAATTAGCTGAAAGGTAATCCCACGTTGTTGGTGGAACTAGTTTTTTTACCTGCTCATATTGCTTAGATGCTAATAATTTCCTCACTAATGAGGCTGATACAATAGTATCGTCTTCGGTTATTCGTGGAACTTCAACCACATTTATCACTGATTGAGCAGTGACTTTTTTATCTTCAAGCCAATAGCGCATTGCTTCATTATAAGCTTTCGTCACTTCATCATAAGGTTCAGTCCCAACAAATCGATAGGTAATGTTAAGCGCTGGCGCAATATAATTTCGGAATATAAGCAGATCAATCCCCATATAAGCTTGATCTATTTTTGTCTTATCTTTTAAAAAATAAGTAGGAAACGTAGCTCTTGAAATGATATAAGGCGAGCTTGCATGCACTGTAACATTTTTTATTTGTCTTGTGCCATCTTTAACTAACTTCAAACGTGTATCAAATGAAAATAACGATGCATTTTCATTGACGACAAAAACATGCAACCAGTCACATTGGCTCGCTGCATATTGCACAAGATACTGATGTCCTTTTGTAAAAGGGTTGGCATTCATCACAATACTGCCAATTTTCCCCCCTTCTTTTTGCTGTATATTGAGTTTTTTACAATACTGCTTAATACCAACAGGGGTGTTTTCCATAAGGACGACCAGATCGGTAATTTCTACAATAGGGTAAAAGCCACATCCTTTAAAAAAGTCAATATTTTCAGGTTTAGTATATAAAAAAAGGTGAAAATAGCCATTATCGTTGGCATATTTTATGGCGTGATCCATTAAAGTTAGATTTAGTTGATTACCACGATAATCAGAATCAATAGCAACACATTTAATAATATCACGCTCAATACCTGCACAAGCTATAATTTTAGTATTAAATTTAGCAACGATAAAAATAGTCACTTGTGAATCTAAATTAAGATCAGAACGTAATAATAACTGCTTAATTTCTTGATAATCTTGCTCAGATTTAGAAATATCAACAACGGCATAATCAACCAAATCGTACATAAATTTACCCTTTTTCAGCGACTATATAATTGGTTAAACGACCAATCCCAGTTATTTCAACTTCTATTGTATCACCATTTTGCATAAACACAGGAGGATTACGTTTTTTCCCCACGCCGCCTGGTGAACCAGTTAAAATTACATCACCAGATGATAAATGAGTAAATGTACTAATATAAGAAATTAACTCGGGAACAGTATGCACCAGATTTTTGACTGAATCATGTTGCATTTCTTGACCATTTAAATAAGTGGTTAACGATAATACTGTTGGATCTGGGATCTCATCACTTGTTGTAATACATGGACCAAATGCTCCCGTGCTTGGCCAGTTCTTACCTGCGGTAAACCAAGTGTATTGCCAGTCACGAATTGAACCATCCATATAACAGCTATAACCTGCTACATAAGATAGCGCATCTTCTTGGCTAATACGAAAACCTGCTTTCCCAATGATAATAGCTAATTCACCTTCATAATCTAATTCATTAGTGATAGCAGGTTTAATAATATTAGTTTTATGACCTGTTTGAGAATCAGGGAAGCGAACAAAAAGTGTTGGTGCTGAACTGGTTTCATTAAATTCAGCGCGTTTTTCAGCGTAATTCATACCAACACATAAAATCTTATTTGGATTTGGAATAACAGGTAAATAAGTAATATCTTGTTCATCTATGTCGCTTGGGGCATCAAGATAGGTTTTAGCAATTACTAGGCCTTCATCATCGGCAAGTAGTGATTTTAAATCGGTGTATTTATCACCTAATTTTTGCTTTAAATCAACAATACCGTTATGAGTAAGAAGACCAAAACTTGCTCTACCAGAGACAAGATAACTGATAAGCTTCATGAAAACTCCTTAAAAGCTGTTTGTACTAATTGTAACTATAAAATAAACAACCCTAGTATAAACTAAGGTTGTTTTTTGAAATGTAAAATCTATACTAAGAAATTGCCCAAAATGAGTAATGATACAGACACATTGATTGCGCCACCAATACGCGTTGCAATTTGTGCAAATGGCATTAATTCCATACGTTCGGCAGCAGTTAGAATTGCCACGTCACCTGTTCCGCCTTGACCACTTTGACAACAAGATATAACCGCAGCATCAACTGGATACATACCAAGCGCTTTTGACACAAAGAAACCAGTAGTCACTAAGCTCACAACAGTACAAACAATAACAATTAAGTTAGTAATAGTGAAAGCATCAACAATTTTTTCCCAAGGAGTAATTGCCACACCTACTGCAAATAAAATAGGATAAGTTACAGATGTTTGGAAAAATTTATAAACAACTTGTGAACCGCTCAATACTTTTGGTGAAACACCTGATACTAGCTTAACAAAAACGGCAGCAAATAACATCCCAACTGGCGCTGGAAGGCCGATTAATTTGTGACCAATCATACCTACCATATAAAGGATAGCTGCTAGTAAAACACCTGAAGCAAATGTTGTAACGTCTATTGCCATTTCAATTTTAGTATTTTTTTGGTTCATTGAGTGATCATCTTTAGAAGCTGGTAATAAACGACCGTTACCAGTTAAATGCGGGTAAGCTTTACCAATACGGTTCAGAATACCACCACAGATAATACCTGTTAAACCACCAAGCATAACAATTGGTAACACGCGACCAAGCGCATCGCCTTGTTCCATACCTAAAATTGTCGCATAACCGATTGAAAGAGGAATAGCACCTTCACCAACACCACCAGCCATAATTGGTAATACTAAGAAGAAAAATGTTTCAAACGGAGTTAAACCAAGTAAATAACCAACAGAAACACCAACGATCATACCAACAATTTCACCACAAAGCATTGGCGCAAAGATTCTTAAGAAGCCTTGGATAAGTGTTCGCTTATCCATATTCATAATACTACCCACGATAATACAGCAGATATATAAGTAAAGGATATGGGTATCTTTATAGAATTTAGTTGTTGCTTCAACAACGGGTTTAGGCAAAATACCATAATAAACTAGTGCAGATGGAATAAATGTTGCACAAATTGCAGCTGCACCCATTTTCCCAACAATCGGTAAGCGTTTACCTATCTCGCCACATAAAAAACCAAAGAAAGCACAAGTTACCACCATTACAACAATTTCGCTAGGTAATTTACCGGTTACTAACACTTCTAAACAAATAAGAATACCGGCAATAATAAATAATGGAAGTGGGATGACACCAATTTTATAATTGTCCATCAGTCGCCACCAGTTATATGGCCACCCTGTTTGTTTTTCTTCTATATGATTAATTGCTGATTTTTCTTCATTATGCGTTTTTCCAATTGAATTGAAATCCACCATGTATTTTTTCTCCAAAAATGATTTTATTTATTCGAAATCAATGGCGGGTATCTTTACAAAAAATTAATTAATTTTTTGTGATATAAATCATAAATTAACTGTGGTTTTTATGATTTTAAAGGATCTATGTTTTTTAATGCTGTGTTACACTTATTTCAACTTAATCTAGGACATAATCATGTGAAAATGCAAAAAAAACTTCAATTATCGTTTACAACAAAGCTTTTTTTATCGCTTTTGTTGTTTTCGTTGACTGTTCTTGCGTTATTACAAAGCTACATTTGGAATATAACAGAAACCAATTTATACAGAAGCCTAGGCGAAAAGGCTCAAATTCAGGCAAAAGAGTTATCTGTTTTACCAAATTTAATTCAATATGTCCAAGACAAAGACATTAATAAAATAGCCCTTTTAATTAAGGAAATATTTGAACAAAGTGATGCGAGCTATATTGTTATTGGCGATGTGAATGCAAATCGCCTATTTCATACATCTGGTAGATCTTTATTTTCGCCCATGATAGGCAATGATAATCAAGAGGTGCTTAATGGCAATAGTAGTATCACAATTAGCGAAGGATCTTTAGGGTTAGCACTAAGGGGTAAAGCGCCAATTATTGAACATGGTAAAGTTATAGGAATTGTTTCAGTTGGTTACCTGATTGATGATATTTATGCATTGCGTATTAAGCAATTTATACCGTTTATTGTTTTTTGTTCCTTATTGTTTTTAGCATTATTTATTTTTTCATACTTTTTTTCAAAAGCGATCAAAAATCAGATGCTGAATCTAGAACCTAAAGCAATTGCGCTACTCGTAAAAAGCCAAAAGTCGATCATGGAGTCGATTTTTGAAGGCGTTATCGCAATCGATCTTAATTATAAAATAATCAATATTAACCAATCGGCCAGATGCATGTTAGAAATTAGCTACAACGATGATTCCTTAATCAACCACAAATTAAGTGATTTTATAAAATCTAACGATTTTATTTATGGCAAGGACAATCAACATCAAGATATACATGACCACATCTGTTACTTTAACAATATTAGCGTCATTGCCAATAGAATCCGTATTATTGTAGACGAAAAAATCCAAGGTTGGGTTATCACATTTCGTAATTTTAACGACATAAACTTACTGAGCATGCAATTAACCCAAGTGACGCAATATGTCGATAATCTACGTGCTATTAGGCATGAACATCTTAACTGGTTGGCAACGTTATCAGGATTGATTTATATGAAACGGTATGCAGAAGCGCAATCATTTATTGCCTTACAATCTGCTGATAACCAAAATAATCTGGATTTTATTACCGAAAATATTCAAATCCCCGCGATTTGCGGATTACTCATTGGCAAATATTCAAAAGCGCACGAAATCGGTCTAAAGCTCATATTTGACCCCGCATGCCAATTAAGTGCATTATCGTCACTTATCACCGAAACAGAATTTATGTCAATTTTAGGTAATTTACTTGATAATGCTTTCAACGCTAGCTTAAAAAATGAACATGGCGATAAAACAATTTACTTATATCTTAGTGACGCAACAAACGAAATAGTCCTTGAAATTAGCGACCAAGGTTGTGGGATCGATCAAGGTATTCGTAGCTCTATCTTTGAACCTGGAGTTACCTCTCAAGAAGGTAAAGAGCACGGTATTGGCTTACATCTTGTTTCAACCTACATAAAAAAAGCTAATGGTTATATTACATTTGAAGATAATACTCCGTATGGAACAATTTTTTCTGTATTTATTCCCAAATAATAGGAAGGTAATTGTATGAACGAATTTCAAGAAAACGCCATTAAAGTACTTATTGTCGAAGACGAACCAATATTAGCCGAATTAAATGCAGAGTTTATTCAAAAAGATACCAAAGTTAAAGTCATAGGGATTGCATCAAATTTAGACGAAGCCAAAATTATGGTTGAAAAACTAAAACCAACTTTAATCTTACTCGATAACTACTTACCAGATGGGCAGGGAATCGAATTATTTGAATACATAATCAATAACCACTTAGACAGCTATGTTATTTTTATTACCGCAGCAAGCGATATGGATACTTGTAGTAAAGCGATTCGTTATGGCGCTTTTGATTATCTAATTAAACCGGTGTCTTATCAGCGATTAAAACATTCTTTAGAACGTTTTGAGCTTTTTTTATATCGTCAAAGCCTGCAAAAACACGTTAATCAACGCAGAATTGATGAACTATTTAATTTGCAAACTAAAGATTTTGTTGATATGAATCGACGCTCAAAAGGTATTGAGGAAATCACACTACAAAAAGTCAAAGATTTATTTATGCAAACCGATCAAGCACTCACCGTTGACGAAATAGTAGAAAAAGCCAATATTAGCAAAACAACAGCTAGGCGATATTTAGAATATTGTGTCCAAATCAAATTATTAACAGTCGAACTTAATCATGGAAAAATTGGACGACCAGAAAGATTATATAGACGGTTAGGAAAATAAATATTTAAGTTAAGATAATTTTCATATAGTGACTTATCTTCTATATAATTGATAATTATATAAATATGCTTATTTGTTATTTTAACTGCAAAATATTTGATGCTAAATTTAGCCCACCTAGTTGCCAAATAGTTAAAATTTTGCGGTACAAAAAAATAAGGAGTAAGTGTATGTCTTTAGTTATAGGAAAGATTGTTACTACTGAAAATAATGAGATTAACGAAAATGGTGTATTTGTCCGTCAGGCTAATCGCTTTGTTACACCATTTGGCGAAGAACCTGGACAGCTACCGGTTGAAGCAGGTCGTTATCGTTTAATTTGGGCGGCTGTTTGCCCATGGGCGCATCGCTCAATGATTGCTATTAAATTATTAGGATTAGAAGATGTAATTAGTGTTGGAAAAGTAAGTCCAATTAGAACCTCCGATGGCTGGGAATTTTCGCTTGATGCTAACGGCAAAGATCCTGTACTTAAAATCCGTTATTTACCCGAAATTTATGCCTTAACGGATCCTCAATATAATGGTAGAGCAACGGTGCCAACCGTTGTCGATGTAAAAACAGGAAAAGTCGTTAATAATGATTATTTTAAGCTTACTTATTATTGGGAAACTGCATTTAAACCTTTTCATAAAGCGGGTGCTCCTGATCTTTATCCTGAAAAACTACGAACGGATATTGATGAACTAAATGATGTTATATTCCATGAGGTGAATAATGGTGTGTATAAAGCAGGTTTTGCTCGTTCGCAAAAAGCGTATGAAGAAGCATACTACCTTGTTTTTAATCAATTGGATAAGTTAGAACAGCGTTTGAGCCAATCACGTTACTTATTCGGTGATAAAATTACTGATTCAGATATTCGCCTCTATGTGACGTTGGCTCGCTTTGATGTTGCCTACTATTGTGCCTTTAAAACTAATCGTAATCGAATTATCGACTACCCGAACTTATGGGCTTATGCTCGAGACCTTTATCAAATCCCCGCTTTTGGTGAAACAACAGATTTTGAAGCAATAAAAAAAGGCTATTTTTTGGGCGTTAATTCGAATAATCCTTATGATATTTTACCTTTAGGTCCCAATGTCAGTAATTGGCACACTCCACACAACCGAGCAAAACAGTTCAGTTCGAATAACTAATTTTATTAATCGGAGTAATTATAATGCCAAATATATTAGATATTCGATTAATTTTCACCCAAATTCCAACATTACTGGCTTATTTACCTGTAACACTTTTTATTACCTTTTTCTCAATGCTACTAGGGGTGATGTTGGGATTAATTATTGCTATCATCAAAATGAATAAAATACCGATATTATCACAGATATCGGCGATATTTGTCTCTTTTATAAGAGGAACCCCATTATTAGTACAGCTCTATTTAAGTTTTTATGGTATTCCTATCCTATTGCGTTATATCAATTATTTTTATGATACTCACTATAATATTAATGGTATATCCCCAATATTTTTTGTATTAATTGCCTTTTCTTTTAACGAGGCTGCCTATAATTCAGAAACTATTCGTGCAGCGTTACTGTCTGTGAATAAAGGTCAGATTGAAGCTGCGCAATCATTAGGAATGACTTATAGTCAGTTGTTACGAAGAATTGTGATTCCTGAAGCTGTTATTGTGGCATTACCTAATTTAGGTAATGCACTAATTGGTTTACTAAAAGGCACATCATTAGCATTTGTTTGTTCGGTGACAGAAATGACCGCTAGAGGGAAAACTCTAGCAGGACATAGTTACCGTTATTTTGAAGTTTATATTTCATTGGCTTTAATTTATTGGGCATTAACCATTATTATTGAGCTAACCATGAAATATTTAGAAAAACGTTTAACGATTTCTGACAGTGTTGACACTCCAAGTTATCGCCGAGGAAAATTATTATGATTAATGTTCAAAACTTAACATTATCTTTTCATCATAATTTGATATTGAATCAACTTAACTTTCATATATTTCCTCATGAAATTGTTGCAGTTATTGGCGCATCGGGGGCGGGTAAATCAACGCTTTTACGTTGTTTAAATTTATTAGAAAAACCACAGCAAGGTAAGATTTGTATTGATAATTTTGAATTTGATGTCAGCTGCAGAAAAAGGCATAAAGTAGTAGCATTTCGCCAACAAACAGCAATGGTGTTTCAACAATTCAATTTATTTCAACAAAAAAATGCATTAGAAAATGTCATGGAAGGGTTAATGATTGTAAAAAAATACTCAAAGGATAAGGCAAAGCAGATAGCATATGAAAAACTAGCTCAGGTCGGCCTTACTGAACGAATTTATCATTATCCAAAACAGTTATCAGGAGGACAACAGCAACGAGTTGCAATTGCCAGAGCATTAGCAATGGAACCGAAAGTTTTGTTACTTGATGAACCAACCTCGGCACTCGATCCTGAGCTAGTGGGAGAAGTGTTAGCAACAATAAAAATAGCAGCTAAATCAGGTATTACTATGATTTTAGTTTCTCATGAAATGAGTTTTGTTCATGACATTGCAACTCGGGTGTTATTTTTAGATAAAGGAAAAATCATTGAAGATGGTTCACCGCAGCAGGTATTTTCAAATCCAACTCAACAAAGAACCAAAGATTTTTTAGCAAGATATTACTCTGCCGGACAAATAAATTATGAAATTTAATAAATGGAGTATGAATGAATATTATTATTCAACAACATTGTGATGGTATTAATTGGCAAGATGTCGCTGATTTACTGGCTTTTTACGGGCTTAGTTCATTGGACGCTAAGAGACAAGAACAAGTGTTTCGTAACAGCTATGCTGTTGTATTTTTGCTAGAAAGAGAGCACGTTGTTGGTGTTGGTCGCGCATTATCTGATGGTATTTGTCAAGCTGCAATATATAACATTGCGTTGGCAAAACATCTACATGGGCTACAGTATGGAAGGCTGATAGTTGATAAACTTGTTGAGCAGATAATACAGTGCAATATTATTCTTTACACCCATCCACAAACTGTTGAGTTTTATAAGAATTTAGGCTTTGAAGTAATGAAAACCGGCATGGTTCGTTATCAATCCGATGCTCTAACTGAAATGAGAAACATGGGTTTTATTTAAAATGTAGATAAAAAACACTTCAATCAATCCGTTGGCAATATTGAGCCAAATTTAAGGAGGAAATAGCGTTATGAATTACAAAAAGTGGTTAAATATTTTAGTAGTAGGAACTTTATTTTTTACTGGCTGTGATAATCAAAATAAAGATACGCAAGCAAAAGGTAAAGAAAAAATTATTATTGCAACCTCAGGAGCTCCAAGTCCTTTCACAACAGTAGATAAAAAAGGTGAATTAATAGGGTATGATATTGATGTGGTAAAAGCAATCTTTGCAAAGCTACCGCAATATGAAATTAGCTTTGAAATTACTGAGTTTTCATCAGTTTTAGCAGGACTTGATTCTCAGCGTTATCAAGTGGGTGCTAATAATTTTGCCATGAATGAAAAACGGAAAGAAAAGTATTTTTATTCTGATCCTATTTTTAAAAATCAATATGCAATTGCAGTTGCAAAAAACAATAACGATATTAAACAGTTTACCGATCTTAATGGCAAGTCAACCGAGGTAACACCAGGGCTTAATTATGCTACAGCACTAGAACTATATAATGAACAATATCCAAATAATCCTGTTAAAATTGTTTATAGTGAAGCTGATTTATTGGCTGCACTTCAACATGTTGAAACAGGGCAATATGATTTTCAATTAATCGATAAAGTAATGCTATCGCAATTGATTAACGAACATAATCTTAATCTTAAAATAATAGAATTAAACAAAGATGATAGCAATCGTATCGGCTCGCCATACAGTTATTTTTTAATTAGTAAAGGAGCTAAAGGTGAACAGCTAACCAAAGATATTAACCAAGGTATACAACAAATCATCAATAATGGCACGCTATCGAAAATTAGTAATCACTATTTTGGTTCTGATTATTCTCCTAAATAATCAATTTTTTATACAATATGTAGAAAAACGCCGAGTTATTTACACTTCATGATTAAAATAGTCCCCTAAAAACGCATAAGGCGTTTTGCCTGAAATCATTTTATGCGGTTTAACCGTATTATAAAAATCAATAGAACGCTTAAGCTTCTGTTTTCTTTTTTGTATCACTAAATATTTGTTGATTATGCCACATTTCAATTTAAAGCTCGTATCACTCTTGTAAATACCCCATTTTTAGCAAAAAACTCACATAGAAAATTGACCCTATAAATAAATTTTTGTATTTGCTGATTTTTAAACTACTCTATTGAGTAAAAAAAGAAGTAAATACAAATGGACTAAAAA
>NZ_WTEX01000015.1 GCF_009795845.1 Gilliamella sp. Lep-s35 | reverse complement strand
TTTTAGTCCGTAGACTTTTATCTTTTGTCTCGCAAGTGCCCACACAGATTGTCTGTTTCTTCTTTTTAAAGAGCTGACAGCTTTTCAACTAACCCAACATTTCGTTGTTTTACTTCGCTGTCTCAAGGGTTGCGTATACTACGCTAACCTTTTTTATTCGTCAAGATCTTTTTTGAAAATTTTTGACCTTGCCTACCGACCTTATTCACCGCCTGCTTTATGCTGACTGCGTGTCAGTGGGTGCGCATTATAGGGCCTTCTTTTTTTTTGGCAAGTAAAAAAGTCCAGATACTTAATCAGTCGCATAAGTTTTAAGCGCGCTAAACTTTAATAGTATGATATTTATTAAGATTATAATCAGATAATTTTTTAACCAACTTTTCTACAGACTGAGTATAAACTGTGCTTAATACAATATTTTCAGATGTAGAAAGAATTATATTGTTTAGTTTATATTTATCATTTAGCAAATTATAGACCCTTGTTGCGATCGCATAACCCGAATCGATTAAGCTCGCTTGAGGAAAAAGCATCTGTAATTCTGTTTTAATAAAAGGGTAATGCGTACAACCTAATACTATTGTATCAGGAATTGTTTGTAACCCAAGCCAAGGTTGCATTAAGTCTTTTAACTGTTTCATATCTACAGTAATGCCTTGTAACTTATTTTCAGCTATGAGTGCTAATTCTGATAAGCCTAACAATTTAACAGTACAGTGTGCGGCAAACTGCTGTATTAAATCGGTTATATAAGTTCTTTCAACAGTTGCTTTTGTTGCTAATAATCCTATACATTTATTTTTAGTAAGTAAGCTAGCTGGTTTAATTGCTGGTACAACGCCAATAATTGGAAAAGAAAATTTAGCGCGCAAACTAGGTAAACAGATAGTGCTAGCTGTATTACAAGCAATAACTGCTAAATCAATTGTATAAAATTTAGTAACTGCTTCAATGACAGAATTAACTCTATTAATTAAAAACTCGGAGGATTTATCTCCATAAGGAAACATTTCATTATCAAATACATAGATATAGTGTGCATTAGGTATTTTATTGTAAATTTCATTATAAACAGATAAACCACCAATACCTGAATCAAACACTAACACTGAAGGCGGTTGTTTTACGATATTCATTTTAGCTATAGAACATTAATTAATAAATTATAAACGCGTCATATCGTAAATTGATTAAAAATTAATGCAAGTATTTTACCCAACCTAATGTTGTATTTAGTTCTATAAATTATGGGCTAGACGTCTAGACGGTAAAACTGCTAAAATAAATAAATATACTTATGCAAGAATTAAGTTAAGAAGGTATTCTATGTCAGAGTTTCTATTTACTTCTGAATCTGTTTCAGAAGGTCATCCAGATAAAATTGCCGATCAAATATCAGATGCCGTGCTTGATGCAATTTTAAAACAAGATCCCAAAGCGCGTGTTGCTTGCGAAACATATGTAAAAACAGGTATGGCCTTAGTTGGCGGTGAAATCACTACTTCAGCTTGGGTAGACATCGAAGAATTAACTCGAAAAACCATTAATGATATTGGTTATACCAGTTCGGAAATGGGATTTGATGCAAATTCATGTGCGGTGCTTAATGCTATCGGCAAACAATCTCCAGATATCAATCAAGGAGTTGATCGAAATGATCCCCTAGAGCAAGGCGCTGGTGACCAAGGTATTATGTTTGGTTATGCTACAAATGAAATGCCCAATTTGATGCCAGCTGCTATAAGCTATGCTCATGACTTAATGCGCCGCCAAGCAGAAGTTAGAAAAAATGGTACACTGCCTTGGTTAAGACCTGATGCAAAAAGCCAAGTCACGTTAATTTACCAAGACGGTCAGATAAAAGGTGTTGATACAATCGTTTTATCTACTCAGCATTCAGAATGTATTGAACAAAAAATATTACATGAAGCTGTCATGGAAGAAATCATTAAGCCAACATTGCCAGCCGAATGGTTAACACCTAGAACAAAATACTTTATTAATCCAACTGGGCGATTTGTTATTGGTGGGCCAATGGGTGACTGTGGACTAACTGGACGAAAAATCATTGTCGATACGTACGGTGGAGCAGCTCATCATGGTGGTGGGGCCTTTTCTGGAAAAGATCCTTCAAAAGTTGACCGCTCAGCAGCTTATGCAGCACGCTATGTTGCAAAGAATATTGTTGCTGCAGGACTTGCTGACAGATGTGAATTACAAATATCTTATGCAATTGGTATTGCCAATCCTACATCAATCTATGTCAATACTTTCGGCACAGAAAAAATCCATCACAATAAAATTGTATCGCTTATTAAAGAATTCTTTGATTTAAGACCTTATGGATTGATCCAAATGCTTGATCTAATTCAACCGATCTATCAACAAACTGCAAGTTACGGTCATTTTGGTCGAGATATATTCCCTTGGGAAAAAACTGATAAAGCGGCACTACTACGTGATGCAGCAGGATTATAAACGCATACCAATTTATTTACATAATCAAACTATGGCTTGTCTAAGAACTCACTTAATGCAAGCCAATCAACGTCTACATTCCCAATATAAAGAACCTAAGATCATTTATAAACCCAAAGGCAGTATTGCTGGTAGTGCCTTTTTAACACGTTGGGAAATTCAACTTAATTCGATTATGTTGCTAGATAATGGTACTCAATTTATTGAGGAAGTGGTGCCTCACGAATTAGCTCATCTTATTGTGTTTAAAAAGTTTGGCAAAGTAAAACCACATGGTAAAGAATGGCAATATATTATGTCAGAAATATTAGGAAAAATCCCTGCAACAACTCACCATTTTACCGTTCAACGCAATACTTATTTATACTACTGCAGTTGTCAACAACATCACTTAACTTCGATAAGACACAACAAAATTCAAAATAATAAAACTAGTTATTTATGTCGTAAATGCGGTACTATACTCAAACTTAAAAGTGCTATTTAATACTGAGATATTATATGTGTAAGTTAGATTTTCATTTTTACAAAAGTTCGTTATTAATTACTGCTCTTGGCATTATCTTTTATATTACGGGAAATTGGTTTATACCTTTGTATAATGGGCTAACGGTTACCATTATCGAACATATTCAATCACTGTTTTTATTATTTATGTGTTGTTATACCTATTATTATGCAAAACAAGTATCTGAACATTCTGAACTTTATAGGTTTTGGATTTGGACAATTTTCTGGTGGTTTATGCTTTTTGGTCGAGGAATTAGTTGGGGACGAGACTTTTTCCCTGAGGTACCTCGTTTCTATTATAAAATCATTGCTAGTATATTAATAGCGATCCCAATACTAACTATATTTTTACCCACAATTCGCCGAGAAATTGCTCGCCGCTACAAATTCGAAAAAATACCATTTTGGCATATATTCTTTGCTTTTCTATTCTTAGGTATAGCTGATATTGCAGAACACCGCCGTATTGGGCATGAATTTTTAGTTATGACAAAAGAGCGAAAAGATCTCATTGAAGAATTAATGGAAATCCCTTGTCTTCTTTGCTTAGCCTTAATAACCTTTTATATGCAAAAAAATGAACAAAAGAGAGTAAATTCCCAATGTTAAGCTACCGCCATAGTTACCATGCAGGTAATCATGCAGATGTCTTAAAACATATAGTATTAACACTATGCATTGAATCATTAAAAGAAAAGGAAAAGCCTTTTTTATATTTAGATACACACTCAGGCGCAGGGCGATATTTATTGAAAAGTGAACATTCTGAAAAAACAGGCGAATATCTATCTGGAATTAATTTGTTATGGCAACAATCTAATGTTCCAGAATTAATCAATACTTATATTTCGGTACTTAAACGTTATAATCCTTTTGAGGAAATAAAATATTATCCTGGTTCACCATTAATTGCCAAGCAATTATTACGTGAACAAGACAAGCTCAACCTTACCGAGTTACACCCAACAGATTACCCTTTATTAAAACAAGAATTTAGTAAAGATAAACGGACTAAAGTTTTACGTGAAGATGGTTTTGCTCAATTAAAATCAAAGCTACCTCCGCAATCTCGTCGGGGAATAGTATTGATTGATCCTTCTTATGAAATTAAAGACGATTATCAAAAAATCCCTATAGCATTATTGGAAGCATATAAACGTTTTGCAACAGGTGTTTACTTAATTTGGTATCCTGTGGTATCTCGTACACAAACTCAAAAAATGATTGATAATATTGTTAACTTAGGCATAAAGCGAATTTCACAATTTGAGCTAGCAATAAAACCTGATAATAATCAAAAAGGCATGACAGCTTCAGGCATGATAGTAATTAACTCACCATGGAAATTACACGAACAAATGCGTACAATCTTGCCATGGCTAAAAAAAACATTAAACGTTGAAAAAACAGGAAATTTCATCATTAGAGAGTTAGTTCCTGAATAGTTTTTAGGTCATTAAACTATTGTCAAAAACTTTCAGAAAAAGCTACGTTTAAATATAAAATTATGATGAAAAGTGACAAGAAAATAGATAAATCCACAAGATAACAGTTAATAATAACGACAAAAATACAGCAGCCGAGCCATAATCCTTTGCTCGGCCTGATAAATCGTGTCTTTCAGAACCAATGCGATCAACTACACACTCAATTGCACTATTTATTAGCTCAGTAATCATCACAACTCCAATTGAACCAAGTAATAAAATACGTTCATAAATAGAAAAATCGACTAGCATTACAATAACATAAGCCACAACTAATAGAATTAACTCTTGGCGAAATGCAGTTTCATATTTTATCGCTGATTTTAAACCTTTTAAAGAATATTTTGCTGCTTTAAGGATACGTAGTAAGCCTGTCGATTTTTTCATTATAATATTCCAAATTTAAAATTACCTTACGTAACCATAGTTCATCAAACGTTGAAATCTTCTTTCTAGTAGTACAGATAAATCCATACTTTCAAGTTCATCAAGATCACTAAGTAGTTGCGTTTTGAGTGAAGTTGATACGGTTGCATAATCACGGTGGGCTCCACCAAGTGGCTCAGGCACGATTGAATCAATAAGATTTAGTTTTAATAATTTATCTGCAGTCATATTCATTGCTTCGGCTGCAACTGATGCTTTATCCGCACTTTTCCATAAAATTGAAGCACAACCTTCAGGCGAAATGACAGAATAAGTACTATATTGAAGCATATTAACTTTATCTGCGACACCAATAGCTAGTGCTCCCCCAGATCCACCTTCACCAATTACTGTGCAAATAGTTGGTACATTAAGGCGTGACATCTCTCTTAAATTACGGGCAATCGCTTCTGCTTGACCTCGCTCTTCCGCACCAATACCAGGATAAGCGCCTGGAGTATCAATAAAAGTAATAATTGGTAATTTAAAACGCTCCGCTAATTGCATTAGTCGTAAAGCTTTACGATACCCTTCTGGAGCAGGCATACCAAAATTACGATAAATTTTCTGTTTTGTTTCTCGACCTTTTTGATGACCAATAACCACCACAGTCCGTCCATCAATCCGCGCTATCCCACCAACAATTGCTTTATCATCAGCATAAGCTCTATCACCGGCTAATTCATCAAAATCAGTAAAAATTTCCTTTATATAATCCAATGTATAAGGTCGATTTGGATGTCTAGCTAGTTGTGCAATTTCCCAAGGCGTTAAATTGGCAAATATTTTTTTTGTTAATTCACGGCTTTTTTTATGTAATTGCTTGATCTCTTTATCTAAATTAATATCTAATTCAACTTGTTGCGAATCAATATTCTTTAAGGAATTAATTTTTGCTTCTAATTCCGCTATCGGCTTTTCAAATTCCAAAAAATTGTTCATAACGCTTGTAATTGCCTCTTAATTTATTCGGTATTTTTAAAAATACACTATCTAACATAGTATACGGATTAATTCTTAAGATAAAATTAAGCCAATTCTACTATGTAATACTCATTAAAGTCACCTATATTTATATCAATAGACTGCACTTTTCCAAAATCTAGTCATCTACATTACTAAAATGAAGCTTTATTTATTCAAACTCAAATTCGACGCGGTCAATACCAAGTAGAGTTTTTAATTCAACAATCAAAGAATCTTCTGGGATAACTCGCCACCTTGTGCCAAATTGTATTCTAACAACCGAATCATCCCGGTGATAATATAAATTAACTGACACACTTCCATTCATGTAAGGTTCAAATAACTGTTGTAATCGCTGTAATATTGTTTGATTTGTTTCATTCTCAGTTAAAGTAATGGATAATCCTTTTACATATTTAGCACGAGCATCTTTCAAATCAACAAGATCTCGCACAGACATTTTAAATCCGCCATTAAAATCATCATTGCTAACTTGACCTGAAGCAATAAGGATTCTATCTTTTACTAATAAATGCCCAAATTTATCTAAGGAATCGGAAAACAACATGCCATCAATACGACCAGAGCGATCATCTAAAGTAAATAAACCAATTTTATTACCTTTTTTAGTAACTCTTATTCTTGCATCGACAACAATACCTGCAAAGGTTGCTAATTTACCCCACCCGGTAGGAGATGCTTCACTTATTCGTAGCCCACCTGTATAACGATTTAATTCTTTTAAATATTGGGTTACAGGATGCCCTGTCAAATAAAGCCCTAAAGCTTCACGTTCACCATCAAGTAAAACCTGCTCAGGTAACTCAGGAACCGCGGCATAAGCGTGTTCAACTTGTTCGGGCTCTTCAGCCAAGACACCAAACATATCTTCTTGACCAATATTTTGTGCTCTAGCATATTGATCAGCAGCTTGCATGGCATCATTAATGCTATGTAAAATAGCTGCTCTATGAGGACCTAATTTATCAAATGCCCCTGCCATAGTAAGTTTTTCAAGTACACGGCGGTTGATCTTTTTCATATCTGTTCGAGCACAAAGTTCGAAAATATTCTTAAAATAACCACCACTATTACGAGCTTCGACAATCGCCTCAATAGGCCCTTCTCCGACACCTTTTATAGCACCAATGCCGTAAACAATTTCACCTTTATCATTTACATGAAAGTGATAAAGGCCACTATTAATATCAGGAGGATTAACTTTTAACCCCATCCTTAAACATTCATCAACTAAACCAACAATTTTATCAGTATTATCCATATCGGCGGTCATAACAGCTGCCATAAATTCAGCTGGAAAGTGAGTCTTTAACCATAACGTTTGATAGGAAACAAGCGCATAAGCTGCTGAATGGGATTTATTAAAACCATAACCGGCAAATTTTTCAACTAAATCAAATATTCGCATTGAAAGCTCGCCATCAATGCCCTGCTTTTCTGCCCCCTCTTTAAAAACAGAACGCTGTTTTGCCATCTCTTCGGGTTTTTTCTTTCCCATAGCTCGACGTAATAAATCAGCTCCGCCTAGTGTATAACCCGATAGGGTTTGTGCAATTTGCATAACCTGTTCTTGGTATAAAATAATACCGTAAGTGGGTTCTAAAATAGGTTTTAATGATTCATGCTGATATTTAATATCAGGGTAAGAAACTTCTTCGCGGCCATGTTTTCTGTCAATAAAGTTATCAACCATACCTGATTGTAACGGTCCTGGGCGAAATAACGCCACTAAAGCAATCATATCCTCAAAACAGTCAGGTTTTAAACGCCTTATTAAATCTTTCATCCCCCGAGATTCAAGTTGGAATACTGCTGTAGTTTCAGCTTTTAATAATAATTCGAAGGAGCTTTCATCATCTAAGGGGATTCGAGTTATATCAACTTTTTCCTTACCTTCTTGTAGTCGGCGTTCATTAATCATTTTGATTGCCCAATCAATAATGGTTAATGTTCTTAACCCTAAAAAGTCAAACTTCACAAGTCCTGCATATTCAACATCATTTTTATCAAATTGAGTAACAGGATGATGACCTTCTGGATCACAATAAATTGGCGAAAAGTCTGTAATCTTAGTTGGAGAAATTACAACCCCTCCAGCATGCTTACCAGCATTTCGAGTTACGCCTTCTAATTGCCGAGCAATATCAATTAATGATTTAACTTCTTCATTATTATCATATAAATTTTGAAGTTGAGGTTCAACTTCAAAAGCTTTAGCTAAAGTCATTCCAGGATCTAATGGTATTAATTTCGCAATACGATCAACAAACCCATAAGGATGCCCAAGGACTCTACCAACATCGCGAATTACCGCTTTGGCAGCCATAGTTCCGAAAGTAATAATTTGAGATACAGCATCTCTTCCATACATATCGGCAACATGTTCGATAACCAGATCGCGTTTCTCCATACAAAAATCGACGTCAAAATCGGGCATTGAAACACGTTCAGGATTTAAAAAACGTTCAAAAAGTAGATCAAATGCTAATGGATCTAAATCGGTAATTTTTAATGCATATGCAACGAGAGAACCAGCCCCTGAACCACGCCCTGGTCCGACAGGAATATCATTATCTTTTGACCATTGAATAAACTCCATTACAATTAGAAAGTAACCTGGAAAGCCCATTTGATTAATAACAGTTAATTCCGTTTCTAAACGCTCATCATATTCTGGCCTTTTTCGTTTTCTAATTTCAGGATCTGGAAATAAAAACTCTAACCTTTCTTCTAACCCTTGACGCGACTTATAAACTAAAAAGTCTTCAGTAGTCATATCGCCTGTCGGAAATTTAGGTAAAAAATATTCACCTAGCCGAATAGACACATTACATCGTTTTGCTATTTCAACACTATTTTCAAGCGCCTCAGGAATATCAGAAAATAGCTCACACATTTCCTGTTCAGAACGTAAATATTGATCTGCCGAGTAATTTTTGGGTCGTGAAGGGTCATCAAGAGTATTCCCATCATGAATCGCAACTCGAATCTCGTGAGCTTCAAAATCAGAAGACTTTAAAAACCGAACGTCATTAGTTGCAACAACAGGTAATAAATATTGTTCAGCAAGCTTTATAGCACCATGAATGAACAACTCTTCATTAGCACGTTTAGTGCGTACTAATTCAAAATAAAAATGCCCATTAAAATTTTCAAGGTAAAAATTAATAGCATGATCAATAATAGTTTGGTTATTGCGAACAATACCTATACCAATATCGCTTTCTCGCCCAGCTAATACAATTAATCCTTCTTGATGCTCAATTAACCACTCATTATCAACTATAGGCAAATCTCCAATGTATCCTCGCTGATAGGCTTTCGAAATCAATAAAGTAAGATTTTGATATCCCTGATTATTAGCAGCTAACAGAGTTAGACGATAAATATCATCAGGCAATTGAGAACTTCTAATAGCGAGATCGGCTCCAATGATAGGCTTGATACCTTTTGACATTGCTGAACTGTAAAACTTAACTAGCCCACAAAGATTAGTAAAATCGGTGATTGCAAAAGCTGGCATCTGTAACTTGCTCACTTCATTTACTAATGTGCCAACTTTAGCAATTCCATCAACCATTGAGAAATCACTATGCAAATGAAGATGAATAAATTTAGGTTCCGCCATAATTACCAGAAATGATTATGCTTAAAAATTTATACGGGATTATAACATAGACAGTAGAAATATCTTTATCTCTTTAATGGTAAAATTTAATTGAATAAAAAAAACAAAAGGTAGGATCTATTGCTATTTTGATAAATGAACATGCCTATATCAAAGATATTCCGCCGATAAGATATTATCGACGGATAACGAAAAATTAGATTTTCTTAAATAACACCGAACCATTAGTTCCACCGAAACCAAATGAGTTACACAGTGCATATTCTAAACCCTTAACTTGGCGGGCAGTATGCGGTACATAATCAAGATCACAGCCCTCATCAGGATTATCAAGATTAATTGTCGGCGGAACAGCTTGATCACGTAATGCAAGAACAGTGAATATTGACTCAACTGCACCAGCAGCCCCAAGTAAGTGACCAATCATAGATTTAGTTGAACTCACCATTACTTTATTAGCATTTTCTTTGAAAATACTCTTCACAGCTTGAGTTTCAGCTTTATCACCAGCCGGTGTTGATGTGCCATGAGCATTAATATAACCTACTTGTTCAGGCGTAATTCCTGCATCACGAATTGCACATTTCATCGCTAATGCAGCACCACTACCATTTTCAGGTGGAGAAGTCATATGATAAGCATCACCACTCATACCAAAACCGACAATTTCAGCATAAATTTTTGCACCACGTTTTTTGGCATGCTCATACTCTTCTAAAAACATGATTCCTGCACCATCACCAAGAACAAAACCATCACGATCTTTATCCCATGGTCGACTTGCTGCTTTAGGATTATCATTGTTAGTAGATAAAGCACGCGCTGCACCAAAACCGCCAATACCTAGTGGAGTACTTGCTTTTTCACCACCACCGGCTAGCATTGCATCGGCATCACCATAAGCAATCATACGTGCTGCGTGACCAATATTATGCACACCAGAAGAACATGCTGTTGCAATAGTAATACTTGGTCCTTTTAATCCATAAATAATAGATAAGTGACCAGCAATCATATTAACAATAGTTGATGGCACAAAAAACGGACTAATTTTACGCGGTCCACCATTAACTAATGCACTATGGTTTTCTTCTATTAACCCAAGTCCACCGATACCAGAACCTATAGCACAACCAATTCGTTCTGCATTTTCTTCGGTAATCTCAATACCAGCATCTTGCATTGCTTGCATACCCGCAGCAATACCATATTGGATAAAGTAATCCATTTTCCGCGCATCTTTGCGTGAAATATTATAATCTTCGCTATTAAAGTTTTTAACCATTGCTGCGAAGCGCGTTGCGAAAGGGGCTGTATCAAAGTGTTCTATGAGTTCAACACCACTTTGCCCAGCAAGTAAAGCCTGCCAAGTGGATTCAACTGTATTACCTACAGGAGATATCATGCCCATTCCAGTAACAACAACTCTGCGTTTAGACACATTGTCCTCCAGGAAAGGATTGGAATGAAATTTGAATCAATGAAATGCTAATTTCGAGTTTTATCATAATTCGTGCTTAAACTAATTTTTATTTAAAAACTAAAAACACAAATATAAACTAGGCGATCATCTGACCGCCTATCATAAAAAAACCCTGCTAACCTTATTGATTTGCAGTAACATAATCTATTGCTGATTGAACAGTTGTAATTTTTTCAGCTTCTTCATCAGGAATTTCAGTATCAAATTCTTCTTCTAAAGCCATAACTAATTCAACTGTATCAAGAGAGTCAGCGCCAAGATCTTCAATGAAAGAAGATTCATTTTTAACTTCTTCTTCTTTTACGCCAAGTCGCTCAACAATAATTTTCTTAACTCGCTCTTCAATAGTGCTCATACTCTTTTTTTTCCTATAAAAATCGCCGAAAGTGGCGGTGAATGTAAGTTTATAAAATGTTGAAAAAGATGCCAATCACTTTTCAACCCAACTGCTTATTTTTTACTCAAAACATCAAAATATTGGCTCATTTTACACTATTCTAGCCAATTACACCATATACATACCACCATTGACATGTAAAGTTTCGCCTGTAATGTAAGATGCCTCATCTGAAACCAAAAATGCTACAGCATTAGCAATTTCTGCAGGTTCACCTAAACGACCAACAGGAACTTGGGATAGAGTCAGGGCTTTTTGCTCATCAGTTAGTGCATCAGTCATATCGGTTGCAATAAAACCTGGCGCAACAACATTAACCGTAATGCCTCTTGATGCAACTTCACGTGCTAATGATTTACTAAATCCAATTAATCCAGCTTTAGCCGCTGCATAATTAGCTTGACCAGCATTTCCCATTGTACCAACTACTGAACCAATAGTCACAATTCTGCCATAACGTTTTTTCATCATTGTGCGTATTAATGCTTTAGATAAACGGAACACAGACGTTAAATTGGTATCTAAAATATCTTGCCATTCATCTTCTTTCATTCTCATTAATAAATTATCGCGGGTAATACCTGCATTATTGACAAGAATATCAATATCACCAAATTTTGTTTTTATTGCATTAATCACAGATTCGATTGATGTTTCATCTGTCACATTTAAGGCTAAACCTTTACCATTTGAGCCTAAATATTGGCTAATAGCCTCAGCGCCTTTTTCTGTGGTTGCTGTACCGATAACAGTTGCACCACAAGCAACGAGCTTTTCTGCAATAGCTTTACCAATACCACGACTTGCACCAGTAACTAAAGCAATTTTTCCTGATAGATTCATAACTACCTCTTTATTTTTACTTTGTATTTTCTAATGCCGCTTCTAATGATACTTTATCATTAACCGCAATACCAGAAAGTGTATCAACAATACGTTTAGTTAAGCCAGTTAATACTTTACCTGGGCCCATTTCAACTAAAAGTGTTATATCTTGTTTTTCCATATATTCTACAGTTTCAGTCCAACGCACAGGACTATAAAGTTGAGCAATTAATGCTGCTTTAATTTTTTCTGCAGATGTTTCAACGTTTACATCAACATTATTGATAACCGCAAACTTTGGTTCACTAAATTCAATATTATTTAGTGTATTGGCTAATTTATCTGCAGCAGGTTTCATTAATGCACAATGAGAAGGTACACTAACCGCAAGAGGTAATGCTCGCTTTGCGCCAACCTCTTTACATAATACACCAGCACGTTCAACTGCTTCTTTATCGCCCGCAATCACAACTTGCCCTGGTGAATTAAAATTTACAGGCGCAACAACTTGACCTTGAGCGGCTTGCTCACAGGCATTGCGAATAGAATCGTTATCAAGGCCAATGATAGCATACATAGCTCCAGTACCGCTTGGTACTGCTTCTTGCATTAATTTACCTCGTAACTCAACCAATTTAATGGCATCTTTAAAATCAATCACACCGGCACAAACCAATGCAGAATACTCACCTAAACTATGCCCCGCCATAAAATCGGGTTGAGCACCATTAACACTTTGCCATACTTTAAATATTGCAACAGATGAAGCAAGTAGCGCTGGCTGTGTTTGCCACGTTTTATTTAGTTCTTCTACTGGACCTTGTTGTACTAAATCCCACAAATTGTAACCAAGCACTTCAGAGGCTTCATCAAATGTTGATTTCACAATAGGAAAATCATCGGCAAGCTCTTTTAACATACCGACAGCTTGTGAGCCTTGTCCTGGAAATACCATTGCAAATTTGGTCATTATTAAATCCTTGATCATAAAAATTAAAGCATAAATTAAAATCTAACTAGCGCAGATCCCCAAACAAACCCACCACCAAAAGCCTCTAATAAAATTAGATGACCTCGTTGAATTCGCCCATCTCGCACACCTGCATCTAAGGCACACGGAACAGAAGCTGCTGAAGTGTTACCCTGTTTATCTAATGTAACAATTACTTTGCTCATATCCATATCTAGACGCCTTGCCGTTGCAGAAATAATTCTTAAATTAGCTTGGTGCGGTACTAGCCAATCTAAATCCGCTTTGTTGAACGCATTTTCAGTTAAAAGTTCATCAACCAAATTTGAAAGTTCTTTAACTGCAATCTTAAATACTTCATTACCATGCATGGTCATATAAACAGGATCATGCATATCACGACGATCAACATATGGATATTTTAATAACTCACCATAACGACCATCAGCATGAAGATGTGAAGCGATAATACCCGGCTCTTCTGATGCACCAACGACAACAGCTCCAGCGCCATCACCAAAAATAATGATGGTTCCCCTGTCATTTGGATCGACACCACGAGTTAACATATCAGAACCAACAACCAAAGCATATTTAATCGCACCGCTTTTAACATATTTATCAGCAATATCTAGTGCGTAAACAAATCCCGAACAAGCGGCGGCCACATCAAAAGCAACAACATCACCAATACCCAATTTGGCTTGTAATTCTGTTGCGCTGCTTGGAAATGCATTGACTGAAGTGGCTGTTGCAACAATAATCATACCAATATCATTCTTATCGACATTTGCCATCTCAATGGCATTAATTGCTGCTTGATAAGCCATGCTAGTTACAGTCTCATCAGGAGATGCAATGCGTCTTTCTTTAATGCCTGTACGCGTTGTGATCCATTCATCGCTGGTATCAACCATTTTTTCAAGATCGGCATTAGTTCTTATCTGTTTTGGAAGATAACTCCCTGTTCCTAATATCTTTGTATACATCTAATTATTCGCTCTTGGGTAGTGCGGAAGAAAGGCGCTTTGCAATCTTCTCAGGTATATTCGTTTGTATCGCTAAAATAGCTTGTTCAATTGCTGCAAAAAATGATTTTTGATTGGCACTACCGTGACTTTTAATCACAATACTTTTGAGTCCAAGCAAACAAGCTCCATTATATCTTCCGGGGTCTAAATAACCAAAATTTTTTGACACTTTTCTTTGTAACCATTTGCTCAATAGTTTCATTAATAATGAATTGTGACCAAAGGATGACTTAAATGAAGACATAAAAATTTTAACTAATCCTTCTACTGTTTTTAACGTCACATTACCAACAAAACCATCACAGACTAATACATCCGTTTTACCAGTTAGAAGCTCATTACCTTCTAAATAGCCAATATAATTAATTTGATCATTCGATTTTAAAATAGACGCAGCCGCACGTATTTTATCCAACCCTTTAATATCTTCTTCACCAATATTAAGTAATGCAACCCGAGGATGTTCAATTTTAAGCACGGTCTTAGCTAAAATTTGCCCCATTATGGCAAATTGCACAAGCATATCACTATCACATTGGGCATTCGCTCCTAAATCCAACACAACTGTATTTTGATTATTTAAGGCTGGAATAGTGGCAACTAAAGCAGGACGATCAATGCCTGTTAAAGAGTGTAAAAGTAATTTAGAAAGTCCCATCAGTGCACCGGTATTACCAGCACTCACACAAGCTTGAACACTGTTATCTTTAACTAGTTCAAGTGCTATTCTCATTGATGATCCTTGACTATGACGAATTGCGTAAGAAGGCTTCATATCATTAGTAATAACGGTCGTTGATTCGATCAAAATTAAACGCCCATTTTCTTTATACTGAGAAATAAGCTTTGTATTTTCTTTTGACAAAAAAAGACCAATTTCTGTTGGATCACCCACCAGAAAAATAGAAAGATTTGGATAACAATTTAGTGCTTGTATTGCAGCAGGAACAACAACGCGAGGACCTAAGTCCCCGCTCATAGCATCTAACGCAATGGTTAGACTATCCAAAATGTCACCTAATAATTTCTAATTTTAGAGTAATTATTTAGAAATTACTTTACGACCACGATAATAACCATCAGCGGTTACGTGATGACGTAAATGTGTTTTACCTGATTCATCAACTGAAATATTAGCAACGGTCAATGCATCATGAGAACGACGCATACCACGTTTTGCACGAGTTTTACGATTCTGTTGAACAGCCATGGATTACCCCTTATTCTTTAAACTAACTAAAATTGCAAATGGATTTGGTTTTTCATTTTCAAGTGGAATATCACCAAATACCATATCAGCCTCTGACACTTCGCAGTGTTTACTATCATGTACCGGCGCAATTGGTAATGAGAGAATAATTTCGTCCTCAAGTAACGCTAATATATCTACTTCACCAAACTCGTTCATAAGAACAGGTTCATAATGTTCCGGTAGTGTCTCTGCTTGAGCATCGCTCTTAACAGGACTAAATTTATTCATCACATGAACTTCTGTGATAAAAGGTTTAAAACAACGTTGGCATATCTGCTCTAACGTGATTTTTGCATCAATTGCAATAACACAAAGCCTTTGCTCATCATAATAAAAAGATAAGCTACACTCAATATCACTTTTTGGACGTTCAACCCTTGTCGCACTTTGCATTGGATAATATCCAACATAATCAAGCTTTTTTTGTGCTGCTTTAATTGGGTCAATTGTTAATGGCAATTTATTTTGCATTGAATATGCATTCTACCTTAAAGTTATTCTTATGTCTCTTGAAAAGAACACAATATATAAGGCGCGCATATTACCTTTAAATAAGATTTTCGTCAATGCTAGATCATAATATAATTTGATTTAAATGTTGGGCATTACTTTAATACTTTTTAAATTTATGTAATTTTTTTATTGTAAAACAGTTCCATCTAAACCGTACATTTTTATGATCTATAGGCACATTATGATAGTCGCCCAAAGCTATCTTTAACAATGGCCCTAAAGTTATCAAAATTTTTACTATTTAACAAACGTTTAGTTGCTCTTTCTTTAACGAAATTAACAAATAAATTATAGATTTTCATTGCATCTTCATATTCATCTTTGCTAATTGCTAACAAAAAAATAACATGTGCAATTTCATTTTTATTCCATGAAATACCTTGCGGTACCAAAATCGTTGTTACCACTGTTTTTTTTGCTAATAGACCTACAGTATGGGGAATAGCGATATTTTCACCTAATAATGTTGAAACAATTGCTTCGCGCTCAATCACCGAAGGATAAAAATTTTCATCGACATAACCTGATTGCTCAAGTCGTTGGCAAACTTTTTTTAAAAGCTCCTTTTGTGTAACAGGTTTATCGATAATCAGAAAAAACTTTTCATCAAAAAAACGCTCAATAATATATGGCATAGTCCGATCGACCATTGCAAGCCTTCCTAACTGTTCAAGTTGATAAAGTGTAGGAAATGGTGCAATTTTAACTATTTGTTTATTTTTTTCTGTTAAGCGAACGGTTGATACAACAAAATCTTCTTCAATATCTAAAAGTTGCTCATATTCTCTATAAGAAAGAACACGGTTAATCTGAATATGAGGAAAGTCTCGCTTAATTTTTGACTCAATCATTCTTAGCGTAGAATTACCCAGTTCACTAACTAATAAAATTTGAGCATACCTTTCATGACCTGCGTTATAATTGCGCTCTAATGCCACGCCAATGTGAATTGCTAAATAGCTAATTTCATCTTCTGTCATTTTAAAATCAGTATACTTTTCTGTATTATTAAGTGCAGACAACGTAATATCGTACGCAAATGGATAATATTGTTTAATTTGATGCAATAAAGGATTCGTTGTTCTAATTTGATATTTAATCCTTGATAACATTGAAGAAATATGGATTAGCATATCCTGGTATAATTTTTTATCATCCCATAAATTATAGTGATAAGAATCATTTATATAAGACAAAATATGATTAACCAGTGCCAAACTTTTTGCTTGATTAGGCGAATCGATAATTGTTCGGGAAGCAATTTGCACGCATAAATAGTTAAATTCGGCATCAGAAAGTACACTGCCTAAAAAATAAGAAAACCCTTCAGAAATTTCACGAGCAGCACTAATAACAGTCGTATTTATTTTATCGACTTGATATTCAACGAGTTCATATCCTTGAGTAATTCTAGTTATACAAACCGCACAACTATAAAGTAAATACCCTTGCCCTTCGGCATTTAGCTTTAATTCAAAACGTTCAAATTGGTTTTGTAAAATATTTTCAAGATAATTTAGATCGATATCATTCAAAATGGTTTGTCTAAGCCTATCTACCGTTATAGTATCTTCGATCATATGGCCTCGCCACAAAATATCAGTTAAACATGCTCGAATAGATGATTCTTCACCCACCAATCGCATCCCATAATAAGGTCGATTTTCAATAGATAAATTATATTTATCTAAATATTGCTTAACCTCAATAACATCATTTTGTAAAGTACTACGACTTAAAAACCATTCTCCAGCAATATCATCTAATTTAACAGAGTTTGATTGAGTTAAAAAAGCAATCAATAAAGCAGAAACTCGCTCTTTACTTGTTCTTGGAACCTGCTCTATTGGTTGCGTAATTGGTAATGTCGCATAACAATTAGGATCAGATACCACAAGCTGATAACCGATATTTTTGGTATATTCAACTTGAGCACCATAAGTGCGTAAAATATCATTAAGTGCTGAAATATCAGTTCGAATTGTTCGTGTAGACACAGAAAAACGATTTGCTAACTCTTGCTGAGGTAGTGTCTCATTTTTTATCGTATCAAATAGATAAACTAATCGCTGATAAGAGAAAAGCACTTTAGATAACATTTCTTATCCTACTAATTTTTTTGTAATTGATAGCAACTGTTTTACATCACTGATTCGAGTTTCGCCAGTCACTTTATCAATGATAGAACTATAGATATGAGGAATGATCTTTTTCACTCCCGAGTCTAAAGCAATTTTTAAGATCGACTCATAGTTATCTAAATCGATACCACCAGTAGGCTCTAGATAAAAATCATTTTCTGCACAACACTTAGCCACATATTCAAATTCATCTTGATGCTTTAAGCCCCCCATAGGAAAATATTTTATTGAGCTTCCGCCCATGTCTTTCAATAAAGCAATTGCCGTTTCAACCGGTACACTCGTGGCTAGAGATTTAGAGCTTAGCGGTCCTGTTGCAATATTAACTAAACCAACTTTACCTGTTGGTGAAACTAATCCGTTAACGACTGTTTCGTTTTGCCCTAACAAGGCTCTACTTGTTGCCACACCAGTAAACACTTGATTAACATGTTGTGGTTGAAGTACAGCAGAAATTTCAGAAACCATTATCGACTGATTCGGATCACCTGCACCAAGCCCAACTGAAATTGCATTATCGATCGCTAAAGCATATTTTTTCATATCGGCAATAGCTGAGGCATTATCTAGATAATTTTTAGACAAAACACCGACAACAACATGTGTTTTTGCCGCTTCATAAATAGCTTTAGCATTATCAATAGAATTAGCCAATACATTTAAACAAACACGATCATTATAATAATTGGGAGTCAGTTGCATTATTTTGCTCCTTGAATAATATTTTTAATTTTGCAGTAAACAATATCGAGTTGTGCTGATGTAACACTACGAACATCGGCATCAACTTTACCTTCATTGGCTTTATATTCTCTGAAGTACACTGCTATTTCGCCTTGTTTCATCAGCTCAATCATTTCAATTGCCGTTTTACCTATCACGGTAGCATCAAATGCTATTTCTGTTCGTGCAATATCACGACCAGCACCATCCCAAACGACTTTGGCTGATATTCCATCAAGTACATTTAAATTTTCAATAAATGGTGTCATTTTAGTTACCATTTGTTGTCCTGTTTCATGCATTGGTTTGGTAACATAAAGTTCAATGGCTTTAGTTAACCCTAAAATACCTTCTTTACCAACTTTCATTGGTCGACCAATACCTTGAGACTGGAGTTTTACCCATTCGACTGCTTGTTGACGACCAATAACTAAACCGCTTGTTGGTCCTTCAATCGCTTTTGCCCCGCTATAAATAACCAAATCGGCGCCTTGTTGATAATATGTTTGCAAATCTTCTTCAGCTGCAGCATCGACAATTAATGGAATTTTGTGTTTTTGGGCAATACAAACAGCTTGCGCAATTGATAACATACTTTTTTGCACACAATGATGAGACTTAACATATAAAATAGCCGCTGTGTCTGGATTAATTAAAGATTCGATATGTTCTGGTTTACATTCATTAGCATAACCAGCTTCAACCACAATACCACCGCCTAATGAAACCATCGTACTAATCGGAGCACCAAAATTAACGTTATGACCTTTAGGGATAATAATTTCTCGAGGAACATATTTATCTGACGAATGTAAATTAAATAGCAGATCATAGTCATCCTTAACAATTATTCCTGCAATGGCTTGAGCAATGCCCGCTGAAGCACATGATACAACAACCGCATTTTCCACATTGAGTAATTTAGCGATATATTGTCCCGTTTTATCGACTAAGTCTTTAATTTCAAAATACTCATTTAAACCATGAACTACAGTCTGTGCCACTTCCGGTCTTGGTGTTGATACACCTAAAATAGTCATACGACCTGAAGCATTAATCACTTTTTTTAAGTGATATTTACTATATATATCTTTTTCAGTTTGAGATTCTAAGCCCATTTTTACTACCTTCTTCCGTTATTTCAATACGCACAGTATGTTCTGTACTTGCAGTTACAACACATGCCAAAGGAACAAACTGTTCATGACTTTGACGAACTTCACCTTCTGAATCTGATAACGAAACTATTTCTTGTTTGATATCAAAAATAGTGAGATCAGCATCATAACCTATGGATAATTCTCCTTTATTTTTAAGACGCAAAATTTGTGCCGCATTTTTTGTAACACTATCAATAATTCTTTTCCTGCTATAGCCTAAACAAATAAACTTAGTCATAACATTAGCTAAACTAAATACTGGTCCTTGAATACGATTCTTAAAATAGATATCAGAACTAATTGTATTTGGGTAAATATCAAGGCATTTAGCCCTATCAGCGACAGCAAAACTAAAACTTTCACCACCATGACCAATATCTAAAATTACACCGCGCCTAATAGCTCGTTTAATTGAATCGCGAAGATTATTTTGTTTATCAAAAATTTGATTCGGCTTACCATTAAAACAGTGAGTAATAATATCTCCTTTTGTTAATAAATCCGCAATATCATCAAGTTCTGGAGGATTATTTCCAATATGAATCATTAATGGCAACCCACTTTTCTTTTGCATATCTTTAGCTTTAATCAATGGTAATATGCCATTTTCACCAACAACACTACGACTCATTCTGACTTTAATTCCAATAATAAAATTAGAATATTTGTCCAGCATTGAATCAAACAAAGACACATCAATATCACTCATATCGGCAAGTTCACTTTGTCGTATTAGCCCTATTTTCGAAATATTTAAAAAAGAATAAACGTGAGTATGAGCTTGTTGCGCTAATTGATAAAATTCATCAACATCAAGCGCTCCCACACTACCGGCATCAACAACTGAAGTAACACCAGACTTAACGCCGATAAAATCAGGTTCATCGTAATAAATAGGTGAATGAGCAAAACAATGGGTATGAGAATCAATCCACCCAGCACTAACGTAATATTTAGCCTGCAGATCTAAAACATGTTGTGATTGTTCTGTAATGTTGTTACTAATCTCAACAATCTTGCCTAAATGAACGGCAATATCAACGATCGATTCGTCAATTAATTTGGCTTTTTTTATCACTAAATCATACATAATTAAATCCAAACCCACTTAATCTAGGCAATAACAAAGGAGTATTAAAATTACACAATTGGGAAGATTCCACCAAAAATCATAGCGCCTAAAATAGCACCACCAGTGATCGGTTTTTTCCATACATAAAAGATGAGCGCACCAAGTAATGAACCAATACCAATTGGAATAGAAGCAACCATCGCCGATAAAATAATCATTGGACCTAAAAATCTTCCTGATGCATTACCGGCTCCCATCATAACATCAGCACCAAATGTTGATCCGCCGCCACTATTTAGCGTAAATTTACGAATAAGAATAATAATAAGCCCAATCAATCCCCCTAAAACAAGACCTGTTGCCAATGCAGCAACAAAGTTTTCGACAGGTAACGTGTAACCTCCCGCTAAAAGCAGTGCAGGAACACCTAAACCAATACCAGTTTGTAAGGCGCCACCAATATCTAATATCCCAACTAACGACCCTTCAATGACACGTGCAAACAAAAAGCTAGCACCAAAAGCGGCCACTGCACCATAATCACCAGTTGTCATTCCTGATTTAAGCATGGCGACAAAAGCGATTTCATTAAATGCACCAATACCATAAACATAAAAAGTATGCGTTCCTGCAAAAATCCCAGCAGACAATAATCCACAAATAATAGGGAATGACCAATCGGCATACCAAAAACTTTTATTAATCGTTGTTCCTGTATTCATAACTTTTTCCCTATACTATTTAAACCAATAAGATAGACCATCTCTAAAAGAGTTAATCATCTTCATATCAAAGCCACGGAAATAACCACTCATAACAAATAGGATAATGATGGCAACTAACATAATCTTCATCACACGATTCCAACCACTATCATCCACACCTTTGCCTATCAAAATACCTAATACAAGTCCAGGTACAGCATTGCCCATAATTAACTGTGCAAGCCCACCAAATAGTGTTCCCCAAAAACCACTTCTTCGCCCTGCGTCTAACGCTGCTAACCAAAAAATTACAGGCATGACAGTTGCTACAAGCAAATTAGCAGCTGGTACGAGTACTTTAGTTGCTGTAATTTTCAACGAATCAGGGATTGCCGAAGTTGTGGTGTTCAAAAATAGCACAACAATCGCGCCAATAATTGTGCACACAAATGCCATTTTTTTCGGGTCATGTAATGTTTCGATAATATTACGGTTTTTTACCATCAACAAAGCTGCTCCCCAGTTTGGAATAATGCGATGATCAACATCTTGAGTAAAAGATCCAGCCGCAACCGATGACGCCCAAGCATTAAAGAAAAATCCAAGGCCAAAAGAAAAATGCGCAGCAGGATCCCCTTCACAAGAATTAAGTTCACCTAAAGTGCGAAATGCCCCCATCCCTTGATAAGTTGGTGCATGAAACATGCGAGCAGCACCAACACCGACTCCAAAACCACAAAGCCCACCAATAACAATAGACTTCAATGCAATAATTAAAATTTCCATAACTTTCCTTTTCCGTTATGTTATTTAGCGCTAAATTCAATTTCATTTAGATCAATAAAACTGATATCAACAGATACGTCGAGCGTAACTTCATAAAGTGTTTTTTTCCTTGGTAAGAAAACAAACAAAAACCGTTCAGTGGTTATCTTTGCTATCGCTGATACAACCTGAATATCAATCGGTTCAATACGTAACATAATATTATGTGTATTTTTAAGCACCTCTTTTTGAACCTGGCTTAACGCTGTAGCAAATGCTCTTTGCTTAGAATCACCATGACCTTTTACTTTTACGACCATCTGTTGATTTTTTTTCATTCTGATCTTCCATCTTATCAACGTGGATATTTTCTCAAAAACGCTTTGGCAACACGTTCCCCAAGCTCTTGTGTATCCATAAAACCAAAACCTAGCACTTTACATCCCTCATTAATTGCCGTTTCACCTTCTTCGATAGAACGCATACCATGACGTTGTGGATAACCATATTTATTTTGTGCTGTAATCGCACCAGCGCCTCCACTACCACAAAAAGAAAGCCCTAAATCGGCATTTTCTTTATTCATCACATCGCCCAATTTCATATCCGCTGCCATACCAGGAATAACAATTGCCCGGCATCCTTCCACAGAATTAATGCCATCTGCGATTTTCTGCCCTTTTCCCATTCTATCGCCAATGACAATAACTACTTCAGTCATAATATTTCTCCTATTTAATTTTCATTTTAGAATATCTCGTATTTGTTTTAATTTGCTTTAGCCACTTCATAATGTACCGCTAATAAATAAGCTTCTTCCATTGGTAAACTATTAAATAAGCTTACTGTTTTCCGTGCTAGATCTAAGGACTCTTCTGACAGCTCCTCAAATAAAGTTGGATCAACTTCTGGTAATTTTTCTAAGGTTTTAGCACGTGTTACCATCGCTTTTACATGTGATAGTAACATTGCTTTTTGCATATCATTTTGGGTAATTTGGTGCTGAACTAACCAACCATTAATAATGTCAATGGTTTGTTCGGTAACACGTTCAGGATCAAGGCTATCTTCGATCATACAAAATTGTATTTCGGTCATAACTAATACAGATCTCTTATTTTGCTAAGGGGGATTAGATGATTTAAGCCTAATGCAAATAAAACTTAATGTGGATAGAGACTTTTTCCTGCAGTAACAGGAAATTTGTTATAAGATGAGCTAAATACAGTAATAGTCAGATGTTATTATTCTTAAATTGATAATTTACAAATTGAATTTATGTTCAATTTTGTGAGTTAGATCATAAAATAAGTTAAATTTATTTTTCCATTAAAAACGTTCAATCTAAGATAGACAAGAAAAATCCATTTACACTTCTATTAAAACGCCTAAAAATCAATCAAAAAAAATTCAATAAAACCAATGCTCTTTCTGACTGATTTTTAACCATTGATATTTAATGTTTTTGGTGGGATTAATTATATTACCAGCTACCTGAGGCACCACCGCCACCACTGCGGCCTCCACCGCCGCCGCTAAAGCCGCCGCCACTGCTAGAACCACCAAAACCGCCACTTCCTCCGCGACTATTTCCTCCTCTTCCGCCAGCTCCGGGAGTTAAAAAGCCGCTAACCATGGTACTCAAAGTAAATACGACAAACATTATAACATACATCAAAAATGCTATCTCAAATATATATTGCACATGCCAAAGGGTGAATCCAGTAACAGATAATGCGTTAAATAAACCTGTACGTAAACATTGTTTGCTTTTATCTTTACGATACAATAATTTGGCAAGTACAAAACAAATAAGAAATGACACCAGCGCATACTTACTCAACATAGAAGTAAAATCTTCTGAAAATAACAGGTTAAGGTTAAGGCCTTGTTCATTATCTTCACATTTCAGGGCAGGATTATCGATTTTTTGTTTCAGCACAGATAAGGCATTATCAATACCTTGATAATAGTTATTTTGCTGAAACTGTGGTGCCAATTGTTCACGAATAATTTTACTGGCAACTAGGTCGGTAATAGTTCCTTCAAGCCCATAGCCCACTTCAATGCGCATGCGTTTGTCATCTTTAACAATAAGTAATAAAATACCATTGTCTTGTCCTTTTCGACCGATTTTCCATTGAATAAAGACTCTATCTGCGTATTGCTCTACGGTTTCATTATCAAGTTTAGAGAGCATTAAAACAGCTATTTGTGCTCCATCTGATCTTGGTTTTTCAAAGTCAATTAAGCTTGCTTCTAATGCGTTTTTTTGTGATTCAGTTAAGGTTTTGGTCGTGTCAATGACTCGATGGGAAAATTGGGGGATGTCAGTCAGCCCATAACTGAACCAACTGAACATTAACAATAAGCTAACTAGAAAACATCTTTTCATTAGATTTCATACCTATGATTAACAATTGTGAATAAAATTTTGCCTTTTCAATTAACAATAAATAACTATTTATTGTCTGTATTGCATTTAATTTTTGTTAATTAATTTACCAACTGCCGGAAGCGCCACCGCCGCCACTGCGGCCCCCACCACCACCACGAAAACGGTCTGAATTATTATTGGATGAACGATCTCGGTCATTATAATCGTCATTCCATCGGCTAGATTTATTCGTTTTAAAACGTCTATCTTTAGTAAGTAAATAATAAATAAGTACGCTAAAAACACTATTTAACGAATCAGAACCCAAAACCCGTTTAGCAAAACGTTTAGCGGTAAACCATGAAATAGCGATGCTAATAAGCGGTGATAGTATGATCAATAGAAAAAAATATGGAAAAAAATCTTGATTAGTTGGTATTTGCCCAAGATCGGCTTGTTGCTTATTATAGATTTGCGTTTGGGATAACGATTGCAATGATTCGGTTGTTTGGTGAGATGTCGTCAATGCGACAGCTAAAGCAGCTATTGCGTTACTAATCCCATTGTTAAAGTTTCCTTGCTTAAATTGTGGGGCTAATTGTTCGCGAATAATACGACTCGCCACTAAATCGGTAACAATGCCTTCAAGCCCATACCCCACCTCAATGCGCATCCGCTTATCGTCTTTTACAATCAATAATAAGATGCCATTATCCTGCCCTTTTTTTCCAATTCCCCATTGGTTAAACACTCTATTTGCGTAGTGTTCCACGGTTTCGTTGTCAAGTTTTGCTATCATTAAAACAGCTATTTGTGCTCCATCTGATCTTGGTTTTTCAAAGTCAATTAAGCTTGCTTCTAATGCGTTTTTTTGTGATTCAGTTAAGGTTTTGGTCGTGTCAATGACACGATGAGAAAATTGGGGGATGTCAGTCATCCCATAACTGAACCAACTGAACATTAACAATAAGCTAACTAGAAAATATCTTTTCATTAGATTTCATACCTATGATTAACAATTGTGAATAAAATTTTGCCTTTTCAATTAACAATAAATAACTATTTATTGTCTGTATTGCATTTAATTTTTGTTAATTAATTTACCAACTGCCGGAAGCGCCACCGCCGCCACTGCGGCCCCCACCTCCGCCTAGGGAACTTCTGCTAGAATGGCTATATGAGGATCGACTGCTACTGCCACTCCTGCTACTAATTCTTGTTATGCCTTTTTTACTACTGATAGCTATGAATAACAAGTTAGCAAACACATAGTTTATACCCAAAATAAAAACTACATCGGTCATATATAAATAACTAAAACCGTGAACACACCAAATTACAATAAGGATAAACAAACTATTTGATAGTGATGTGATGATAGTGCGTTTAAATACATTTTTTTCGAATTTAACCGTGAAGACTAAACAAACAAAAAAAGAAAATACTTTCCAGCTTTGTTGAATAATCCAGTTAAACATCATATCTAACATGTCACTTAAGCCAATTCTATGATTATTCTGGGTTTGCCGCTCTAGATTAACATCATTACCTATTATGACACCTTTTAATACCGAAATTGCATCAATAATACCCTGATAATAGTCATTTTGCTTAAATTGTGGGGCTAATTGTTCGCGAATAATACGACTCGCCACCAAATCGGTAACAATGCCTTCAAGCCCATACCCCACCTCAATGCGCATCTGTTTATCGTCTTTTACAATCAATAATAAGATGCCATTATCCTGCCCTTTTTTTCCAATTCCCCATTGGTTAAACACTCTATTTGCGTAGTGTTCCACAGTTTCGTTGTCAAGTTTTGTTATCATTAAAACAGCTATTTGTGCTCCATCTGATCTTGTTTTTTCAAAGTCAATTAAGCTTGCTTCTAATGCGTTTTTTTGTGAGTCAGTTAAGGTTTTGGTCGTGTCAATGACTCGATGGGAAAATTGGGGGATGTCAGTCAGCCCATAACTGAACCAACTGATCATAAATAATACACTATATAGAAAATATCTTTTCACGATAATAATTAACCAAAATCTACTGCGGGTGGATTAGACATTTGCTTTTCATCGTCAACCGTAAATTGTTGTTTTGGTTGTTTTCCTAAGCTATCAGCAACCCATTTAGTCGGTAACTTACGGATATAGATATTAAATGTTTGCACTGCTTCGATATATCGCCCGCGCGCAACAGTGATACGATTTTCAGTACCTTCAAGCTGACTCATTAAATCTTGATACAGGGTGTTAGCTTTTAGGTCTGGATAGCTTTCACTGACTGCAATTAAGCGACTTAATGCTGAACTCAATTCTGATTGTGCTTGTTGGAATTTTGAGAATAAAGCTGTGTCGGTTAGCTGATCAGCATTAATCTGAATCGATCCGACTTTTGCTCTAGCTTCAGTTACTTGGGTTAAAACGTTTTTTTCGTGTATGGCATAACCTTTTACGGTATTAACTAAATTAGGAACTAAATCAGTCCGACGTTTATATTGATTGAGTACTTCAGACCACGCTGCAGCCACGTTTTCGTCCTTCGTTTGGATGCCATTATAACTTGTAAAATAGATAAATGCCCCAATAACAACTAACACTACAATGATTAATAACGATTTGATTTTCATCAGTACGCCTCATATTATTGTTTATTTTATGAATATTTCAAAAAAATGATGTCCCAGCCAAGGGATATAAAAACCTTTACACACTTATGCTTTGCTATATTTCATTAAAAAGCCACTAATTTTATTTAAATGCTTTATTTTATACTTGTTTTAAATAAAATCAATCATTTATATATAAAATTCCATTCTTACTATTAGGTTTTAAACGCTTTTCTTATCACCATATCTGTTTTATTATTGCTCACAAAACGTGGTTGGGCTAACTGAATTATAAAATAGCTACATTGAAGAAAAATGCGAGTTGTTTACGTCTCATCATTAAAATAATCTTCAAAAAACCTTAAAAAATCTGTCCAAATTATTTAACTTTTTGTTTTATATATTTTAAATATGCAAATTATGCTACAGAACAATTAAAATTGACTCTCTCTTGTGACTTTTTTAATTTTTAGACGGTATAGAATCCTGAATATTTTTTACAAAAAATATCACCTAAAAAGTGAACAGTTGTGTAATTACTTTATAGGAAAAACAAAACTCACGTAAAATCACACTGTCAGTTTCCGTGTTTTATATTCAATAAAATTGTTATTATATAATGAGTTATGATGATTTGAGTATTATAAATGAATGTTCCAGATAAATGTTTGGTGTCGATAGATAATATTTATTAAGATAGTTTTTTAAGTTAATTAAATAGCTATAAACAAAGTAAATAATCCCTATAGTTTATTAAACATCATATAAAAAAATAGCACGCCATGCGTGCTATTTGTTAATTAAACCTAACAGGCTATTGATTCTCTTCAGCAGAGTTGAGTAACTCAGCTAAGTTAGCTGTTGCTTCTTCTGCTGAAATTGTTGTTTGAATCTCATCAGTTGCTGGCATTGCACGTTTACGTAAACGCTCTTTATGGTAAGCATAACCCGTACCCGCCGGAATTAATCGACCAACAATCACGTTTTCTTTTAGGCCACGTAATTCATCATTTTTACCAGCTACCGCTGCTTCAGTTAAGACGCGAGTTGTTTCTTGGAACGAAGCCGCTGAAATAAACGATTCAGTCGTTAACGAGGCTTTAGTAATACCAAGCAAGTCGTGTAAGTAAACAATTGGCTCTTTACCTTGTGCTTCAAGTTCACGGTTGATAATCTTCAAGCGAGAAACTTCAAGCTGTTCACCTTCAAGTAGACGAGAACCACCAGGATGAATAACTGTTGCTTTGCGTAACATTTGACGAACGATAACTTCAATGTGTTTATCATTGATTTTTACACCTTGTAGACGATAAACTTCTTGAACTTCGTTAACAATATAACGTGTTACCGCATTTACGCCACGTAGACGTAAAATGTCATGTGCCGATTCAGGTCCGTCAGAAATTACATCACCACGACCAACTTGTTCACCTTCAAATACGTTAAGTTGACGCCATTTTGGAATCATCTCTTCATATGGTTCACTGCCATCTAATGGAGTAATAATTAAGCGACGTTTACCTTTGGTCTCTTTACCAAATGAAATAATACCGTCAATTTCAGCCAAGATAGCCGATTCTTTCGGTTTGCGTGCTTCAAATAAGTCAGCAACACGTGGTAAACCACCGGTAATATCTTTGGTACCAACAGATGCTTGTGGAATACGAGCAAGTGTATCACCGATATTGATTTCAGCACCATCTTCTAACTGTACTAATGCTTTACCAGGTAAGAAGTATTGTGCAAGCATTTCTGTACCAGTAAGGAAAATATCGTTCCCTTTAGCATCAATAAGTTTGATTGCAGGACGTAAATCTTTACCTACACCAGTACGTTCAGCCACATCTAAAATCACGATAGATGATAAGCCAGTTAATTCGTCAGTTTGACGCGTGATAGTTTGACCATCAATCATATCAACAAAACGGACAAAACCTTTTGCTTCTGAGATAACTGGCATAGTATGCGGATCCCAGTTAGCAATTGTTTCACCAGCGTCAACAGCTGCGCCATCACCTTTACTTAAAATCGAACCATAAGGAACTTTATAGGTTTCTTTCATTCGACCAAGTTCATCAATAATCGTTAACTCAGCATTACGAGAGGTGATAACCAATTTTTTATCTGGGTTAGTCACAAATTTAGCATTAGTTAATTTAATGCTACCTTTGTTTTTAACTTGAACGCTAGACTCGGCTGCTGCTCGCGATGCCGCACCACCGATATGGAACGTACGCATGGTTAACTGTGTACCTGGCTCACCGATTGATTGAGCCGCAATAACACCAATTGCTTCACCTTTATTAACCAAGTGACCACGAGCAAGATCACGACCATAACATTTCGCACAAACCCCAAAATCAGTATCACACGACACAACCGAACGAACTTTAACACTATCGACTGATTCCGCTTCAAGTAAGTCACATTTACTCTCGTCAAGTAGCGTGTTTCGTGGGATTAAGATATCCGCACTGCCTGGTTTTAATACGTCTTCAGCAGTTACTCGACCTAATACACGCTCACGAAGTGGTTCTTTAACATCACCACCTTCAATAACTGGTGTCATAACAACACCTTCTAAAGTGCCACAGTCATCTTCAATAACCACTAGATCTTGCGCAACATCAACTAGACGTCGGGTTAAGTAACCTGAGTTTGCTGTTTTTAAAGCTGTATCAGCAAGACCTTTACGCGCACCATGAGTAGAAATAAAGTACTGTAGTACGTTTAGTCCTTCACGGAAGTTTGCCGTAATTGGTGTTTCGATAATCGAACCATCGGGTTTTGCCATCAAACCACGCATACCAGCTAACTGACGAATCTGAGCAGCCGAACCTCGAGCACCTGAATCGGCCATCATGTAAATGCTGTTGAAAGAAGATTGTACTTCTTCTTCACCGTCACGGTTGGTAACTTTTTCTGTTGATAAGTTATCCATCATCGCTTTAGCAACACGTTCATTGGCTGCCGCCCAGATATCGATAACTTTGTTATAACGTTCACCAGCTGTCACTAAACCTGATTGGAACTGCTCTTGTATTTCAGCAACTTCAATTTCAGCTTCATTGATGATTTGTATTTTCTTCGCCGGAATTTCCATATCATCAATACCAACCGATACACCTGAACGTGCAGCATATGCAAATCCAGTATACATAATTTGGTCTGCTAGAATTACCGTTTCTTTCATACCTAATTGGCGATAGCAGATATTTAAAATCTTAGAGATCGCTTTTTTACCCAGTGGTTGATTGATAACTGAGAAGTTCATACCTTTAGGCATGATTAACCATAAAATTGCACGACCAACTGTTGTATCAATAAGTGAAGTGGTTTCTTCCCATTCACCAACGCTATTACATTGACTTTCGGTAATACGAACTTTAACTTTAGCATGCAATTCAACTAGACCTAAACGATACAGTTTTTCTGCTTCTTTAGGACCTGTTAATACCATGCCTTCACCTTTCGCATTGACTTTATCACGAGTCATATAGTAAAGACCTAACACCACGTCCTGTGAAGGGACGATGATAGGCTCACCACTCGCAGGTGAAAGAATATTATTAGTCGACATCATCAACGCACGCGCTTCTAATTGAGCTTCTAGCGTTAATGGAACGTGAACCGCCATTTGGTCACCATCGAAGTCGGCGTTAAAGGCCGCACAAACTAATGGGTGCAATTGAATTGCTTTACCTTCAATTAGAATCGGTTCAAATGCTTGAATACCTAATCTATGTAATGTTGGAGCACGGTTTAGTAATACTGGGTGTTCACGAATAACTTCATCTAAGATATCCCAAACAACTGCGTCCTCACGCTCAACCATTTTTTTCGCTGCTTTAATTGTAGTAGCGAAGCCTCGGCGCTCTAATTTGCCATAAATAAATGGTTTGAATAATTCTAATGCCATTTTCTTAGGTAAACCACACTGATGCAAATGCAAGTATGGACCTACGGTAATAACAGAACGACCAGAATAATCAACACGTTTACCTAACAAGTTTTGACGGAAACGACCTTGCTTACCTTTAATCATATCGGCAAGTGATTTTAATGGACGTTTGTTTGAACCAGTAATAGCTCGTCCTCGACGACCATTATCAAGTAATGCATCGACAGATTCTTGTAACATACGTTTTTCATTACGTACAATAATATCTGGTGCTGCTAAGTCTAATAAACGTTTTAGACGGTTATTACGGTTAATCACTCGACGATAAAGATCGTTAAGATCTGACGTTGCAAAACGCCCTCCATCAAGTGGAACTAATGGACGTAAATCTGGTGGCAGAACCGGTAATACATTTAAAATCATCCATTCTGGTTTATTTTCAGACTGAATAAATGCTTCAATAATTTTAATACGTTTAGTTATTTTTTTGCGTTTAGTTTCTGAATTAGTCGTTGCTAATTCATCACGTAAAGCTTCACATTCCGCTTGAACATCAATATTTCTTAGTAGTTCTTGAATAGCTTCTGCGCCCATGCGAGCATCAAATTCATCACCAAATTCTTCTAACGCATCTAAATATTGTTCTTCAGTTAAGATCTGACCACGTTCAAGATTTGTCATTCCCCCATCAAGAACCATAAATGATTCAAAATAAAGAACACGCTCAATATCACGAAGTGGCATATCAAGTAATAAACCAATACGAGATGGTAATGATTTTAAAAACCAAATATGTGCTGTTGGTGATGCAAGTTCAATGTGCCCCATACGTTCACGGCGTACTTTAGCTTGAGTAACTTCAACACCACATTTTTCACAGATCACACCACGGTGTTTTAAACGTTTATATTTCCCACATAAACATTCATAATCTTTTACTGGTCCAAAAATACGTGCACAAAACAATCCATCACGTTCTGGTTTGAAAGTACGGTAGTTGATTGTTTCAGGCTTTTTAACTTCACCAAAAGACCATGAACGAATCATATCAGGAGAGGCAAGACCAATCTTGATAGCATCAAAATCTTCTGTTTTTGTTTGTGCTTTTAGAAACTTTAGTAAGTCTTTCACAATTGACTCCTATGGAGTTAAACCAATTAGATAACTTATTATTGCTAATAAGTTATCCCTATAAATAGAAATCATTTAAGTTAGTAAAAATTTACTCTTCATCTAACTCAATATTGATACCTAACGAACGAATTTCTTTTAATAATACATTAAATGATTCTGGTATCGCAGGTTCCATACGATGATCACCATCTACAATATTTTTATACATTTTAGTACGGCCATTCACATCATCTGATTTAACCGTTAACATTTCTTGTAAGGTATAAGCAGCACCATATGCTTCAAGTGCCCACACTTCCATCTCACCGAAACGTTGACCACCAAATTGAGCTTTACCACCCAATGGCTGTTGAGTAACCAAACTATATGAACCAGTAGAACGAGCATGCATTTTATCATCAACTAAGTGATTCAATTTAAGCATGTACATATAACCTACAGTAACTGGGCGTTCAAATTGTTCACCTGTACGACCGTCATATAGGGTAATTTGTCCAGATGTCGGTAAATCACCAAGTTCTAGTAGTGATTTAATTTCTTGCTCTTTAGCACCATCAAATACTGGCGTAGCAAGTGGCATACCATTACGTAAGTTTTGAGCTAAAGTCATGACCTCTTGATCTGTAAACTCAGCCACATTCACTTTTTGAGCAGCGCCTAAACCGAGATCATACGCTTTTTGAATGAAATCACGTAATTTAGCTAACTCTTGCTGTTCTTTTAGCATTGCATCGATCTTCTGACCAATACCTTTTGCCGCCATACCTAAGTGAGTTTCTAAAATCTGACCGATATTCATACGAGACGGAACACCAAGTGGATTCAATACGATATCAACTGGACGTCCTTTATCATCATATGGCATATCTTCAATTGGGTTGATTTTAGAGATAACCCCTTTGTTACCATGACGACCCGCCATCTTATCACCTGGCTGAATTTGACGTTTAACAGCTAAATAAACTTTCACAATTTTGAGCACACCAGGTTGTAAGTCATCACCTTGAGTGATCTTCATACGTTTAGCTTCTAGTTTTTTGTTAAACTCATCTTTGATTTCGTCGTATTGCTCAGCAAGCTGTTCTAGTTGAGCTTGTTTAGCTTCATTCGCAATACCTACTGTTAACCATTTTTCGCGAGGTAATGCATCTAATTTATCTGCTTTAATTCCGCCTGAAATTAATACATCACGGATACGAGCAAATAAAGCAGCTTCTAATATTTTTAGTTCTTCTGTTAAGTCTTTTCGCGCTTGTTTAAGCTGCATCTCTTCGATTTCTAGTGCACGTTTATCTTTTTGTACACCATCGCGAGTAAAGACTTGAACATCAATAACCGTACCTGAAACACCATTTGGAACACGCAGTGAAGTATCTTTAACATCAGAAGCTTTTTCACCAAAAATAGCACGTAGTAACTTTTCTTCTGGTGTTAGTTGAGTTTCACCTTTTGGTGTCACTTTACCAACCAAAATATCGCCACCTTTTACTTCAGCACCGATGTATACAATCCCTGACTCATCAAGTTTAGATAATGCTGCTTCGCCCACATTTGGAATATCTGCCGTAATTTCTTCTGCACCTAATTTTGTATCACGAGAAATACAAGATAACTCTTGAATATGAATCGAGGTAAAACGGTCGTCTTGTACCACTTTTTCAGAAACTAAAATAGAATCCTCAAAGTTATAGCCATTCCATGGCATAAATGCCACGCGCATGTTTTGACCTAATGCAAGTTCACCTAAATCAGTTGATGGACCATCTGCAAGTACATCACCACGTTCAACTTTTTCGCCTAATTCCACACATGGAATTTGATTGATACAGGTATTTTGGTTAGAACGGGTATATTTAGTTAAGTTATAAATATCAATCCCTGTTTCACCTGCATATATTTCATCAGCATTTACATTGACTACGATACGTGACGCATCAACATATTGAACAGTACCACCACGACGAGCAACGGCTGTTACACCTGAGTCAACCGCTACCGCACGTTCCATACCGGTACCAACAAATGGTTTTTCCGCTTTTAACGTCGGAACTGCTTGACGTTGCATGTTTGCACCCATCAAAGCACGGTTCGCATCGTCATGTTCCAAGAATGGAATTAATGACGCACCAACAGATACAATTTGTTGCGTTGATACGTCCATATAATGGACTTGTTCAGGACTATATAAACCCGACTCACCATTTAAACGACAAGTTACTAAATCTTCTTTAAAACGACCATTTTCATCAAGATTTGAGTTAGCCTGTGCAATGACAAATTCACTTTCATCAATCGCAGATAAGTAATTAATTTCATCAGTAACAACACCATCAATAACTCGGCGATATGGTGTTTCTAAGAAACCATATTCGTTAGTACGAGCATAAACAGCTAATGAGTTTATCAAACCAATGTTTGGACCTTCAGGTGTTTCAATTGGACATACACGACCATAATGGGTAGGATGTACGTCACGAACTTCAAATCCTGCTCGTTCACGAGTTAAACCGCCTGGACCTAATGCAGAAATACGACGTTTATGCGTAATTTCAGATAATGGATTGTTTTGATCCATAAACTGAGATAGCTGACTTGAACCAAAGAATTCACGAATCGCAGCCGAAATTGGTTTTGCATTAATCATATCTTGTGGCATGAGTGAATCAAGATCACCTAAAGAAAGGCGTTCTTTCACAGCACGTTCAACACGAACTAAACCAATACGGAATTGGTTTTCTGCCATTTCACCAACGCTACGGATACGACGATTACCTAAGTGATCAATATCATCGACCTCACCGTGACCATTACGAATAGCAATTAATTTCTTCATTACCTCAACGATATCATCTTTAGTTAAGACGCTTTCGCCTTCAATATCATCACGACCTAAAGAACGGTTAAACTTCATTCGACCAACTGCTGATAAATCATAACGTTCATCAGAGAAGAATAAGTTATCAAATAATGCTTCAGCTGCTTCTTTTGTTGGTGGCTCACCAGGACGCATCATACGATAAATTTCAACCAATGCACCTAATCGATCTCGCGTTGAATCAACATTCAATGTTTCAGAAATAAATGCACCATGATCTAAATCATTAGTGAATAATGTCTCTATTTTTTTATATCCAGCGTTAGATAATTCAACTAATAGTTCTAATGTGATTGGTGTATTGGCAAAAGCAATTACTTCACCAGTTTCTTCATTAATATAATTTTTAGCAAGAACTTTGTTAACAATATATTCAACAGGTACATCAATTTTACTAACTTTATCTTTTTCTAATTCACGAATATGACGAGCTGTAATACGACGGCCTTTTTCAGCATATATTTTACCTTTTGATTCAATATCAAATAATGCTGTATCACCACGTAAACGCTCAGGGACAAGATCCATCTTTAATTTAGATTTACCAATTTCAAAATTGGTTTTCTCAAAGAAAATATCTAAAATTTCTTCAGTTTCATAACCTAGCGCACGCAAAATAATTGTTGCAGGAAGCTTACGACGACGGTCAATTCGAGCAAAAAGATTATCTTTAGGATCAAATTCAAAATCAAGCCAAGAGCCACGATAAGGAATAATCCGAGCATTATATAAAACTTTCCCAGAAGAGTGCGTTTTACCTTTATCACTATCAAAGAACACACCAGGGCTACGGTGTAACTGTGAAACAATAACGCGCTCAGTACCATTGATTACAAATGTACCATTATCTGTCATTAAAGGAATTTCGCCCATGTAGACGTCTTGCTCTTTAATATCTTTTACGGTTCCTTCTGGTGCTTCTTTATCATAAATAACTAAACGTAATTTTACGCGCAATGGTGCTGAGTAAGTGATCCCTCTAATTTGACATTCTTTAACATCAAACACAGGTTCGCCCATTTTAAAGCTTACGTATTGTAACTCAGCGCTACCACTATAACTTTTTATCGGAAATATTGAACGAAAAGCGGCTTCTAAGCCATATTGACCTTCTGGATCTTGCTCAATAAATTTCTGGAACGAATCAAGTTGAATAGAAAGAAGATACGGTATATCCAAGACTTGTGGACGCTTACCAAAATTCTTACGAATTCGTTTTTTCTCGGTATAAGAGTAAACCATTAGTTCCTCAACTTGCTTATCTGCTATTTTAGCATGATTAAATATTCATCAGGGATACTATCGATAATTGATAACACCTGACACCTCATCGAAAATATCTATAAATATCAATTGATTAGGCTTAATAAATATACTATTTCTTTATTACTTTTTATTGATAATCTTCAAATAAAATTCTTTAACTTATTACAGCGCAAAAAGGCTGGAGGTAAAACCCCCAGCCATTTACTGTGTTGTCGATAAACTTATTTAAGTTCAACAACTGCACCTGACTCTTCAAGCGCCTTTTTAAGTTCTTCAGCATCAGCTTTACTAACGCCTTCTTTAACTGTCGCTGGAGCTGATTCAACAAGATCTTTCGCTTCTTTAAGACCAAGACCAGTTGCACCACGAACTGCTTTGATAACAGCTACTTTGTTAGCACCAACATCTTTTAAGATTACATCAAACTCAGTTTTTTCTTCCGCTGCTTCAGCCGGACCTGCTGCTGCAACTGCAACAGCTGCTGCTGCAGAAACACCAAATTTTTCTTCCATCATTGATACAAGTTCAACAACGTCCATAACAGACATTTCAGCAACTGCATCTAAAATTTGTTCTTTAGTGATAGACATAATATAGTTTCCTAAATTTACATTTTTTAATTAATAAAATTCACAACCAAACTGCCAATTAAGCAGCTTCTTTTTGATCGCGAACCGCTGCAAGAGTACGAACCAATTTGCCTGCTGCGGCTTCTTTCATGGTTGACATCAAGCGAGCTAATGCTTCTTCATATGTAGGCAATGTTGCTAAGCGATCAATGTTCGCTGCAGTAATCAACTCACCTTCAAAGGCTGCGGCTTTAATCTCAAATTTGTCATTTTCTTTAGCAAACGCTTTAAAAAGACGCGCTGCAGCACCAGGGTGCTCACTTGAAAATGCAATTAGAGTTGGACCAACAAACGTATCTTTTAAACACTCGTATTGAGTACCCTCAACAACACGGCGTAATAGCGTATTACGAACAACACGCATATAAACACCAGCTTCACGAGCAGATTTACGTAATGCAGTCATTTTTTCTACAGTAACGCCACGAGAATCCGCAACAACTGCAGATAGCGCACCTTTGGCGATTTCGTTAACTTCAGCAACAATTTCTTGTTTATTTTGAAGATTTAGTGCCATTGGTATTGCTCCTGGATTATACTAGGCTAAAGCCTAGACCTATTTTAACTAGCTACAAACGTAACTAGCACAACCACGATGAGCAGAAACCTTCTATTATATCTTATCAGGCTCTGTCACCGTCTACGTAGGAAAATTAAGCAGTCAAACTTCAACCACACCTACGGTCTTGGACGGGGTCTGGTTAAGGCCAGACACCAACCGATTTTTTTATTTAATTATGAAATAATTAAACAGTTGCATTCAATGTTGCTTGATCAATAGCAACACCAGCACCCATTGTAGTAGAAAGGCTAACTTTCTTAATAAATACACCTTTAGCAGATGCTGGTTTTGCACGTTTCAATGCAACTAGTAATGCTTCTAAATTTTCTTTAAGCTTATCTGCATCAAAGTCAGCTTTACCAATAGTAGTATGGATAATACCATTTTTATCATTACGGTAACGAATTTGACCAGCTTTAGCATTTTTTACAGCTTCAGCAACATTAGGAGTTACTGTACCAACTTTAGGGTTTGGCATTAAACCACGAGGCCCTAAGATTTGCCCTAATTGACCAACAACACGCATAGCGTCAGGCGATGCAATAACAACATCAAAATCCATTTCACCTTTTTTAATTTGATCAGCAAGGTCATCCATACCCACTAATTCAGCACCTGCTTCTTTAGCTGCTTGTGCATTTGCACCTTGGGTAAATACAGCCACGCGCACACTACGACCGGTACCATGTGGAAGTACAATTGCGCCACGAACGTTTTGATCTGATTTACGTGAATCAATACCTAAATTAACCGCAACATCGACGCTTTCAGTAAATTTAGCAGTAGCTAACTCTTTTAATAAAACGATCGCTTCGTTGATTTCATATTGTTTAGTTGCATTTACTTTTTCGCGGATAAGTTTAGCTTTTTTAGATAATTTAGCCATGAATTAACCCTCCACTTCCAAGCCCATTGAACGAGCAGTTCCTTCAATAGAACGCATCATCGTTTCAATGGTAGCACCATTCATATCTGCAGCTTTTAATTCAGCGATTTCGCGAATTTGAGCACTCGTTACTTTACCTACTTTTTTCTTATTAGGCTCACCAGAACCAGACTTAATTTTAGCCGCTTTCTTTAATAAAACAGCAGCCGGAGGCGTCTTAGTTACAAAAGTGAATGAACGATCAGAATACACTGTAATTACTACAGGAATCGGTAAACCTTTTTCCATGCTTTCTGTTTTAGCATTGAATGCTTTACAGAATTCCATGATATTAACACCATGTTGACCAAGAGCTGGACCAACTGGCGGACTAGGATTTGCTGCACCAGCTGCAACTTGCAACTTGATGTAAGCTTGTACTTTTTTTGCCATTTTAGTTTCCTTTGCTCGGGTGCAAACGCCTCTATTAATAATTATTATTAATAAATAGACAGCTCCCCTAAGTTAAATGAGGGCGAAATTATCCTATAATTCAATTAAAAACGCAAGGTTTATTTGAAATAGAAAAAATCAAAAGCAGAGCAACAACCCTGCTTTGAGTTTAATTAACTAAATAAATTAAAGAACGTTTACTGCATTAAGTTCTTTAAATGCTAGCTCTAAACGCTCAATTAATGAATCTTGCCCTTTACGTAACCATACGCGTGGATCATAGTATTTTTTATTTGGCGCATCAGCACCTTCAGGGTTACCTAATTGACCTTGTAGATATGCTTCATTTGCTTTGTAGTATTCTAAAATACCTGACCAGTTAGCCCATTGAGTATCTGTGTCAATATTCATTTTGATTACACCATAACTTACTGCTTCAGCAATTTCTTCTGGTGTTGAACCTGAACCACCATGGAATACAAAATTTAATGATTTAGCCGGTAAATTAAATTTTTCAGATACATATTTTTGTGAGTTATCTAAAATTTTTGGTGTTAACTTAACATTACCTGGTTTATAAACACCATGCACATTACCAAATGATGCAGCAATAGTAAAACGAGGACTAATAGCGCTTAAACGTTCATAAGCATAAGCCACATCTTCGGGTTGAGTATAAAGTGCTGAGCTGTCCATATGGCTGTTATCAACACCATCTTCTTCACCACCAGTACAACCTAACTCTAATTCTAATGTCATTTTCATTGCTGACATACGAGCAAGATATTGACAACAGATATCAATGTTATCTTTTAATGACTCTTCTGAAAGGTCAATCATATGAGATGAAAATAATGGCTTACCTGTTTTTGCAAAATGAGTTTCGCCTGCATCAAGTAATCCATCGACCCATGGAAGTAACTTTTTAGCACAGTGATCTGTGTGAACAATCACTGGAACGCCATATTTTTCAGCCATAAGATGAACATGTTTTGCGCCAGAAATCGCACCCAAGACAGCACATTCTTGGCCTTCTAATTTTAAGCCTTTGCCAGCAATAAATTGAGCACCACCATTAGAAAATTGAACAATTACAGGAGATCCTACTTTTGCAGCGGTTTCAATAACAGCATTAATTGTATTTGTATCAACACAGTTAACCGCAGGTATTGCAAAATTATTTTCACGAGCGATTTGAAATACTTTTTGAACATCATCACCAGTGACTACGCCAGGTTTAACAACATCAGAAATCTTAGTAACCATTTTATTACCTATAAATTTATTTATAAAAACTAAAGGATGAGCAATTGCCTCATCCTTTTACTGAATTTAAATACTACGCCTTTGCTCTAGCTTCTAACATCGCAACAGCAGGTAGTTTTTTACCTTCAACAAATTCAAGGAAAGCACCACCACCAGTTGAAATATAAGAAATTTTATCTTCAATACCAAATAGATCAATTGCAGCTAAGGTATCACCACCACCAGCAATTGAAAATCCTTCACTATCTGCAATTGCTTTAGCAACAATTTCAGTACCGCGACGGAAATTAGGAAATTCAAAAACACCGACTGGACCATTCCATAAAATGGTTTTAGCATTTTTGATAATATTTGCTAATACTTCTGCTGATTTATCACCTAAATCAAGAATTTGTTCATTTTCTTTAACATCTTGAACTGATTTCTCAGTCGCGGTTGCTGTTTCACTAAATTCAGTTGCCACACGTACATCAGTTGGAACTGGGATTTCACAATTAGCCATTAGTTTTTTAGCTTCAGGGATTAAATCAGCTTCATAAAGTGATTTACCCACATTATAGCCTTCTGCGGCAATAAAGGTGTTGGCAATACCACCACCGACAATAATTTGATCAGCAATTTTGGATAGAGAATCAAGTACAGTTAATTTTGTTGATACTTTAGAACCGGCAACGATAGCAACCATTGGGCGAGCAGGATTATCTAGAGCTTTACCTAATGCATCAAGCTCAGCGGCTAATAATGGACCTGCACAAGCAACTGGCGCAAATTTACCTGCACCATGAGTAGAAGCTTGGGCTCGGTGAGCAGTACCAAACGCATCCATCACATAGATATCACAAAGTGCTGCATATTTTTTTGATAAAGCTTCATCATCTTTACCTTCACCAACATTAAAGCGGACATTTTCAAGAACTACTAATTCACCTTCTTTAACATCCACACCATCAAGGTAATCTTTTACTAAACGGACAGGGAATGATACATGTTCTTTTAAGTAATCAACGACAGGTTGCAATGAAAACTCAGGATTATATTCCCCTTCTGTTGGGCGACCAATATGTGAAGTAACCATTACTTTAGCGCCTTTTTTGATGGCTTCTTCAATAGTAGGTAATGATGCTTTAATACGCGCATCCGAAGTAACCTTACCATTTTTTACTGGCACATTAAGATCTGAGCGAATAAATAAGCGCTTTCCTTTTAAATCAAGATCTTGCATTCTAATAATAGACATGATACTTCCTCTTATAAAATAATAAAATATAGAAAAACTTTTATCATTGTAACATAAAAAATTTTTTTAGGTTATAACCTTTATCGGTTAATTAATAAACAGTTATCATAAATGTAAAATGATGGCTCATATTTTTTATACAACAGCATTGACAAGAGAAATAAAATCAGGCATATTCTGCCACCTTATTAATATGTAATTTTTATCTAAAACTTGGGAGTTGACTTTGGCTAATATCAAATCAGCTAAAAAACGTGCTGTTCAATCCGAAAAACGCCGTAAACATAATGCTAGCAAGCGTTCAATGATGCGTACTTATATCAAAAAAGTTTACGCTGCTGTTGCAGTTGGCGATAAACAAACAGCTGAAGTAGCATTCAAAGACATGCAAACAGTTGTTGACCGTCAAGCGGCTCGTGGCTTAATTCATAAAAATAAAGCTGCGCGTCATAAAGCAAATTTAATAAAACAAATCAAAGCATTAGGTTGATAGCTTTATTTGTTAACTGTTAAGTATTATAGTTGAAGAAAGTGATAAAAAGTGGTGTAAACCACTTTTTTTATTTATATACTAACTATTTATGTAATGTTAATAAAATTGAAGAGAGTCTATCGTGGTTCAGCGTGATTATGTTAGAAAGAAGAGCCAATCAAAAAAAAGTAAGTCACGAAACAAGCCTAATTTAATGGTATTTTTGGCGATTATTTTGATTGTTTTATTTTCCGCAATTCTCTATTTTGTTACAAATAATGCTCCTAAAAAAAGCGTTGCACAACAAAAAGCAAAAACCCAACCTCCAGTAATAACTTTACCAGAACAGCCACAAGAGCGTTGGACATATCTTAAAGAATTAGAAACACCTAATGTAAACTACGGTTCAACATCAAACTCAATTGCTAAAGAAAGACAACAAATTTTAGATAGTTTTGTCAATAATGCTCGTGCCACTACCTCTTCATCACAACCAACGATTACCAAGTGGCTATTGCAGTGTGGCGCATTCAAAGATAAATCGAATGCTGATACACTAAAAGCTAAGCTTGCAATGACAGGCATTAGCGGTAATATATCATCAGGACAACTATATAAGGTCACCGTAGGTCCATATGAAAGTAAAGAAGAAGCAAGTAAGGTATTAAACTCATTAAATAGTAATGGGATTAATAGCTGTGTTATTTCTAACTAAAAACAAGACAATGAAATCAGTGAAGCAAATACAAATCTTTATGAAAATGTTATGGGATCGTATAAACCAAGATCGCTTAACAACCTCTGCCGCGGGGCTAGCTTATACGACAATACTGGCTCTAGTGCCTCTTATTACAGTTATTTTTTCTTTATTGTCTGCCTTTCCTATGTTTGAAGAAGTTAGTGATTCATTGAAGCAAATGATTTATAACAATCTTGTCCCTACAGCTAGTGATACAATCCAAAATTATCTAGAACAATTTATAACCAATACTAAAAAGATGACTTTTTTTGGTGTAATTGGTTTAATTGTTACCTCACTATTACTTATTAACTCGATTAATACGACACTTAATCATATTTGGAAAACCCAAAAAAAACGCTCTTTTATGTACAACCTAACCATATACTGGACAATATTAACCTTAGGTCCTATCTTAATGGGTGCAAGCGTAGCAGTGAGTTCATACATATTCTCGCTAAAATGGTTTTCAGCAGCAACAACAAATACGATTTTGCTTAGTAGCCTACCGTTTTTTATTTCTATATTTGGATTTTGGTTACTTTATAGCATTATTCCGACTGAATCAGTACCGTTAAAAGAGTCGATGATTGGGGCATTTGTTGCTGCAATATTATTTGAATTAGGTAAACGCACGTTTGCATTATATGTGACTTCGTTTCCGACATATCAGCTTATTTACGGAGTAGTATCCTCCATTCCTATCATGTTAGTTTGGATCTACTTTTCTTGGTGCATTGTTTTATTCGGAGCTGAATTTGCAGCAACGTTAACTGACTATAACCGAAAAAAAAAGCTCATTATTAATAATCCTCCTTTATCAGAGTAATAAACTTATGATCGCCTTAATCCAACGAGTGAAAAAAGCTAGTGTCGCCGTAGACAATAATATTATTGGTCAAATCAATCAGGGGTTACTGGTTTTACTTGGTGTTGAACAAGATGACGATGAACAAAAAGCAATTCGTTTATGCGAAAAAGTCTTAGGCTATCGTATTTTCAGTGATAACGAAGGAAAAATGAATTTAAATGTTAGTCAAGCAAATGGAGAAGTACTCGTTGTTTCTCAATTCACCCTAGCTGCAGATACTAAAAAAGGAATGCGCCCAAGCTTTACTAAAGGCGCTAAGCCTGATGAAGCCAATAGGCTTTATCAATTTTTTGTAGAACAATGCCAACAAAAAATAACAACTCAAACTGGTCAGTTTGCAGCCGACATGCAAGTATCATTGGTTAATGACGGTCCTGTAACATTTTGGTTGCAAGTTTGACCATACAACTAAATACACATTTAGATAAATGTCACAACTTATAAAATATTTAAAGCCTCATAGCAGCCTAGCTTACAAATTATCTTAATTGATTAATCATCAATGGTTAAATTACGAGTCGTCAAATCAAATGGTGTTAGTTGATAAACATAATAGTTAAGCCAATTACTAAATAATAAATAAGCATGACTACGCCAAGTTGCTTTTGGCTGTAAATCAGGATTATTATCAGGAAAATAATTCTCAGGAAGATCGGGATAAATACCGGCTTTTAAGTCACGAAAATATTCATTAGCTAATGTAAATGAATCGTATTCAGGATGCCCTGTCACAAACGCCATACGTTTATCTGCCGTTGCCATTAAGTAAGGTCCTGTGATATCAGATTTTGTTAAAATAGTTAAATCGGTATAATTTTCAATTTTATCAAGAGGAAAGTCAGCATATCGCGAATGCGGCGCTAAAAAACTATCATCAAAACCACGAGTTAAAATCGCATTAGGTTGAACAATTTGATGTTGATAAACACCCGACAGCTTATGTGCTCGTGTAAATTTAGGCAAATCATACAATACATTTAAAGCCGCTTGAACAGCCCAACAAACAAACATTGTCGATGTAACATGTTCTTTAGCCCAAGAAATAATCTCAAATAATTTTGGCCAATAAACCACATCAGAAAAAGCAACTTTACCTAAAGGAGCACCAGTTATTATCAACCCATCAAAATTTTGTTCACGAATATCATCAAAATCACAATAAAAACTATTTAAATGCTCGGTGGGAGTATTTTTTGATTCACGTTGATCAATGCGTAATAACTGAATATTAATTTGTAAAGATGAGTTAGAAAGTAACCGCAAAAACTGATTTTCTGTCTCTATTTTTTTAGGCATTAAGTTTAGAAAAAGAAGCTTAAGTGGACGAATTTCTTGAGTATTTGCACGAGACGAAGTCATAACAAAAACATTTTCATTACGCAGCACATCAACAGCAGGTAATGAATCAGGAATACAAATAGGCATAACAAAAACTCCTAAGTAAGGTAAGTTATTTTAAACACCTAAAATAGACGTCTAGAAATCCATATAGCTAAATATAATTTGTTTTCACTGATTTGTCGAGATTTTTTATTGAGTAATAATAGATATGATATTTAACATAAAATCAGAACAATAGCTAAATATATTATCGATGATTATCGAAACAAAAAGTACTTAAAAAGCTCTGGTATCAGTGCGCCACGAATCGGCCGTCAATGCCTCACCAAAATAGCTATTTATCAACTTTTGAGTAATATCACTTAACGGCGAAGCCAATACTTCAGCTGTATTACCATATTCAACAAGATCACCATTGTGCATAACTAAGATTTCATCACTAATATGTTTCATCATCCCAATATCTTGGGTGACATAAACATAAGAAATGTTTTGTTCAGCTTGTAATGACAGCATCAAATTCACAATTTGTGAGCGCATTGAAATATCTAACGCCGCTAAAGCTTCATCTAAAATGATCACTTTAGGTTTCAAAATCAGCGCTCTTGCCAATGCTACACGTTGTTTTTGTCCTGCTGCCATCACAGAAGGATAATAAGAAGCATGTTCGGGCAATAATCCAACTTGCTTTAATACACGACTAATTAACTTTTCACGTTCATTAACGTTATAATGAGTATGGCGTTTTAATGGAATTTCTAATAATTGTCCAATACGCAATCTTGGATCAAACGAACTTTCTACATGCTGAAATATCATACGAATTAACTGGCAACGATGACTATAATCGCCATACTCAACTTTATTACCATCAATCCAAATATCACCGCCATTAGGTTTTATCATACCTACTAACATTTTAGCTAAAGTCGATTTTCCTGAACCATTTTGTCCGATAATAGCCAGTGTTTTCCCCTCATTTAATGAAAAAGAGATAGGATTAACCGCATTAATTCGTAAATGACCAAAAAGCCCTTTAGGAATTTTAAATTGTTTAGATAAGTTACGCACTTTTAATATTGGATTCATTGGGTATTCCTATTATTTATGGTTACTCATCAGTATTTAATGGAAAATGACAGGCTACAAAGTGATCTTTTATTGGTATTAACTCAGGCGCTTGAATACATCTTTTTTGCGCATAAGGACATCTTGGCCCTAATCGACAGCCAATAGGTAAATGTTCAAGAGACGGAATGACTCCTGGTAAAGTATTTAACGGACTTTTATGTGGCATCGCTTTACCAAAATCTGGAATCGCATAAATTAAAGCTTGAGTATAAGGATGATAAGGTGATTTAATTAGCTCTTCACTATCAGCGACTTCAACTGTTTGCCCGCAATACAGCACGTTAATACGATCAGTCCACCTTGTCACCATCTGCAGATCATGGCTAATCAGCAAAATAGTCGTACCCATATTTTGATTCATGCTAGCCAACAATCTAAAGATTTGCGCTTCAGTTGTTGCTTCCATCGCATTTGTCGGCTCATCAGCAATAAGCAGCTTTGGTTGATTAGCCAGAGCAATTGCAATCATCACTTTTTGACACTCACCTTCTGTCAATTCAAATGGGTAAGATTTTAATATTTCCTTATGATGTTTAATGCCAACTCGATGTAACAGTTCAATAGCACGATTTTTACGCCAAAATAACCTTTGCCACCAATGCCCTTTAAAAGTTCGGCTTGGTATCGCCTCGATCAATTGTTGGCCAATTTTCATTGAAGGATCTAAGCAAGATTGTGGCTCTTGAAATATCATCGAAATATTATCACTAATGACTTTTCGCCGCTGTTTAGGTGTTAACTTTAATAAATCAATATTATCAAAATAAAAACGATCAGCGGAAATTTTCCAGTTATGGTTAGTTACGCCTAAAATAGCTTTAGCAATAAGGCTTTTTCCTGATCCTGATTCACCAACCAAGCCTCGAATTTCGCCTTCGGACAATTTCAAATTAACACGGTCAATCGCGCGCAAAAGGCCATCTGGCGTAATAAACTCAATGGTTAAATTTCGAATATCTAATAGTGCCATAATTAAGTTCCTGCTCGACGGCCATACAATCCAAAATTGAACAAATAAACAAAAATAATTGTAGCAGACACCGCAATTCCAGGAGATAAAAAGGCTAAGTAATTAGTTGCAATAATATCTTTCATTTGAAACATCATCATACCTAAATCAGGTCGAGAAACATCGTTAGCAAAACCTAAAAAAGTTGTAGTGGTAATAGATAAAATAATTGAAGCAAATAACGAAACAATTTCGGTCAAATAGACAGGTAAAATATTAGGTAAAATATAATGATTTAAAATTGAAAATGAGGATAAACCATCAAGCCTATAGGCTGTAATATAAGTTTTATTCCATTCATTGATAATGCTTTGATGAATGTTGTAAATAAAGCGAGGTGTATATGATAGCCCAATAATCAATAACATATTGGTAATATCATCTTTAAATAATAAACTAATTACAATCACACCAAGTAACGGTGGCACAACCATACAAAATTTAAAAATAAATAATACAAAAGGCCGTATCAACGAAATAAAAAACATTAAATAATTAATTAACCCACCAATAACAACCACATAAAATACGGTTTTTAATGTCATTGATATAGTTGAACGGTAACCAATGAGTAAATAACCAAAAATATCTTGTCCTTTAGCATTTGTCCCTAATATATGATTGATATCACCATTAGGCCACCAAGCAGGAGGTAATAAAGTAGGATAACTCGGATCTAAATGAGCATGAAAGAACCACTTAGTTGACAATGCCACAAATGTAATCGCCAACATACCATAAAAACCAATAATTAAGTAAAAATTACTATGCAATCGATTAAAACATAAATTGATACTTTTAAGTAACCTTGCTCGCCTAGACATGATATTCCTTATGGCGTAAAGGATAAATCACAATCGCCAAAATTTCGCCTAATAACGTCAATAAACTAATAACAGTGCCACAAGCTAAAATGGCAATAGAAATAATAAAATAATTATGGTAATGATAAGCAGTCATCACCCATTGTCCAAGCCCGACTCGGTTAAATAGAATTTCAATAACCATCGTTGAGAATAACAGTGTTGTAGTATTATATGTCAGCTGTGGAATAGTCGCAGGAATGGAATTAGGTAATAAATGCCGACGCAAAATTTTAAACGATGAACGTTCCCGGATAACTGCCATTTTAATAAAATTCTGTCTCGATATGTTTTTTACATTTTGACTGATTAATTCAATAGTCATAATGCTAGGCTGAATAGCTAAAAGAATAATTGGCAAAATTAAATAATGTAGTTGTTCAAGTAGTGCTTGCCATTTAGATGTTTTTGTTGAAATAAAAATATCCAATAAAGAAGTCCCCGTTACCGACGGTGACATATCAAAATTCATTGATACAAGCCAAGTTGGTGATAACCAATACATCACAATAATAACAAGCATAACGATAGGACAAGAATATAATAATAAAGCCCCTAAGCGAATCGTACTATTTAACCAATTAATATTGCTTAGTCCAAGAAACACCCCTAAAGGTAACCCAACAACTAAAGCAACAAATAGAGCAAGAATGCACAGTTCAAATGTCGCTAATAATGTATGAAAAAACAGGACTGTTTCTCCTGTTAATAATCTAAATTGACCTTGCAGCAACTGCTCAAAAAAAGCACTATAGGCATCAATAAAATTTAAATTATGAAAATTAGATATTGAATGAGGAGTAAAATAAACTAAACAGAAGCTAATCTGAGCTAGCACACAGATAATAAATAAAAATGTGACTATTTTCTTAAAAATATAGATAATCATTGTTTATCTTTATTAAGATGATAGATGATAAATAATCAAAACACGATAACATAAAGACATCACCGTGTTTTGATTTATTTATTGATTAATCCGGTATCACCGGTTTACTTGCTGCGGCATATGCATGATCTTGTGCACTTAAACCACCAGCATTACCCTTACCTTCAAAACAATAATCTGACTCTTCACGTGTTTTTACGCCAATATCAGAAGCCACATATTCTGGCGCAGGAGCTTTCGCCATTGCTGATGAAGAATAACCTATTGATTGAAATTGATTAATTCCCAAATCGGCATCATTACTATTTTTTTCACTATTTTTAAGGTTTTTTTGAACATTTGCAGATAAAGAACGATTAAAGACTTCATCAACGGTAACAATATTTACGCTATGACTATTTACGCCCTCTTTATTTTTAACAATAACAGGAACTAAAAGTGAAGGAATAGCAGGTATCTTAATATTGGAATCGTCATTTATTATTTGACTGTAATCAACAACAACACGACCTAATGCTAATTCTAATGATGCTGCAGCAAACTCTAATGGCATTGGTGACTGTTTTAGCTCTACACTACGAACTCGGCGTTTATTACGTTGACCATTCATTCGTAAATGCCTTGAAGTACGACGCTGACGTTTTGGTTGAGTTTCAGATACAATACTGTCTTGAGTCTGTTTAGAAACAATAATTGGTAATAATAAAGAAGGAATAATTACGCTTTCTTCTTGAGCTTGTACTCTTATATTGTTATTTTTTACACGAACACTTTTAGCCAATGCTCGTTGTTGACGTCTTGGTTTAATTTCACGCTGTTTCGGTGGTAGTGTTTCGTCAGCAGACCTATCTGCTTTTACATTACTTGTTGAATTTGAAGAATTGGTATTTGAGTGACTATTTTGTTTAGATCTACGATTATTATTTCTACTTTGTTCTTTAGCCTCGTCAATATTACCCATTGTTGCAACGACACTTGTAGTATGAGCAGCGCTATTGTTTCGATTATTGCGTTGACGTCGATTATTTGTACGTTGATTATCTCGTCTTTTGGTTGTTTTAGGTTTAACTTCTGGTTCTGCTTGTTCTGTGATAAATAACTTACTTAGCTTACCTAATAACCCACCAAATAAACCTTTTGATTTTTTAGTTTTTGAATCTGTTTTTTCTTTTGGAGCAACAGATGCTTCAACTTTAGGGCCTGATAATACTGCCTGCTCAACAATCACTTCAACCGATTGTTGTTCTTCTTCCTCTTCTTCGAGTTCACGAATCAATTTTGGAAGATTATAACTTAACACGTCCGTTTCTTCACCTGCACGTTTACGAATGACTTTATAGAGTGGCGTTTCCATCTCTTCATCACTAGCAATCACAATTTTCACATCAGGATGCATCCGTTCAATATTGGTAATAGCACGGCGTTTTTCATTAAGTAAATAACTCGCAATAGGTACTGGAACGATAACATCAATTTGCACAGTATTATCTTTCATCGCTTCTTCTTGAATTAATCGAAGAATAGAAAGAGATAATGAATTATTATCACGAACAGTACCTGTTCCTTGACAGCGAGGACAAATATGATGCGTTGCTTCGCGTAAAGATGGACTTAAACGTTGGCGAGACATTTCAAGCAGACCAAAGCGTGAAATCCGCGTAGTTTGAATACGTGCACGGTCGGTTTTCATTGCCTCTTTTAGGCGATTTTCAACTTCACGTTGGTTACGAATTGGTGTCATATCAATAAAATCAATAACAATCAATCCACCTAAGTCACGCAAACGTAATTGACGTGCAATTTCTTCAGCGGCTTCAAGATTGGTATTGAAGGCTGTCTCTTCAATATCGCTACCACGAATCGACTTAGCCGAGTTGATATCAATTGCTGTAAGTGCTTCAGTGGTATCAATAACAATTGAACCGCCAGATGGTAAACGAACTTCTCGTTGGAATGCCGATTCAATCTGTCCTTCAATTTGGAAATGATTAAATAAAGGCACGTCGCTCTCATAAAGCTTAAGACGACTAACATACTCAACACGTCCTAAATCAGCTAAACGTTTTTTAGCAATTTCAAGTACTTTTGGATTATCAATTAAAATATCCCCCACATCATCACGCAAATAATCACGGAACGCACGGGTAATAATATCGCTTTCTTTATGAATTAAACTTGGAGCAGGATGTTTTTTAGCTTCATTTAAAATTGCTGTCCAATAGTTAACTAATGCATCTAAATCTTGTTGCAACTCTTCTTGGCTTTTACCAACACCAGCAGTTCGAGCTATAACGCCCATACCTTTGGGTTTTTCAATTGCATCAATAATTCGTTTAAGATCGACTCTTTCCTCACCTTCTATACGACGCGAAACACCTCCAGCACGAGGATCATTTGGCATCAACACCAAATAGCTACCGGCTAAACTAATATAGGTGGTTAAGGCTGCACCTTTTTTTCCACGGATTTCTTTTTCAATTTGAACAAGGACTTCTTGGCCTTCTTGTAGATGTTTAATACTACGACGACCTGAAATATTAGGTGGAAAATAACTTTCTGCAATCTCTTTTAGTGGCAAAAATCCATCACGCTCGCCACCATAAGAAACAAAAGCAGCCTCTAGGCTTGGATTGATTTTAGTAATTTTACCTTTATAAATATTGGCTTTTTTTTGCTCATGCCCAAGGCTTTCAATATCTAAATCATACAAGCGTTGGCCATCAACAAGCGCAACACGCAGTTCTTCTTGCTGGGTTGCATTGATTAGCATTCTTTTCATTATTCTACACTCTTCATTAATCTTAATTAACTATAGGCAGAATCTTATTATTAATAATAAATGAATATTTTAACAATGATAAATAACGAAACTTAATTAAGTTCAATACAGCATTCATTATTTTATTTATGTTATTTTTGTTATTATTTTATGTGAATCCTGTATTGTTTATACAATATCTATACAAAGTTTTAGATCATCATGACACTCAAAACCTTTGTACGATTTTTAAACCATCATTAATTATATAATTAATTGATATTATTGTTATAATTAATTTGTAAACTTCAGCTTACTTACCGACTTTAGTTGACAAACTAAAACTTCATATAATTGTTTAAAATAAACATATTATTTAATGATAATGACTCTACTTACGCTATTTTATTTTCTGATAAATTGTAATGTCTAACGCCATTGCTGCATTACAAGGATAAAAAAATCCCTGCTTATTATTAACGTTTCAGCAAAGGATAGCAAGTAAATTAAGCGCACTATTTTACATCCAGTTAGCAAGTTACTTCTTATTGTTTACACATAAGCTTTTAATTAATATTTTTTTTATATTATTATTCAGTTAATTTATATTAAAATGCCTTACAAACCTTAAACATCTTTACAATTTTGGGTTTGTTATTTATCGATTTAATCAAAAATAAGATTTTAATAAACTGGTGCACCTTTTATCTTAATTAGTATAATAACTATTAATAAAAGCAATAAGAGACAAAATCACCTTATGGATATCCGAGATAAAACTGCCCTAATTGATTTTACTTCGCGTTGGGTCGACCAATTTGACGATGCACCACAAAGTGAAGAACTGCACGCCATACCTTCATCTTGCATTCTAAAAACGGAACAATTAACTGTATATTGGCAACCTTTTTTATTAACACCACCAAGATCCTTAACTATCGTTGAGCAACTTGTAGGCATTACGCTACACCCAAGTAGCCATGTTTTTTATGGCACACAATATGCAGGCAATATGACAGCTAAGTTTAACAACATCAATTTAGTTTTAATTCAGCCTTGGAATGATGATGATTTTTCAAATTTAGAACAAAATTTAATTGCTCATCTATCACAACAAAAAAAGTTACGGCGTACACCAACGGTATTTATTGCCTCGACTGATGAAAGTACCGAAATCATTAGCTTAAATAACCTAACAGGTGAAGTGGTAAAAGAAGATCTTATTACTGGAGAGTTAACAGTATTAGCAGATGATTTACCACAATTTTTACAGCAACTTGTTGCAAATTATTAAAAAATAGCATGCTAAAAAATAAGATTAATTTATTTAAATAACTTTTTAATAGATTGTTATTATCAAAATTGTAACTTACAAAATAATGTGTATATAATGAGCTAAAAGCCATTAGATCAGATAGGTGAATTATGTTTGAATATTTAACAGCAGCTCTAGCCGATCCCATTTTAGGACTAGCCGATCTTTACAACAAAGACGACCGTACCAATAAAATCAATCTTAGTGTGGGCGTGTATAAAGATGAAACGACCAAAACACCTATTTTAGAAAGCGTAAAAAAAGCTGAACAATTTTTATTAAATAACGAAACCACAAAAAGTTATTTATCCATTGACGGAATCAAAGAATTTAATATCGCCACACAAATCTTATTATTTGGTAACGAAAATGAACGAGCCAGAACGGCACAAGCACCAGGAGGCACGGGTGCTTTACGAATCACTGCCGATTTTTTGGCTCGCCGAACCAAAGCAAAACGTATTTGGGTCAGTAATCCTTCATGGCCAAATCATCGAAGTGTCTTCCAAACTGCCGGTCTTGAAGTGCGAGAATACCGTTATTATGATGCACAAACCCATAGCTTAGACTTTGATGGACTGATGCAAGATTTAAGTAAAATTGCAGTAGGTGAGGCGGTACTTTTTCATGGTTGCTGTCACAACCCAACAGGTATTGATCTAACACCTGAGCAGTGGCAAGCTATCTCGGATCTAGCCTTAAAAAATGGTTGGCTACCATTATTTGACCTTGCTTATCAAGGTTTTGGACAAGGTATAGAAGAAGACGTCTACGGCTTAAGACTCTTTGCTCAAAATCAACCTGAATTACTCATTGCCAGTTCCTATTCCAAAAACTTTGGTCTTTATAACGAACGTGTTGGCGCATTTACTTTAATTGCAGCCAATAGTGAAATTGCCGATCGAGCCTTTAGCCAAGTAAAAACGATCATTCGGGCTAACTATTCTAATCCTCCTGCCCATGGTGCTAAAATCGTTTCTCACATTTTAAATAATGAAGAACTAAAAGAAGAATGGATTAATGAGTTAACCAATATGCGCCAACGCATTCACCGTATGCGCCAACTATTTGTTAAAACCTTACAAGATAAAGGGGCTAGTCAAGATTTTAGCTTTATTGTTAAACAAAATGGTATGTTTTCATTTAGCGGGCTAAATGAAGAACAAGTACTCAAATTACGCAACGACTATGGTATCTATATTGTTAACTCAGGACGGATTAATGTTGCAGGTATGACATTAGATAATATGTCTAGACTTTGCGAGTCAATTGTTAAAGTGCTATAAAAAATAAATATCAAATTGATCATCCCAAACTAACCAATAAACCACAGGCTTATTGGTTTTTTTATGCCATTTAGTTATATCAATAGGAAAACTGATTATTAGACGATAACGCAATTATTATCAATAATTAATCAATAAATAAAAATTGATTAAGGATTGTTTTGTGGCATCACATGTTTTGGATTTTTTAGTTTTAGGAAATAACTTTGGCACTCCTGAAATGCGGTCAATATGGTCAGAACAGAATCGACTTGAGCAACAAGTTGCTGTTGAAGTTGCATTAGCCAAAGCCGAAGGTGAATTTGGAGTCATTCCGACCCAAGTGGCTAATACGATAGTCAAAAAAGCTAATGCGACTAAGTTATCTTTAGAGAAAATTGCGCAAGAAGCAGCCGTTGCAAAGCATTCGTTAATGTCAACAATTAATGCTTTACAAAAGCAAGTGGGTGAAGCGGGTCAATATATTCATTACGGCGCAACCACGCAAGATATTGTAGATACTGCAACTGTTTTACAAATAAAACAATCATTTTCTATTATTGAACGAGGCACTAAGCTTGTTGCGCTTGAGCTCAAAAAATTAGCAAAAAATACCAATACTTACCTATGGCCGGACAAACTCACGGCATGCAAGCACTACCGACAACCTTTGGTTTTAAACTGGCTGTTTGGTTGGATGAATTTATTCGCCATCTACAACGATTAAGTGAAATAAAACAACGGGTATTGGTTGGAAATATCAGTGGTGCAATCTGTACTTATGTATCAATGGGTAAGTTAGGACCTCAGGTTGAAGCCCGTGCTTTAACAATATTGAGATTAAATACTCCAAATATTGGTTGGCAAGCAGCTCGTGATCGTTTTTCAGAATACGCATCAGTCATCGCCTTAATTAGTGGCACATTAGGTAAAATTGGCAATGAATTTTACAACTTGATGCGCACCGAAATTAACGAAGTTGAAGAGCCCTTTTCTGACGGAAAAATCGGTTCAACCACTATGCCTCACAAACGAAATCTAGCCGCATTAGAAGGGTTAGCAAGCTTAACTGCACCGTTATTAAAAAGTGTCGCTTTAATTCATGAATCGATGAAAGTTGAACATGAACGTGATGCCATGAGTTGGCGAGCCGAATGGATTGCACTCCCCCGAAATTAACCTTTACATTTCAGCACAATTACAAACAGCACTTGCCGTACTTAAAGGATTAAAAGTCAATACTGACCGAATGTTGACCAATTTATTACTACAAAATGGCTTATTATTGTCAGAAAAAGTAATGTTCGAAATCGGCAAACGATTAGGTAAACAAACAGCCCACAATTTAGTTTACCAAAGTGCCATGAAAGCGTTTGAACAAAATCGTTCATTTAAAGACATTTTATTAGACGATCCTTATTTAAACAAAGAATTTACCAAACCGGAACTTGATACTTGGTTAGATCCAATTAACTATCTAGGTTCCGCTCCTGAAAAAGTAGAACAAGTGATTAACTATGCTGAACATAGCGGAGTATTAGCATGAGTTTTCGCTTAATGACATATGATGATATTCTTGCTTATCAAAAACTATTGCATAGTGCTTATCAAACTAACACGCAATTGGACATTCACGTTACAGCAGCAACAGCCACACAAGCACAAATTATTAAACACATTGAATCGAATGCCGTCTACCTATTTGAAAAAAATAGCAAACTATTATCAACATTAAGCATCCGCTTTCCATGGGACAATAATTCTGGTCCTTACGGACTACCACATCTAGGCTGGTTTGCCACCGATCCTGAGTATAAAGGAAACGGTTATGGTAATACGCTATGGGATTTTGTTGAACAACAGGTTTTGATTAATCAACTAAAATTACCCGCTGTTACCTTAGGAACTGCAGCAAATCATCCATGGCTTGCTCAAACTTATATTAATAAAGGTTATAAAAAAATAGGATACGCAAATTTAACGCCAGATCATATAACCCTCTATTTTGAAAAAATCTTAAATGACAAAAGCTATTCCGAATGGAAAAAAAGGAGTAATACACAATGAAAAAGATAAGAACTTTACTATCGGTTCTTTTATTAACTAGCCTAACCTTAATTGGCTGTGATAATCAATCCAACAGCAAAACTACTGAACAACCTACTATTAAAGTAGGCTCTACTGGGCAAAGTTACCCAAATGGCTACAAGCAAAATGGTAATTTAGTTGGATTTGATGTAGAAATTACCGAAGCAATTGCGAAAGAATTAGGTTATAAAGTCGAATGGGTCATTGCAGAATTTGGCGGTTTAATGGGGCAATTTGATTCAGGACGTTTAGATACCATTGCCAATGCAGTCGCTGTCACCCCTTTTCGTCAAGCCAAATATGATTTTTCCAACACTTATAGCTTTTACGGTAGCCAAATTGTTACCCACAAAGATAATAATATCAATACATTGTCTGATTTTAAAGGTAAAACTATTGCTGGTGTTTTAGGATCGAATCACATAAATAATTTAAAAAAAGCTTTCCCTAATAACGACATCACTATCAAAACTTACGAAACTCAAGATGGTGCCATGTATGACACCGAATATCAACGGGTTGACGGCTATATCAATTCAAAGCCCATTTTACTAGCAGAAATCAAACGTAAAAACTTACCGTTCAAACTAATTGGCGAACCAATTACTATCGAGCAAGTCGCTTTTCCATTTAGCAAGGATGAAAAAGGTCGAGCACTGCGTGAAAAATTCAATCAGGCTCTCGAAAAGCTAAAAGCGAATGGCACATTAAAAAACCTTTCAATTAAATATTTTGGCGAAGACATTACCTCATGAACTTTAATATAGACTACTTTTTTAGTGTGTTTCCGCAGATATTGCCGTATTTGCCTGTCACACTATTTATTGCCATCGTATCGATTCTGTTTGCCACTGCATTTGGGCTAGCTATCGCACTATTACGTAACCCAAAAATCATCATTATCGATTCGATTTTTGCTCTGTTTATTTCACTGTTTCGTGGTATTCCGTCCGTTGTTTTACTGTTTATTATCTATTACGGATCGCCACAAATTTTTCCTATTTTAAAACACATCGGCGCAACAGTGGAATACGCTGTTTACGTTTAACTCTTAAGTTAAGTTTTAACTCACAATACACCCGGTAAACCCGTTTACGATTCCATTGATAACCGAGCTTTCTAATGCGATGAAAACATTTAGGAAAACCCCAACGTAAATGTCTTTCTGCGATATCGCTCAATATCGCAATAATCATCGAGTCATCCGGTAACTTAGGTTGATAATAATAAGCACTGCGACTTAGTCCCATTATTGCGCAACTCATTGCAATTGTAATTGCATGTGTTGCTTGTCGCTTTTCCACCCACGTTTTACGTTCTTGCGTGGGCATTACAGCTTTTTTATGATTTCTTCCTGAAGCTGGGATTTTAAGCTCAGTTCGGCAAACATCTGCTTAAGCTTGCGATTTTCTGCATCAAGCTCTTTTAAACGTTTGATATCTGAGCTTTCCATTCCGCCATATTTTTCTCGCTATTTATAAAAAGTCGAGTTGCCCATGCCATATTTACGGCACAGTTCTTTAACCGGAATACCTGCTTCTGCTTCTTTTAATATCGATACAATTTGGTGTTCAGTCATTTTTTTCATAATTAAATCCCCTTTTCTTTTATCATAGAGAATTTTCTACTTTTTTGTTGTGCTATTTTAGGGGGTGGTTACAAATTACCTGTTTTTTTGATTGCTTTATTTTACATTATCGACTAGCTCATCAAACCAACTGACCACCTTATATTGATAAGAAAGCAGATAAGGGAGCGCTTTATTGCCTTGGCTATCTGTTTCAATTTTGAGTAAAAAGCATGCCGTGTAATTCATGTTTCAAACAAGTAACCTAATAATGATAAGAAAGTTATAAAATATAAAAACCACTTACGCTCTTGCGTAATCGTAAAGTTCCATCACTTTTTTTAGAATAATAGTGGAGACCTGTCAGAAGGCGTTTACCTTCCCCCATAGATTGTACTGAACCATGACTTTTGTATAAGCGATAAATCTCCGGATTTTTTATCCAGTTGGGCACATTTTCCATATGGTAACTAAAATGTACCATTGGCATATTTTTCAATTGATGATCAATTTCCAATATTTTTTCTACCACCACTTTGCCAAAACAAAAGTTAGTCCCACCCCACCAATCTTTATCTAGATATTTGCGACCTTCATCGGTTAAATCATAACGATATAGCGGTTTATCACCATCATAACCCACTAGCTCTTCAGTAAATAATCCCTCTTTGGCATATAGGGAGAGTTTTAAATTAAGTCTATTATTCTGTCTAATTTTATCCCACCGATCTTTCGGGTTTATCTCACCTTCCAGATAATGTATGGTATAGGGATACATATCTTTATAAATTTCACCCACGGCTAAACAGATAGCTCTATTACCATTGGGATTAATGTCGTCATTTTCTTTCTGGATTCGTGTTTTATAATCGGTGTTATCACAACCGGTTAGTAGCGATAATAGGACGACTAAACTACAACTTGAAACTAAATGTTTTATTTTTT
>NZ_WTEX01000014.1 GCF_009795845.1 Gilliamella sp. Lep-s35 | reverse complement strand
TTATCACTAAAATCATTGGCAAAAATTGTATTACTGGCACTGCCGTTATTGTCATATTCGTGGCAATTGCAGGCAGCAAATGATAACACTAATCAAACGGATAAGCGTAGTGATGCAGTTATTTTTCTTTCAAAACAAGCAACTATCACCTACGTTAGGCCAAATCTCGGTTATAACGGTAATTATATGGGCGGGATTTATGACGACTTCACCGTTGCTGGACCTGTTAATATGTGGGATTACGAAAAGGGCTTTTTAGTTCAATCAATGAATCCTGAATTATATGGCCTTAACTTTCCAACCACGGGTATGGATGGTTTGTATTTTGATTTACTGATAGAGGGCGTTGATGCGAATGAATTGACTTGGGAGCCAGTCACGCATGAGGGCATAACTGCCACAGTGACAAGAAAGGTGGCCAACGATTATTGGATTCCTGATGATAATTACACGGGATATAGGTATCCTAATGGTACAGAAGTTGTAACGCGCGTTACACTAACTGGGCCACAAGCAATATCTCAGTGGGATAATGACCGCCCTAGCGCAATTGGAGTGCCCAAATTACCCCAAACATTTGAATTAGTGGGCAAAGATAGTGATGGTTATGAAGTGGTCAGATATGGTTTTGTGTTAAAGCAGTGGTTTGTTATACGAAGCCCAGCTGGAACTGGAAGAGGATATCAGCGTGGTAAAGCCTATGAAGAAGGTGAAATAAATAAAAATCCAAGACGTTATACTTATCCTAATGCGCAAGCTTGGTGTGAGAGTTTAGGTTATCGTCTACCACATATAAAGGATTTAACTAATGCAAGGTGTAATGAGGGTACTATGGCAGGAATGGAAGATATGTGTTTGGGGGCTATCAGTGCCACGCCAATATCAGACGCTTTCCAGTATTATCAACGTCGAATAGGGGCAGGCATGACGGGGGAGTGGGGAGAGCTTGATCGTTACAGAATAGGTTTAAATATGGATATCCCTGTTCATTTTTGGACGGACGATACTAGTCTTAAGTATGATTACACTTCTTTCAGTGTAAACATGAATAATGGCGTTATAGGTACTTTGAATGATCATCGCAGTCTTGAAGAATGTACCGCCAATGGTGGTAAGGGTACTTATGGTTGTGCAAATGCAACAATTTGCGTCACCCCTTAGTTTTTAGTTATTAATCTTTAAAGTTATATAAGACAGCCAAGCAATAAAAAGCAGCAGCCCCACATTAAGCGTGGCGATTTATTGGTTTATTTTGCCGGTTATTTTGTAAAAAATATTCCGGAGTCTATACTGTTTGGGTATTTAAAAACCCAAAAGTGTGATAGGCACTTTAATTGAAATGGTGTGTAACTAATCAATGCTTGGGCTTTAAATTATATAAAACAAAATGTTAATGGATTTATTTGTCGTTCTAATCCAGCTCCATTAATGCGTTTTCAGTTGTAGATTTTTATTTCAAACTTAGTTTACTAAAATCGACATTTTGTAATTAACAATATGATTTTATTTGTTTTAATAAACATTAATGGTGTTAATTGTGATCTATTTAATTAATTAATGTTGAATTATTTTGAATTTTCTTGAATAAATCGTTAAAATTTGATAGTTTACACAAAAGTATTTTTACATTAAAAACTCATAAAAGAAGGTAACTGTTATGACAATCAAAGTAGGTATTAATGGTTTTGGCCGTATTGGTCGTATTGTTTTCCGTGCTGCTCAAAAGCGTTCAGACATTGAAATTGTTGCTATCAACGATTTATTAGATGTTGATTATATGGCTTATATGCTTAAATATGATTCAACTCACGGTCGTTTTGACGGTACAGTTGAAGTTAAAGACGGTAAATTAGTTGTTAACGGTAAAACAATCCGTGTTACTGCTGAGCGCGATCCTGCAAACTTAAAATGGGACGAAGTTGGTGTTGATGTTGTTGCTGAAGCAACAGGTTTATTCTTAACTGATGAAACTGCGCGTAAACACATTCAAGCGGGTGCTAAAAAAGTTGTTTTAACTGGCCCTTCAAAAGACAGCACACCTATGTTTGTTATTGGTGTTAATGATAAAGACTATGCAGGTCAAGATATCGTTTCTAACGCATCATGTACAACTAACTGTTTAGCGCCTTTAGCTAAAGTTATCAATGACAACTTTGGTATTGTTGAAGCATTAATGACAACTGTTCACGCAACAACAGCAACGCAAAAAACTGTTGATGGTCCATCTCATAAAGATTGGCGCGGTGGTCGTGGTGCTGCTCAAAATATCATCCCTTCATCAACGGGCGCTGCTAAAGCTGTAGGTAAAGTTATTCCTGAATTAAACGGTAAATTAACAGGTATGGCTTTCCGTGTTCCAACTCCAGATGTTTCTGTTGTTGACTTAACAGCTCGTTTAGCAAAACCTGCTAAATACGAAGATATTTGTAAAGCAATCAAAGCAGCTGCTGAAGGTCCAATGAAAGGCGTTCTTGGTTATACTGAAGATGATGTTGTTTCTACTGATTTCTTAGGTGAAGTTTGCACATCTGTGTTTGATGCTAAAGCAGGTATCCAATTAAGCGACAATTTTGTAAAACTTGTTTCTTGGTATGACAACGAAGTGGGTTACTCAAACAAAGTATTAGATTTAATTGCGGTTGTTTCTAAAAAATAATTAATTTTTATAGTGTTGTTAAAAAGGCGGCTTACGGGTCGCTTTTTTTATGATATACTTTAAAAAGTTGTTTTTAGGCTTTATAAATAAAAAACACTCACTTTTTGAGTGAGTGTTTTGCTATACCATGGAAATAAAATATTTAAAGTTTAATTAAATAACAACAACTTCAGCTGCAGCTGGTCCACGAGGACTATCTTGGATAGCAAACTCAACTTGTTGTCCTTCAGCTAAGGTTTTAAAACCATCTCCTGAAATAGCAGAAAAATGAACAAATACATCTTTACTTCCATCCGCAGGGGTAATAAAACCGAAACCTTTGCTTTCATTAAACCATTTTACTTGGCCTGTTTTCTTATTCATTTACTAGACATCCTAACAATAATTAATAATTAGCCTTTTGGGCTCGTATGGGCTTGAACATTGTATTGATTATGCAATTGACACTGTAATAATACTTAAAACTAGATTAACAGAGTAAATTGTTTTCATAATTTCAGACTTTGTTACCTACCCACTACTATTACCGCACAAATTATAATCGAAAGCAAGAAATTAATTGTAATTTTTTATTTATAAATGAAGTTTTTATGGAGTTATTAAAATAACTAATTATTAATTGATAAAAGTCAACTTTTGTAAGATGGATGAGGGTAAATATCTGCGCATTTATAAAAAACCATAAAAAATTATTTTATGGTTTTTTACAACTATTTTTTATAACTCAATTTTATTTGTTTTTAGCTCGTTCAAATGACTCAATTATTTCTTTACGAGCTGCATCTGCATTATCCCAACCGTCAACTTTAACCCATTTGCCTTTTTCTAACGCTTTGTATTGTTCAAAAAAGTGTTTAATTTGTGATTTGAGCAATTCAGGTAAATCATTAACGTCTTTAATATGATCATATTCTTTTGATAGTTTGGTGTGAGGTACAGCAACAAGTTTTGCATCTTGACCTGCTTCGTCTGTCATTTTTAATACACCAACTGGGCGGCAACGAATAACTGAACCCGGTTGTAATGGGTATGGCGTAGGAACTAATACATCAACAGGGTCGCCATCTAATGATAATGTGTGATTAATATAGCCATAGTTACATGGGTAAAACATTGCTGTTGCCATAAAACGGTCAACAAATACTGCGCCAGTTTCTTTGTCAACTTCGTATTTAATTGGATCAGCATTAGCTGGAATTTCAATCACAACGTAAATATCATCTGGTAATTGTTTACCTGCTGGTACATTTAAAAGTCCCATTTTTGTATCCTCTATCTAAGTTTATATAGTGTTGTTAATGATAATAAGCGCACAAAATGATGGTTATTTTGTGTCGCTCAATTCTTTTAAATATTGAAAAATTTGTTTTGCCGCTTTTGTTGGTTTGTTTGCTTCTTGCTCTTTTTTAGCTTGCCTAGCTAAAGTGCGCAATTGCTGGCGATCAGCGGTTGAATATAAGCCAATAATGGTTTCAGCATCGCTTGTTGCAATCAAATCGTCGCGTAGCTTTTCGAGTTTATGAAATAGGGCAATTTGTTGATTGTGGCGATTTTTGAGTTTATCAAGCGCTTGGCTAATTGGATCGATATCTCTATTGCGTAGTAATTTGCCAATATATTGAATTTGCCTGCGGTACCCTTCTTTTTTTATTTTTTGTGCAAGCCCAATTGCATAAATAAGATCTTCATCAAGAGGAATTTTTTCAAGTTCGTTTTTGCTCAACTTGACAAGTTCGATACCTAATTTTTTTAGGGCTTCGGCATCGCGTTTGATTTCACTTTTACTGACATAGATAATTTCGTCATCTTCAATGTCAACAGAGAAGTTGGGTTCTAGGTTTGTCTCTTGATTGTTATTCATGTTATTTCTTTTGTTAACTAATATTTAATTCTGGCATATTATAGCGTATCACTAGCATAATTGTAGAAAATAATAAGATGAGTATTGAACAAATTAAAAAAGAAGCAATAAATCAAAAAGAAAATTTATCGGCAATTGTTGATAACGCTATAAAGCAAGCAAAGTTACGAGTCGATGCTGTTGAGGTGTCAATAAATCAGTCAACAGGGATTAATGTAAGTACACGCATGGGCGAAACCGAAAATGTTGAATTTAATAGTGATGGTGCGTTATCTATTACGGTCTATCAAAATCAACGCAAAGGTAGTGCATCAACTAATGACTTATCACCTCAGGCTATTTTACAGACGATAGATATGGCTATTAATATTATGCAATACACATCACCCGATCCTTGTTCTGGTTTGGGCGATATAAGCCAAATGGCATTTGATCCGCCTGATTTAGATTTATTTTATCCTAGTGATTTGAATGTCGATAATGCCATTGAACAAGCAAAACAGGCTGAGCTTGCTGCGCTAAATCATTCAAAATTAATCAATAGCGACGGCGGTTATTTTAGTAGTCGCTATGGCGTTTATGTTTATGGTAATAGTTTAGGAATGCTACAAGGTTATTGTGCAAGCTCTCATTCACTTTCATGTTCAGTTATTGCTGAGCAAGCAGGGCAAATGGAAAGCAATTATGCATATAGCTCATCACGCGATTTTAGTGAATTAAAACTAGCTCAAACAGTTGGCATTGAGGCAGCAGATAGGGCAATTTCTCATTTGGGAGCGAAGCAAATTGCAACAATGCAAGCTCCTGTGCTATTTGGTGCTGAAGTTGCTGTTGGGCTTATTCGGCATTTAGTAGGCGCTATAAGTGGTAGTGCTATTTATCGTAAATCCTCATTTTTATTAGACAGCATTGGACAAACTATTTTTCCGAAGTGGTTCACCATTTATGAAGATCCTTTTATTCTAAAAGGGGTTGGTTCTTCACCTTTTGATAGTGAAGGTACCAAAACCGTTCAGCGTAATATTGTTGAGCAAGGTGTGTTGCAAACTTATTTGTTAGGTAACTATTCGGCGCGTAAATTGGGTTTAACCTCGACTGGGCATGCAGGTGGAATTCATAATTGGTTTGTATCACCAAGCCAAAATAACGTAAGTTTTGATGATATGCTTAAAAAACTTGATAAGGGCATTTTGGTGACTTCGTTGATGGGGCAAGGTGTTAATAGTGTGACGGGCGATTATTCACGAGGAGCTACTGGCTTTTGGGTTGAAAATGGAAAAATTCAATATCCAGTTAATGAAATTACTATTGCTGGCAATCTGAAAGATATGTATAAAAATATTGTCGCAATAGGTAATGATGTCGAAACAAGAACAAATATTCAATGTGGTTCAATTCTCATTGATACTATGAGTATAGCAGGGAAATAAGGAGCAGTATGGGTAGGTTTTTACATAGTACTTTTTTTCAAAAAATAACTTCGTGGATGCCAGGGTTAGGCACTTTATTACAATATAAACGAGAATATTTTACTTTTGACCTTAAAGCGGGCTTATCGGTTGCTGCTGTTTCGTTACCTGTGTCCATTGCTTATGCTGAATTGACTGGGGTTGGCGCAATAGCAGGGCTATATTCAACCATTTTACCTTTAATTGTGTATGCGCTTTTTGGCTCTTCTCGGCAACTAATTGTTGGACCGGATACAGCAACTTGTGCGGTGGTTGCTGCTGTTGTGTTACCGCTAGCGGCAAATGATCCGGTATTGCGTTGGCAATTGGTTATTATATTAACAATTATGATAGGTATTTGGTGTATCATTGCCGGAAAGTTACATCTAGGTGCGTTGGCTGATTTACTTAGTCAACCTATTTTAATTGGTTTGCTTAATGGTATTTCAATTACTATTATGGTTGATCAATTAGCTAAAACACTCGGGTTTGGTTATGATTATTCCTATTTGATTGAGCGAATTGTTTATTTTCCATTTAAAATATCCCAAATACATATAGCAACAGCGCTAGTTTCATTTTTTACTTTGCTAATTTTAGTTGGTTTAAAGCGATTAAGACCACAATATCCAGCGCCACTGTTAGCTGTTATTGTGATGACGATATTTTCATGGTTGTTTAATTTTGATCACTTTAATATTCGTATTATTGGTAATGTGAGCAGTGATTTTATTCCTGCCGAATCATGGATTGATTTTGATAAAGGTTTAATGCGTGATTTAGTTGTGCCTTCGCTTAATATTGCTATCATCTGTTTTGTTAGTATGATGATAACCGTGCGCAGTTTTGCCTCTAAAAATAACTATGAAACCAATGCCGATGTCGAATTTAAAGCGTTAGGTATCGCTAATATTGCAGCAGGGCTATCACAAGGTTTTGTCGTTAGTGGTACATCATCAAGAACCGCTGTGAATGATGCCAATGGGGGTAAAACGCAACTAGTTTCAATTATTGCCGCAATCTTAATCGGTTTTGTGGTAATGTTTTTACTTTCCCCTTTGCAGTATATTCCAACTTGTGTATTAGGGGTGATTTTAATTTATTCTTCAATTTCATTAATTAATTTTCAAACAATCATTCGCTTTTTTAAATTTGATCGAGATGCATTTTATTTAAGTTTAACAACGCTTGTTTCAGTGCTAGTTATTGGAATTATTCCCGGTATGGCGCTAGCAGTATTACTTGGGCTATTTTTATTTTTACGACGCGTTTTTAGACCAAAAGATCAGCTGCTAGGTATTGATGAAAGTGGTCGAATTCATTCACTTAGTCAAGATGTAAAGCCGCTTAGTAATACCATGATTTATCGATTCAACTCTCCGCTAACCTATTTTAATATTGCCTATTTTAAGCGAAGAATTATTAGTTATATTGATGAAGCTGATGAGCCAATAAACTATGTGATAGTTGATGCGATTGCTTGTTTTACCTACAAAGATGTTAGTGTATTGTCAGGGATTGATGAGTTAGTGAGGTCTTTAAAAGTAAGAAATATTATTTTAATTTTATCAGGTCGTCGAAAAACGCTTAAAAACTGGTTTAAACAAATGAATATAAAGCTTGATGATGAGCATATTGAGTTTGCTTATGACCTTTATTTTGCGGTTAAATTAGTTCAGAGTAAGGAACATATGGATAATAAAGATGATGAGGAATCAATTTAGTCACCATTACTATTGATAACATTAATAAGGGGATTTATTTGTCTAAGCAATTTGGATTTTTCAATTTCGATATATAAACCAATATTAATATAGACAATCCCCTATAAATTTAAGTAGAATACTAGATCATTTTAAATACGTATTTTAGTAAACAATATTAGAGGTAAAAATGGCACGTGTAACTGTTCAAGATGCAGTAGAAAAAATTGGTAATCGCTTTGATCTCGTTATTGTAGCAGCAAGACGCGCTCGTCAACTACAAGTTGAAAATAAATCACCACTTATTCCAGAAGAAAACGATAAAGAAACCGTTATCGCTTTACGTGAAATTGAAGAAGGGCTTGTTAACAAACAGATCCTTGATGTTGCAGATTTCCAAACACGCCAAAATGAAGAAGCCGAAGTACGTACAACACTTCATGAATCAATTCTTTTAGAAAACATGCCATCGTACGAATAAACTGTAGTTTTACAGGAATTGCTCATGGAGTATTTTGATAGCTTAAAAGAGCTTGTTGTATCTTATCTTCCGCATAAACAAATCGAATTGATTCAAGATGCTTATCTTTTTGCTAAAAATGCGCATGAAGGGCAATTCCGATGTAGTGGTGAACCTTATATCACTCATCCTGTTGCTGTTGCAACATATTTAGCCGATATGCGGCTTGATTATGAAACAATTATTGCTGCACTTTTGCATGACACCATTGAAGATACTCCTGTCACCTTTCAAGATATTACCAATAAATTTGGTAAGCATGTTGCTATTTTAGTTGAAGGTGTTTCTAAACTTGATAAATTAAAATTTCGTAGCAGGCAAGAGGCTCAAGCTGAAAATTTTCGGAAAATGGTACTTGCCATGACCGAAGATGTGCGTGTTATTTTAATTAAACTTGCTGATCGCACTCATAATATGCGCACGTTAGGGGCATTAAGGCCAGATAAACGCCGTCGTATAGCAAAAGAAACATTAGAAATTTATGCGCCACTTGCTCACCGTTTGGGTATTCACCATATCAAAACTGAACTTGAAGTTTTGGGTTTTACAGCAATGCATCCAAATCGTGCTAAAGTCCTTGAAAAAGTCGTTAAAGTAGCACGAAATACAAGAAAAGAACTGATTGAACAAATTTTATCTGAAATCAGAAATCGTTTAACTGAAGCAGGTATAGATGCCGAAGTTGAAGGATTAGAAAAAAATATTTATGTCATTTATCAAAAAATGCAAATGCGAGAGCAACATTTTCACTCTATAATGGACATCTATATTTTTAGAATCGTAGTTAAAAATGTAGATGCTTGCTATCGTGCTTTAGGGCTTGTACATAATTTATATAAACCTCGGCTTAATCGTTTTAAAGATTATATTGCGATTCCAAAAGCAAATGGTTATCAATCATTACATTCATCGTTAATTGGACCGCATGGTACACCTGTTGAAGTACAAATTCGCACTGAAGATATGGATCAAATGGCCGAAATGGGCGTGGCTGCACATTGGGCATATAACGAAAATGATGAATTAAACAACACAACAGCACAAATAAAAGCACAACGTTGGATGCAAAGTCTGTTAGAACTACAACAAAGTGTAGGAAATTCTTTCGAATTTATTGAAAACGTAAAATCAGACTTATTTCCTAAAGAAATCTATGTTTTTACTCCTAAAGGGCGTATTGTTCAGTTACCTGAAGGCGCAACAGCTGTTGACCTTGCTTATGCCGTGCATTCCGACATTGGTTATCAATGTATTGGTGCGCTTGTTGATCGTAAACCTTACCCATTATCACAACCGTTAAGCAGTGGGCAAACGGTTGAAATTATTACTTCGCCAGAAGGGCGCCCTAACGCAAATTGGTTAAATTTTGTGGTTAGTGCTAAAGCGAAGTCGCGTATTCGTCAAGCACTTAAAACATTAAAACGTGAAGATGCCATTGAATTAGGCCGACGTTTACTCAATCTTTCGTTAGTTAAGTCAGGCGGTATTAATGCGTTATCACCAAGTCAAAAAGCTAGAGTGATTGAATTAGCTAAACAATCCTCTTTTGATGATGTCTTGGTTGAAATTGGACTTGGCAATATTATGAGTCATTTTATTGTCAAAGGCTTAGAGCATAAAGGGTTATTACAAAGTAAATCAGAGCCGAATAAAACATTGGTTATTACCGGTAGCGAAGGTGTTTTAGTTACGTTTTCTAAATGTTGTCACCCTATTGCTAATGATCCTATTGTTGGGCATGTCAGTCCTGAAAAGGGCTTAACTGTCCATCACGAATCCTGCCGAAATGTTGCTGGTTATCAAAAAAATCCAGAAAAATATATTTCATTGAAATGGGCGCCAGATATTTCTCAACGTTTTGTTGCTGAAATTTGGATTGATATTCTAAACACTCAAGGCTCTTTGGCAAATATTCTGTCAATTATTAATGATGAACATACTCGCCTGCAATGGTTAAATACCGAAGAAAAAGATAGACAAATTTATACCGTCATTTTACAAATAGAAGTAAAAAATACACAACAACTTAATGAGTTAATTCGTAGAATTTCATTACAGCCAAATGTAGTGAGTGTTACACGAAATATAAATTAATCATTATGATAAATCGCTTTTTTGATCATTTACCGTTAATAAAACTAACAGGGATTGGTGCAAGTTTAGAAAAAAAATTCAATACATTAGGCATTTATACTATCAAAGACTTGCTATTGCATTTTCCTTTGCGTTATGAAGATCGCGCTTCATCTTGTGCTATTGGCGATGTCACTATTGGTGAATTTACCACAATAGAAGGCATAATTATCAAAAGTGAACTCACATTTAACCGTAGGCAAATGCTCATTTGCTATATTCAAGATGATTCAGGGATTGCTATATTAAGATTTATACATTTTACTGCAGGCATGAAAGCATCGTTAATTAAAGGAAAATGGATCAGTGCTTATGGTGAAATAAAACGCGGTAAAAATCACTTAGAAATTATTCACCCACAATTTAAGCTTAAAGCTAATCGCGATGATAAAAGCACTACTTTAGATAGTGACCAAGAAAGGTATACGCCGATTTATCCAACTACTTATGGTTTATCTCAAGCTATAATTAGGCGATCAATTATGGCGGCATTATTGCTTTTGAAAAATAACCCACCAGTTGAAATTTTACCTCCGCAACTGGCCAGTCATTTTTTACCAATATTAGATTGTTTAAATACTATTCATAACCCTCCGATTAGTACTCAAATTACGCAGTTAGAATCGGGTGAACATCCTGCGATTAAACGATTTATTTTTGAAGAGTTAATTGCTTACCATTTAAGTATGTTGATGATAAAAAAACATAACCAAAACCAGCAATCGCATCCATTTTATCCAAGCCAGCGCTTAATTAAGCCATTTTTATCCTCATTACCTTTTACGCCAACTCGTGCTCAGCAACGCGTTGTGCAAGATATCTATCAAGATATGACCAAAGCAGTGCCCATGATGCGATTAGTTCAAGGTGATGTAGGTTCAGGCAAAACATTAGTTGCGGCTTTAGCTGCATTAAATGCGATTGAAAACGGTAATCAAGTGGTGTTAATGGCGCCGACCGAAATATTAGCCGAACAGCATTATAACAATTTCAATCATTGGTTTACGCCGTTAGGGATTAGTGTTGAATGGTTATCTGGTCGATTAACCGCTAAAAATAAGCAGCTTCGTTATGAACGCATTAAAAATGGTGAAATCACCATGTTAATTGGTACGCATGCGGTGTTTGTGGATAAAGTTGAGTTTGCTTCGTTAGGATTAGTCATTATTGATGAACAGCATCGCTTCGGTGTAAACCAACGTTTAACTCTTTGGGAAAAAGGTATTAAAAATAACTTTCATCCACACCAATTAATTATGACTGCAACGCCGATTCCTCGAACACTAGCCATGACAGTATATGCAGATTTAGATGTTTCTATCATTGATGAATTACCACCAGGGCGAACGCCCATTACTACAGTTGTCATACCTAATACTCGTCGTGATGAAATTATTGAACGTGTCAACCAAGCTTGCCTTGATAACCGCCAAGTTTATTGGGTTTGTACATTGGTTGAAGAGTCCGAAACGCTTGATGCCCAAGCTGCTGAAATACTTGTAGAAGAATTACAACAAAGATTGCCACATCTTAATATTGCTTTAGTACACGGCAAAATGAAATCAGATTTAAAACAATCAGTCATGCAAGAGTTTAAAGCAGGAATAATCCAACTACTTGTTGCCACAACGGTTATTGAAGTCGGTGTTGATGTGCCTAATGCTAGCTTAATGATTATCGAAAATGCCGAGCGATTAGGCCTAGCTCAATTACATCAATTGCGAGGGCGAGTAGGGCGTGGAACGGCGGTATCGCATTGTGTGCTTATGTATCAAGCACCTCTAAGCAAAGTTGCCCAAGCGCGTATGAAAGTTATGCGTGAAAGTAATGACGGATTTGTTATTGCGCAAAAAGACCTTGAACTTCGTGGTAGTGGCGAAATTTTAGGAACACGGCAAATGGGAGTGGCTAATTTTAAAGTTGTTGATCTAATTCGTGATCAACATTTGATTAGTGAAGTACAACAAGCCTCTTATGATATCCAAAAAAATCACCCACAAAGTGCAGCACAATTAGTTGATTGTTGGCTGCCAAATCGTGAAAAGTATATAAACGCTTGATTAATAATGTTAAGTTAGATTGCATGTGGATGGTAAAATTATTGTTTGAATCCATCCACACGCTAAAGTCGAATTGCTACATTAGTCAATTATAAGAATGAGCGATACGGCAACTCAGGCTCGTCGGTAAAGATATCTCTAAAGCCACGATAATGTTGATAATGCATTTTATGTTTATCGGTTGGGTAAGTATATTTACCACCAACTTGCCAGAAGAAAGGAGTAAATTGATAATCAAGACGATCTTTTTTCATTTTCCATAAAACTTCAATTTCACGCGGATCGCTTTGGAAGTTTGCCCAAATATCATGGTGAAAAGGGATCACAACTTGAGTATTAAGCGATTCAGCCGCCCGTAAAATATCAGCCGATGTCATTTTATCGGTCACGCCACGAGGGTTTTCGCCATAAGACAGCAGTGCGACATCAATTTTGTAATCATTACCATGTTTGGCATAATAGTTAGAATAATGGGAATCACCGGAGTGATACAATGAACCGCCTGATGTTTCAAATAGATAATTGACCGCTCTATCATTCATACCATCTAAAATAGATTTATCGGTTGATGATACGCCTTTTGGCAAAGTTACCAATGATGTTCTATCAAAAGAGTCTAATACCCGAATTGTAATATCACCTACTTCAATTGTTTCGCCAACTCTGGCGACAATACAGCGTTCTTCAGGTACACCCCAACTTTTCCATAATTCCACACAAGCTTTTGGACCAATAAATTTTACTTTTGATGAACAGTTTTGAATAACTGCAGCTGCAACATTTACATCGATATGATCGGCATGATCGTGCGTTGCCATCACTGCATCAATTTCTTTTATTGCAAAAGGATCCAGAACAAATGGGCTAGTTCTTAAGTTAGGCTGCAATTCACGAACTCCACCCATTCGCATCATTTGGTGTTGTTTGTTCATTAATGGATTGGCGTGAGTTTTTTTACCAGTACCACACCAAAAATCAACAGATATATTGGTATTACCAGCTGATTTCAACCAAATACCTGTACAAGCAAGCCACCACATAGTAAATGTATTGGGTTTAACCTCTGTTGTTTCGATCTCTTCATTAAGCCAAGTTCCCCATTCAGGAAATGTATTTAGTATCCAAGATTCACGGGTAATTTCATTCACTTTACTCATACTTTGTTCCTTCTTACAATTTAATAGTTAAACTAAAATAACTTCAATACCTTGCTCCTTAATGCTTTCGATCACGTCCTTATTAGCTTGTTTTCCAGTAATTAAAATATCAATTTTATTTACTGGACAAAAAAGCATGCCTGAATTGGCTTTAGTATCAATTTTTGAACTGTCTACTACCACAACTAGTTTTTCAATTTGTTCAAGTATTTGCTGTTCTGCAACCGCACCTAAAATCTCGTTTTTATATAAGCCTGTTGGCGTTAAAGTTTTACCACTAGTAAACATCCATTTTCCGGCATAAGAATCAGTAATATTGGCAATCGGGTTGAGGATAATATTTTGTGTTTTGTTGTATAACCCTCCCATAATGATGACATTTTCATGATCATGCTCAATCAAGTAACAGGCGAGTGGAAAGTAGTTAGTAATAATTGAAACATTCTTACCACATAATTCACGGCCTAATAAAAATGCTGTTGAACCACAATTGATGACAATATTTTCATCACTACTACAGAGTTTTGCAGCACGAATCGCAATGCGAGCTTTTTCGTGATAGTGATCGGTATTATTGTTGTCAATCGGTACCCAAATTGGTTTTACTTCTTCTAATCGCATAATGCCATTACGAACTTTTTTAACGCGTCCTTCCTGATCAAGCTTAGTAATATCTCGCCTTGCTGTGGCTGGTGATATAGCAAAGTTGGCAACTAATTCTGTTACTTTAACCATGCCTTTTTCATTGACTAATGCCACCATTTCGTTATGCCGTGCGATTTCGTTCATTATTTCCTCTTATATTATTAAATGATTAAATGTGATTATTTTTGATAATAATTTTCATTTGTATTGTTGTCAATTATTATAATTTTTACTTTTAGTGACTTATCATTTAATGTATTGATAATAATAATTTTAATTTTATCTTTTGCTTGTGGTTTTTTATCAAGTTGTGATCTGTGTCACAGATGCTGTGTTGATTTTATAAAAATAGTGATCTTTGTCAAAGTAATCAAAAATAATCATTGTGTGATTTATTTTGATTGTGGAATATAGCAAATATTATTAATGAGCGATGAACAATAACGTAAAGTGATCGGCGTTTTTATTCATTCACTTTACAGTCTGTAAGAAACTTGATGAAAGACATTTAAATGGAACTCGATATCAGGGATGAGTGCTGTTAGAGCAATAAAAATGTCAATAACTGATGAGAGGGACATATGGAAGTAATCTATAACGTATTTTATATTTTTTATAGTCAGGTGATGACAAAAGCGCCTTTATTACTTGGTTTGGTGACAATGCTTGGTTATTGTCTGTTACGTAAAGATCTAACTACCGTGTTAAAAGGCACAATTAAAACCATTGTTGGATTTATGTTATTGCAGGTTGGTTCGGGGGTTTTAGTATCAACGTTTAAACCCGTTATTGCCAAATTGACTGAATATCATGGTATTAAAGGTTCGATTATTGATACTTATGCATCAATGGTTGCTGTTGAAAACGGTATGGGTGAACACTACTCATGGGTAGGTTATGCGGTTTTACTTGCTTTAGCTATCAACATTTTACTCGTTATTTTTCGACGCCTAACAGGGATTCGAACTATTATGTTAACTGGCCATATTATGTTCCAACAGGTTGGTTTAATTGCACTATTTTACTTTCTTTTTGGTTACAGCATGTGGGAAACCATCATCTATTCGGCCATTATCACCGCACTTTATTGGGGAATATTTTCTAATATGATGTTTAAGCCAACCGAAGCGGTAACTGGTGGAGCTGGCTTTTCAATAGGTCACCAGCAACAACTCGGCTCATGGATTGCGGTTAAATTAGCACCAAAATTAGGTGATAAAAACGATACAGTTGATAATCTAAAATTACCAAAATGGTTACACATCTTTCACGATAGTATCGCTGCAACCACGATCGTGATGACAATTTTCTTCGGTATTATTTTGCTCTCATTTGGGTTAGATAATTTACAAACAATGGCTGGTTCCACCCATTGGACTATCTACATCTTTGAAACAGGACTTAAATTTGCCGTCGCAATTCAAGTTATTGTTGGTGGTGTGCGTATGTTTGTCGCTGAATTGTCTGAAGCTTTCAAAGGTATTTCAGAAAAACTGATTCCTAACGCAGTATTAGCCATTGACTGTGCGGCAATTTATGCCTTTTCACCCAATGCAATGGTATTTGGTTTTATTTGGGGGGCATTAGGTCAATTTTTAGCGATTGCTTTACTGCTTATCTTTAAATCACCAATCATGATTATTCCGGGATTTATACCCATGTTCTTTTCGAATGCGACTATTGGAGTATTTGCTAACCATTTTGGCGGTTGGAAAGCAGTAATGAAAATCTGTTTTGCTATGGGCATGATAGAGGTATTAGGCTCTGCTTGGGTGATCGATATCTTTGCTAAAAACGGCACGCCAATTGATTCATGGATGGGAATGGCTGATTGGGCAATTTTATTCCCACCAATTTTACAAGGTTTATCTATTTCGTACTTATTCATTTATGTGCTTATTGCGTTAGCCTTGGTTTATATGTTTTTTGCAGCTAAACAGCTACGTCAAGAAGAGGCTGATTCTAACAACCAACCTGATGAAGTAAACGACAAACAGCAAGATATTAACGAATCTGTACTTGAAAAAATGGATGAAGTCGCTGTGAGTGAAGGTCGTCCAATTCGAATTTTAGCCGTATGCGGTAGTGGCCAAGGCTCATCAATGATGATGAAAATGAAAATCGCCAATTATTTAAATAAAAAGGGGATCCCAAATGAAATGGATTCCTGTGCTGTAACGGACTATAAATCACGCCTACCGAATGTTGATATCATCGTCGCTTCTAAACATCTTATTCATGAAATCGAGGTTAATGAAGGCCAACATGCATTAGGTGTACAAAATATGCTAAACCCACACACCTTTGGCGATGAGCTTATAAAACTGATTGAGCAAGTGCTTTTAAAATAGATTTTAAATACTAAGGAGTACACCATGGCTTTAAAAGAATCATTAATTGAAAATAACTCTATTTTACTCAAAGCTGAGGCATCAAATTGGCAAGAAGCAGTTAAATTGGGTACGGATATGTTAGTTGCTTCTAAGGCAATAGAACCTTCTTATTACGATGCCATTATCCGCTGCGTCAATACAATGGGTCCTTATATTATTATAGCGCCAAACTTTGCCATGCCACACGCAAGGCCAGAAGACGGTGTAAATCGTACTGCTTTTGCTTTGGTGACTTTAAAAAATCCGGTCTATTTTGATGGTGAAGCTGAGCCTGTTGATGTCTTAGTGACATTAGCAGGTAGCACCTCTGATCAGCACATGGAAGGGTTAATGGAAGTGACCCAGATCTTAGATGATGAAAATAGTGAGACAGGCGTTGATCTTGATAAATTAAGACGTTGTAACACCAAAGAAGATGTATATGCCGTTATCGATCAGGCATTAAATGGAGGTTAAATTATGTATCAAGCTTTAAAAGAACGTGTTTTAAACGCTAATTTATTACTGCCCAAATATAATTTGGTCACCTTCACTTGGGGTAATGTATCTGAAATTGATCGCGATAAAGGTCTTATCGCTATTAAACCTTCTGGTGTTGAATATAGCAATATGAAGGTGGATGATATTGTGGTTGTTTCGCTAACGGGCGATATTTTAGATGGAAAATTAAATCCTTCCAGTGATACCGCAACACATATTGAGTTGTATAAAGCATTTCCAGAAATTGGCGGCATTGTCCACACCCATTCTCGATACGCTACCATTTGGGCTCAAGCTGAATTAGATATTCCAGCACTGGGCACCACTCATGCTGATTATTTTTATGGTGATGTGCCTTGTACTCGTGAACTAATTGATAGTGAAATCACAACTGATTACGAAAAAAATACAGGATTAGTAATAATAGAAGAATTTAAACGCCGAGGCTTAGATCCTGTTGCTATGCCTGGCGCTATCATATCAGGTCATGCTCCATTTTGTTGGGGTAAAAATGCCTTAGATGCGGTACATAATGCTGTAGTACTTGAAGAAGTAGCAATGATGGCGCTTTCAACTCGGCAACTTAATCAAACAATCAAAATACAACAAACATTATCTGACAAGCACTATTTTCGCAAACATGGTGCGAATGCTTACTACGGTCAAAAATAACAAATATTAAGGAGAACAACATGACAGCGCCTAAATTACAAATAGCATTAGATCAAACTGAATTAGCGCCTGCACTAGATGTGGCAAAAAATGTAGCAGGGTTTGTTGATATTATTGAAGTTGGCACCATTCTTGCGTTTGGGGCTGGTATGCAAAGTGTAAAACGGTTAAGAGAACTCTACCCAAATCATATTTTAGTGTGTGATTTAAAAACCACTGATGGAGGGGCGATATTGGCAAAAATGGCGTTTTCAGCTGGAGCCAATTGGTTAACTGTATCCGCAGCAGCTCATATTGCAACTGTAGAAGCATGTAAAAAAGTGGCTGATGAATTTAATGGTGAAATTCAAATCGAATTGTATGGTCACTGGACTTTAGATGATGCCAAAGCATGGCGAAAACTTGGTATTAAGCAAGCGATATACCATCGTTCTCGTGATGCAGAACTAGCAGGTATTGGTTGGGGTGAAGATGATATAACTAAAATGCGTCAATTGTCTGATTTAGGGCTTGAACTATCAATTACTGGTGGAATTGTGCCAGAAGATATTCATCTATTTGCAGGCATAAAAACCAAAGCCTTTATTGCCGGTCGTGCGCTGGCTAACGAAAACGGTCAAAAAACGGCACAAGCATTAAGAGAGCAGATCGCAAAATATTGGTAACAACCACATGTAGCTGAACAAATCAGCTACATGATTTCTTTTCATATAAAAAATAGGTTATCACCATGCCACAAAGTAAAAATATATCAAAAAAACTGTATCAACCCCAAAATACGCCTCGTATTGGTATTTATGAAAAAGCCCTACCTAACCAGCTATTATGGCAAGATAAATTACAAGTAACTAAAGATTTAGGATTTGATTTCATTGAAATTTCTATCGATGAATCGGATGAACGTCGCGCCAGATTAGATTGGTCTGACGATGAGATCTATTCACTCAGACATCAATGCGAAAAAATCGGAATTCCATTACATTCCATGTGCTTAAGCGCACATCGTAAATATCCATTTGGTTCAGCCAATAATGATATCCGTAGTGAAGCCCAAACCATTATGGACAAAGCCATTACGCTAGCTTACAAGTTAGGAATAAGAGTGATCCAACTCGCTGGTTATGATGTTTATTATGAACCTGCTGACTTACAAACGCATCAGCGTTTTATTCAAGGTATGCAGTGGGCAGTTAAGCAAGCAGAACGAGCAGGAGTAATGTTAGCGGTTGAAATTATGGATACGCCGTATCTTAACAGTTTAAGCAAATTCGAAATCCTCAAAAAAAATATCGATTCTCCTTACTTTATGGCTTACCCTGATGTTGGAAATATTACTGGTTGGAATTATGATACTTGCACTGAACTTATGTTAAGTCGTGACCATATTGTCCAAATTCATCTAAAAGACACATTCAAAGTTAAGACTGGTTATCCTGGACAATTTAGAGATTTGGTCATTGGTGACGGCGAAGTTGATTTTGCCGCTATTTTTGCAACACTTCGCACTATGAATTATGTTGCACCATTGGTAATTGAAATGTGGGCAAAAGATGAAAAATGGCAAGATAACATAATTACCGCCCAAAATCGCCTAAAAGCAATTGCCGAAAAAGCCAATTATCCTTTAAAATTGTAATAGCCTTAATTGGATCTGACGGTTAAGTTATTTTATAACGCAAAAGGAGAGTCAGAAACGAATCAAACTGCCAAAATCATTAAACCTAAATTAGGACTGCTAGAATTAGCTAAGCAACTAAGTATAACGGCATATGTGAGCGATTGCATCTTAATTATAATATTTCTAAATGAAATAATTATATAGATTATGCAATTATTTTAAACTATATGGTTTTACATATTGTAATGTTATGTTAAAATTTTTGAAAAAATGGCATAGTTACAAGGCAGTTGTAAATAATGGAAAATAATAAATTACCTAATTCTGCAGTTGATTCAACAAAAGCTATTTCATACCAATTGCTTGTTGCTTTAGATATAGCATATTCTCTAGATCAAGATCAAAAGCTCTGGATAGAAAAATACGGTGATGTAACAATATCTCATGATTCACAAATAGAGGTAAAACATCTAGCAAAACCTTTATCTGATAATAACATTGCTTTTTGGAATACCATAAAAAACTGGTTAGATAAACGTTTTGAACATCATTATTATAAATCGCTAGTATTAAGTACAACTCAAAGTATAGGCTTAAAGAGTATTTTTAATCAATGGGAATCATCAAATGTCGAAAAAAGATATTCTGATTTATACGAGCTTTGGATTTCGGCTGAAAAAAGATTTAAACAAAAACAAGTTGAAAAACCGCATCATAAACCGAGTGAAGTATTAGCTATTCAACGAGAAATATTTAATGAAAAAAATGCTGAATTAAAAGAGATTATCCCTAAAATAGTTATTGTTTCTGATGCTCCTAATTATGAAAAAAAATGGTCAGAAATGGTAAGGAAATATGCAAGAGGAATACCATCTGAAAATCAACAATTATTTATTCAAGCATTAATCGGTTTTCTAATATCCGCCCAAGTACAAGATGGTTGGGAAATAACGAACAGCCAATTCACCGAAGAAGTTCGAAAAATAAACTCTTTATATCAAAATGGGCAACATATATTTCCTAAAATAAAAAAATCAGCAGATTTAGATCATACAAAATACGTAGATAAATTATTTATAAAAAAAATTAATGAAATATCTCACCACGAAGTTCTTACAGAGGCAATTAATGACTATGTATATGCTAATGCAATAATTTGGAAGGAGTTGAAAGGGCTTCAGAAAAGTTATGAGTATTATTTAGAATATCAGAACCAATTAAAAAGAAAACATAATTCAAAGTATAGAGAAAAATGCGCTGAATTAAAATTAAATGCTGATCATGATATAGTTATCTCTTCCCAATGCTTTTATGATCACTTAATGGGTGACGATCCTCAGTTGTTATGTCCATATACAAACACACCGATTGATTTCAGGAATGGCGTATATCATATTCTAGCTGATGACGATAATGATAATATTCACTGGAAGCTAAGAAGATGAAAAAAGATAGAATATATTACTATATCACCTTAACAAGAAGCCCAATTATCTTAGCTCCTGTAGTTGGGGCATTTTATAAAGCATTACCAAATAGCCCTAAAAATATTTTACTTAGTTATTTAGTCCTACCTTTGGTTTTATATCCACCATCTCAAAAATTTTTATCAAAAGCTCGCTCTACTAGTAATTTAAGAACATTTTGCAATTACCAAGATAATATTCTTGGTTTATACCAGAGAGTAAATGAATTAAAAACAACGACAAATCAGATTGTGAATGATTTAATCAGTAAGCAATATTTAAAACTTTGTGATGATTTATCGATTGAATATTGTAAAGATGATTCGATGCCATCAAAACTTGAAGTAGAAATAAAATCAGCTCAAAATCTAGCTTCAATAATCTTCAAATCCCATGATATACCCAGTATATATAGACAACTTGGAATAGTTAAACTATGAAATGTTATATAAAACTTATTGCAGTATTGGATAATAATGAAAATAGTCATTTTGTTAAATTAACTCCTGGATTAAATATTATTACAGGTAGCTCATCAACCGGTAAAAGTGCCCTTATAGAAATTTTTGATTATTGCTTCGGTAGTAGTGATTATACGGTGCCTACTGGTATTATTACTGATAATGCAGCAATGTATTATGTTGTATTGCAATTTTGTGACTATATACTAGTTTTAGCTAGAAGACCTGAATCAAAATATTGTTTTATAAAGGAATTAACTAATGTAGAAGAGATAGAATCATTAACTAACATCAAATCTAACTTTTTTGATGAAAATTTTTTCTATCCCTTGAAAGATTTTAAAATCAGATTAAATAGACACTTTGATATTGATTTTACTAGTGTGGATGAAGATCTAGCAAAAGTTGAATACTTACATAAAAAAAGTGCTACCCCATCAAGTCGTAGTTTTATGTCATTTTGTTTACAACATCAAAACTTAATCGCAAACAAGCATGCTATTTTTTATCGTTTTGATCAAAAGGAAAAAAGAGAACAAGCGATAGAACATTTCAAAATTTTTATGGGTATTGTTGATCAAGACTATTTTTATAAAAAGCAAAAGATAAACCAACTTGATGAATTAATAAAAACAAAAGAAAAATTATTAAGAAGAGAAGTAAATAATGAATTTGGTATAAAAGCTAAATTAAAGCAAATTCTAAATGATTACCATACACTAACAGGGACTGACTTATTAAAAACTGAAATTGATGAAATCTATAATAAACCAGAAAAAGCATTACAATTATTAAAACAAAACGCTGTAAAAATAGATCTAACAAATTCTGATTATGAAATTAGAAAAAAAGAACTAGATGGAGCATATAGTCAATGCTTTGCTCAAAAAAGAGAATTGATAAATAAAAAAAATACAATTGATTCTTCCATTAATTATGTAATTGATTTTACTAAAAATTTATCATCAATAAATCTTATTCAAGATGTTGGTATACAAATATGTCAATGCCCATTTTGTCAATCTGAAATAAACCCAATGCTTTCTGAAGCACATAAATTAACTGATGCTATCAATTGGCTAAACAAAGAGTTACAAGCAACACCTTATCTAGCTAAGTCCCTAAGTGAAGAAAAGAATCTAATAGAAAAGGAAATAAAAAATAAAAATATTGAATTTAAAGAAATAGAAACTAATTTAAAAAAATTAGCTGAACAAACTGAAAATTTGCAAAATAAGACACCAATTTCACAATTAGCAGAAGAACTTAAATTACGATTTAAAATTATGCTAGAAGATATGGAGTCAAAAAATAAAATGGATATGCAAAAGGAGATTGAAAATCTTAAAACTGAACGAGATAAATTAGAAAAAGCAATTGATCAAAAATATAAACTTAAAAGAACTTTAAACAATTTACAGAATAAAATTAATAATATGATGAATCAAATAGGTGAAAACTTTGATTTTGAAAAATCATATTGCCCCATCAACTTACATTTTAAACTAGAATCTTTTGATTTATATCACGAAGATAAGAAAAGAGGTGAAACATATCTGCGTTCTATGGGGAGTGGTGCTAATTGGCTTTATTCCCATTTATCTTTGTTTTTATCCTTACATTCTCTATTTGCTACCAATAAAAAATGCAAAATTCCCCCTATTTTATTTTTAGATCAACCAACACAAGTGTATTTTCCTAATTTTCAAGATGATGATGCAGAAACGTTTAATCCTGAAAATTTAGTATCAAAAATGAAAAGAGATAAAATAAAGGATGATTTATCTTCCGTAAAAAATATATTCAAAGAACTCATTACATTTTGCGAAAATCATAAAGACGACAATGGCGATATTTTAACTCAAATTATTGTCACTGATCATGTAGATAATTTAGGTGTTTTAAACAATAATAATGGTGCCAAAAATGAATTAAGCGAGGAAGAGCATAAATTACAAAACAAAATTTATAATTATAACAATTATGTTAGAGCTCGTTGGCGGAAACAAAATGATGGTTTCATAAATTAAAAAAATAAATTTTGTAGTAGCTTGAACTTAAACTGACAGATACATATTACTCATCGGCTTTCATTTTAACAGAATGTGAGTCCGATGAATAAAATAAATTCTCCAATTGCTTTTCCTTAACCAACCCTTTTGCTTCGTTCCACGTTTGTCAGGGTGTCTTTTCGTAAAAATATTTTCCTGAGTGTGCTCTTTCTCGATTGTAAATCTTACATTTTGCGGTGTGAGATATAATGATTTTAAATTAAAACAGGAATAAAGCATGATTACTGTAAGTTAACACCGCAAATGGAAAATGGTTGAAGTCGCTTAAAGATAAAACTGCAGCAACTAAAATTAAAGTTCGAATTCGTCGTATGCAAGAAGGTAATTTTGGTGATGTTAATCCTGTAGGCAGCGGTGTATCAGAAATGCGCATTCACTGTGGAAAAGGGTATAGGGTTTATTTTGTTAACCGCAATAATGAAATTGTTATTTTATTGTGTGGCGGTGACAAGGATACACAGCAAGCAGATATTAAAATTGCTAAAGAATTAGCAAATAAATGGGATTAATTATGACTACAAAACTAAAGACTTTTGATGTGGTTGATTTTTTAAATACTGATGAAGAAATGCAAGAATATTTAAATGCCGCAATAGAAGAAGGAGACCCTAAATTTTTATTTATTGCACTTGGTGATATAGCTAGAGCTAAAAACATCAGTCAGTTTTCACGTAATACAGGTATAAGCCGTGAGGGTATTTATAAAGCGTTATCAGGTGAGGGGAATCCTACTTTTAATACAATCTTTAAAATTGTTCAAGCATTAGGTTTGCAAATGCAGTTTTCATCACAAAAGCATGCTGATTGTTGTTTATTAGATGTGGAAAATCTAACACATTAGTAAAATACCATCAATCTTCAACTTACAATACTCAACAGCGCCATGTAGCATCACAAAATCGGCGATATCGTATAGCGTTTTTGCTGTTTGATAGAACGCGAAATTGTGATCTTCGTCGCTGTTGATAATATAGCATTCGCCCGTGATTTCATTTTCGAAGTCTTCGGGCGTCATTCGTATGTAAATTGGTCGTGTGTAGTTTATTGTTATCATGTTATGAAAGCTTAGTTAGTTTTATTCACCATAAACTAATATTTTTTGAAGTATGAATTTGAAGTGGAAAGTTGGGAAGTAGGCCACAATAAATTTGATAAAATGGCGTGGGTTTTACCCCTATTTTACCCCAGTTTTACCCCGTCAATAAAATTGAGGTGAAGATTAATTCTTACGAAGCCTTTTCGAATAAGGCTTTAGAATGGTACGCCCGGGTGGACTCGAACCACTGACCCCCACCATGTCAAGGTGATGCTCTAACCAACTGAGCTACGGGCGTATATTTGAAACACGCAAATATTAACGGGCAAATTGCTTTGTATCAAGTAAAAAAATAAAAAATTGTTTCTTTTTTAATCTGTTGAACCGGGTTGGTTGTATTATGAACATAATTTTTCGATTTTAAAAAAATCCCTAATAGGATTATTCAATACATATTTTTCTAAGAATTTTTTAATTTGAGAATAAGTTGTAAGTTTATGTAAGTTCATAGTGGTGTGTTTAACTTAATTTAGCTATACTCGACACATTTCGTTAAATGTTCGTATTTAGGCTTATATGTCGATAAAAGATCAGATAGAAGATGTTTTGCAAAATGTTTTTGGTTACAAGGCATTTAGAAACCAGCAAAGGGAAATTATTGAATCTATTATCGATGGGCGTGACACTTTGGTTATTATTCCAACAGGGGGCGGTAAATCTTTATGTTATCAAATTCCTGCGGTTTTATTACCTGGTACTGCCATTGTTATTTCGCCTTTAATTTCTTTGATGAAAGATCAGGTCGATCAATTATTAGCTAATGGCATTTGTGCTGCATATCTGAATGCTACTCAATCAGCGACAGAACAACAAGAAGTTGTCGAAAAATATTTAAATAAATCAATAAAATTACTATATGTTTCGCCTGAACGATTAGGCGTGCATAGTTTTTCTAATTTAATTAATGAGCAGCCACCTTCATTAATTGCTATTGATGAGGCGCATTGTATTTCTCAATGGGGGCATGATTTTAGGCCAGATTATCGACAATTAGGCCAACTTTCTACTCGTTTACCTAATGTGCCGATCGTTGCATTGACTGCTACTGCCGATAAGTTAACGCAAACTGACATTATAACCCAACTTAATTTGCTTGATCCGTTAGTTGTGGTAAGAAGTTTTGATCGGCCTAATATTCGTTATACGGTTACTGAAAAATTTAACCAGATTGAGCAGGTTGTTTCGTTTATTGAAACACAAAAAGGCAACTCAGGCATTATTTATTGTTCAAGCCGTTCTCGGGTTGAAGATATCACCACTAAGCTTGCGGCGCGTGGTTTTTCGGTTATGGCTTATCATGCAGGGTTGTCTAATGAAGAGCGCCAACAAGCACAAGATGCTTTTTTAAAAGATGATGTACAAATTATTGTTGCCACCGTTGCATTTGGTATGGGAATTAATAAACCTAATGTGCGCTTTGTTGTGCATGCGGATTGTCCGCGAACGATTGAAGCTTATTATCAAGAAACAGGTAGAGCCGGGCGTGATGGTATGCCTGCCGAGGCAATACTACTGTTTAATAGTAAAGATCTTGAGTGGTATCAGAAAAAAACTATCGAAAAAAAGGATGGTAAGCATAAAAATGTCGAATTACAAAAGATCAATGCGATGGAGGCTTTTGGACAAAGCTTGACTTGTCGGCGTATTGTTTTGCTTAATTATTTTGGTGAAGAACGAACCGAACCTTGTAATAACTGCGATATTTGTTTGTATCCCCCTGAAGTTTATGATGGTTTAATTGATGCGCAGAAAGTTTTATCTTGTGTTTATCGTGTTAAACAGTGTTATGGAGCGCAATATATAATTGATGTTTTAAGGGGATCGGGTCGTATTCACATTAAAGAAATGGGGCATAATAAGTTATCGGTTTATGGTATCGGTAAACAACACTCATCAAATTATTGGCTTAGTGTTATTAGGCAGCTGGTCTATTTGGGTTATTTAAGCCAAAATATATCAACCTATACAACACTTCAACTAACACAAAAAGCGCGCTTAATACTTAGAGGCGAAATTCCATTATCATTGGCTAAACCACGTTTAGAACTTGTGAAAAAAAGCCGCATAAATCGATATGCAAGATCCATAAATTTAACAACGATTTTATCTTATGAAGAACGAATTTTATTTAATAATCTTAGGCGATTACGTAAAGATATTGCTGATGTTGAAGATGTGCCGCCATATGTTATTTTTAGTGATGCGACATTGTTAGAAATGGTTCAAACTAAACCAGAAAGTAAAAAGCAGTTAATTAACGTTACAGGTGTAGGTAAAATTAAGTTAGAAAAATATGGTAATTTGTTTTTAGATGAGATAAATGAATTTATGGTAAAAATTTTGTAACATTTTTGTACAAATTACATATAATAACCATTCTTAAAAAGTTTTGATTATTTTGAAAATTATAATCAACCAATAAAAATGGAGATTTTTATGTCAACAATGAACAATATGCCACAAATGCTTGCGTTAGTGTTGTTGCTGATAATTCTTTATATTGGCGATATCGTTTCAACGCGTACTAAAGCTTGGATCCCTTCTGTTTTTGTTTGTGCAATACTTTTTTTAATTGGTTATTGGACCTTCTTTCCTGCTGATATTGTAGCTAGAGCAGGTATTCCCCCCGTTGTTGCCATCATGTTTATGTATTTATTGATTGTTAATATGGGGACGTTATTATCGGTAAAAGAGTTATTACGTCAATGGAAAACCATTTTAATTTCGCTTTCAGGTATTGCAGGTATTGTTATTTTTGCCTCTTTGGTTGGTTATCTGTTTTTCGATTTTAACACTACTATTATTGCTATTCCGCCTTTGGTTGGTGGTATTGTTTCGGCAATTATTATGGCTAAAGGGGCAACCGACGCGGGATTAGCTGATCTGGCGGTTTTTGCTATTATTATTTATATAATGCAAGGTTTTATTGGTTATCCTCTTACTTCAATTATGCTTAAACGTGAAGGTAAAAGAGTTCTAAAACAATATCATGAGGGTACTTGGAAGTCAGGTGTTGAAGCAAAATCCAATTTAGATAAACATGATGATGCCTTAACTGATGAAAACCCGATGCCTCGTTTATTTGCAAAAATTCCTACTCAATATAATTCTTCTTATTTCATTTTTTTGCGCATTGCTATTGTCGGCTTTTTAGCTTACAGCGTGTCTGAACTTTTAAAACCGGTTATAACAATAAATGCGTTTGTACTCTGTTTGCTATTTGGTGTTATAGCTTCTTCATTCGGCTTTTTAGAGCGCCATCCATTAAAAAAAGCGGGTGGATTTGGTTTAGCCGTAATGGGACTGATGTTATTTGTTTTTGATACATTAAATCGTGCTACACCAGAAATGCTACTTCGCCTTGTTACGCCTTTAGTTGTGTTTATTTTGGCGGCGGTTATTGGTATGTTTATTTTTTCAATAGTTGTCGGTAAGTTACTGAAAGTAAGTACTGAAATGGCATTTTCGATTGCTCTTACTGCATTATATGGATTTCCAGCAGATTATATTATTACTAACGAAGTGATTAATCATTTAACCAAAGATCCAAAAGAAAAAGAGGTACTCACAAGCCACATGTTAGCACCAATGTTAATTGGTGGTTTTATTTCTGTGACAATTGTTTCAGTTATTTTAGCTGGCATAATGGTTAGTATGATTGTTGGTCATTAATATGACGAAATAAATTAAAATTTAAAGGTAGAAAAATGATAAATCAGAATATAAAAACGCTAATTAAACAAAATATCAGTGAAATGGTAGCCTTTCGTCGTGATTTGCATAAACATCCAGAATTACCATGGGAGGAATTTAGAACTACCGATAAAATAGCAGAAGAGTTAGATAAAATCGGTATTCCTTATCGCCGAACTGAGCCAACTGGAATTATTGCTGATATCGAAGGTGGCAAACCCGGTAAAAGAATTTTGCTTAGAGCGGATATTGATGCTTTACCCGTACAAGAGTTAAGCCAAAATATCGATTATAAATCAACTATCGATGGCAAAATGCATGCGTGTGGTCATGATACTCATGCTGCAATGTTATTAACTGCAGCAAAAGCACTTTGGGCTATTCGTGATCAATTAAAAGGTAATGTAAGACTTGTTTTTCAACCTGCTGAAGAAGTAGCTCAAGGAGCTAAAGGTATGATAAAACAAGGCGTATTAGACGGTGTTGATAGTGCTTTTGGTATGCATATTTGGGCGCTAATGCCTGTCGGCAAAGTATCTTGTGTCGTCGGTTCGAGTTTTGCGTCAGCTGATTTGTTAACAGTTAGGTTTAAAGGCAAGGGTGGGCATGGTTCTATGCCTCATGACACTGTCGATGCGGTAATGGTTGCTTCGGCATTTGTTATGAATGTGCAGTCTATTGTTTCTCGTGAAATAGCACCACTTGATCCTGCGGTTGTGACAATTGGACGAATGGATGTAGGAACGCGTTTTAATGTTATTGCTGAAAACGCTGTTTTGGAAGGTACTGTTCGTTGTTTTAATATCGCAGTGCGAGACAAAATTGAAGCTGCGATCCGTCGTTATGCAAATCAAGTTGCGGCAATGTATCGCGCAACGGCTGAAGTTGAATACATTTATGGTACTTTACCTGTCATTAATGATAAAGAAAGTGCTTTGCTTGCTCAAGATGTGATTGTTGAATCTTTTGGTAAAGATGCACTTTATTTTGAAGCTCCAACAACAGGTGGTGAAGATTTTAGTTATTATACTGAAAACATTCCCGGTGCATTTGCATTAGTTGGTTCTGGCAATCCTGATAAAGATACTCAATGGCCACATCATCATGGTTGTTTTAACGTTGATGAAGACGGTATGACTGTTGGCGCAGAATTTTATGCACAATACGCTTGGGCATATTTAAACAAAAACTAATCTTAAAAAAAATCCAACCATTAATTTGACTTGATTAGTGGTTGGTTTTTGTTTTTTTAGCTATAATTAGTCAATTATAAAAAATGTAAATCATTATGATGATTGGTTTTATTGGTGCTGGTAAAGTAGGGTGCACTTTAGCTAAGTATTTTTCTTTGTGTGGTATGCAGGTCGCTGGGTTTTATAGTCGATCTTACGAGCAAGCCCAAGTCGCAAGTGAATTTACTCAAAGTCAGGCATATTCAACGTTAAACGAGCTGGTGAAAGATTGTGATTGTCTGTTTTTGACAGTACCAGATCATCAAATAGCCGTTGTTTGGCAATCACTTTGCCAGTTACCTATTAGTAATAAATGGATTGGTCATTGTAGCGGATTATTAACATCAAACGTATTTATATCTCATCAAGAGGTTCATCCTTTTGCATTTTCTTTGCATCCTTTATATGCAATATATGATCGGTTTGATTGTTATCATGCCATGTCAAAAGTGTTTTTTACGCTTGAGGCAAATAAACAAGCTATTTCCCAATTACAACGATTTTTAAAACCATTGAAAAACCCTATAGCGATACTGTCGGCTGATAAAAAGCCTCTTTATCATGCGGCTTGTGTAATGCTTAGCAATCAGGTTATCGCATTAGCTCAAATAGGAAGTGACTTGTTTACAAAATGTGCGCTTGATACTGAATTTAGTCAGCACGCTTGGCATAGATTATTTTTAGATAATGCAAAAAACCTTTGCAAAGAGGGGACAATTGCCGCTTTAACTGGTCCGATTGAGCGTGCTGATGTTGAAACAATAAAAGAGCATTTAGCTGTCATACCAACGGATATTAAACCGTTGTATAAGCAATTATCCTCAATTTTAGTTAATCTTAGTCGTAAAAAACATCCAAATAAGGACTATCGACAATTAGAATTGGAGCTGTTACCTTGAAAAACACTATCCTTACACTACAAAAACGTAAACAAAATAAACAAAAAATTACTATGTTAACAGCATATGATTACACAACTGCCAAATTGATGGACGAAAGTGGTGTAGATTGTTTGTTAGTTGGTGATTCTTTAGGCATGGTGATGCTAGGCTATGATAGTACTGTATCGGTAACTATGGAAGATATGATTCACCATTCTAAAGCCGTTGCAAGAGCAGCTAAAACGGCTTTTGTAGTCACAGATTTACCTTTTATGTCTTATCACACTTCGGTATACGATGCTGTTTTTAATGCTGGACGTTTAGTTAAAGAAGGACAAGCGCAAGCCATTAAACTTGAAGGGGGACAAGCGTTTTGTGAGCATATTAAAATGATCACACAAGCATCTATTCCTGTTATTGCGCACATTGGATTAATGCCTCAATCAGTGCTTGCTTTAGGTGGTTATAAAGTTCAAGGTAAAGAATATCAGCATGCTAAAAATATTATTCTTGATGCATTAGCTGTTGAGCAAGCGGGGGCGGTTGCAATATTGCTTGAATGTGTTCCAGCCGATTTAGCTAAATATATTTCTGAATTAGTTAGTATTCCAACTATTGGTATTGGTGCAGGGGCTGGTTGTGATGGGCAGGTGCTTGTTTATCAAGATATGTTGTCTATGTATGATGGTGTTTCATCAAAATTTGTTAAATCTTTTGCACCAATTGGTGATCAAATGAAAAAAGCATTTTCTGAGTATTGTGAAGAAGTGAAGGAACAGCAATTTCCTGCTTCAGAGCATGAGTTTGCAATTGATAACGAAATAATGGTAAAACTTAAATCTGAGTTTTCAATAGGGCATAAAAGGTAACTAAAATGAAGGTTGTAACAACTATTGAACAAGTGCGTCAGCAAGTTAAAGCTTGGCGTCAAGCTGGTTGCAGTGTTGGACTTGTGCCAACTATGGGCTATTTGCATGAAGGCCACCAAAGTTTAATGGTAGCTGCTAAAAAAGATAATCAAAAAGTTATTGTTACTATTTTTGTTAATCCGATACAGTTCGGCCCTTCAGAGGATCTTGCTAGCTATCCTCGAGATCTTGAGCGAGATAAAATCGCCTGCGAGCAGATGGGGGTCGATCTTATTTTTTGCCCATCAGCGAATGAAATGTATGATGCTAACTTCAATAGCTATGTTGATGTTAATGATTTAACCGATGCGCTTTGTGGCAAAAGAAGACCCGGTCATTTCAAAGGTGTGTGCACGGTAGTAACTAAATTATTTAATATCACACAACCTGATCGTGCTTATTTTGGTCAAAAAGATGCTCAACAACTTGCGGTGATTAAACGTATGGTTGATGATTTAAACTTTAATGTTGATATTATAGGTTGCCCAATTGTGCGTGAAGCGGACGGTTTAGCCAAAAGCTCTCGTAATAGCTATTTATCAGACGTTGAACGTGCAGCTGCAGTTTGTTTATATCAGGCTATTGAATGTGCTAAAGACCAAATTAAGCAAGGCGAAAAGTCAGTGGCTACAATAACCCAAGCTATGCATAACGTAATAGCAAAACAATCGCTAGCTAAAATTGACTATATTGAGTTTGTTGATTTAACTACCTTAAAAGCAGTAGACTCTCTTGAGCAAGACAGCTTATGTGCATTAGCCGTGTATATAGGTAAAACTCGATTGATTGATAATTTTATTTATCAACATAGTAGTAGATAAAAGCTATTTTTTCCTACTGAGACTATTAAAATAATGATTGTTTTAACCATATAATTTGGCTTTTTTAATTCACCGTTTTAACTTTAAAACGGTGAATTTTGAACTCATCACTATCAATATTTACATAAGATCGTCAAAGATAAATTAAATCCACTTAGATTATCGTTCTGCTAATTTATTGTTTTTCTATTTTACTGTAGAATAAACGCTATTTTCTATTATGCCCTAGATCAGGATTGATGCTTTAATTATGAAAAACACAACTTATAATCCACACGAAATTGAACAACCCATTTATCAACATTGGGAAGAAAGCGGATACTTTAAGCCTAATGGTGACAAATCACAGCCAAGTTATTGTATTGCTATTCCACCACCAAATGTAACTGGGAGTTTACATATGGGGCATGCATTTCAACAAACTATTATGGATGCCTTAATTCGTTATCACCGTATGCAAGGGCATAATACCCTTTGGCAATCAGGAACCGATCATGCTGGTATTGCCACGCAAATGGTGGTAGAGCGTAAAATTGCCGCTGAAGAAAACAAAACTCGTCATGATTATGGTCGTGATGCGTTTATCGAAAAAATCTGGCAATGGAAAGCTGAGTCAGGTGGCAGCATTACAAAGCAAATGCGTCGTTTAGGGGATTCAGTTGATTGGGATCGTGAACGATTTACCATGGATGAAGGTCTATCAAATGCGGTGAAAGAAGTATTTGTTCGACTATATCAAGAAAACCTTATCTATCGCGGCAAACGTTTAGTTAATTGGGACCCTAAATTACGCACAGCGATTTCAGATCTTGAGGTCGAAAACCGAGAAGTTAAAGGCTCAATGTGGCATTTGCGTTATCCATTAGCAGATGGAGCTAAAACAGCCGATGGTAAAGATTATTTAGTGGTGGCAACCACTCGTCCTGAAACCTTATTTGGGGATACAGGGGTTGCGGTGAATCCTGAAGATCCTCGCTATAAAGATTTGATTGGTCAATACGTGATATTACCGTTTGTTAATCGCCGTATTCCTATTGTTGGTGATGAACATGCTGATATGACAAAAGGTACTGGGTGCGTAAAAATTACGCCAGCTCATGATTTTAATGACTATGAGGTAGGGCGACGTCATCAATTACCGATGATCAATATCTTAACCTTTGATGGTGATATTCGTCAGCAAGCTGAAGTGTTTGATACTAATGGTGAACCAAGTGATGCTTACGAACCTACTATTCCTGCTCAATTCCAAAATCTAGAGCGTTTTGCTGCCCGTAAAGCGGTTGTGGCAGAATGTGAATCACTAGGTATTTTAGAAAAAATTGAACCTCATGATTTAACTGTTCCTTATGGTGATCGTGGTGGCGTTGTTATTGAACCTATGCTAACTGATCAATGGTATGTGCGTGCAAAAGTGCTTGCCGAGCCTGCGATCGATGCTGTAAAAAATGGTGATATCCAATTTGTACCAAAACAGTATGAAAACATGTATTTTTCTTGGATGAATGATATCCAAGATTGGTGTATTTCGCGTCAATTATGGTGGGGACACCGTATTCCTGCTTGGTATGATAAACAAGGTAATGTATATGTGGGGCGTGATGAAGCTGAAGTACGGCGTGAAAATAATTTGTCAAATGATATTGAGTTAGAGCAAGATGAAGATGTGCTTGATACTTGGTTCTCGTCTGCGCTTTGGACATTTTCAACGTTAGGTTGGCCAGAAAATACTGACGACTTAACCACGTTTCATCCAACGAATGTGCTAGTGACCGGTTTTGACATCATTTTCTTCTGGGTTGCCAGAATGATCATGATGACTATGCATTTTATAAAAGATGAACATGGAAAACCGCAAGTGCCATTTAAAACGGTGTATGTCACAGGTCTAATTCGTGATGAAGAAGGGCAGAAAATGTCAAAATCTAAAGGAAATGTAATTGATCCTTTAGATATGATTGATGGCATCTCACTGCCTGCATTATTAGAAAAACGCACGGGCAATATGATGCAACCTCAATTAGCTGAAAAAATCGCTAAACGAACTCAAAAGCAATTTCCTAATGGCATTGAGGCTCATGGTACTGATGCATTACGCTTTACGTTAGCTGCCTTAGCATCGACAGGGCGAGATATCAATTGGGATCTAAAACGATTAGAAGGTTATCGAAACTTCTGTAACAAACTTTGGAATGCTAGCCGTTATGTGTTAATGAATACAGAGGGACACGATTGCGGATTTAATGGCGGAGATTTAGATTATTCTCTTGCTGATAAATGGGTTTTAGCAGAATTTAACCAAACTGTTAAATCTTATCGTGAAGCATTTGATACCTACCGATTTGATTTAGCTGCAAATATTTTATATGAATTTACTTGGAACCAATTTTGTGACTGGTATTTAGAACTAACCAAATCGATTTTAGCCAATGGCGAACAATCACAGCAACGTGCAGCTCGTCATACATTAGTGACAGTATTAGAGGCGCTATTACGCTTAGCTCATCCAATTATTCCATTTATTACCGAAGAAATTTGGCAAAATGTAAAAGGATTAATGCACATAACTGCTGACACTATTATGTTACAGCCAATGCCTGCTTTTGATAAACAACATGTAAATGACGAAGCAGTAGCAGATATTAATTGGATAAAAGAGGTGGTAATTGCAGTGCGAAATATTCGTGCAGAAATGAATATTGCACCAAGTAAGCCATTACAATTACTAATTAGAAAGGCCTCGCCAACGGTACATCGAATTATTAGTGATAATATCAACTTTATTGAATCACTAGCAAGATTATCCGAAATTGTTTTACTTGATGAAGGTGAAGCAGGGCCATTATCTGTCACTAAACTAGTGGATGGTGCTGAATTGCTTATCCCAATGGCTGGATTAATTAATAAAGAAAACGAACTTGCGCGTTTAGAAAAAGAAATTGAGCGAATTAATGGCGAAATTTCCCGTATTGAAAACAAACTATCTAACGTAAGCTTTGTTGATAAAGCACCAGCCGCTGTGGTCGCTAAAGAAAAGGAAAAACAACAAGGTTATATTGACGATAAAGCAAAACTGCAAGAGCAGTATACCGCAATAAAAAGCCTTTAAGTTTATTAAATTAAAAACCTCTCAAATGAGAGGTTTTCAGATTGATGACAAACCTCGATATAATTCGGGGTTTATTTTTTATTTAAACCATAAACAGGATTTTTAATTTGGATTTTATTAAATAAATTAAAAAATGGCCTAAAAAACGTAACAAAAATAGCTTTATCGCTATTTTCTTAATATTTTGTGCCGTTGTGGCCAATAAACACTGCATTTGAACCTGTGCTCTACGGTATGTTTTCGCCGAGCATAGACTTTTTTACCCCACTGACTTAAACGAATCTCATTGGCTTTCTCTTTATCTGCTTCCCAGATATGGCGTGTGATGAATTTCTGTGTATTTTTACTCTGTGTACACCGTGACAATAACGGACAGAATTTGTAAATACCCCATTTTTAGCACAAAACCCACATAGAAAATTACGCTGCTTGTTTTCGTGTTTTAAATTCAATCAGCGTCATATTATTTAGTGCCTCATGTGGTCTTTCTGTATTATAAATGGTTAGCCATTCTTCAGTCATTCTCCTTGCTTGCTCTAGGTTGTTAAAAAGATATAAATCTAACTGTAACTACTCCTTAAAATATTACACAGTGCCTACCTTTATCTTTTTTGTTTTGGTAAATTACATTCTAATTCTTCTACTAAACTAACATTAATTCTCATTACCCCCAAACTTTTCTGATTATTAATAAACTAACCCAATATTCATCTAACTAATATCAGCCTTTATTTCCCACTATTGCAATTAGTCGGTATAATGCCAGCAATTTTATTGTTAAGTGAGTTATGCATGAAAACGCTATTTGCCAGCACGTCTCGTGGGTTTGAAGAGTTATTAAAAAAAGAGTTAGAACAAATTGGTGCAATTAATTGTAAAATTGCGCAAGGTGGTGTTTATTTTGATGCCGATGAAAAAACGCTATATCAATCATTATTATGGTCGCGTTTGGCATCTCGCATTTTACTACCTATTGCCGAGTTCGACATCTATAGCGATTTGGATCTGTACTCTTGTGTGTTTAATATTAAATGGCCAGATATTTTTGCTGTTGATAACTCTTTCGTGATTAATTTTGTTGGCGTAAACGAATTTATCCTTAATAGTCAATATGGTGCGCTAAAGATCAAAGATGCGATTGTCGATCACTTTTTACGTCATACTAATGAACGTCCTAATGTAGCAAAACAAGACTCCGATATTCGGCTTCATGCTTATTTAAATAAAAACCGTGTCACACTATCTTTAGATCTAAGTGGTAATAGTTTACATGAGCGTGGTTATCGAGAGCAAACAGGGAAAGCCCCACTAAAAGAGAGCTTAGCTGCTGCTATTATTATGCGTTCTGGTTGGAAAATAAATGAGCCATTGCTCGATCCGATGTGTGGTTCAGGTACATTACTAATTGAAGCGGCAATGATGGCATCACAAATCCCACCCGGTTTACATCGTAAACAGTGGGGATTTTTTGCTTGGAAAGGCTTTAACCCGACATTGTGGAACGAATTGCTTTTCACCGCAAAACATAACGTATCTAAAACAAACACTGCATTTATCGGTTATGATAATAATGCGACGGTACTTGAACGAGCTAAACAAAATGCTCTTCAAGCAGGTGTGGGGGATTTAATTACATTTTCGATGCAAGATGTGACACAACTGACCAATCCATTGTCAACTGAAACGGTAGGCATGATCATCAGTAATCCACCTTATGGAGAACGCTTAGAAAGCGAACCTGCGCTTATAGCTTTGCATACGGCACTTGGTCGACAAGTCAAACAAAATTTTGGTGGATGGCGATTATCATTATTTAGTGGCGCGCCACAGTTGTTAGATTGCTTACAAATGAGAGCAGAAAGGCAATTCAAAGCAAAAAATGGTCTTCTCGACTGTATACAAAAAAATTATGTCATTGCTAAGCGTAATACTGAAGAAGCAATCACAAATTCCACTATTCCTGCTGCGGATTTTGCTAACCGATTACGCAAAAATAAACAAAAGTTAGAAAAGTGGGCTGCTCAAGAACAACTGGAATGCTATCGGCTTTATGATGCAGATTTGCCTGAATACAATGTCGCTATCGATCGTTATAAAGATAAAATAGTGATGCAAGAATACGCAGCACCGAAAAACATCGATCCACAAAAAACTCGCCAACGGCTTTTTGATATTATTAACGCCACCATGTCAGTGCTTGAGCTTACCGCCGATCAGTTAGTACTAAAAACCCGTGAAAAACAAAAAGGCAAACAGCAATACCAAAAACTAGGACAAAAACAGGACTATTTCCTAGTGCACGAATTTCCCATTAATCAACGACAAACCACATTTTGGGTTAATGTGACCGATTATTTAGATACAGGATTGTTTTTAGATCATCGCTTAGCACGAAAAATGATTGGTGAAATGAGTGCAGGTAAAGACTTTTTAAACCTATTTGCCTATACAGGTAGTGCAACGGTTTATGCTGGACTTGGCGGAGCAAAATCAACCACCACAGTCGATATGTCTCGCACCTATTTGGAATGGGCTGATCGTAATTTAAAACAAAATAGTTTAACAGGTAAAAAACATCGATTAATTCAGGCGGATTGTTTGCTCTATTTATCTCAGGCTGATGAGCAATTCGATTTAATTTTTATCGATCCGCCGACATTTTCAAACTCAAAACGGATGAACGATACCTTTGATGTTCAGCGTGATCACTTAAAATTGATGACCGATTTAAAACGCTTGTTACGCCCTAATGGAACGATTATCTTTTCGAATAATAAGCGTGGTTTTAAAATGGATAGTATTGGTATGCAAAACCTAGGGCTAACCTATCAAGAAATTACCAATAAAACGCTATCGCTTGATTTTAAACGCAATAAAAAAATTCACTGCTGTTTTATTGTAAAACATCAATAAACATAAAACTGCCATAAAGCGGTTACAGATTGATGACAAGGAACTCGCTTTTTGGCGAGTTCTGTAGAAAAACACCGAGCTGTTTACACTTCATGGTTAAACTCATTCACTAAAAACACATAAAGTATTTTGTCTATTTTTGCTTGATACGCCGGTTATCACGCAGTTTATCTAAACAAAAATTTTAGCTAAAAAATAAAAACAGCGCCATTTTCGTTAAAAACTTTCAGGAACGCACTACGTTTATGTAAAAAACCTAAAAAAATCATGTTTAATACCAACAAATAAATATTCTCTCGTTTGCTGTTTGGTTTGCTTTTTAAGTAAAGGAAAACCTTTGGTATCAACTTGTCGCATTTCACGTAGGTAGGTTTTGTTATCGCCTTTAGCCAAATTAGTAACGGTGATTTTTCTTGATGATATCAGCGATTATCGCTTGTCTGTGATAGGGCGTTAATTTTGTTTTTTTATGTATATACATTACAGTATTATCCCATTTATCCCATTTATCTCATTATTCTGTTATTATTTATCATGTTCTATTTCAATAGAAAGACCTAAAAGGAAATATGGAATAACTCAAGAATTCTTTAATACAGTTGTGTATGTATATAATAAAAAAGTTGTTTATTATGAATTTCCTCCGGATAACAGGGACGGAGAGATTTTTGGTTTTGTAGAGCCATATGTGTAAATACCCCATTTTTAGCACAAAACCCACATAGAAAATTACGCTGCCTGTTTTTGTGTTTTAAATTCAATCGGCGTCATATTATTTAGTGCCTCATGCGGTCTTTCGGTATTATAAATGGTTAGCCATTCTTCAGTCATTCTCCTTGCTTGCTCTAGGTTGTTAAAAAGATATAAATCTAACACCTCGGTTCGATAAGTCCGGTTAAATCGTTCAATATAGCCGTTTTGATATGGGCTACCAGGCTCAATATAATCAATAGTAATACCATGTGATTTTGCCCAATTAGTAAACGTTTTTCCAGTAAATTCAGGCCCATTATCGACCCGTATTTTTAACGGATAACCATGGTATTGAGCGAGTTTATCCAGATAACGAATGATTCTACCTCAGGTAAACTGACCGCAATATCAATACCTAACGCCTCACGATTAAAATCATCTATCACATTGAATGTCCTAAAGCGGCGTTGATTTTGACTGCTGTCACTCATAAAATCCATTGACCAACATTCACCTTGCTTATTGGTGACTAATAACCTTTCCGGGCTTCGTGGAGGAATGCGCTGTTTACGCTTTATCCTGAGATTAAGCTTTAATTGGCAATACACCCGATACACCCGTTTATGATTCCATTGATAGGTTTGATATCTGAGCTTTCCATTCCGCCGTATTTTTCCCGCCATTTATAGAAAGTTGAATTACCCATGCCATATTTACGGCAAAGCTCTTTAACGGGAATACCCGCTTCTGCTTCTTTTAATATCGATACAATTTGGTGTTCAGTTATTTTTTTCATAATTAAATCCCCTTTACTTTTATCATAGAGAATTTTCTACTTTTTTGTTGTGCTATTTTGGGGGACAGTTACAGTGTCGCTCGAGTTGTTTTTTTAGCATAGAAGAATTCCTTTTAATAATGGACCCTTCTCTATTAGATCAAAGAACTCGCCAAAAAGCGAGTTCTTTGTCATCAATCTGAGGGGACTACGGTGCCTTTTTTATTTTTAACCAGAGTTTCGCATACCTGCCGCAATCCCTGAAATAGTAATCATAAGTCCTTGTTCTACGATGATATTTTCATCATTGCTATGTTTTCGTGAGCGGCTTAATAGTTCTACTTGTAACAAATTTAATGGCTCAATATAAATATTACGTAAAGCGACTGATTTTGCTATCCAAGGTAAATCAGCCATTAAACTGATATCATCAGTAATTGTTAGCACGGTATTGATATCTTTGGTTAATAAGTTTCTTAACTCTTCGCCTAATGGCCATAAAGCTTGATCAACTAAACGCTGTTCGTAATATTCGTGTATATTTGGTGCCGCTTTGGCGTAAACCATTTCAAGCATACCTAAACGAGCATTAAAAAAAGGCCAATTATGATACATTTCTTTAAGAAGATCTTTTTTACCTTTTTCAATAACTGCTCTAAGAGCGTTACCCGCACCAAGCCAAGATGGCACCATTAAACGGTTTTGTGTCCAAGCAAAAATCCATGGAATAGCACGTAAACTTTCTATCCCTCCACCTGTTCGACGTTTTTGTGGTCTTGAACCTAGTGGTAACCTACCTAATTCAGCCTCAGGAGTTACTGCTCTAAAATAATCAACAAATTCAGTTCGTTCACGTACATAACTACGATAACAGTTGCATGAAATTTCAGACATTTCGTCCATGATATCGCGCCATTCTTGTTTTGGTGCTGGCGGTGGCAATAAATTAGCTTGTAAAATTGCTGATGTATAAAGCATTAAACTGCTGAGAGCAACTTCAGGTAGACCAAGTTTAAAACGAATCATTTCGCCTTGCTCGGTAACTCTAAGTCCACCTTTTAATGAACCTGGTGGTTGTGAAAGTAGCGCAGCATGTGCAGGTGCTCCTCCGCGACCAATTGATCCTCCTCGTCCATGGAATAGCACCAAATTAGTATTATATTTTTCAAATAAGTTAACTAATTCTTCTTGTGAGCGATACTGTGCCCAAGATGCCGCAAGTGTACCGGCATCTTTAGCCGAATCAGAATAGCCTATCATCACCATCTGTTTGCCGCGAATTTTATCGCGATACCAAGGAATATCCAGTAACTTTTGCATAACCAATTTAGCATTGTTTAAGTCTTCTAATGTTTCAAATAATGGTGCAACTGGAATATTTTTTTGGCAATCAACGATTTTCAATAATAAGTAAACGGCTAAAACATCAGAAGGCGCTTTAGCCATTGATATTACATAAGAAGCAATTGATTCTTCTCCTGCTTTTTTGATAACGCGACAAGTATCTAAAACTTCTTGAACCATTTCAGTTGGTTGCCAGTTATATGGGAGTAATGGCCGATTAGACTGTAATTCAGTTAATAAAAAGGTTTGTTTTTCTTCTTCTGACCATTGGGCATAGCTACCTAAATTAAGTTCTTTGGTTAATGCGTCTAAGACTTCTGTGTGGACTGAACTGTCTTGACGGATATCTAATCTAACCAATTGTAAGCCGAAACTTTTTATACGTCGTAATGTGTCAAGTAATGGTCCATGGGCTATGATTGACATGCCATTATCAATTAATGATTCATAACAGATATAAAGTGGTGTCCATAGTTGTTGATTTTTAATTAAAATATCACTAGGAGGTAATACTCGTTCATTATTTAGCAATGCTTCAATATAATTGTGAGTTTTAATTAAGCGTGCTCGTAATTGTTTCATTACTGCGCGATAAGGTTCAGAAACGGTCTTATTACTTTCATCTAATAGTTCAATAACCGATTCGTTGCATTCTGTCATCGAAAGTTCACGAACAAGTATTTGAATATCAGCTAAAAATAATTCAATAGCTTTTAATCTAGCTTGTAGCATTACTTTTTCTGTGACTTTTGCTGTTACATTAGGGTTTCCATCACGATCTCCGCCCATCCATGAGGTGAATTTGACTGGCACATGATCAACCGATAATTGTTCATCAAAAGCATCAACTAACTGGTCATTGAGTTCTCGCAAAAATAGGGGCACGCCTTCCCATAAGCTATCTTCAATAACTGAAAATCCCCATTTTGCTTCATCAATTGGCGTTGGGCGTTTTTTTCGGATTTCATCGGTATACCATGCCTGACAAACTAGCTGTTTTAAGCGACGCATGATCCGTTCTATTTCATAGTCGGCTAAATCATTATGATCGAGTTGGGATAAACAACTGTTAATAGCCGTATAAGTATTGATCATTGTTCGGCGATTGATTTCTGTTGGATGAGCTGTCAATACCAATTCAATGGATAGTTCGTTAATTGCGTTTGTAATCGTTTCTTTGGAAAAGTTAAGGTTTTTTAGTGTACTGAATAATTCAGTCATTTTTTTAGGACTACTAGATGCTTCACCATGGGGCGAAATACCATAATACTCAGCAGCCGTATTAACTAAATTCAAAAACTGATTAAATGCGCGTGCAACATGCAATAAATCATCATCATTGAGATTTTCAATTAAATTTAGTAGTTCATGATGTGCTTGTGTATTTCCTTTTTGAGCCAACTTCGATAATTTTCTTATTTTTTCAACTAAATCAAAGGTCTCATTACCAGTGGCTCGTTTGATTGCATTGCCTAATAAAGTACCTAGCATATTGACATTACTTCGCATTGAGGAGTATTGGTTATTCATGATTTTCTCATCTTAGATTTTATTATTCCTAAGTACTTAAGCTGTATGCTTCAGATTACAACTTAATAGGATAGGTATAATTATTGGTTAGTTTGCTCAAGTTGTATACTTTATAACAATTTCTCTTTGAATTTAAATAATAAAATTTTATGGTTTTTATTTTTTTTAGTTGTTTTAATTATGTTGACCATGAAAAATCAATAAATAAAAATATTCATTTAATTTTGAAATGATGCTAGAGAATATTATTTTTATTAATCTCCTTCTCATTTACATTTTTAACGACATTCCTAGATTACACCTTAATATTTATTTAATAAAATTAAATATTTGTACAAATAAGACTTTTTGACCTGAGATTAAGACGTTGGTAAATTATTCCTAACCCCAAAATTTCCTTGAGATATCTAAATACGGATAGCAAATATTTGATATAAAATACCTTGTTGTGTATTGCAACGCGATTATTTATTGTAAGTTAGACTAGCATTTAGCATTAATTTCTGTAGCTTTTTCTGATGGCTATCTGTTAGCATTGTTTTAGGAGTAACGCATTGTTAGTTTTTTAATAAAATTATATTATAACAACATCTTTATTCTTTTTTATTTACTTTTTATTGATATAACAATAGCTCTACATTAAAATTCTTTTTTACTTTATTTATTGTCTATTTTATTATTCATTGTCCAAGCATTACAAATAATTAACATTTGACGCACTTTTTGCATAGCATTACTGTTTTAAAAAACTATATTATGGCTCACTATAAATTAGCGACATAAAACCGTTTAATCCTTATAATACCCGATTGAATAATAATCCTACCAAATAATAATTAGTCGCATAAAATATAATACAACCTAGAGATATTTATGAATCAACAAGATAACAATAATACCCTTGAAGCTACTCAAACCAATGTAAAGTGCCCTTTTATAATTACTATCATGCATAAATTAGTTCCTTTTTCGATGATTTGGGTAAGTTTAGTTTTAATCTATGGTGTAGTTTGTATGTACACTAATGCTGTTGGACAAGATGAATTTTATCGTTTTATCTTTTTTTTACGTAACCCTTTTGTTGTTACACTAAATTGTATTGCGTTATTCATTAGTGTTTTCCATACTATAGTTTGGTTTAATTTACTCCCGAAAACGATTTCTAGCGCAATGTTTAATAAAAAATCTAATGCATTATTAGTTATTGCTGGATTGTGGGTGGTTACATTTGCAGTATCGAGTTTGTTATTTTTATTTGTATTGACATGAGTGGTATTGAATTAATGAAAAATCAACAAATTCTAACAAAAAACACAGATGGAAAAGTAATAAAAAGTTTGTTTTTTCTTGGTGGAACATGGGCTGCTATTTTTTTTCCCATTGTGCTAATCATTATGGTATTTATGATTCCATTTGGTGATGTAATTACGCGGTCTTATATTATTAAAATAGCTAACACAGAAATTGGTAAAATTTTTTTATTTTTGACGATTTCATTACCTGTCTGGTTTGGATTACAACAAATTTTAACTATTTTGCACGAACATAAAATCCATCCAAAACGTGAAAAAGTACTGATATTTGGATTAGCATTAGCATGGACATTGCATGCGATTTATCTATTGTTTATTCGAATGTGATGGTGTTTTTTAGTAAATGGACAAAATACAAAAAACGCTATTAAACAAATAACGTTTTTTGTATTGCTAAAATCTAATAATAAGTCACTTCTCGAGTCACAGTTGTTTGTTTACCGCCTTGGTTATTTTTAACTTTACTTGCTGTTAACCAATCGTTTTTTTCATTAAAAGTTAAAAATTTAGTGACATAATGAACGACTTCTTTTCCTGCTGACAAATAAGAAGATTCAATGGCAGTTAAGCGATGATGCTCGTTATCATATTGATACAAAAAATTACTTTCATTTTTCATATTGTTACTAAATTGATACAGCACTTTAGCTAACTGTTGTTCTTGATATCCAAACATATAGGTTGATGTCCCTTTTTGTTCTGTACCTATGTATTGCCCATTTTCATCAATTTCTTTTAGTTGCCATTGTACATTTTTGTTAATAAGGCAATTATTAGTGTCATACATATAATTATCGGTTTCAACAAAAATAAAATCGGCTGCTTTTTTGGTTTGCTGAGATACTACAATTTTGCCTTGTTCATCGGTATTAAATTGAATAATGCTATTGGTTTTATCTTCTGCATCTTCAATGATATTTTCCCAGCCTGATTTATTTTTGTGTAGGTGTTCGGAATAAATCCGAATGTTTTTTTCTGAATAAAGATCGTAATGGCTTTGCGTGATAAGTCCATTGGGATCATACGTTAGTATATGCTTAGCTGTCGTGCTATTTAAATCACTACCTAATTTGGTCGTTGAGCTTCTAACCTCTTGCTTGATACCTTTTATTGGTGAGTCAATATAATCAAGAATCTGAAAGATATAATTATTCGCTTCAATAGTATTTTGAGTCGGGTTACCGCTACAATTTAGCGCCATCGTATTTATCGACATAAGCGACAAACAAGGTGTTAATAAAAAAGTGAGTATTGGTTTTTGCATAATGAACCTGTTAAATTATTTAATAGATTGATTTATTCAAAATCACTTATAATATAAATCATTGTTTTATAAATTTATTTTTTACGCATCAACAGCGCATCATCCCAATTGACCTTTTTTTCTAGGTCTGAATTTTTATTTTGTTGGTTTTTTTGTTGAGTATTATCTTTATCAGTAAATCTTTCTGCAATTTCTATTTTGTCAGTTTTTTCAATTTTATCTAGGTGTATAAACGTTTTATTTTTTTTACGAGGTCGTTTATCTAAAAATGAAAGTAACGTTTTAGTATATTCGTTTTCAGGAAAATAGAAAATCTTTTCACGCGTGCCTTGTTCAATAATTTGCCCTTCTTTCATTACCACCACTTGATGACACATAGAATAAACCAAAGCTAAATCATGGCTAATAAATAAATAGCTAAGTTGATGCTTTTCTTGTAACGATTTAAGTAAATGAATAATCTGTTTTTGAATAGTGTGATCTAACGATGAGGTTGGCTCATCTAAAATCAATAATTCGGGTTGTAAAATTAATGCGCGAGCAATTGCTATACGTTGACGCTGACCGCCCGAAAATTCAGTTGGATAGCGATAACGCATTTCGGGATCAAGACCAACTTCTTGCATAATATCAATTACGGCTTGTTCTCGCTCTTCTTTACTTAGCTTTTTGTGAGTCACTAACCCTTCACTAATAATCTGCTCAACATTAAAACGTGGATTAAGTGATGAAAATGGATCTTGAAAGACCACTTGAATTCGGCTACGAAATGGTAACAGCTTTTTAGCCTTTAAATGTTGTATCGGATGACTATCAAATAAAATATCACCTTGCGATTTAATTAGCCGTAAAATTGCTAATGCTGTAGTGCTTTTACCCGATCCTGACTCACCTACAATACCAACCGTTTCACCTTGGTGTACAGCAAAGCCAATGTTGTTGATGATCTGCTTTTTTTGGCAGAAAAATAAACGTTTTTTAGCAATAACTTCAACATTAAGGTGATTAACATTAAGCAATATTCCCGGTGTATCTGGCAACGGTACTGGGTCGCCTGTAGGTTCGGAATTTAATAATGTTTGAGTATATTCATGCTGCGGACGTAAAAAGATACGCTGTTTATTATTGTATTCGACAATTTGGCCTTGTTGCATCACAGCGACTTTATCAGCTAGCTTTTTCACAATGCCAAGATTATGTGAAATAAATAGCATGCTCATATTCAGTTCTTTCTTTAGCTCTTTTAATAACTGAATAATTTGCGCCTGTACAGATACATCCAAAGCGGTAGTAGGTTCATCAGCAATCAATAATTTAGGGTGCGTTAAAATCGCCATGGCAATCATTACACGCTGCCTTTCGCCACCAGATAGTTGATGAGGATACGCTGATAATTTACTTTTTGGTTCCTTAATACCTACACGATCAAGATATTGTAAAATTTCTTCACGAGCTTGGTTACGCCTCATTCCTCGATGTAACGCCAGTACTTCATAAAGTTGCTTCTCAACTGTATGTAGAGGATTTAATGATACCATCGGCTCTTGAAAGATCATGCTAATTTCATTACCACGAACTTTACGAAGTTCTTTATCTGGCGCATATAATAATGATTTTCCTTCAAACAAAATATCGCCAGTAGGATAAATCACCTGATCTTTATTTAACAGACGTAAGATAGACAGCGCAGTCACACTCTTTCCTGAGCCTGACTCGCCGACAAGAGCTAATGTCTCTTGCTCATAAAGATCAAAGTTAACATGACTTACAACTTGTGATGTAGTTTGCACTCCACGTTTAAAAGCGATACTTAAATCCTGCACTGATAATAAAGGAGAACTCATCGATATACTCCTTTGTTTGGATCGAACGCATCTCTTACTGCTTCACCAATAAATATGAGCAATGAAAGTAACGTTGCAATAATTAAAAATGAACTAATACCCAGCCAAGGCGCTTGCAAATTATTTTTACCTTGTAATAATAATCGTCCTAATGATGGCGAATCAATCGGTAAACCAAAACCTAAAAAATCTAGCGCTGTTAGTGTTGTTATCGAACCACAAAGAATAAAAGGTAGAAAGGTTAATGTTGCCACCATGGCATTAGGCAAGATATGACGAAACATAATTTTAGTGTCACTAACTCCCATTGCTTTAGCTGCACGAATATAATCAAAATTGCGAGTACGCAAAAATTCAGTACGTACTACACCTACTAAAGCCATCCAACCAAATAATACGGTAATACCTAATAACCACCAGAAATTAAGCGGTAAAATACTGGCTAATAGAATAATAACAAATAGCTCTGGTAACCCACTCCATATTTCTATGAAACGTTGACCGATTAGATCAACTTTCCCTCCATAATAGCCTTGTATTGCCCCAAAAATGACACCAATAATTGAAGTGAAAATCGTCAAGAAAATCGCAAAAAACATAGATATGCGAAAACCATATAAAATATTGGCTAATACATCGAAACCTGCATCGGTGGTGCCTAACCAATGTGATGCCGAAGGCGGCGTTGGAAAAGTGCTTGATGTATCATAAATTAATGTATCGTAACTATAGCGAAACGGTGGCCATAAAATCCAGCCATTAGCTTCTATTTTATTTTGCACAGCAGGATCAAGAAAGTTGGTTTGCGTGGCTAATTGGCCACCAAATTCCGTTTCTGGATAAAAATGAAAAATTGGCGAATAGTAATTACCCTGATATTTAATAAAGATAGGTCTATCGTTAACAATAAAATCAGCAAATAAGCTAATCACAAAACAGATCATAAATAACCAAAGTGAATAATAACCACGGCGATTATGTTTAAATCTTTGCCAACGTTGTTGGTTAATAGAATAATGAGTGGTCATTAGTTACGAGCCTCAAAGTCAATGCGTGGATCTATCATCATGTAAGTCAAATCAGACAACAGTTTAGTAACAAGTCCAACCAACGTAAAAATATAAAGCGACCCAAAAATCACAGGGTAATCACGCTGAATAATTGCCTCATACCCCAATAGACCAAGCCCATTAAGCGAAAAGATAATTTCAATCAATAATGAACCAGTAAATAAAATACCAACAAAAGTGGCAGGAAAGCCCGATACAATCAGTAATGTTGCATTGCGAAAAACATGTTTATATAAAATTTTTCTTTCACTTAATCCTTTAGCCCGTGCGGTTATTACATACTGTTTGCGTATTTCATCTAAAAATGCGTTTTTAGTCAGCATAGTAAGCGAAGCAAAACCGCCAATAACCATTGCAATAGTAGGCAAACAGATGTGCCATGCGTAATCTTTTACTTTTCCCCAAAAATCAAGTTGATCAAAATGGTTCGATATTAGCCCACGTAGAGGAAAAATATCCCAATAACTATCACCAGCAAATAATACGATCAATAAAACTGCCAATAAAAAAGCAGGTATCGCATAGCCAATAATAATTAAGGTACTTGACCAAAAATCAAATGCAGAACCATCTTTCACTGCTTTGCGAATGCCTAACGGGATTGAAATGAGATAAACAAGCAAAGTACTCCATAATCCCAATGAAATTGAAACAGGTAAACTTTTGGCAATTAAACCTAGTACCGATTCACTTTTAAAAAAACTGTTACCAAAATCAAACCGTATATATTTTTTTAGTGTTTCGATATAACGTTCAAATATTGGTTTATCAAAGCCGTATTGTTTTTCTATCATTGCGACAACTTGGGGATCAAGCCCACGAGAGCCTCGATAATTTGATTCGTTTTTATACTGCTGTACGGATATTGACGAGTCACCACTCCCCGGCAATAACCCTTGCCCTGCTTGCGGTCCGTTTTCAATCATAGCAAGCGCCTGATCAACGGGTCCACCTGGCGCAACTTGTACAATAAAAAAGTTGATAGTCAAAATCACAAACAATGTTGGAATAATCAGCAACAGTCGACGAATAAAATAATTTAACATATTAATGTTCCCGATTTTTAGACAGGCTAGCTGCTTTGTTTGCATCATACCACCAACTATCAACCCCTATACCATAAGTCGGTTGTATAGCTGGTTGCCCAAATTTGTTCCAATAAGCATAATAAGTTTTACTGTTATACCACATTGGAATCATTGGATATTCTTGCGTTAAAATACGATCAAGCGCACGTCCTAATGGAACAAGTTCTTCTTGATTATCCACATTCTTAATAATTTCAGCGATAATGCCATCGATAGCTTTATTATGTAACCCCGAAGCATTCCACGATGAGTTAAGGTATTCACTTCCCCAAAACATCAATAAATTAGAATTAGGATAATTTACGGCATAATAATAACGTGCAACCATATCATAATCACGCTCACGAACACGCCGTAAATGTTGTGCGGAATCTAACAAGGTAATTTTCATGGTGATCCCTAAACGTGCTAAATTTTGTTGAAAAGGAATAGCATATTTAATATCGCTACCAAGTGAGCTGATCAGCTCAAATTCAAATGGTTGCTGCGTTTTAGTATTAATTAACTTGCCATCTTTAATTTCCCATCCAGCTTGTTTTAGTAATTCAGCCGCTTTTAATAAATTGTCACGATTAAAACCTTGCCCATCACTTTTGGAAATAGAATAAGCATTATCAAAAACAGCTTCGGGAATAATATGTTTATAAGGATTAAGCCATTTTAATTCTTGCTCTGTCGGCTTACCTTTTGCCGCATAAATGGTGTTTTCAAAAAAACTATAAGGTCTTTTGTAACTGTCATAATAAAAGGCATGATTTAGCCATTCAAAATCAAATGCCAAGGAGACCGCTTTACGTACTTTAATATCTTTAAATAGTTCTTTTTGTAAATTAAATGCGAGCCACTTAGTATCGGTTGCGGTTTTAACAGGTTTTTCTTGTTTAATAATATGGCTATTATCAAAATATCGACCTTGATATTGAGTAAACCAATTTTTGGGTTGATCTTCAGCTCGCAAATCATATTCACCAGCTTTAAAGGCTTCTAGTGAAACATTGTCATCCATATAATAATCAATGCGTTTTTCGTCAAAATTATCTAAACCTTTATTAATCGGCAAATCACGTGCCCAATACTTCGGATTACGTCGATAAACAACATATTGCCCCATTTTATAATCGCTAATATAGTAAGGGCCACTACCAACAGGTGGCGTGCTTAATGGTTCTGAAAAATCATGATGTTGCCAAAAATGTTTAGGAATAACACGCATACTACCCACAAATGAAAGAAGTTTTTCCCGATCCGACTCAGGAATATCAACACGCACATGGTGATCATCTATTGCCTTAACTGTAATGCCTTTATTATAAACACGATACTGAGGTACGCCTTCGGTCATAAATTTGTGAAAGGTAAATTCAACATCGTGGGCAGTAATGGGATTGTCATCTTGAAAACGAGCATTAGGATTAATTGCAACTTCAGCCCAACGGTATTGGTTAGAGTAGGTTATTGAAGTAGCAATAAGGGGATAAAAGCTTGTGATATCATCAGCTGTATTAGTAAAAAGACTATCATACAGTGATCCTGAATTACGTTCAGGTGCGCCACGGCTAGCAAAGCGATTTAAATTATCAAAAGATCCAACTTCAGCCAATTTAATAACACCGCCTTTTGGTGCGTTAGGATTGACATAATCAAGATGCTGAAAATGATCTGGATATTTAGGTTTTCCCGAAAGTGAATAGATTGTTTTATGATAAATTACTTCATGTGATTGGCGTGGACCAACAAGATCAATGGGGTTATTGTCAGGTAATTCTGTTTGAGGATTAACAATAACTTCCACCTCGGTTTGAAACTCAGTCTGAGGATGCACTGATTGTTCTTCATCAGCAAAAACAGGCGCAGAACAAAAGACCATATAGCTTAAGCAACTCAAGATAAATAATATTTTTATAGGTTGTTTTATTCGACTAATCATCCTAATTCTATTCCTGCTCTATTTAACAATAGCATATTTATGTAACGTCTTATTGATTATTAACAAATCAGTCATTAAAGGCAATCACAATTCCCCAATTAAGTTGTCTATTTTGCCAAACTTCCACTAAATGAGCAAAACCTAATTAATAAGATGAACATAAAATGATAATACTCATTAAAAATACACATTTAATAAAAAATGAAATAATTCTAAGTATTATTAACCAAACTCAAAATATTACGTATTGTCTTTCTTGCTTGATGTCTATTATTATAGCAGGTTGAACAGTGATCCTAGCCAAAAAGTGGACAAAAGTGGCCTCTATGATATAAACAAAACTCATAGGAGACAAATATCATAGCCCCCAAAATTTAGCATCGAACTCAAACAAAAATCAATGATTATACGTTATCTTGGGCTAGCTGACACGTCCAAGCAGGTACACCGATCTATACGCTCACTTGAACGCAGATCATATGCTTGAGTTTGCAAACAACGTCACATTTACGGCACAAAGCTCATTCAACGACACAATGGAAAATGGAATAAAATCTTAAAAACTAATACAAATCATAGTATTAAATGGTGGGTCGTGAGCGATTATTCGGCACATCGTGTGCCTCACCCCTGCGGGGCCAACACTGCGTGTTGTTCAAATTTGTTCCGGACAAATTTGTCGAACACTGGCGTTCTCATCGCTTTTCTTGTTTTTGATTAGATCGATTTGATTTACTTAAGATTTATGTAGTTAAATGGTGGGTCGTGAGCGATTCGAACGCTCGACCAACGGATTAAAAGTCCGCTGCTCTACCGACTGAGCTAACGACCCATTTGACAAAATCACTTCATACTTAATGCTACAAGTGACTTCGGGGTGGTATAATACTTATAATTATTACGCTACGCAACCTTTTTATTGCTATTTTTTTATGATAGTTGGTTATTTATACACTCTATTTTAGTGATGCAAGCTTTTTCTTAGCACGATCAACTACACTCTTATCTTTTGGATACTTATTTACCACTTGCTGAAAAACAGTTTTAGCTTTTTTGGAGTCTCCTTTATCAATTAAGATTAATCCTATTTTATAAAGACTATCTGCAGCTTTTGAAGAAGATGGAAAATTTTTTACTACAGTTGCATAATAAAATGAAGCATCATCTTTTTTACTTTGTTTATATAAAATTTGACCGATCCAATAATTAACGTTGGCTTGATAGCTAGATTTTGGGTAGGCTTTTAAATATTTTTGAAATGCGGTAATGGTTTCATTATTTTGTTTGCCATCATTAACAAACTGTATGATAAAATTATAATCAGCTTTATCATCACCTGAAGTTGACCATCCTGATAAATCTGATGGTGAAGATGTGGATAAAGTCGATTCAGAAGATGGCTCAAAGCTGCTTTCTTGTGAGTCTGAATTAGAATTTGGTGAAAAGCCAGAACTACTACCAATTTGCTGAAAAATCATTTTTTGACGTTCAATCACTTGATTAAGTTGATATTTTGTTTCTTCTAACTGACCGCGAAGCGTATCGACATCTGCTTGTAAGTCGCTAATTTTCTGCTGATTTTCAATCAATAATTGACCTTGTGCTTGAATTGTTCTATCTACATCAGAACTACCAGCAGAACAGCCATAACCAGTGAATAAAAGAAATAAGAACAATGTGAGGATTTTTTTATGCATTTTATTAAACTCGTTGTGAACTCTGAAAATAAATAACGGCTGAACAATCAGCCGTTATAAGATACAATTAATACCCAACATAGGTTACTACAGCGCGACGATTTTTAGCATAAGTTGCTTCATCATGACCTAATACAGCTGGTTTTTCTTTACCGTAAGAAACGATGTCCATTTGGCTTGCAGAAACACCATTGCCTTGTAGGTATGATTTAACTGCTGCTGCACGACGCTCACCTAATGCAATATTATACTCTGGAGTACCACGTTCATCGGCATGACCTTCAATAACAACTTTTATATTAGTTGAGCGAATAAATACAGCGTGTGCATTTAACAAAGTTTCATATTCAGATTTAACATTGTATTTATCAAAATCAAAATATACTGTATTGATTTGCTGTAATTTCTGAAGTTGTTCTAAAGCTTCTTTTGATAAAGCACCATTTAAATTTCCATCCGTCTTGTGACTGTTATTAGATGAACACGCTGTTACTGCGATTAAAGGTAAAGTAACCGCAGCTACTTTAAGAAATTTAGAAAATTGCATTGTATAAACTCCTTTTGTTTGAATAAATTATTATTTATATATCTAACCGACCTAAAAAGATTAGAGGTATATATTATAACGACCTTAAATTTTACACAATTTTAATAATTGTAATATTGTTTTTTAAACTGTTCTTATAAATATGGTGACCAAGCAGGGAATTTTACTTGCCCATCTGTTGCTGGCAACCTTGCTTTGAAATTACCATCAGTAGAAACCAGATTTAAAATTGTACCTAATCCTTGCGATGAACTATAAATGATCATTGTACCATTTGGGGCAATACTTGGCGTTTCATCTAGAAAAGTATCCGTTAAACGTTGATAGGTTTTTGTATCCATATCATATCGAGTAATATGTTGTTCACCATTATTAGTTGAAATCATAGCAATAAAGGAACCATCAGGTGACACTCTTGCATTCTGATTTTGCGTATTATCCCAAGTCATTCTTTGTGATTGGCCAGTATTGATATTGATACTATATAACTGTGGGCGACCCGCTTGGTCAGAAGTATAAACGATAGTTTGATTATCAGGCATCCAAGATGGTTCTGTATTATTACTACGACTAGAAGTAAGTTGAGTAATTTTTTTATTGCTTAAGTTCATCATATATAAATTTAAACTTCCTCCTTTAGATAAAGCAAATGCTAATTTGCTACCATCGGGAGAAAATGCAGGTGCACCATTATGTTGAGGAAAAGAAGCAATTGTTTGCACGGCACCACTATCCAATGTTTTTAAAACTAACGAAGAATGGCCGCCTTCAAAAGTTACATAAGCTATTTTTTTGCCATCTGGCGACCAAGTCGGTGACATTAAAGGCTCTTTAGAACGATGAACAGTAATTTGATCATATCCATCATAATCAGATACTCTTAATTCGTGAGAAAAAGGCCCTTTAGTTGTTTTAACAACATAAGCAATTCGGGTTCTAAATGCGCCTTTAATACCTGTTAGAGATTCAAATATCTCATCACTTGCAGTATGAGCGGCATAACGAAGCCAGCGTTTTTCAATAGAAAATTGATTTTGTGACAAAACTGCACCAGGTCGATTAACCATATCGACTAATTGATAATTTATCAAATATTTTCCGGACGCATCGGGTTGAATTGAACCTACTACAACAGCAGAAATGCCAAGATTATTCCATGCTGCGGGGGTAATTTCTGAAGCTGTTGTTGGTTTTTCAGGCATTTGATTAATCCCAATAGGATTAAACTTACCACTATTACGCAAATCAGAAGCAATAATATCTTCAATGACTTGTGGTGGTTCTCCACTTCCTGCCCATTTAAATGGAACAACAGCTATGGGTTTAGCAGAACTTATCCCATCGGTAATAATAATTCTAACTTCAGAATTAGCTATCGTAGCAAAAAACAAAAAAAAGCAAGTTGTCAAAAAGCGAGAAGCAAATTTGATCATCTTAAATTCCTTAATAAAAATAATATTTATTGAATTAAATTAAATAAAAAACTAATAAAAAGAAAATAAACCTAATTAATATCATCGCCAATCAACCTTAAAATATTAAATTACAGCGACAAGATAGCCACCGATATCTGACAACAATTTTATAGTATTTTAAATAAAAAATTTCTGTGATATTAATAGTTTTACTATATAAAATAATTATTTTATTGTAGTTGAATATACTAATCCTATTTAGATAAGGTTTAAAGGGGGGGTAAGAGATATTTTTATATAAAAGAAGTGATTCATTTAAAATAAATGCGACTATTTTTGGCAAAATTCACAATAAAAAGTATTACGCTGTCCAATCTTTTGTGATTTTATTTCTGCACCACAGTTCAAACACTGCTCACCTTCTCGACCATAAACTTGTAGTTTCTGCGCAAAATATCCTGGCTTGCCATCTGATTGCAGAAAATCCTTAAGTGTTGTTCCCCCTTGTTCAATTGATTTGGTAAGCACTTGTTTAATAGAGGCAACTAGCTTTTCAAACTCCTCTAATTTTAAAGAGTTAACTTTTCGATTAGGGTTGATTTTTGCTATAAATAGCGATTCAGAAGCATAAATATTACCAACCCCAACCACAATATGATTATCCATAATCCAACTTTTAATCGGAACTCGCCGATTTCTGGCTTTTTCAAATAGATACTCTGCACAAAATTCATTACTTAAAGGTTCGGGGCCCAAATGTTGTAACTGCGGTATTTCCTCTAGTGAATTTGCCCAAAGCCAAGAACCAAAACGCCTAGGATCGGTATAACGTAGAATGACGCCATTTTCTAAAACTAAATCAATATGATCATGTTTTTCTGCTTTTTGTGGAGCCTGTAAAATACGTAAACTACCAGACATTCCTAAATGAATCACTATCCAATTGTTAGGTAACTGTAATAATAAATATTTTGCACGACGTTTTATATCTAAAACAACTTGCCCGTTCACATTACTTATAGCACTATCAACAGGCCAACGTAATTTAGGCTGTCGAACAATAATTTTGTCGATAATCTGCCCCTTTAAATGTGGCAAAATACCTCGGCGACTTGTTTCAACTTCCGGTAATTCAGGCATATTATTTCACCTAGTTATTTAATAGGTCAGTAACCCAAGTCGGTGTTTGCTTATCAGGCGTTGACTTATTATTGTCAGAACATAGACTTTTAGAATTAACTGTCCATACAGGTAAAGAGCGAACACCACTTCCATCACATTGCCACTGCCCATCATTATCGACAGATACCATAAAAATATTTTGAGGTAACGGTAATACTAATTTTTTTGGTGGATTATTTTGTAAATATTCACTATAAATTTTTAAAGCTCCTGTTGCTCCTGTCAATTTCATAGGAGTGTGATCATCTAAACCAATCCAAATAACAGCAACATTTTTACCATCAATTCCTGTAAACCAACTATCACGAGAATCATTGCTTGTGCCTGTTTTGGCAGCTAAATTGAATGAACCGTATTTAGCTTTTAATGAACGTGATGTCCCTGAATTAACCACTTGTTGCATAGCATAAGTAGTTAAATAAGCAGATTGTTGAGATACAGACTGAAGCTGTTGTGGATAGCTTTGATAAACCAACTTTCCTTTATCTGTTAATACATATCTTAAAATAGAAAGTGGGGAACGTTGACCATTATTAGTTATCGTTTGGAACATTTGTGCAGTTTCTAACGGTGTTAATTCTAAAGCACCGAGTAATCTTGATGGTAAGTTAGGTATACGTTCAGCAGGTATTCCTAACGATTGTAAAGTATTCTTTGTTGCATCAAGTCCCAATTCCATACCTAAATTAACAGTAGGGACATTAAGTGAAAGCGCTAAAGCATCCACTAACATAACACGATCGCGGAATTTACGGTCATAATTTTTAGGTTCCCAATACCCCCCACCATCAAGCTTAATAGATAGCGGATTATCATTAAGCCATGTATTAAGTTGGTAATGATCGGGCTGTCCAAGAGCGGTTAAATACGTTGAAGGCTTAGCTAATGAACCAATTGCTCGTTGCATTAACCAAGCGCGATTATAACCAGGATAACGAGGCTCAGCACTACCAATAATTGCGCGAATTTCCCCAGTTTCTCGACTAACAATAACCATTGCAGCTTGTAGTTCTTTATTAGTTGATTTTCGAAGATTTTCAATTTGATTTGTTACTGCCTGCTCTGCAGCAGATTGAGCCACAGGATCAAAGGTAGTAAAAATCTTCATACCAGATAGGTGTTCAGCTTTATCACCTAATTGTTTTTTAAGTTCATTACGCACAACTTGCATAAACGCAGGTTGTGGCGAGATTACACCACCTTTAGGCAAAACTGATAGCGGGCGCTGACTTAATAAGTTATACAGCTCACCATCAATAATACTTTGTTGCTCAGAAAGTTTTAAAACCACATTACGGCGTTCAATAACCTGTTGCGGTTGTGTCCAAGGATTATATAATGAAGCCCCTTTTACCATTCCAACTAATACTGCTTGCTGATCTAGTGTCAATTCATTAACTGGGCGTCCAAAATAGTAAAGACTTGCTAATGGAAAACCATGAATCTCTTCACTACCCGCTTGTCCAAAATAAACTTCGTTTAAATAAAGCTCTAAAATACGTTCTTTACTATAACGCCCATCCAAAATTACAGCCATATAGGCTTCACGTATTTTACGACTTAAACTGCGTTCATTAGTTAAAAAAAGATTTTTAACTGTTTGTTGAGTTAAGGTACTACCACCTTCGGTGCGACCTGTTGTTAAATTAACAAAAATAGCACGACCAATAGAATATAAACTTATGCCATGATGATCATAAAAACGTTTATCTTCTGTGGCAACTAACGTTTGTAATAATGAATCAGGGAACTCCTTTAATGGAACAAACAACCGTTGTTCGCCATTTGGAGAATGCATCATAGTAATTAATTTAGGATCAATTTTAAGTAATCCAAAATCACGTCCAGTATCTAAGTTAGTGATACGATCAATACGATTTTCATAAAAAGTAATTCTGACTCTAAATGCTTGTTCTTCACCATCAGGAAAAGTAAAAGGCCGACGATAAATTTCAACCGCATCATTTTTTACAATAAATTCACCTGGCCGAGTAGCTTTAGTGTCTTGCTGGCGATATTGTGCACCAATCAATATTGTAACCACATCGTTTAGGCTATATTCACTATCAGGCTCAAGGTCAATAATTTGTCCGTAAATTGCCGCAGGCAACTCCCAAACATTTCCGTCAATTCGTTCTTTGATTTGTTGATCAAGATAAATTCCATAAATAATTGCCACAGAGGCTAAGACAAGAAATAACTTAAATAGTAATGTCAAAAATCTTCGCCAGAGTGTAGTTTTTTTATTTTTTTTAGTCTTCTTTGAAGATCGCTTTTTGGCTGTTTTTGTTGATGTGTTCAAACTGCACCTAACACTTATTATTCAATAAAATTAACTTATGATACCATAATTTTTTTGGGATACCTCGCCCTTATTTTTGTCAAAAAGTTTCAGGTAAGTACTCGCCTAAATATAAAATAAATACATAAATTTAAAACTCTAGCTGTGAGCTAATACTTTTAACTTTTGACAAAAATACTTTTTTAGACTTGCCTGTTAACTCTTCTGAAATAGGTAAGCTTGCAGTTAAAGGATTCACTGGTTTATTATTAATATGTAATTCAAAGTGTAAATGTGGCCCAGTTGATCGCCCAGTATTTCCTGATAATCCGATTTTATCGCCTTGTTTAACTTGTTGGCCTGGTTTAACTAAAATTTTATCCAAGTGCATATAAGTTGTCATATATTGACGCCCATGACGGATAGCAATATAGTTACCCGCTGAACCACTATACTTTGCAATTACTACTTCACCATTACCAACAGATAATACGGGAGTACCGCGCGATACAGCAAAATCAACACCATTATGTGGGGCTATTTGTCCTGTAACGGGATGCAAACGACGAGGGTTAAATCCAGAAGAAACACGTGCTTTTTTTTCTAAAGGATAACGAAAAAAGCCTTGAGATAAACTATTACCGTTGATGTCATAATATTTACCATCATCACCTAAAATAGCATAATAATCTTTGGTTCCATTTTTAAAACGAACACCTAACAACTGACTATTAGATAAGCTTTTACCATGCATTTCTCGTGTTAAAACAACTGAAAACTTATCGCCAATTTGTAATCGACGAAAATCTAAACGCCATTGCAAAGCGCGAGTTATAATAGCAATTTCATTACTTGTCAGCCCACTTTTGCGAGCATCAGCGACAAAACTAGATTTAATATCACCTTTTATAACAACATTTTGTGGTACAACTTCAGCTATTTCCGAACTTTCTATAAAGTTACCGTTTGATTTTTCATAAATTCGAATATTATTGCTTGATATTGTCCAACTGAAAGTTTTCAAATTATGATTATCATCAGTTGTCCAACTAACTTGTTGACCTATTCTTAAATTTGCAAGTTGCTTAAATTTTGTCGTTAGCTGATAAATATCATTTCGATTAACATTATAGCGAAGCAAGATATCATGCAAAGTATCACCACGCACTATTGTATATTGTACAGAGTTATCTTTACCATCAATAATATTATCTAATTCATCTGTAGCGATCTCATCTTCGGGAACATCTGATGATTCAGTAACAACAGGTGGCTTTCCATTTACTATCTCAACTTTTTCATCTCCATCAACAACCGAAGAATGATTCCTATCATTTACAGTAGTTTCAGCTTGAGGTGTTAAAGGAACATAAACTGTTCGATCCAAATTGAGAGGACGCCACAAAACAGAAAATAAGATAACGATGAAAAAAACCCCAAATATTGAAAAATAGGGAATTTTAAAATTATTTTTTTCAAAATCAGAGGATTTTATTTGTCTTGCCAAAATTAACCTTAACTATCTATTACTAAAACTAGTTTTTACCTAAACAATCCAACAGTTGCTGTGTTAATTTTGATAAAAATTGTGAATAGGCATCTTTGGAAAGAGCAATATCCGTTCCTAATGGATTCAATTCTCCAACTCGTACATCTGTTCCATTCACTAATTTTTCTATAACAGCAGGGCTAAACTGTGGTTCTCGGAATACACACACAGCTTGATGTTTTTTAAGTTCCTGCTGAATAGCATAAACTTTCTGAACACCAGGCTGAACTGCTGGATTTATAGTAAAACTGCCTAGTTTTTTTAATCCAAACTGTGCCTCAAAATACCCATAAGCATCATGGAACACAAAATAGCCCCTATTTTGTACGGTAATTAGTTTTTTTGCAATGTTTTGTTCTGTTTCTTCAAGCTTAATGATGAATTCGGTTAAATTTTCATCGATTAATCCTCTTTTATCTGGATACAAAATAATAAGTCTATCATGGATTGAGCGTGCAATAATCTTAGCAATTTTAGGTGAAAGCCAAATATGTTCATCATATTCGCCATGGTGATCTTCATCTAACGCATCATGGTCTTGAAGATCTTCATGCTCATGAACATTATGACTAGTTTGAAGCCGTGCTTTAATTTCTGGTATTGCCATTAATTCAATTTGTTTTTCTTTATCAATACGTTTCAAAATTGCTGGCATAAAATTTTCCATATCTTCACCAACCCAAATTACAAGTTCCGCTGATTTAAGTTTAACCAAATCAGATGGTTTTAAAGAATAGGTATGTGGAGATGCACTATCAGGAAGTAAAACATCAGTATCTGCTACCCCTGAAGCGATTGCCTCAGTGATAAATCCTATTGGTTTTACAGACGAAATAACTTTTGCGTTAGCATAATTAATCAAGCTTTGAACAAATATTAATAAACCAAATATCATTAAAAAAGGGGTTAGTCGTTTACTATTTAGTAGAATATATTTTTTCACAACGTTATCCTATATTTATAAAGTATGATAAAATGGAGTTAATAATTGTTATAATATAACATAACAGATTTGTAGGCAAGGGTGCTTAACATGATGACGTCATTAATTTCACTTAATAATGTTTCAGTAGAAATTAACCAACAAAAAATATTATATGATGTTTCATTATCACTTCATCTTAATCAAATTATTACAATACTAGGACCAAATGGCGCAGGTAAATCAACTCTCGTAAAAGTGATTTTAGGTTTAGTCCCATACACATCAGGCATAATAACTCGTACACCTAATTTAACAGTTGGTTATGTACCACAATCAATCAATTTAAATTCAGCTCTACCTATTACTGTAGAACGTTTTATGCACCTAAATAGGCAATTAAACAACAAAGATATTCTCAACACATTATCAATGGTGAAAGCTGAGTATTTGATCAATAAATCGATGCATCAATTATCAGGAGGTGAATTACAACGAGTTTTACTAGCTCAAGCTCTAGCAAAACGGCCTCAATTATTAATTCTTGATGAACCAACTCAAGGGGTGGATGTCAATGGACAAGTGTTATTATATGATTTAATTGTTGATGCCAAAAAACAGTTTAATTGCGGTGTTTTAATGGTTTCTCATGATCTTCATCTTGTAATGGCAAAAACGGATGAGGTAATTTGTCTAAATCATCACGTTTGTTGTTCCGGTACACCGGCTAATGTTTCTAATGCCCCTGAGTTTATTTCACTTTTTGGCAAACATAACGCATCACAAATCGCTATTTATAAGCATCATCACAATCATCTGCATGATTGCTGCAAACAGCCTATTGAAAAAAATAAACAAACTATTTTGCCTAATTATGGGGAAAAAATTAATGATTGAGTTACTATTGCCGCCTTTGTTAGCAGGATTATGTTTAACTAGTATAACTGGGCCTTTGGGTACTTTTGTTGTTTGGCGAAGAATGTCTTATTTCGGTGATACTTTATCACATGCGGCTTTACTTGGTATTGCGTTTGGTTTTTTACTAAATATCAATTTATTTTATGCTGTCATTTTTGTAACTTTTTTACTTGCTTTAGGATTGCTTTGGTTAGAAGCACAAAAACAGCTTCCTATTGATACTTTACTCGGTATTTTAGCTCATAGTGCATTATCACTTGGCTTAGTAGTAATTAGTTTAATGAAAAATATTCGTATTGATTTAATGGGATATCTATTTGGTGATCTTTTATCTGTAACATATTTAGATCTTTATCAAATTACTATTTTTGTAATACTTATTGGTGCTTTATTGTTTTGGAAATGGAATAACATTTTATTTATTACTGTGAGCGAAGAATTAGCGTTTAGCCATGGTATTAATGTGCAGTTCACAAAATTGCTTTTAGTTTTATTGTTAGCGTTAACAATAGGTTTATCAATGAAATTTGTTGGAGCTCTAATTATTACCTCTTTACTTATTATTCCTGCTGCCACAGCGAAATATTATTCAAAAACCCCTGAAGCAATGGCGTTAATTGCCATCATAATAGGCATGTTATCGGTCATTTTAGGTTTAATGTTTTCATTTTTTTATGACACACCAACTGGTCCATCAATAGTATTAAGCAATACTTGTCTATTTTTCATATCATTACTTATTTCAAAAGTTATTTTACATAAACAAGCCTAAAATCATTGCAAAATTAAATCATTTATTGGGTGATGTGTCACACTTTATTAAATGGTTTAATACTTCGCTTGGTATTTCCTAATATCATAATCATAAAATACAACATGTTAATGATTATAAATTATGTCACTTGCAATTATTTATACACGAGCATCTATTGGGATACAAGCCCCTTTAATAAACGTTGAAGTTCATATTAGCAATGGTATGCCAGGATTTGTTTTAGTTGGTTTACCTGAAGCAACAGTTAAAGAAGCAAAAGACCGAGTTAGGAGTGCTATTATTAATAGTGGTTTTACCTTTCCAACTAAAAAGATAACAGTAAATTTATCTCCAGCAGATCTACCTAAAGAAGGAAGTCGCTTTGATTTACCAATAGCTATTGCCATTCTTGCCGCAACAGAACAAATTCCAACAGAAAATTTATCACATTATGAGTTTTTAGGTGAACTAGCACTATCTGGAAATATTAGAGCGGTAAAGGGGGCCATTCCTGCTGCTATTTCTTCTAAAAAGAATAAACGTACTTTAATAATTTCAGCTGAAAACCAATCTGAAATTTCGTTGATTCACAAAAATAATACATTGATTACTAGCAACTTACTAGAATTATGCCAATATTTATATAATGAAATTGATTTACCAAGTGTCCAATATCGTGAATATCAAGATGTTGATAATAACTTGCCCTCTCTACAGGATATAATCGGGCAGGAACACGCCAAAAGAGCATTAGAAATTGCAGCAGCAGGAGGGCACAATTTATTATTAATTGGACCACCAGGAACAGGTAAAACAATGTTAGCAACTCGTTTAACGTCTTTACTACCGCAATTATCTGATGATGAAGCACTTGAAAGTGCAGCAATAACAAGTTTAGTTAGCCCAAATGGTTCAATTAAAAACTGGCGTAAAAGACCTTTTAGAGCGCCACATCATAGCGCATCAACTGCAGCACTCGTCGGCGGAGGAACAATCCCCAAACCTGGAGAGATTTCACTAGCACATAATGGAATATTATTTTTAGATGAATTACCAGAGTTTAATCGAAAAGTATTAGATGCTTTGAGAGAGCCTATTGAGTCAGGTGAAATTATCATTTCAAGAGCCAATGCAAAAATAAAGTTTCCCGCAAAGTTCCAGCTAATAGCTGCTATGAATCCAAGTCCAACAGGACATTATCAAGGAACTCATAATAGAACAACACCACAACAAACTATTCGTTATTTAAATCGATTGTCAGGTCCGTTTCTTGATAGATTTGATATTTCTATTGAAGTTCCGTTATTACCCAAAGGAGCACTAAGCCAAAAAACGACTTCATCAGAATCAACTGAAACAGTAAAACTGCGTGTTTTACAAGCAAGAAATATACAAATTAAAAGAAATAATAAATTAAATAGTCAATTAAGTGCAAAGGAGATTCAATACTGTTGTCAATTATCAAGCGAAAATAGCGAATATCTAGAGCAAGCATTAATTAAATTAGGACTTTCCGCTAGGGCATGGCATAGAATATTAAAAGTATCGCGCACAATTGCTGATTTAGATAAATCAAAAGATATAAAACGGCAACATATTTCAGAAGCATTAAGTTATCGTTCTATGGACAGATTACTAATTCAATTACATAAAAACATTGGATAAAAAAGTGTAACTATCCCCTAAAATAGTACAACAAAAAACGTAGCGTATTTGTTGTACAAACTATTAGGCCATTATATTTAATCCAGCCAAACTTACTCCACGGTAACCGACTTTGCCAAATTACGAGGCTGATCGACATCGGTGCCTTTGATCAAAGCAACATGATACGCAAGTAACTGGGTTGGTACGGTATAGTAAATCGGTGCGGTTAGCTCTTCAATATGGGGAAGATTTATAATATGCATGGTATCATCACTAACAAATCCTGCATCTTCTTGAGCAAAAACATACAGTTGACCACCACGCGCTCGAACTTCTTCTATATTAGATTTTAATTTTTCTAGCATTTCGTTGGTTGGTGCCATAACAATCACTGGCATATCCGCATCAATTAATGCAAGTGGACCATGTTTGAGTTCACCAGCAGCATAGGCTTCAGCGTGAATATAAGATATTTCTTTGAGCTTTAGCGAAGCTTCCATAGCGATTGGATACTCATCACCTCGACCTAAGAATAGCGCATGATGTTTATCAACAAAATGACTAGCTAGTTTTTTAATTTGAAGTTCTGTCGTGAGTACTTGTTCAATGCGGTTTGGTAGGACTTGGAGCGCATGCACAATAGCCTGCTCAGTACTTTCAGCCATATTATTTATGCGTCCTAATTTAGCAACTAGTAGCAATAAAACCGTTAATTGTGTGGTAAAGGCTTTAGTTGACGCAACACCGATTTCAACCCCTGCTTTAGTTAATAGAACTAAATCTGCTTCGCGCACGAGTGTTGAGGCTGCCACATTACAGATAGCAAGGGTGCTTAGGTAATTATTTTCTTTGGCTAATCGCAATGCAGCGAGTGTGTCAGCCGTTTCACCAGATTGTGAAAGGGTGATAAATAAGCTATTTTTGCGACGAGCTGGATTTCGATAACGGAATTCTGATGCAATCTCGACATCACAAGGAATTCCTGCTAAAGCTTCAAACCAATAACGTGCAACCATACCTGCATTATAAGCAGTACCACAGGCAACAATTTGAACATGCTCAACCTGTTTAAGGATGGCTTTGGCTTCATCACCAAGTTCGGACAAATCAACTTTACCATGTACCATGCGGCCTTCAAGCGTATTTTTTATTGCATTAGGTTGTTCGTAGATCTCTTTTTGCATGTAATGACTATAGCCTGCTTTACTACCCGCGTCATACTTTGCGTCAGATTCTATACATGGTCTTGTTACTTCTTGATGATTTTTGTCTAAGATTGTTACTTTTCGGTGAGTGATAAGTGCGATATCACCTTCTTCCAAATAGATAAATTGGCGAGTGACGGGTAATAGTGCTAATTGATCGGATGCGATAAAGTTCTCACCTACACCACAACCTATAACTAAAGGACTGCCTGAACGTGCCGCAACCAATATATCTGGATTGCGAGTATCCATAATGACTGTACCGTAAGCCCCTCGTAGTTGTGGAATAGCTTTTTGTACAGCGTCAAATAAGGAACAATCTTCGGTTGATATAATGTTATGAATTAAATGAGCAATAACTTCAGTGTCGGTTTCGGAACGGAATTGGTAACCTTTGGCGATCAGCTTTTCACGCAGTGCTTCAAAATTTTCGATAATTCCATTATGCACAACGGCAATAAAACCCGATACATGTGGATGAGCATTGTGTTCAGCTGGTTCACCATGAGTTGCCCAGCGAGTATGAGCAATTCCTGTAGATCCTTCTAGTGGATGCTGTTCAATGGCATCTTTAAGTGCTTGTACTTTGCCAACACGGCGAACGCGTTGTAATTCACCTTGTGATGAAATAATTGCCAGTCCTGCCGAGTCATAACCACGATATTCTAATCGTTTTAAACCTTCTAATAATATTTCAGCAACATCACGTTTGGCGATAGCACCCACAATACCACACATAGTTTATTCCTCGTTAGTTAACTTTGTTGGTCGTTTCCAACCGGCAAGCTGTTTTTGTTTTACTCGGCTTACTACTAGCTCATTATCATTCACATTATTGGTAACCGTTGTTCCTGCTGCAATAGTTGCCCCTTTACCCACTTTTACAGGTGCTATTAATTGCGTATCAGAACCGACAAACACATCATCTTCAATAATGGTTTTAAATTTATTGGCACCGTCATAATTACAGGTGATGGTGCCAGCACCAATGTTGACATTATTGCCAATTTCGCTATCACCAAGGTAGCTTAAGTGTCCTGCTTTGCTTGCTTTACCTAGATGGGCTTTTTTTAGTTCAACAAAGTTGCCAACATGAGCTTGTTCATCAAGCTGTGAACCAGGTCGTAGGCGGGCGAATGGCCCGATAGTACATTGTTTAGCGATGGTTGAATCTTCAATAATGCTATATGGACTGATACTTGAATCATCATCAATTGTACAATTTTTCAAAATACAACCAGCACCAATAAATACGTTATTACCTAATTTGACATTGCCTTCAATAATTACATTACAATCAATCGTAACATCTTTACCGTGCGATAGAGATCCTCGTAAGTCAAAACGAGTTGGGTCAAGCAATGTTACGCCTGCTAATAATAAATTTTGTGTTTGTTGATGTTGATATTGCCGTTCTAATGTTGCCAATTGCAGGCGATTATTGACGCCTTCAACTTCAAATTGTTGTATAGGTTGTGATGTTTTAATGTTATAACCATCTTGATAAGCAAAGGCAATGATATCCGTTAAGTAATACTCTTTTTGTGCATTATCATTGCTTAAACGAGACAACCAATGTTTGAGTAATTTACCAGTAACAAGCATAATACCTGTGTTAATTTCTTTGATTTTTTGTTGCTCAAGAGAGGCATCTTTCTGTTCAACAATGGCGATAACTTTGCCATTTTTTCGTTCAATTCGTCCATACCCTGTTGAGTCATCTAACGTTACTGTTAATAATGCAATACCGTGCTCTGTTTTGCTAGCGATTAAATTTTTTAATGTTTCAACCGAAATTAATGGCGTATCCCCATAAAGAATCAAAATATCTTCGTCATCTTGAATATAAGTGCTAGCCTGTTGAACTGCATGCCCAGTGCCAAGTTGTTCTGCTTGATAGATAAGTTCGACATGTTGATCTTTAAGTGCAATTTCGAGCTGCGATTTACCATGACCATAAACAATATTAGTGCGATTTATATTAAGTTGTTGCACGGTATCAATAACATGTTGTAACATCGGCTTACCACCGATTTTGTGTAATACTTTTGGCAGCTCGGAATACATCCGTGTGCCTTTTCCTGCTGCTAAAATAATTGCACTAAGTTTTGTTGGTGAAATCGCCATAATCAGTTCCAGTCCAGTTAAATAAGTTAACTACTATAATCAAAGTCTTCTATGAAATCACCCCCAGTTCGTTAATTTTTATAATAAAAAAAGTAAAATTGATTTATGATAAGCCATTATCAAATAAGGTTTTATATTATGAATACAACAAAAAAGGTTTTATTACTTTACACAACTCATGAAAAACAAACACTTAAGATCATGCAACGTATTAAAACACAGTTAGACGATAAATGTTACTGCGATGTTATTGAACTTTTAGCTGATAGCAAAATCGAGCTTTCAAACTATGATGCCGTATTGTTGGGAAGTTCCATTCGCTATGGATTTTATAGTAAATTAATGAAAAAATTTATTGATGAACATTATCAACAATTAAATAATATGAAGTCAGGATTTTTTGGTGTAAATGTCGTAGCAAGAAAGCCACATAAAAATACACCAGAAACCAACTTATATACCAAAAAATTTCTAGCTAAAATAGCATGGAAACCCACTTTTACCGCTGTTTTTGCAGGTGCTCTTTATTATCCTCAATATAACTGGTTTGATCGCAATATGATCCGCTTTATTATGTGGTTAGGAAAAGGTGATACCGATGTAACAAAACCAGTTATTGAATATACAGATTGGGCAAAGGTAGATGAATTTGCCAAACAGTTTTATACTTAAACGTATAGTTACCTGAAACTTTTTTACAAATAAATTGATATTTTTCTAAAGTTATCAAGTACTCAAGCCCTTTTTAAGAATCTTTGTGATATAGATCAACATTTCGGCTAAAAAGGTGTACAATATCGCGCCTAAAGAATCTGTCTCCTAATTGGGATTTTAATTGTGATTGAAAATTTAAGAAATATAGCCATTATTGCTCACGTTGACCATGGTAAAACAACTTTGGTTGACAAGTTATTAAAACAGTCAGGCACGCTAGATAATCTACGCGGTGATGACAATGAACGCATAATGGACTCTAATGCGCTTGAAAAAGAGCGTGGTATTACCATTTTAGCTAAAAATACTGCAATTGATTGGAACAATTACCGAATTAACATCGTTGATACTCCAGGGCATGCTGATTTTGGTGGTGAAGTTGAACGTGTTATGTCTATGGTTGATTCTGTATTATTGCTCGTTGATGCAATGGATGGGCCAATGCCACAAACTCGTTTTGTAACACAAAAAGCTTTTGCTTATGGTTTAAAACCGATTGTGGTTATCAATAAAGTAGACCGACCAGGAGCTCGCCCTGATTGGGTGGTTGACCAAGTATTTGATCTATTTGTTAATTTAGGGGCAACTGATGAACAGTTAGATTTCCCTATCGTTTATGCTTCTGCATTAATGGGTATAGCTGGTGAAGATCACGAAAATATGGCTGAAGATATGACGCCACTATTTGAAGCGATTGTTAAACATGTTGAGCCACCAAAAGTTGATTTAGATGGTCCATTCCAAATGCAAATTTCTCAACTTGATTATAATAATTATGTTGGCGTTATTGGTATTGGTCGTATTAAACGTGGTCGTGTTAAACCAAATCAACAAGTGACTATAGTTGATAGTGAAGGTAACAAACGTACAGGTAAAGTAGGGCAAGTGCTAGGCCATTTAGGGCTGCAACGTTATGAAGCTGAAGTTGCCGAAGCGGGTGATATTATTGCATTAACTGGTCTTGGTGAACTTGGTATCTCTGACACGATTTGTGATAACAGTTGCGTTGAAGCTCTGCCGGCATTAACTGTTGATGAACCAACAGTAACTATGTTCTTTAATGTTAATAGCTCACCATTTGCTGGTAAAGAAGGTAAATATGTAACATCTCGACAAATTCTTGAGCGTTTAAATAAAGAGCTTGTACATAATGTTGCGTTGCGCGTTGAAGAAACTCCAGATCCAGATGCTTTTAGAGTATCGGGTCGTGGTGAATTGCATTTATCAGTACTAATTGAAAATATGCGCCGTGAAGGTTATGAGTTAGGTGTTTCTCGTCCTAAAGTTATTTTTAGAGAAATTGACGGTAAAAAACAAGAGCCATTTGAACAAGTTACCCTTGATATTGAAGAACAACATCAAGGTTCAGTAATGGAAGCTCTTGGTTTACGCAAAGGTGATCTAACCAACATGTTACCAGATGGTAAAGGTCGTGTGCGTTTAGATTATGTCATTCCAAGTCGTGGACTTATCGGTTTCAGAACTGAATTTATGACGATGACTTCAGGTACTGGTTTACTTTATTCTACATTTAGTCATTATGATGATGTTCGCCCTGGCGAAATTGGTCAGCGTAATAATGGCGTAATGATTTCTAACGGCACAGGTAAAGCATTGGCTTATGCGTTATATGGTTTACAAGACCGTGGTAAGTTATTCCTAGGTCATGGTGCTGAAGTATATGAAGGGCAAATCATTGGTATTCATACTCGTTCAAACGATTTAACTGTTAACTGTTTAACAGGTAAAAAATTGACCAATATGCGAGCATCAGGTACCGACGAAGCAACAACACTTTCACCACCAATTAAAATGTCATTAGAACAAGCGTTAGAGTTTATTGATGATGACGAATTAGTGGAAGTAACACCGTTATCTATCCGTTTACGTAAACGTCATTTAACTGAAAATGACCGTAAACGTGCATTTAGAAGTGGTAATAAAGACTAATTATTATTTGCTCTATCTTAATATGGAAACCTCGCTATTTAGCGAGGTTTTTTTTGGCTTTTACTCTAGCAATGGCATCGGCGATAGACTGTTTTCGGTCGTTCGATGTGCTAGCTTTGTTTGCTATCGGTGTGACACGAGGAAACAAAATTGTTGGTGGCACTAATTGGTTGTGATTTAATCGCTGTTGCTTTTTCTCAGTTAACGCTAACTCTTCAAATTCACTTAATACATTGCCTAAAGTGCTTAATGTAATACAGTCTGTTGGACAGGTATTAATACAATTACTACACGAAGTACATAACTGTGGCAAAATAGTGTGCAGCACTTGCTTACTGCCCACTATAGCATCGGTTGGGCAAACACGAATGCATTTGCCACAACCAATACAGTTTTCTTCATCAATAAACGCTTTATATTCTTGCTTAGTTTGCATAATTACTTCTTGCATTAACTTAAACCTACAATATTACCATCTTTGTCAATATCGATTTGTCTATAAGCAGGATTAGTACCTAGCCCTGGCATGGTCATCACATTACCAGCATAAACACGAATAAAACCAGCACCGGCAGATATAGCTAAATGACTGATATCGACATCAAAATCGGTAGGAACATTTTTTAAGTTTGCATCAGCACTAATTGACATTGGCGTTTTAGCAATACAAAGTGGCAAATGATCCAGTTTTAATTCTTCGATCTCTTTGATGTTTTCCTGTGCAGTGGCTGATAAATTAGCTTTGTTAGCACCATATTTTTTTACCATGGTTTGAATCTTATCTGCGAGTGGCATATTATCAGGATAAGGCAATTTAATTTCACTTGGCATTTCACACGCTTTAATAACATGCTGTGCTAATTTTTCAGCACCTTTACCACCTTGAGTAAAGACTTCACTCACTTCACAAGCAAAAGCACCATGTTTAACTGCATATTGTTGTAAAAATGCTAGCTCTTCTTCACTATCATGTGGAAAGCGGTTTATTGCAACAATGACTTGTAAGCCATAGCTTTTGGCATTGTTGATATGCCATGCTAAATTGGCAGCACCAATTTCAAGTAATTCAACGTTAGATTCCGAAATTTCTTTTGGAATTGCTTGCCCAGGTTTAATATTATATTTACCACTGTTAGATTTGAGGCTTCGCACTGTTGCAACTAATACTACACACGAAGCTTTAATGCCAGCTTGGCGGTATTTAATATTAAAGAATTTTTCCATGCCCATATCTGAACCAAAGCCCGCTTCAGTCACAACATAATCAGCAAGTTGTAACGCAATACGATCAGCAATGACAGATGAATTACCATGGGCAATATTAGCAAAAGGTCCAGCATGAATAAGTACTGGTGTATTTTCAACAGTTTGCATCAGGTTTGGATTAATGGCATTTTTAAGTAATACCGTCATAGCGCCTGCAACTTCAAGTTGTTCTGCGGTAATGGCTTCGCCTTGCGTATTATAAGCAAGAATAATACGACCAATACGAGCACGCATATCATGTAAATCTGAAGCTAAGGCTAAAATCGCCATAAGTTCTGATGCTGCGGTAATTTCAAATCCATCTTGGCGTGTAACACCATTAACGCCACCATCAACACCGACAGTTATTTTGCGAAGTGCACGATCATTATGATCAATCACACGTTTCCAAACAATGCGATTAACATCAATATTTAAACGAGGTAAACCCGTTTGTGCGGTAAATTCATCGCCTAAACGTTCTTCATGATAAAGGCGTGAGTCTAATGCGGCTGATGCCAAATCATGAGCTGCAGTAATGGCATGAATATCACCCGTTAAATGCAGATTTAATGTTTCCATCGGTAATACTTCAGCTTGCCCACCACCAGCAGCACCACCTTTTACACCAAAAACTGGACCAAGGCTTGGTTGACGAATACAAGCGATTGCTGATTTACCAATATAATTTAAGCCTTCACTTAGCCCAATAGTATTAACGGTTTTCCCTTCGCCAAGTGGTGTTGGTGTGATTGCGGTAACTAAAACCAATTTACCATTAGATTTATTTTGATTGGCTTTGATAATAGATAAATCGATTTTAGCAACATGCTTGCCATAAGGTAATACAAACTCATCTGGGATATTACATTGTTTAGCGATTTCGGTAATTGGGCGTAAAGACATATTTATTCTCATTTAACAATAGATTGGGAGATTAGTATAAATAATTTACATTGCCGAATAAAGCAACAATTTTATCTTTATTAATTTTCGGCACAATCTACAATTATCTTGTTATAATAAATAGATTTCGTTCAATCAAAGGATAATAATTAAATGAATTGGTTTTCACAGTATTCACTTTTTTTAGCTGAAACAACAACAGTCGTTATTGCTATTTTAGCTGTGCTCATATTTATATTAAGCCAACGCCGAAAATCTACAACAGCGACAGGGCGCTTATCAGTTAAAGATATTAGCCAAGAATATGAGCAAGTCAAAGATGACATGTTAATGTCAAGCATGGACGAGCTAGAAGCTAAACTGTTTATGAAAGATCTAAAAAAACAGAAAAAGCTAGAAAAAAAACAGGCAAAATTAGCAGCGAAACAAAAAAAGAAACAAGCAAAAAATCAACAAAATTCTGACCAGCAAACAGTGCCAGATACGGCATCAAAGCCAGCAGAAAATGAAACCAATCAACAAGTAAAACCTAAATTATTTGTATTATCTTTCAATGGCAGTATGGATGCTCACGAAGTTGAAGAACTACGCCAAGAAATCACAGCAGTATTGGCCGTGATTAAACCAGAAGATAACGTTGTTGTTAAACTGGAAAGCCCTGGCGGTGTGGTTCACGGTTATGGACTTGCAGCATCGCAACTATTACGGTTTAGACAACGCAACATTCCTTTCACTGCAGTGGTTGATAAAGTTGCGGCGAGTGGGGGATATATGATGGCATGTACCGCTAACAAAATTGTGGCAGCACCGTTTGCCATTGTGGGTTCAATTGGTGTGGTTGCACAGATCCCTAATTTTAACCGCTTACTCAAAAAACATGATGTAGACATTGAATTACAAACGGCAGGTGCGTATAAACGTACATTGACGATGTTTGGTGAAAATACCGAAGAAGGACGTCAAAAATTCAAACAAGAATTAGAAGAAACACATCTTTTATTTAAAGATTTTGTTAAAGAGTATCGACCAAATGTCGATATCGAACAAGTTGCAACAGGCGAACACTGGTTTGCAACACAAGCCAAAGACAAAGGCTTAGTTGACGAAATTAGTACGAGCGATGACTTTATTTTATCTCACTTAGAAACACATAAAATTATTTCTGTTACTTACCAACGAAAGCAAAAACTATCGGAAAGAATTTCAAAGAACGTAACAAAAAGCGTTGAAAGATTATTCTTTAGACAAGAAAAAGGGCTGTAAATAGCCCTTTTCAGATTGATGACAAAGAACTCGCTTTTTGGCGAGTTCTTTGATCTAATAGAGAAGAGTCCATTATTAAAAGGAATTCTTCTAT
>NZ_WTEX01000013.1 GCF_009795845.1 Gilliamella sp. Lep-s35 | reverse complement strand
CCACGTTAATTTGGTGCCATCGGCAAATATAAACTCTTCAATAACATTATTGGTATTAATTTTTGCGGTTGCTGATGTTGCATTGGCAAAAATATTCTTGAAGGTGATGCTACTTTTGCCGTCAATTAAGGTTGCGGTTATATCTGCCCCTTGGCGTGAAAATCGAATATCTTCAGCTTTAATGTTATTCATAAATAACAGTTTATCAATTCCTGATGAGTCAGTAATCGACTCATGACCTGATAAGCCAAATACATAAAAATTATTACCGGTTAATGTATTTTCACCCAATTTATTTTTAATTGACTGATAATACTCATCAGAACTATTGTATGTTAAATAGCCATCAATAACGTCTTTCAATAAAAGTTTTTGTGCTGGATCAGTTATCTGATTAAGATGACGCTCTAATCCTGAAAAATCAATCACGGCATTTCCATTATTTATATCTATTTTTAATAATTTAAACGCCTCTTTAAATTCGGTTTGTGCTAAAAGACTAGCGGTAACATAATGTTTGAATTTATTATATTCACCCATTAATAAATTAGCACCAAAAGTACCTACAGGAGGAGCATTATTACCATAATAAATATTAGTATATTTTTCTCCTGTAATGATTTCTAATACAGTTAATTTTCTAGCGTCTATATTACCTCGACTATTTGGGTCAACCAGATTCACATTGGCCCAACTAAAAATAATATCGTCAATAACTTGTAGAATGTCAGTTGTTATAGGATTAGCAATAAATTTATCGAGTAAATTTCTTAGCTCTGTATTTTGACTTAACGCAATAGATAAGTTAACAAGATTACCAAATCCTCGTACTGAAGGGTATTTTCTTACCTCGTCAATATAGTGTTTTTCGCCAGTATAAATAGTATTTGCTTGATCTGTTGCAAACCAAACATCGGTGGATTTTCCTTTGCTTCCGTCGGTGTAGGTGATTTCACCGGTTAAGCGATGTTCATTTCCGTTACTATCCACATAATCTGATTTTGAATACTTTGTACTAATCGAGGAAATTCCTGCTTGTTCTAAGCTAATTAGTTCATTTTCATCGGTAAGACCATTGCTATTTTTATCTTGCCATATTTTTAATTTTTGCCAGACGCTATCTTTAGCATCAATAACGCCATCACCATTTTCATCATATTGAGCTAATGCTTGGTAACCATTTTTAGCTGTTTTGCCATTTTGTAGTAATGAACTTTCACCAAACAGTTCTCTTCCATCATCAATAACACCATTATCATTTAAATCGATCACCAACAATCCATCATCCGCACCAACCCATCCTGTATTTTCGGCAAATTGGTTGGCATTTAAATCAAAATGAATATTTTTATCTTTACCAATTGTTTCAACGCCATCACGATCAAGATCGATAATAATAGGAGAGAATGCTCGTTTAGCAAGATCAGGAATAGAAGGAAATAACGATGCAATAGGCCCCATAATAGCATTTCCAGCATCATCAAGTAGACCATTTAACTTATCCCAAAGATCAATTAGTCCATTTTGATCATTATCTCGGAATAAATCAGCAAACTTATCTACCATCGCATCCGAAAGCAAACCAGCCACAACAGCAGCACCTAAGCCGATACCGATAACGGCAGCAGCTGGCGCACCGGCGGCCCCAACAATTGCAGCAGCAACGGTTCCTGCCAATGCCCCTAATATATTGCCACTAATTTCTTTAACGCCAAACTCAAGTAAAATTCCTCTTGCCTCGTTAACATCGCCTCGATCAAGTGCAGCCTGAGCTTCTGCCGATGCAAAGCCAAGTCCGATCCCGGTCATAATATAACCCAAAATAGGCAAGCGTTTTGCGATTTTTTCACCCGCTGACGCTAGATATTTAGAAGTTCGATTAACACTTTTTCGCATTTCTGGCGATAAATTAGCGTAAGCATCTTTAAGATTGTTAAGATACTCACTATTAAACTTTCCGTCAGGTTCATAAAGCTTTAACCAAGATTTAACATTATCTGGCGCTAACTTAGTGCCTGCGGCATCTAAACCGGCAATATTTTTAATATGCTCAAAAGCACGCCCTATTCCCTCGGTTTGTTCGATAGATCTTAATACCGATGTTGGAATACCATTGACTGACCTCACTTTGGGATTATTCAATAATGCTGGTAATTCTGTGGCAGCAAAAACCCGCCCCGAGTCCATTCCAAATCCACCAAGTACACGAACATCACCCACTGCACCATCAACAAAACGTTTAGAAATAGCATCCCATGCGCCATTAGGTTGACGGCTGCCATTGCTGTTTGAGCCAAAAAGGAATTCATATGCTTGGCTAGGTAACTTATCTTTCTTATCTGTACCAAATATCTGTTTTAACTTATTATTTAAAGGCGAACCATTTGACAGAGCATCTGATAAAAATTTAGAAGCCTCGGTATTATCGATAAGGCGAAGAGAAGAGTTATTTTTTAATTGTTTAATAATCTCTGCTGTATGTACGCCAGAATCTAGCCATCCTGAATAGAGAATGGTTGTTTTGCCATGGGTATTTATATCTAATTGCTGTATTAAATCACGTAATCCATCGGCATCCTTGACCTTAAATAATCGTTTTTCCGCTTCATCTTTAGTCAATCCCACCATATTGGTCTATTCCTCCGGTATAATAATTGATTATGTTGTTAGCTTACAAAATACTAAAAATTACATCTAATCAGTGCTTTCTTATTATCATTTAAATTTCTAAGTCCACGTTTATAGGCAGTTAATGCCTCTTTTAAAATGGTTAATAAATCCGTCTTTGACATAGTAGGTAAACTACTGGGGTTCATTGACACTATTTCCCAAGCAAATTGTATCGGATATAAGTCGGTAGATACTGACTCACTAGGATCCAAATCGCCACGAGTCAAAATAAATTCAATATTCTGACCATTAATATGCAGGATAAACACCTCCTTATCAGTGGGTTCAGGTAAACCCGAAGGACTATCATAAGTCAATACATCACCACAGTAAAATAACCAATATCCTCGTTCCTTATCCACACACCAAGCGTGTTGGTGAACGTCAAAACTGTTCAATAGTTCAGGCATTTGAATGAACCAAGGATTATACTTATTCCATAAATTATCTAAATCATATTTTTTGGCATCTTCTTTCGACACATAGGCATTGACAAATGGCATCAGTCACTCCTTAATTAAATTGTGTTAAATAAATTTGGGCTCTGTTATATAAAATATAAATGCAGATAAGCAAAATTATAAATAAGATAATTGGTTTGTAAATAACCAATAACAGATTATAAGTATTAATTATCAGGGAATGATTTGATTAAATTATTATTATAATTTGTTTAATAATTGTTCGGTAACAATGTTGAAATGCGATTAAAAAGTATGCTGATATTTTGAAGGGAGCAGTAAATTGAAATTTAGCAGATTGAAATTTAGTAAATGTGAATTTAGAACATTTTAGAGGATGGTTGTTTTGCCATGGGTATTTATATCTAATTGCTGTATTAAATCACGTAATCCATCGGCATCCTTGACCTTAAATAATCGTTTTTCCGCTTCCTCTTTAGTCAATCCCACCATATTGGTCTATTCCTCCAGTATAATAATTGATTATAGCGTTAGCTTACAAAATACTAAAAATTACATCTAATCAGTGCTTCATCATTAGCTTCTAAATTTCTAATTCCATTACATTTATAGACATTTAATGCCTCTTTTAAAATGGTTAATAAATCCGCCTTCGACATAGTCGATAAACAACTTGGATTCATTGACACAATATTCCAAGCAATTTTTACAGGAAAGGAGTTAGCATATTCCAAACCGATCGCTTGCAAATCGCTAGATTTCCAACGGCCAGCTTCCAAAATAAGCTCAATATTCTGGCCATTAACATGCAGGATATATACCTCCTTATTAGTTGCTGCGGGTAAACCAGACGGAGTATCATAATTCAGCACATAGTCACAGTTAAATAACCAATACCCTCGTTCCTTATCCACACACCAAGCGTGTTGATGAACATCAAAACTCTTCAATAGTTCAGGCATTTTGGTACCAAAGCGGCGGTACTTATTCCATAAATTATCTAAATCATATTTTTTGGCATCTTCTTCCGACACATAGGCATTGACAAATGGCATCAGTCACTCCTTAATTAAATTGTGTTAAATAAATTTGGGCTCTGTTATATAAAATATAAACGCAGATAAACAAAATTATAAATAAGATAATTGGTTTGTAAATAACCAATAACAGATTATAAGTATTAATTATCAGGGAATGATTTGATTAAATTATTATTATAATTTGTTTAATAATTGTTCGGTAACAATGTTGAAATGCGATTAAAAAGTATGCTGATATTTTGAAGGGAGCAGTAAATTGAAATTTAGCAGATTGAAATTTAGTAAATGTGAATTTAGAACATTTTAGAGAATGGTTGTGTTGCCATGGGTATTTATATCTAATTGCTGTATTAAATCACGTAATCCATCGGCATCCTTGACCTTAAATAATCGTTTTTCCGCTTCCTCTTTAGTCAATCCCACCATATTGGTCTATTCCTCCAGTATAATAATTGATTATAGTGTTAGCTTACAAAATACTAAAAATTACATCTAATCAGTGTCTTATCATCAGTTTCTAAATCTCTAATTCCATTACATTTATAGACAGTTAATGCCTCTTTTAAAATGGTTAATAAATCCTCTTTCGACATACTAGGTAGACAACTCGGGGTCATTGACACAATATTCCAAGCAAATTGTATCGGATATAAGTCGGTAGATACTGACTCACTAGGATCTAAATCGCCACGAGCCAAAATAAACTCAATATTCTGGCCATTAACATGCAGGATATATACCTCCTTATTAGTTGCTGCGGGTAAACCAGACGGAGTATCATAATTCAGCACATAGTCACAGTTAAATAACCAATACCCTCGTTTCTTATCCACACACCAAGCGTGTTGATGAACATCAAAACTCTTCAATAGTTCAGGCATTTTGGTACCAAAGCGGCGGTACTTATTCCATAAATTATCTAAATCATATTTTTTGGCATCTTCTTCCGACACATAGGCATTGACAAATGGCATCAGTCACTCCTTAATTAAATTGTGTTAAATAAATTTGGGCTCTGTTATATAAAATATAAATGCAGATAAGCAAAATTATAAATAAGATAATTGGTTTGTAAATAACCAATAACAGATTATAAGTATTAATTATCAGGGAATGATTTGATTAAATTATTATTATAATTTGTTTAATAATTGTTCGGTAACAATGTTGAAATGCGATTAAAAAGTATACTGATATTTTGAAGAAAATAAGTCGATTTGAATTTAGAGCATTTTAGAGGATGGTTGTTTTGCCATGCGTATTTATATCTAATTGCTGTATTAAATCACGTAATCCATCGGCATCCTTGACCTTAAATAATCGTTTTTCCGCTTCCTCTTTAGTCAATCCCACCATATTGGTCTATTCCTCCAGTATAATAATTGATTATAGTGTTAGCTTACAAAATACTAAAAATTAAATTTAAAAAATGCTTTCTTATTAGTTTCCAAATTTCGAATTCCTCTACATTTATAGATAGTTAACACCTCTTTTAAAATGGTTAATAAATCCGCCTTCGACATAGTCGATAAACAACTTGGATTCATTGACACAATATTCCAAGCAATTTTTATAGGAAATGAATTAGCATATTCCAAACCGATCGCTTGCAAATCGCTAGGTTTCCAACGACCAGTTTCCAAAATAAACTCAATATTCTGGCCATTAACATGCAGGATAAATACCTCCTTACTCGTTGGTTCAGGTCTATCAGAAGGACTATCATAATTCAGCACCCAACCACAGTTAAATAACCAATACCCTCGTTCCTTATCCACACACCAAGCGTGTTGATGAACATCAAAACTCTTCAATAGTTCAGGCATTTTGGTACCAAAGCGGCGGTACTTATTCCATAAATTATCTAAATCATATTTTTTAGCATCTTCTTCCGACACATAGGCATTGACAAATGGCATCAGTCACTCCTTAATTCAATTGTGTTAAATAAATTTGGGCTCTGTTATATAAAATATAAACGCAGATAAACAAAATTATAAATAATTTTTAAATAATTTATTAACTTTTTTGCTAAACAACAATTAAATCGAAATTAATAGATTAAAATCAATAGATGATAATGACAATAATAGAGAGTTAGATAATATTTTGAAAACTCTCAATAAAGCTAACTTTATTGAGAGTATAAAAAACTATTTTCTGGTTGTTTTTTTTGCTGTTGCTTGACGCGGTGAACGTTGGGCTTTTGATAAATTGACTAGTTTAGCTCGTTTAGGGCGCTGCAACCGTTTGTCGGATGAGGTTTTGACAAAGCTTTTTTCTTGCTGTTGCATACCTACGATTTGGCGCAGGTAATTGACTGATTCAATATCTAACTCAAGCCATGTACCGCGTGATAATCCTTTGGGTAAAGTGATATCGCCATAGCGGATTCGTAATAATCGACTAACCTGCACGTCTACCGCTTCCCACATGCGGCGTACTTCTCGGTTACGGCCTTCAGTTATCACCACATTAAACCATTGATTAATCCCGTCGCCACCTTGTGCTTTTATTGATTTAAACGAGGCTGGACCATCTTCCAGTTGTACCCCTTTGCGTAACTGAAAAATTTGTTGATCAGTGACTTTTCCAAATACTCGCACTGCATATTCACGTTCAATTTCATGGCGTGGATGCATTAATCGATTAGCTAATTCACCATCAGTTGTGAATAATAATAAACCCGATGTATTGATATCAAGTCTGCCAATATTCACCCAACGTGCATTTTTTAATCTAGGTAAACGTTCAAAAACAGTTGCCCGTCCTTGCGGATCATTGCGAGAACAAATTTCACCCTCTGGTTTGTAATAAGCAAGTACTCGGCAAATTTCTTTTTCTTTGCTTCTTAGCTGAACTAAATGACCATTGATACGAATTTTCGGATTGGCATTAATGTCAATCCGATCGCCTAATGTGGCAATTTTTCCATCTACACTGATTTTACCTGCCACAATCATGGCTTCAATTTCACGGCGTGATCCATTACCTAAATTAGCTAATACTTTTTGGAGTTTTTCAGTATTGTCACGCGTTGCTGTTTTTCGTGTTACTGTTGATGTAATTGATGTTTTAAGCTTTTCGTTAGGCTTGCTTTCTTTCGCTTTAAACTTAACATTATTCGTCTTTTTGGCAAATTGTGGTAATGCCGATCTGCTGTTTTTCATATTATCCTCTCTGTTACCTTCTCAGGTATCATTTTATCTATTCACGCTATTGTCTAAATGTTAGCAATAAAAATGGTAAAATTATTCAAATGGTTTTGTGTCTCCACTGCCCTGACGAATAATTTCTGGATAGTGATTAGTTAAGTCAATCACGCTAGTAGGTTGTTCACCTATATAACCACCGTGCACTATCGCATCAAGCTGATAACCTATTTTATCTTCTATTTCGTCGGGATCGGATTGCGCTTGGTCATCATTAGGTAAAATTAATGTCGCAGTCATTAATGGCTGCCCTAATAATTCGAGCAACGCTAAATCAATTTTATTATCAGGAATTCTTAGTCCAATTGTTTTGCGTTTTTCATTCATCAATCGACGGGGTACTTCTTTACTTGCCTGTAAAATAAAAACATATTTACCTGGGGTATTATTTTTTAGTAACCGAAAAGTTGTGTTATCTACAAAAGCATAACTAGATAGTTCAGAAAGATCACGGCACATCAAGGTAAAATTGTGATTTTTATCAAGTTGACGAATTTGACAAATTCGATCAACACCCGATTTATTGTCTAGTAAACAACCCAGTGAATATCCTGAATCGGTCGGAAAAGCTATAACACCACCATCATTTAATATGTTGACAACTTGATTTAATAATCGAGTTTGCGGATTATCTGGATGAATATAAAAAGTTTGACTCATAATTTTCTTCTATATCAATATTATTGTTAATCAGATTTGCATGATTAAATTTTATATCGTTAACCTTATAGTGAAGCACGAATATAAATCGATTTTAAACCAGATTTATTTAGAGTTTCCAATTATGCCAAATTGGTATAACACTACCGGGTAGTGGGGTTGTTTTCCCTAAATCTAAATAGGTGTCAACACCATGAAAATCCGATCCTTGTGATGCCAATAGTTCAAATTCATTGGCTAATTTAGCTAATTTTTGTAAATCATCTTGCGTTTGCCTGCTTTGTGAAACTTCAATTGCATCACCACCACTAGATTTAAACTCACTTATTAATAATTTCAATTTAGTTAAAGTGAGATCATAGCGACTTGGATGCGCAAGTACTGCTTGCCCTCCTGCGGCATGAATGGCATTAACTGCATCTGAAATACTACACCATGTTGCAGGTACATAAGCATAACCACCTTTGCCTAAGTACGTTTTAAAGGCGCGTTTAATGTCTTTAACATAACCGTTAGCAACTAAAAATCTTGCAAAATGAGCACGCGAAACAATGTCTCCTTTTGCAAATTGTTGTGCTTGTTGGTAAGCGTTTTCAATACTAACTTTAGCTAATTTATGGCTTATCGCCAATGCTCGATCGATTCTTCCTTGTTCTTGTGATGATAGTAGTGTCGTTAACTCAGGATGTGTAACATCAATATTTAACCCAACAATATGGATTTCGTTGTTTTTCCAAGAAGTTGATATTTCAACACCACAAGCTAATTTAATAGGTAAATTTTCGTTAGCAATCGTTTTTTGAGCTTCAGGTAAACCTTTGACGGTATCATGATCGGTAATAGCCAAAATAGCAATTTGGTTATCTACAGCTTTTTTGACAAGATCGCTAGGTGTTAAAAGACCATCCGATGCCGTAGTATGTGAATGTAAATCAACGATCATTTTTTTCTCGAAAATTATTTTGAAACGTGTAATATACCATACAATTTGCTCGACCACTAAAAGGTATATTATGAAAGATCGAATTCGTCTTGCTCAGCAAGATACTAGCGCGATTATTGAGGAATTGTTAGAGGATGGTAGTGATCCTCATGCACTTTATATTATTGAACATCATGTTTCGTCACAACATTTTGATAAATTAGAAAAAGTAGCAGTAGAAGTCTATAAATTAGGTTATGAAGCAACCGATCCCGATGAAGATATAGACGATGCTGGTAATGTAGTTATCGGTTTCGATATTGTTACCGAAAGCCCACTCAATGCCGAAATAATAAATGCACAAATTGCAGAAATCATCGCACTTACTACCCAATTTGGCGTCACATATGATGGTTGGGGCACTTATTTTGAAGATGGGAATGATGACGATTTTGATGAAACTGAACTAATGGAAACGCTTCATTAAATATCATCAATTCCCTTTCTTAGGCTTTATTCTTATCCGATAAACGGATAAGAATATTAGTGCTTTAAAGCTTAATTTAGCTTTTCTATACGACTTGTTCTTTTTTGATCTGGCGAAATACTGCGAATAGAAACAGTATCACCTTTATTAATGGTAACTGGGCCATTATAGCGTTTCCAATCTTGTCCATTATTGGTTGAATATTCAATGTTCAACCCAGGAAAGGCAATATTGGCGTTTAATTTACCGTCTTTGATTTTTGCACCAGGAACAGGCAATCGATAATTGATATTTGCAAGATCAAGTTTAGCTAGCTCTCTTTGTCCAAGTAAATTAGCAAAGCGATTCCAATCATCATGTAACGCTTTGCTATCTACATAATGTGTTTCACCTTGCTGATATTGGCGATCTTTTTGATAAGCCATTTCCCAATCAGCTTGATGCCAAGCCCTTTCAGCAACCGCTAGTAAACGAGAAAAAGCCATATATTGCATTTTGTTATCACTACGGATATCTTCAGTCCAAATTTGTGCTGATAGCCCATAAGCACCTGACCAGTTCATAGTACCTTTAGCTGTAAATGGATTACCATCTCGGTCAACCGAAGTTTCAGCATTTTGTGGTAAATTATTGGGCGCAAAACTAAATATTTTACGTTCATCACTAAAACGTGTTGCCCAATAGTAACCACTTTCTTTTGGATTCACTTCATATGGCATATCTAAATAAACATAGTCTGGATTAGAGATAATCACTTGATAACCTTTATTTGTCCATTCATTAACTGAATCAAATCCCCCCCAATATAATGTGTCCCAAAAGTTAACTGTAACTTTATCGACTGCAAAAGATTTGGCATTTTCGGCATGTTTCATGCCATCTTGCCATGCTTGCATATGATTGATGCCATGCTCTTTAATAATGGTGCTGACTTGTTGGGCAAAATAACTTGGTAGATGTTCAATATCTTTTACCTCGCCTTTTCTCACAAAAGTTTGACAAGCTTGTGATTTAGCCCATGGATGATCTTCTATACTTTGATCAATAGTACCTTTAATATTAGTTTTTTCTTTTGCTTGCAGATCTTGATAACCTGCACCTAAACGGATATTTTTAGCTTCATCACCACCAAAATGCCAAGTATTAAGCGGTTGCCCTGCTTCAATATGCATTTTTGCGATTTCATCGATAACTTTATTAACAAAGCGTTTAGATGAATCAAGACAAGGATTCAAATAGCTTAAGCGATTATAAAATTGTACCGTTGTGGTATTGGATGTATCGGTTGGATCAACTAAACGATACTCATTAGCTTGTTGCTCTTTTCCTTCATTCATTAGGCGTTTATAACGTGCTTCCATTGATACTATTGCTGCTCTGGCATGTGCAGGCATATCGATTTCAGGAATAACCTCGATAAAGCGTGCTTTTGCATATTTGACAATTTCAATGTAATCATTACGACTTAAAAATCCTGATCCACTTGTATTACTATCAGGTCCCGAACCTAATTGTGGTAATAAACAATTTTGCTCTGTCAAATCATGACAACGTTTACTACCAATATCAGTTAATTCTGGTAATCCTGGAATTTCAATTCGCCAACCTTCATCGTCACTTAAGTGAAAATGGAATTTATTCATTTTATATTTTGCCATTTGATCTAATAAACTTAATATGGCTTGTTTAGATTTAAAATTACGCCCAATATCAAGCATAATTCCTCGATATGCAAAGCGTGGCGAATCGACTGCATTTAATGTTGGTATTGAATTAGCATGATTTACAGGAATAACAGATAAAATTGACTGAACTGCATAAAAAATTCCTGCTTCATCATAAGCGGTGATTAATGTCTTATCCTTTTTAATATCTAATTGATAAGCGCCAAATTTTTCTTGCTTGAATTGTTTAGGATCAACGGTTGCTTTTATTTGATAACCTTTTCCTGTTACTGCAATGTTTAATGCTTTAAATTGCGCTTTTAAAATAGCTAAACTTTCTTGATTTAAACCATCAAGAATTAAATTAACGCCTTGCTGATCAATCGTAACATCCTCTTTACCTATTGTAAGTTTGCTTGGTGTTGGTAAAATTTGTCCTCGTAACGATAAGTCAGATAATTTATTAATATCAGCGTTATACTCAAAACGGTTGGTAGGCGTCATTAAAATATTGTGATCATCAGCCGTTCTTTTCCATTGTTGTTTTATTGGTGCAACAAATGCCGATAAATTGTCAGAATCCGTGTTAGTGTTAGCAATAATTTTGGGTTTAGCATCGCTCGATGTGACATACCAACGTGGCATAACATCACTTTCACTTACAATCCAATATTCCCCAATAATTGGAATATTCACCGTTGTATTAGCAGGAAAACCAGTGAACTTTTCTGTTGGCTCGAGCTTATGTAAATCACCTGTAATATGGGTGATTTTAAACTGATCATTGTCTACAGCTAGAATCATTCTGATATTATCAAAATAGATAGCCCAATCTTTATTATTAATGGCTGTTCCAGTATTTTTAAGTGAAATCATTACGTTATTACAAGAAGCCCAATCAGCACCTAAAGCTGAACAGTTAACGCCATTTGCGTTTGCTTGATTGTCGACGACTTCATATTTAACATTAATTTGAGAACTAATCAAATCAGCAATTTGTTGAGAAGCATGTACTGATTGGATCGCACATATATTTAACAAAGAAAGGATTGAAGTTGCTAATATCGTTGTCTTAATCTTTTTCATCTTTTTTACCTATTTTTGTTTAGCACTAAAAACAGTGAATGGAATTGTAACAATAAATTTAATGTCCCGTTCATCTTGGAAGATATTACCGTATCCACCACCCCAGCTCGGTATATTTGAATGGTTATTATATTTGGTATAGTGCAATTGGAAGGTTGTATCTTTTGCCCAACTTTCTTGCACGGTATAACCTAAATCAAAGTTATATGCAGATTCAATCAAACGCTGTTTTTGATTGTATTGACGATTAGTGCTAGGTTTTGCATCCCAACCATAGGCATAAGACGCACCTGTTTTCCAACCCGCTAAATAATGAGATAAGTGACTTAAATCATAAGTCACTTCAGCAAACACTGCTTTTTCACCATTAGCATTGAAGTCTGAGCGAGAATTCCACCATATATCTAAACGACCATTTGATGAAGCATAATCAGGTGTCATACGCTGTAAAAAGAATCCCTGTTCTCCATCAGCTTTAACCGAAACGCCTTCAAGTCGAAGACCAACAGGACCAACTTGATAACCTAATGTCGCTGCTTGCAACCACGCTAAGCCATCATATACATCAGTACCTTTATGTGATTGATCTTTAGCACCATAAAATTGGTAGCTCATAGTCATAGGATTATCAAACACGTCCATTTTATAAGATACTTTGCCAAAAAATTGATTCATATAATTTTGTGCTTGGCCGAATGCGCTTTCTAACACTAAGTCATTTTTAAAGTCATACTTCAAACCTGCTGAGTGTAAAAAATCAATTTTTTTACCTTTTCCCCACTGTTTGAATTCATAAAGTCGTTTATACCAAGGTGCTTTATATTTATCACTCCACATATATGACATTGACAATGCACCAGCGCTATCAAAATCAAGCGTTGAACCTATCTCAAACCCACGATAAGTACCCGGTAATAAACTCCAATGTGGCGCAAGTAATGTTTGTCCTGATGGCTGAATATAACCTGCTTTTACCCAAAATAATTCGTCAATTTTGAAATTTGCTTGTGCTTTATAAAAGCTCAATCCGCTGACATCTTTTTTCCAATCTTCACTCCAACGAGTATGTGATCCACTAAATCCAATTTCATTTGGATGACCATTACCGCCATTACTCACTTCCCAAGCGCCATAACCACCGAGTTCAATAGCCAATCTATCGGCAATATAGCCTGATTTAAAATCTAAATTAGTATTGAATGAAGTGTGTCTTAGGTTTTTTTCATACTTATGTGTATCAATATCTTTGCGTTCACGATCTCGATTCCAAAAAAAGACATTACCAGTTAATGAAGAATCATCAACAAAATGGTTTTCGTAGGTAGCATAAACAGGAATGGCACTACTTAAAATAGATAAGGATAAAATCAATTTAGTTAAATGATTAAATGGACGAGGTTTTATTTGTGCATTATAGGTATTCATATTGGTTTTCCTAAAATGATAAATTTATGCTGTTTAACTTACAATAAACTATAAAAATGTGATTTATTGGTAAATTAAAATTAACTTTATTTTAAATATTTAACTCCTAAACTATATTTAGGTGGCATGTTTAGGTGGTATATTTAAATTCAGATATAAGATAAATATACATTTTTATAATGCATAAACATATTTTATCTAGCAAATTAAACACTCTAAATCGTGATCATAATCACTAAAAAAATCAATTTTTATGCAAATTTTTAGATGAAAGTCACAACTTTTTTTATTGCAAAAAATAATATGACAGGCTTTTTTTAGCGTTTTTTAAACTTATGACGGTATAGAATCCTGAATATTTTTTACAAAAATATCACCTAAAATATAAACCTTTGTATAAATATCCCATTGTAAATGGACAACCTACATACAAAATTACGTTAGTATTAATCAGTAAAGTCACATTATTTAATGTGTTATGACGATTTTGGAAGATGTTAATGAATATGTTCTAGATGAACGTTTGCTGTCAATATTTAGTCTATCACCAATTTTATTTATAATATCAACACGCTACCTATGATTTAGGATATGGCATTTTTTATGTATATTTATTACCATGGCTGAAAAATTGAAGATTAAAAAGTAAGTAATTTCTAAAAATTAATAACGTAAAATGACCACATAACCAAATAAAAAAGAGAAATCACATTTGGTTTCTCTTTTTTATTAATATGCTAAAAATACCGTTTACTTTATAATAAATAACGTTTTTTTAATCGTAGCTAAATAATTAAACTCTTAATGTTCTGTATCAATTTCATCAAAGCTTTTTACTAGCTCATCAATAGCTTTCATCTGTTTTAAGAAAGGTTCGAGTTTTGCTAGTGGTAACGCTGAAGGTCCATCACATTTTGCATGACTTGGATCTGGGTGAGATTCTAAAAATAACCCAGCAATACCAACAGCCATGCCCGAACGTGCCAGTTCAGTGACTTGACCACGACGCCCACCTGATGCAGCCCCCATAGGGTCACGACATTGAAGAGCATGAGTAACATCAAAAATCACGGGTGACCCTTTGCTTGCTTTTTTCATAATGTTAAAACCAAGCATATCAACCACTAAGTTGTCATAACCAAAACAGCTACCACGATCACAAAGGATGATTTGATTGTTACCCGCTTCTTCAAATTTTTCAACAATATTGCCCATTTGTCCTGGGCTGACAAATTGTGGTTTTTTAACATTAATGACTGCGCCAGTTTTAGCCATAGCAACAACTAAATCCGTTTGTCTTGCTAAAAAAGCGGGTAATTGAATTACATCTACAACATCAGCAACAGGCTGACATTGCGCTTCGGTATGGACATCGGTAATAATTTTAATACCAAACTGTTGTTTAAGCTCTTGAAAGATTTTAAGGCCTTCTTCTAGGCCTGGGCCTCGATAAGAATGGACTGATGAGCGATTAGCTTTATCAAAAGAAGCTTTAAAAATATAAGGAATATTTAGTTTATTGGTAACAGTGACATAATGTTCACAGATTTTCATTGCTAAATCGCGCGATTCGAGCACATTCATACCGCCAAATAGTACAAAGGGTAGATCATTAGCGACCGTAATATTACCAACGTTGACTTTTTTTTGCTGCATCATAAAATTTTCCTGTTAAGGTTTAAACCAACGACCAAGAGTGACTCTATCATTACCACTATAGTCGGTGAAAGTTTCAACTAATTGAAATCCGTTTTGTTTAAAAATGGTTTGCACTGCTTCGCCTTGTTTCCAACCATGTTCTATTAGTAACCAACCATATTGGATTAAGTGCTTGGTTGCACCTTGTACGATCAGTTTTATATCAGATAATCCATCTTCTCCTGAAACTAAAGCGCTTCTTGGTTCATAACGAACATCACCTTGTGATAAGTGAATATCAGTTGATTCAATATAAGGTGGGTTACTAACAATCATTGAAAATTTTCGGTTTTTTATTGGTTTATACCAATCACCATGTAAAAAATAGACATTATTTACCCCTATTTGGGTTGCATTTTGTTGTGCTAATATAAGAGCATCTTGACTTTTTTCAATTGCAGTAAATAAGCAATCTTGGCGTTCAGTTGCCATGGCAATAACTATCGCCCCAGTGCCAGTACCAAGATCCAATACTTCACAAGGCACTTTAGGAAGGTATTCTAAACTTAGTTCAACTAATTTTTCGGTATCAGGTCTAGGTATTAATGTTGCGCTAGAGACATTAAATTTCAAAGACCAAAACTCTTTTTCGCCAGTAATATAAGCGATAGGCTCGCCATTTTTCCTACGTTCTAAACATTCAGATAATGCAATCAACTCATCATCAGTAAGTAATGTTTCACTAAACGCCATTAAAAAGGTTCGTGTTTTTTGCGTAACAAAACTCAGTAAAATTTCGGCATCTCGCTTTGGACTTTCACTATCGGTTAAGGTTTGAGATGCACTTTTAAGCCATTGTAAATAGGTCATTCATCTTGTTCCGATAAAGCAGCAAGTTGATCGGCTTGATATTCTTGTACAATCGGCTCGATTAGCATATCTAATTTCCCTTCCATAACTTCATCTAAACGGTAAAGCGTTAAATTAATTCGATGATCGGTTACTCGACCTTGTGGGTAATTATATGTTCTAATTCTATCAGAACGATCACCTGAACCTAATAGATTTCGGCGTGTTGAAGCCTCTTCTTGTTGGCGCTTGCGTAGTTCCGCATCTTGAATTCTTGCAGCTAAAACTGACATTGCTTTGGCTCTGTTTTTATGTTGTGAACGCTCATCTTGACATTCAACAACGATGCCCGTAGGAATGTGGGTAATACGAATAGCAGAATCTGTTGTATTAACATGCTGACCACCTGCGCCAGATGAACGATAGGTATCAATTTTTAAATCAGCCGGGTTGATTTCGGGCATTTCTGCTTCAGGGACTTCTGGTAAAACAGCAACAGTACAAGCCGATGTATGAATACGACCTTGCGATTCGGTTTCTGGCACACGTTGAACTCGGTGACCACCCGATTCGAATTTCAAATGACCATACACCCCATCACCACTCACTAACATAATGACTTCTTTATAACCGCCATGTTCGCCATCATTTGCGCTCATAATTTCAACTCGCCAATGGCGCGATTCAGCAAATCTTGTATACATTCGGGCTAAATCACCTGCAAAAATAGCCGCTTCATCACCACCCGTTCCGGCTCTAACTTCAACAAAGCAGTTATAATCGTCATTAGGATCTTTCGGTAATAATAGTACTTGTAGTTGCTTTTCTTGCTCCTCAACTCGACTAAGTGCTTCGTTTAATTCTTCTTGCGCCATTTCGCACATTTCAGGATCAGATAGCATTATTTTAGCTGTATCAATATCCTCTTGAGTTTGTTTCCAATCCGTAAAACATTTAACCACACCTGTTAATTGTGAATATTCTTTAGACAAAGTACGAAAGCGATTTTGATCGGCAATAACCGAAGCATCAGACAATAATGCTTGAACCTCTTCATAACGCTCTTGTAGCGTTTCTAATTTATTGATAATTGAAGATTTCATAGAAGTATATTTTAGATGATAAAAATTAATTAAATTTGTAGTGCATTATATACTTAATTGCTTTTAAAATACAGTTTCAGCACTATGCTAATGCTTTAATTGAAAACATAGGCATATCAAGATGTTGATTTCTACATATCATTTTTGCGTTTGATATTTAAAGTTTCCATACCAACCACTTTTTTACACACAATATTAATCAATAAATTGATAGTTTTATCACTGTAAACTAGCAGTTGGTCATAATCCAATGTCCATTATCATTTCTTGTCATTGTGTTATTAGCGTTAACGGTAATTTAACAGGTTATGCTGGCGACATAGATAAAAAAATCAAACTGCTACAACATGAAGGGATCGACACCACACCATTTTTTGTGCCTAAAAATGAGCGTATATAAACCATCAATCAGCACAAAAACAGCCAAAAAATCGGTCAGGAAATGCATTGATTTTATTAAAGTTTTTTAAATCACAAAACGCACAATATACTAAAAATAATCATAATAATGTATATAATGCGATTTAGTTAACGGTTATGTGAATGGTTACTAAAACCCACCATAATTAAATAACGTAATCAATACCGGCATAATCAACGTCAATAAAAAACCTTGAGCAATAGCGGCAGGTACAATGGCTATTCCGCCACCTTTTTGTAGCATGGGTAATGTAAAATCCATTGATGTTGCACCGCACAGTCCTAATGTGGTTAATTGGTAGCGTTTAATTAGTGTTGGTATTAAGATAATTGCACATAACTCACGCAAAATATCATTTAAAAACGTCGCACTACCAATAATTGGGCCATGGGCTTCGGTCATTAAAATACCCGATAACGAATACCAACCAAACCCCGATGACATTGCAAGACCAACACGCGCAGGTAAATTTAGAATAAATGAGGCAATAACTCCACCTAAAAAAGCGCTTAACGTAACTAATAGCGTTGTTGTTATGCCTATTTTGTTAAGTAGAATATGTTTGATTGAAATATTATTACTGCGTAATTGTATTCCGACTAAAAACAATAAAAAAACCAACACAACTTGGGTGGTAATTTCGGCGTATTGCCAGATAAATAAAGGAAATAATCCACAAACAAACCCCAATATTAATGCAATACAAACACGCAATGACTCAAAAATCATTTTAAAACGTGATTCATAAGTTTGATTTGCTTTAACAGTTTTAACAGGAGAACAGTAATCAAAAATAAGCAAAACCAGAAAATTGCCACCAAATGTACAAACAAACAAAACACTGGCGTAGCATAAAATAGTTCGCAAATTAGTGGTTAAATTATCTAAATGAGCCAGTTCCGATCCCATAATGAATAAAATAAGGTAAATCATCCAACTTAACGCTTGGTTAATTTTGGTCATCAAATTATCATTTTTAATCTTAATTAAGTAACCAATAAACAATGGCACTAACGCAATAAGAATACCAAAATACATATTTTATTCCTTAACTATTCCTGACTTTTATTTTTAAATAATTGGATCAAACCTATGTTTTAAAATGTTACTGCTAATTATTAAGTCAATGATGCTAATTTTTGCTCAATATTAAGTTGAAGCTGATCCAATAAAGCGTAACGATTTCGGTATTCTGAACGTTTTTTACTGGCGATTTCTTCAATGGATTTTCGATTAATTTGACTTGGTAATATAAATAAACCATTGGCATCTTGTTTGCTATCAAGTGTTAACCAAAAATCATCATAATCAGACAAAATACGTTCCTGACGGCTGTTATAACGCCAATTATTATAAATATGGGTTTTATTACCCACGGCAACAATTTGCGTTAACTGGTAATAACGCGCAATCGTTAGTGCGGCTTCGACCACAATGCGTTTAGGAAACAGTCCATAGCACGCTTTAGTCGCTTTTTGTACACGCGTGCGCGCATCATCATGCCCTGTCCCTTGTAAACCAGCAATAAACAGTGTTGGCTTACCTTGATATTCAACGATTGAAAACGTTAAAGTGGCTAAATCAATGCCATCACTATCATAAAAATAAAGGCTGATTTCGCCCTCTCTTGCAAATTTATTACGGGCTTGCACTGCTATTTGGATGTTTTGTTCATTTTTAACCGTTACATCGGCCAATACAAAAGGCAATTGCGGATTATAAAAAGCCTTGCTTACACTGTCAGGTTGTTTAGCTAAAAAATCATAGTGATACGACAAAGCGTCATAACGGGCTTTTTGACTCAAGCAAGAGGCTAAATAAGGGCGCTGTAATTTACACGGCAAATTTGTTTGGCACGAAAAATAATCGCCAAGTAATGGATACTGTCTTAATTTATCAAGCCATTTTAGGGTGATTGGACTTAAAAACAAGGTTCTGAAAAAAAACTTATAACGATAAGTCGGATTGAGCCATAATTCGTTTAACGGTAATTTACCAGTATAAAGCCAGTTAAAAAGTTGCCATTTACTTTTTGGCCTAGACATATTCGTAATATTATTCATAAGTAGAAATTAAAATCGAGTTAGTTATTCTGTCAATTACTGGCGATTAAATCAATACACATTGATATTTATAATCAGCCATAAAAAAATCAAACGATAAGAGTACAACACAACCTGAATTGGTGCAACTGTTCCTATGATTATGCAAGATTAAATTAAATGAAAATAAAAAACGGTGAACTAGTCACCGTTTTTTAAGCAATAACGTCTTTTGTAAAAACGAATTATTGACCTTTAACTTCTTTTAAACCGTTGAATGGTGCTTTTGAACCTAATGCTTCTTCAATACGGATTAATTGGTTGTATTTAGCAACACGGTCAGAACGGCTCATTGAACCTGTTTTGATTTGACCCGCAGCTAAACCAACAGCTAAATCAGCGATTGTAGAATCTTCGGTTTCACCACTACGATGAGAAATAACCGCAGTATAACCTGCATCTTTTGCCATTTTAACTGCAGCGATAGACTCAGTTAATGTACCGATTTGGTTTACTTTAACTAAGATAGAGTTAGCGATACCTTTTTCAATACCTTGTTTGAAGATTTTAGTATTAGTTACGAATAGATCGTCACCCACTAATTGGATTTTGTGACCTAATGCTTTAGTTTGGTAAGCCCAACCTTCCCAATCGCTTTCATCTAAACCGTCTTCGATTGATACGATTGGATATTCATTAGTTAAACCTTCTAAGTAATGAGTAAATTCTTGAGCAGTGAATTCTTTGTTACCTTCACCTTTCAATACATATTTACCAGTTTCTTTGTTATAGAATTCAGACGCAGCACAGTCCATTGCTAAAGTGATGTCTTTACCTAAAACATAACCTGCTTTTTCTACTGCTTCTTTAATGCATGCTAACGCTTCAGCATTTGAACCTAAGTTAGGCGCAAAACCACCTTCATCACCAACAGCAGTATTCATGCCTTTAGCATGTAAAACTTTTGCTAAGTTGTGGAACACTTCTGAACCCATACGGATTGCTTCGCGTACTGTTTTAGCACCAACTGGTTGAATCATAAATTCTTGTAAGTCGATGTTATTATCAGCGTGCTCACCACCGTTGATGATGTTCATCATAGGTAATGGCATTGAATATTGACCTGGAGTGCCGTTAAGGTCAGCAATGTGTTGATAAAGTGGCACACCTTTAGCAGCTGCGGCTGCTTTAGCCGTTGCTAAAGATACAGCAAGAATTGAGTTAGCACCTAAATTAGATTTAAAATCAGTTCCATCTAAGTCAAGCATAGCTTGGTCGACAGCAGCTTGATCTAACGCATCTTTACCCACTACAGCTTTAGCAATTGGGCCGTTAACGTTTTCAACCGCTTTTAATACGCCTTTACCTAAAAAGCGAGATTTGTCACCATCACGAAGTTCTAACGCTTCACGCGAACCTGTTGACGCACCTGATGGAACGATAGCAAGACCAACGAATCCACCTTCTAAATGAACTTCCGCTTCAACAGTTGGATTACCACGAGAGTCGATCACTTCACGACCATGTACTTTAACGATTTTTGCCATGTTATTTTCCTCTATATGACAGATATATTACAAATGTTAATTTAAAACTATTTTTGCTGCTGCTCTTGATAAGCTTTAGCAGCCTTAATAAAACTACTAAATAGCGGGTGTCCATCACGCGGTGTTGAAGTAAATTCTGGATGGAATTGACACGCAACAAACCAAGGATGATCAGGAACTTCAATGATTTCAACCAATTTTTTATCGGTTGAAAGCCCAGTCACCTTTAACCCTGCTTTAACCACTTCTGGTAATAAATTATTATTCACTTCATAACGATGACGATGACGCTCAGTAATCGATTCATTTTTATACATACCGTATACTAATGAATTTGGCTCTAAATGACAAATCTGAGACCCTAAACGCATTGTGCCGCCTAAATCGCTATTTTCATTACGTTGCACAACATTACCCGACTGATCACTCCACTCAGTAATTAAAGCAATAATTGGACTTGCGCAATCTTTCACAAATTCGGTTGAATTTGCATCTTTAATGCCAGCAACATTACGAGCATATTCGATCATAGCAACTTGCAAACCAAGGCAAATACCCAAATATGGAATTTTATTTTCACGCGCGTAGCGAGCTGCCATGATTTTGCCTTCAACGCCACGATAACCAAATCCACCAGGAATTAAAATCGCATCTAAGCCCTCAAGTAGCTCACTGCCACGTGATTCAAGATCTTCAGAATCAATATAACGAATATGCACCGTTAAACGATTTTTTAATCCGCCATGTTTTAACGCTTCATTAACTGATTTATAGGCATCAGGTAACGCAATATATTTACCCACCATACCAATGGTCACTTCACCAACTGGATTCGCCTCTTCATAAATAACTTGCTCCCACTCAGAAAGGTCGGCTTCTTTACAATCAAGATTAAAACGTTTACAAACAAAGGTATCTAAATTTTGTGATTTTAATAATGCAGGAATCTTATAAATTGAATCAACATCTTTAAGTGAAATCACCGCACGCTCAGGCACATTACAAAATAGTGCAATTTTGGCGCGCTCATTAGCAGGAATAACACGATCAGAACGGCAAATTAACACATCGGGTTGAATACCAATTGATAATAATTCTTTTACTGAATGCTGTGTCGGCTTGGTTTTAACTTCGCCAGCTGATCCTAAATAAGGAACCAATGTTAAATGCATAAACAACGTATGTTCACGACCCACATCAACGGCTAATTGGCGAATTGCTTCTAAAAATGGCAGTGACTCAATATCGCCCACTGTGCCACCGATTTCAACAATCGCAACATCAAAACCTTTAGCACCATCAACCACACGCGACTTAATTGCGTTTGTGATATGAGGAATAACCTGAACTGTTGCCCCTAAATAATCGCCACGACGCTCTTTACGCAACACATCAGAATAGATGCGACCAGTAGTAAAGTTGTTTTTTCGCGTCATTTTAGTGCGAATAAAACGTTCATAATGCCCTAAATCAAGATCGGTTTCGGCGCCATCTTCCGTCACGAAAACCTCACCGTGCTGAGTCGGGCTCATTGTACCTGGATCAACATTAATGTAGGGATCAAGTTTAAGCATGGTGACTTTTAAATCGCGGGCTTCTAAAATTGCAGCAAGTGATGCTGCGGCAATGCCTTTACCTAAAGAAGAAACGACACCGCCTGTAACAAAAATATAATTCGTGACCATTAATACCAGACCATTATTTATTTAATAGAATAATATTACACTAAGGCTAAATGATAAAAAACCAATGCAATATATGATGAATCAGACGGGAAACTAGTATAACAGAATCTGTCTTACCTAACAATTGAATAATTAATTTTAACGGATGTTTTCAACAAGCATATTAGCCAAACTTATAACGAGTTTAGCTAATCAACTTTTATTAAATAATATCAATAATCGCGAAAATCAATCTAAATTATACCATTAGCGTATAACTTTTTAATTCTATTGTTACGAAGTCGATTCTGAATCAGTTTCAACAAGAACATAATACCGTTAAAAATGGTCGCTGAAGCTAAAAGCAAAAATAACAGCAGGTTTACACAAATTGGCAATAGATTTTCGCTTATATCTTTTTGGTATAACTTTTGCATATTTATGGTTAATGTTGAAATGGTATGATTAGTGTCATAATCAACATTTGAAACGAATCCCGACATCGTGACCACGATATGATCTACATGAAAGTTTTTGTCAGATTGTTGATCTACACTTTCACCCGATTGAGAACTTGTCTTTTTATTTATACCATGTAAAACAAAATATCTTGTGGAACTGGCTAAATGAAAAGAGGTATCGGTAGTTGCACTGTGAATTAATGATTGAATACATCTATTGGCTTGATTTTTAACAGGTACTTCACATGTCAATGACACATCTAAAAAATTAAATTTCACTACATCACCCGATTTGATGTTGCTCGTTATTAATTTTGATACATCATCAAAAAACCAACGTTTAGAATCGTGATTGTATTGATGATAAACAAATGAGAAATTATCACTGACTTTTGCTTGATAATTGACAGCATAAAGGTAGAACATGCCAACTAAAAAAAGCCATAAATTACGCCCCCAAAATTTTGGTGGGCCAAATTGTTCAACCTCTTTACTAACTGACATGTCGTAGCCATAACGGATAATTTTTTTACTGTCAATATCAACATCTAAATTAACATCAAAAGTGCTATTTTCAGGGATAAATGATTGCCAATTTTTAGGATACTTTAATTTCAAATCATGACCAATTTTAATCTCATTGGATTTAACAATTTTCTTATTTATTTTTCCTTTTACTTGATTAATAAATCGCACTTTAGCTTTATATTTTGGTTTACGAAAATAAAAGTAAATAGCAGCCAGAAAATTCACTCCAAACCAAAACAGATCGTTCAACTCTTTTGTATCCCAAAAACGATTAAAATAGCTTACTACAAAAAAACAAAAAAATGCCGTGAGTATCCCTCGATTTAATTTATTACGGGAAGCTGATTCTTGCGATGTTTCTTTTCGAACTGATAAAATTTCGTAACCCAATTTTTCACTCAGTTTAGGATGTGGACTTACAGTGTGTTTAATATTTTCATCTAAGTTTTCGCCTTTTGAGAATTTTGAAACGCCGCTCTGCCAATATACCGAACTTTGTTTATCATTTTTTTCATCTGCCAAATAGGTAGCATATAATGCTGAACCTATTTTGTGATCATTTAACTTAACCGCGATAGCGAAATTTTGCGTAAGCGCAATCTCAACTTCGTTATAATCACTAAGGTAACAATCCATGTTGAAAGGAAATACAATATCAATATTATGGATTTTATAAAAATAAGTGTTTTCGGAAGGCGAAAATTCAGTTTGTTTGACACACTCACCGGATATTGACATCACTTCTCTAGAAACTAAATGACTTTTTTTCCCTGATGATTGGTCACATGTTATCGATAAATAGCTTTCTACACTTTTTCTTTCCTCTTCAGTTAACATTCTAATAGATTTGAGGTTGTTAACCGAACTACCTGCCATTAGCTTTTTTTTATACTTAGTACTTCTATACTTTTTTATCGGATAAAAAACAAATGAAATAATAAATTGAATTAAGAAGACCAAACCTAATATCTGCATTATAACTAATTCCTTATAAATCTTATTTTATAATAATAACTATCTGAAACAATTGAGTCTTAATTTCTTAACCACTAAAATTAATGATTTACTGCTTTTCACTACATGATAAACCAATAATACCAGAACGAACAATTTCAACTAGATTAATTACACGTTTAGCGAATATAGGCTAAAAATATCAATTAAATAGAGTAATTATTTGATTCTATTTTCATATGCTTTGATGATGTTGTTTTTTCGTTGATTATTGGCAATAAGTTTGCAGCAAATTATTATACCATTAGACAATGCCATTAAAGCTGTAATAATAAAAATAACAACACCAATAAATACTGGTGAAGTTAATGATAATAGCTGGTGTTGATAGATGCGATATAGTAGGTCATCATCGATAGTTAGACTCGAAACGGTGTTGTCGTTTTGGTAATCAACCCCTGTCACTAAACCTGAAACTTTGACCTTTCCGCCCTTTCCTGATAAGGCATTATAGTATGTTTTTAACAAGACTATATCTTTGTCTTTGTCTTTGTCTTTGTCTTTGTCTTCATCTGGATAGTTGATTTTGATCTCATTTGCATTTGCTAACGCTAAGCTGACACTTTGTGGTGATTGTTGATAATTAGTTAGAGCTGTGTTTGCTTTGTCTAGGTAGTAAAATGACATACTTTTTTGTAAGTTGCTGATTTGTGTCTCTAAGTATTCAAGCGTACTTGCTACGATAATTTTGTCGTAGTTATGGTGTTGTTTGCTATATTCAACTAGTTGTGGCCATTGCTCTAGCTCATTGTCGGTTAGTTTGATAGTTTTGATTAGAATTAGTTTTATTTGTTTGCATTTGTCTTCTTCTAATAATTGGCAGCTTTGGTCAACAGTTAGAATTAAGCGATCAACATGTAACAGTTTGCTTAACACACTGCCGGGTTGGTATTCCTTGTTGTAGTTGCTGTTTTTTTTGTTTTTTTCGCTATTTAGCTCTTTTTCAAGCTGTTTTACGTCGTTGTCGCGTACTGTTTTAATTAAGTCGCCGTCAAATAATGCGTCGACTAAATTACTATTCGCTTTGGCTTCTTCAATATTGCTCGCAATTTGTTGGTTGATAAACACTTTATCACAATCTTCCAAATACATATCGCTTTCTGCATTACATGATGCACCTTTAAGTTTTATATTAATTAAATCGCCTTTTTTGATTGGGCTGTTTTTTAAAGATTTGGCATCTTTAATGTCCCAAACAGAAACATTGCTATCTAAAGGATAAGTAGCTAGTTGCAAATTGCTGGTGATATCAACTAGTTTGAAAGTCATAATGGATAAAATAAACGCAGTAACAAATAAAATAAGGTTGCGCATTATAAATTTGGGTGGACCAAATTCTTCAATTTCACGGCTGATGGACAATAAATTGCCATAACGGAGTAGTTTTTCTTTTTTTACAATGACATCAATATCAACATCTTCATCAGATTTATAAGGTAAAAAAGGAGTCCAATAGGCGGGATATTTTAAAGTTCGATTATCGCCAACGAGTATTCTGTTTTTTATGTCGTCTTTATAGTGAATTTTTGTTTTTATGCAGTTAACCTCTAAGGTACAAGATTGTGCCTTACGCAGGTAAAAGACAATAGATACAAGCAAGCTCAGCCCAATAAATAGCGGTAACCATGAGTCAAAAGTGTACCAATATTTAATATAGATTATAACAGTTAAAGCTAAAAAAACAGCAGCCAATATGCCATTGTTTTTTTTGTTTCTATTTGAAGATTCTATCGGTGTTTCTTGACGTTGTTCAACTATTTTATAACTAATTATAGGTTCTATTTCAATATATTCTTCATCAAATTTCATTATGCTGTCATTGGCATCGGCTAGGTTTTGTTCCGGTAAGATTTCTTCTTTTTTGCTTTTCCAAGCGGATTCAAAATAAGTTTTTTTATTTTGTTGCTTTTGCCGTTGTTGCTGCAGTTGTTCTTGTTTTGCTGTTTTTAAGTCATATTGATTGATTTTGACTACTAATGCATAGTGTTCAGTAACGACAACTTGCACGATGTTAATATCTTCAACATATCGTTCCATGTCATAAGGGAAAAAGACAACAATATCACCAATTTGATAAGTATAGATAGGATCGTTGCTATTATTAGAATGGTTAATAGCAATGCATGGACCAATAATAATTGACACATCAGAACTAACTAACGTGGAACTATGCTCATAATTTTCGACCATGGTTGGGTTATTGAGATAAGGTTCAAGTAGTTGCAACTCATCTTCATTTATTGGCCGAGTTAACTCGGAAGATGAAGGCGATGAACTATATAGGCTATTTTTTTTATTAGGTGTAGCACCAAAATCCGCTAATGTGTCTAAACTATAGCCATTAAAACTAATAACTATCGCATAATTCGAGGTAAAAACCACTTCCGCAACATTATGACTTAAAGAAAATAGCTGTAAATTATAAGGAAATAGCGCTTCAATACCATCTATCTCATAATAAAAATCCGTTTCTTCTGAATTGGTATAAAAACTGTGGCGAATACAAGAACCCTCAATAATTGATACTTCGGAGTCAATTAATGATGATTTTAATTTATAAGGTTTAACTAATTTTTTATTGGTAAGGTAAGGTGTTATAAGCTCAAGTTCTTCTGCTGTTAATCTTCTTGTTGTTTTGCGGTTATTTATAAAATCTTCTAGATTTTTTTTGTTTTGCTTACGTTCAGATTTAAAATCAGACCATTTACTTAGACCAATTAAGGCACTAAATAACGTAATTAAGAGTAAAATGATTTTTAAAGTGGAAATTGTATCCATTTTTTGTGTTTTCCTTATTTTATCGTTGTTATTATTTCTATTTTTTTATATTTAAAAATGTATAAATTAAATGCAATTACGTTTAATTTCTACATCACAATAGGTTATATCATAATTAGATTATTCTATTTTTATAAAATTTAATGATTTCTGTTTGTCGTCGACGATTTGCAATTAATTTATAACACATTATTATGCCATTAAAAAATGAGGTTAAGGCGGTAACAATAAAAATAACCAAACTTATTAAAACTGGCGATGTTAATGAAAATAGATCATTTAAATTCATACTGTAACAATAATTTGCATCAACCTTTAAACCTGATATTGTATTGTTATCTTGATAATAAATGTCTTTAACCAATCCAACAACATTGATTGTTCCTGCTTTGGCCAATAGAACATCATAATAATGATTTAACTTTAATTCTAATAATGAATCTTGTTGAAGATTTCCATTATTTACACGATCTAGGGTGCTTATGTCTTTGTAGCTATAATTAAATAAATCAATTTTTAGGCTCGATTTTTGATGCTGATAATTTGAAACTTTACTCTTTATTTTTACTAATATATCTTTCTTTAATGTTGAAATTAAGCTATCAAGCCTAGATATAGATTGCTATCAACCACCTCATCATAAGTTGGATACTTTTCAGCATTTTTAACTATTTCTTGCCAATTAGAACTATTATAAAATATAGATAATTCTTTTCTAACGTTATGACAATCCAATTCAAAAACGTTGCAAGCTTTATCTAAAGTAGTAACAATTTTTCCTATATTTTTTAGTTTTGTATAAAGGCTTTTGATATTCATGCTATAGATTGATGCTCGCCTATCATATTGTTTATACATTTCATTCAATCTGTCTTGATATTGCTGTACTCTCATAACATCACGATCAATATGAGTATCAATAAAATTATTATCAAACAAGCTTTTCATTTGATCCGCCATTGATGCTACGTGATTATTTTCAATAGGTTGATTGTTGATAAATAATGTATGGCATCCTTTTTCATTGCTCTTTTCATTGACATCACATGATACGCCACTCATTTTTATGTTAACCAAATCACCTTTTTAATTGGGCTATTTTTTAAGGTTGATTCATCTTCTAGATTCCAAGATGTTATACTTTCATTAACAGTCCGATAAGCCAATAACGCATTATCAATAATACTTGCTTGAAAATAGACAACAATAGATAAAACAATGCCTGTAATAAAGAGGATTAAATTGCATTTAACAAATTTGGGTGGCCCAAATCGTTCAATTTCGTTGTTAATTGAAAGCGTGTTTTGATAACAAATTAAGTTTTTATCATCTACTGTTACCTCCATGTTAGCTGGAATGGACGATTTATCAGGAAGGAACGGCAACCAATAATGTGGAACGTTTAAAATATAATTTTTACCAACAGTCACTTTTTTGGTATTAGTTTGTTTAGCGCTAATTAAGCCTTTAATACATTTTACTTTGTGTAAATCGTATTTAGACTTTGGCTGATACCAATAAAATAGAATAAAAAGAATAAAACTAAAAATGACTAAAACAAGAATGGCAGAATTAGTCAAATGCCAATACATCAGGAAAGATACTGTCATTGATACCAAAAAAAACGCTGATAATATGCCATTCGTTTTTTTGTTTTTATTTTTTGATTCTAATGGTGTTTCTTCTCGCTCTAACAATTGAACATTGTTAATTTTGTTATCAGTTTCTGATTTTATTTTCGCTGCTTTGCCACTACTTAGCTCATCATCTTCTAAAGTTTCAAGATCAAAAGATTGTTCGTATAGCCAAGGTTCATCGAGCTCTGAGTATATGACCCCATTTTGAGACTCTGCAGCAGTTTTTATATCATAACCATTGATTTTAACAACAAATGCATATCTTTGGGTAAAAACAACTTCAACCTCGTTAAAATCTGAAATATGATGATACATATTATAAGGAAAAAAGAGTTCAATGCCGCCAATCTCATAATAAAATGATGTTTCTTCAGAATTTGTGTATAAACTATGTCGTACACAATCCCCTACTAACTCTGATACTTCTAAATCAATTAGAGAAGATTGATATTTATAAGGAAACACCAACCATTTATTATCCAAATAAGGTTTTAGAAGCTGAAATTCGTCTTCAGTTAATTTTCTTATTGAAATGCGTTCATTAACAATATCATTTAAATTTTGTTTATTTTGATGTCTTTCTGACCTATAGCTAATCCAAGAAAATAAAGCAAGTCCTATCAAAAAAACTTTAAATAACCAATAAAACTCCATCCCTATATTTTCCTTATATTATTACTAGTAATAAATAAAGTTAACAATATAATTTTTCTTTTATATTTTTATATTTTTATATTTTTTTATTATTGTATCTTTGGCAAAATTAAGGCGCATAATGCGCCTCGCCTTGATTAAATAAGTTATCTATAAATATGTTAATTATAAATAGGTTAATTATAAATATAGTTATTTAACTGTTTTTTCACTACGCGATAAACCAATAATGCCAGAGCGAACAATTTCAACAATGTTGCAAGTTTCACGTATCGAGGCTAAAAATGAGTCTAGTTTTTCGCTAGTACCCGATAATTGTACGATGTAATGTGTTGCTGTTACATCTACAATTGATCCTCTAAAAATATCAGCGCAACGTTTAACTTCATCACGAGCATCAGATCCTTTTGCAGCAACTTTAACGAGCATAATTTCGCGCTCAACATGAGGTCCTTCGGTTAAATCATGCACGCGGTAAACATTAACTAGCTTATGTAGCTGTTTTTGGATCTGTTCAAGGACGTGTTCGTCACCACTAGTCTGTATTGTCATACGGTGCATGGTAGGATCTTCAGTCTGCGCAGTGGTGATAGTTTCGATATTAAAACCACGTTGCGAAAACAAGCCGATAATTCGTGACAATGCGCCCGGTTCGTTTTCGGTTAAAATTGATAAGATATAACGCATTAAGTTCTCTCCGTTTTGCTAAGCCACATTTCGTTCATTGCACCACCACGAACTTGCATTGGGTAAACATGTTCAGTAGCATCGGTCATAACATCAACAAAAACTAAGCGGTTTTTAATGGCTAATGCTTGTTTGAGTTTTGGTTCTAGTTCTTCACGTTTAGTAATTACCATTCCAACATGGCCATAGGCTTCGGCAATCTTGGCAAAATCGGGGAGTGATTCCATATAAGAGCTAGAATGCCTGCCTGCATAAATCATATCTTGCCATTGCTTAACCATACCTAAAAAACGATTATTTAAATTTAAAACAAGCACAGGTAGGCCATATTGCAATGCGGTTGATAACTCTTGAATATTCATTTGAATACTACCATCGCCCGTTACACAAACTACGGTCTTTTTTGGGAATGCCAATTTAACTCCAAGCGCTGCTGGCAATCCAAATCCCATTGTGCCAAGCCCTCCGGAGGTAATAAAGTGACGTGGCTTATCAAATGGGTAATAAAGCGCTGTAAACATTTGGTGCTGGCCAACATCGGTTGCTACAAATGCATCGCCTTTCGTTAATTTATACAATACTTCAACCGCTTCTTGAGGTTTGATGCTTTCACCTTCATGGCTATACGCTAAACAGTGACGAGCTCGCCAATGTTCAATTTGCTTCCACCAATCAACTAATGCATCTAAATCACGCTCTACATTTAGCTCATCAATTTGAGATAGCATTGTTTCAACCACCATTTTAGCATCACCCACAACAGGGATACTTGCCATAATGGTTTTTGATATTGAGGTTGGGTCGATATCAATATGAATAATTTTGGCTTTTGGGCAATATTTTTTAACATTATTTGTTGTTCTATCATCAAACCTTGCCCCTATAGCCAAAATAACATCAGCATTATGCATTGCAACATTGGCTTCATAAACACCATGCATACCAACCATGCCAAGGTAATGTTTGTCAGTGCCAGGAAAGGCACTAATTCCCATTAGTGTTGACGTTACTGGCAAATTTAATTTTTCAGCAAATTTTTTAATTACATCACTGGCATTTGCCGCAATCACCCCACCACCGATACACAAAACAGGCTTTTTAGCTGTTAATAAAGTGGTTAACGCTTTTTTAATTTGCCCTTTATGCCCCTGTATGGTTGGGTTGTAAGAGCGCATAGTCACTGATTTTGGATAATGGTAATTATATTTGTTGGCAGGATTAACAATGTCTTTAGGTAAATCAATAACGACAGGGCCAGGCCGACCAGTTGAGGCAATATAAAACGCTTTTTTGATGGTTTCAGGTATGTCTTTGCTGTCTTTGACTAAAAAACTGTGTTTTACAATTGGACGTGAAATACCAACCATATCACACTCTTGAAATGCATCATTGCCAATTAAATTGCTAGCAACCTGCCCAGATAATATTATTAACGGTACCGAATCCATATAAGCGGTTGCAATACCTGTAATAGTGTTAGTTGCACCTGGACCTGATGTAACTAAAACCACGCCCACATCGCCCGTTGCTCTTGCATAACCATCGGCCATATGTACCGCAGCTTGTTCATGGCGAACTAAAATATGTTCAATTCCACCTAGTGTATGAATTGCATCATAAATATCAAGAACACTACCACCGGGATAACCAAATATCTGTTTTACTCCTTGGTCAATCAAAGATTGAATAACCATTTCTGCACCTGACAGCTTCATCATGGTTGTTGCCTCCAATGTTATTGATTTATTATATAGTGAGTCATTTTGCATCAACTTGCAATAAAAATCAATAAAGTCAATGAGCTAAAGGCATTATAAATAAAATTGAATATCGATAATATCAATTTTTATATATCATCAATCCCCCATAAAACTAACAATTTTATTCAAAGATTGCAGATTGGTTTGTTGTTATTTTTTTATTTTTTATATACACTCAGAACCTAAGTATTTCTAGTCATAATAGTACTAGAATTCTTCATTACCAAAAGGTACAAATATGAGCAATATTTCTTCTAAACCAATCTCACTTGCAGACTGGCAGTTGGTTAAAGTTTCTGGCAAGGATAATCGAACTTTTCTGCAGGGACAAATAACTAACGATATTAACCGACTTTCTGAACATTCTACACTTTATGCAGCTCATTGCGACAATAAAGGAAAAATGTGGAGTACTTTATTGTTATTTCAACGAGGTAACGATATTTACTACATTGAACGCAAAAGCGTTGTAAAAAAACAGGTTGCTGAACTTGCCAAATATGCTGTTTTTTCTAAAGTATCTATCGAACCTGCCCAAGATTTAAATATGATTGGATTGGTTGGCGATGCCATTTCTACTGAAATCAAAGCAAAACTAAACGATAGAAGCTGTTTAACTGAAAATAATATCACCTACATCAAGTTATCTTTACCTGAAATACGCGTCATTATGATAACGCCAGAACCGATTCCAAATGATTTAAATCCATGTAGCGACTGGTTAAAGCTTGATTTATTGGCGGGTTATCCAGTTATTGATGATAGCAATATGGCCATTTTATTACCACAAGCTTGTAACCTACAATTATATGATGCTATCAGCTTTGATAAAGGTTGCTATTGTGGACAGGAAATGGTCGCTAGAGCGCAGTTTCGTGGTGCAAATACGCGTGGTATGTATCTCATTAAAGGTACTAGCGACGTTTTGCCGAAAGTAGGAGACACCATTGAATACAAACTTGCTAGTGGTTGGCGAGAGGGAGGCTTAGTCTTAGCTACAACAAAACTAGATGACAAAGATGGAATTTGTGTCCAAGTAGTACTAAGTAATGGAATTGATTTAAATACCGTATTTAGAATCTACGGTAATGACAATAGCCGATTGATGTTTTAATCTATTATTCAGCTAAAACTGGGGGAATAAATTAATATTTATCCCACCAGTTTTATATATCTACCGTTTTCAGCTAGTTGCTTAATTAGTTAATTTTTGGTTAGCTAGTTCTTGGTTAACAATTTCAACAAAATAACTTACACCTGTTGCTAACACTTCATCATTGAAATTAAAGGCAGGATTATGTAAGTTAGCTCCTTTCCCTGTCCCTAACCAAACATATACTCCTGGTATTTTTTGCAGCATAAAAGCAAAATCTTCAGATCCCATTGAAGGAAGCGGATCAATAACTAAGTTTTCTTGCCCAACAACTTTGTTAGCAGCGGCAATTGCAATATCAGCTTGTTTTGCGTAATTAATCGTTGCTGGGTAACGACGTTGATAATCCACATCTGCTTTTGCATCAAAGGCTGTTGCAATACCAGTTGCAATTTGTTTAATTCGTTGTTCAGCCATATCTTGTACTTGAGCGCTAAATGTTCTAACTGTACCACGAATCACCGCTTTTTGAGGTAGCACATTCCAAGTATCACCACTATGAATTTGTGTTACGCTAACTACCAACGAACTTAAAGGATCAGCATTACGGCTCACAATGCTTTGCAAACTATTCACAATTTGTGTGGCAGTTAAAATTGTATCTTTACCTAGATGAGGAGCAGCAGCATGAGCACCAACACCCGTTATTTTGATCTCAAATACATCATACGATGCCATCATTGGACCATGATTAATATAAAAGTGATTTAACTTCATATTAGGTTGGTTATGAATGCCATATACGGCTTCAATTGGGAATTGCTCAAATAATCCATTTTCAACCATCACTCGTGCGCCACCTTCATTTTCCTCGGCAGGTTGAAAAATAACAACAACCGTTCCTACAAAATTACGATGTTCGCTTAAATACTTAGCTGTGCCAAGTAACATAGCTGTATGTCCATCATGTCCACATGCGTGCATTTTGCCACGAACCGTTGAGCAATAATCAATGTTGTTTTCTTCGATAATATCTAATGCATCAATATCTGCTCGTAGCGCAATCCACCGCCCTTCTTGCTGACCTTTGATAATGCCAACAACTCCCGTTGGGGCAAAATGGGTATAGAGCTCAGTAATCCCAAAAGACTGGAGTTTTTCAACAATAAATTGTGTCGTGTTAACTTCTTCGAAAGCGGTTTCAGGATGAGCATGAATATGGTGCCGCCACGCTATCATTTCATTTTTTAGTTCATTAATATTATTTGATATCATAAGTTATTCCTTAATTAGTCACTCATTACAACGGACAATCTGATTTAATTAACACTATAACGTGATTTCTATTTTTATGAAAAGAACTATTTTCACTATGAATATCAATTTTAGTTATATATTGTGAATATAAAAAAATAACAACGTTATATAATGCTTTTAATACATTATTAATTATCACCAAAAACTCAAACTTGAACACAAACATTCCTGAAAACTTTGGCAAAAATAAGCAATTATGTATCCAGAAATTAATAAAAACGGACCAAATGGGATACCTTTTAACGTATTTTTATTAAGTATATAATGCAAAAAAAGAGAATATAAAATCCCCAGTAATGAAGCAAAAAACAACAATAGAGGTAGACAATTATAAGGCAACCAAGCGCCAAGAGCGGCAAGCAATTTGATATCACCGCCCCCTAATCCCTGCTTTTTAGATATTAAATGAAATAAAGTAGCAGGTATTTTTAATAATAGATATCCCAAAAAAACACCTACTAAAGCATCGGTTAAGGTGATATTAGCCATGTCAAAATAAGCTAGCATTATACCCGTCCACATTAACGGTTGGGTAAACAAATCCGGTAATAAAAAGTATTTAAAGTCGATTAAAGCTAACAGTAAAAAATAACAACCAAGTAGCATTAAAATAACACTTTGATAACCCAAACCGTAATCAAAATAGGTAATAGCAAATAAAGCCGAGATTAATAATTCAACAATAAGATAATGCCATGAAATTTTAGTTTTACAGTAATAACAACGCCCTTTTAATATCAGCCAAGAAACAATGGGAATTAATTGCCAAGCATTAAGTCGATGATGACAGTGCGAGCAAACAGATCGATTAATGCAAATACGGTATAAATATTGGCATGGCGTAATTGTTGGCAAATAGCGACAATAAGCAACATAAACAAAGCTACCGACACAAAGCCCTAAACAGATAATGATAAATGCTAACATTAGTGAATCACTTCGCCCATTTGAAATATCGGTAAATACATAGCTACAATTAAACTACCAATAATCAACGCCAATACTAGCATTAATAATGGCTCAAACGCTTGCGATAAATTATCGGTTAGGGTTTGATTTTGTTCTTGATAATAGTTAGCTAACTTATCAAGCATTAAATCTAACGTACCTGACTCTTCGCCTACATGAATAAGCTGGGCACATAAGCTAGGAAAATATAATTGCTGATGCAATACATGGCTAAATGAGTGTCCTTGCTCAATACTATCTATAATTTTCGAAAGGCTATCACGATAAAGGCAATAATAAGTGGTATTCGCCGCTGCAGCTAAACCCGCTAATAATGGTATGCCTGCTTTTTGGGTGATCGCAATGGTTTGAAAAATTTGCGTTAAGCAGCTAGTTTGAATCACTCGACCAATAAAAGGGATTTTGATTATTATTTTTTCGATTTTATGGCGATAGCGTACTTTTAAATAGCGCTGATAACAAAAATAGCTAATAAAAAAAATTACACACCAAATTAACCAGCTTTGTTGCAAATAATTAGAAAAATCAATCACACCTTGTGTAAAAGCAGGCAACTCGGCATCGAAATCTTGATAAATATCGGAAAATTTTGGCAAAACAAACAACAACATCACCAAACTTACAATTATCGCAACCAATAATAAAAACATTGGGTAACGCATTGCCTTTTTCAAACTTTTTTGTAGTTTGATTGATTTTTCAAGCAATAACGCTAATTGCTCAAAACTTTCATCAAGCTGTCCTGTCAGTTCGCCTGTTGCTATAATTTCGCAATACAGGGCAGAAAATACCGAAGAGTGTTGCCGTAATACTTGGGATAAAAATTCGCCTTTAGCTATTTGTTGCTTAATATCAAGCAACAAATATTGCCAGTGAGGTTTAGTTTGCTCTTGGGCAAGTAATTGCAATGTATCAATAATAGATAATCCAGCTTTTAACATCGTCGCTAATTGTTTAGTAATCATCAGCAAATCAGTACGATTAAAGCTATGTGCGGTAATAATATTACCTGCTTTAATCTTAATGGCGATTTTACCTTGTAACAATAAATGCCGTTTAGCAGCCTGTGATGATTCAGCGATAATTTTGTGTTGATTAAAATCAACATCATACCAATAATAGAGCCGTTTCATACTGTATCACCCAAAACTCGATTTAATTCAGCTAATGTTGTTATTCCCTGCTTCACTAATTTTTGTCCAGCCATTTTTAGCGAAGTCATATTTGAAGGTAAAATAGTTTGATTGATTAATATTTGCTGTTGAATGTCGGAACTGATGACTAAAAATTCATATAACCCAATCCTTCCTTTATAACCACCAATACAATTTGGGCATCCCGAAGCTAAATAATGGGGTTGGTATTGATTGTCTAACTTAACCAAATCACTGGCCACAACTTTACAGTGTGGGCACAATTTTCGAACTAACCGCTGAGCAATAATTAATTTTAAACTTGATGACAATAGATAATTTTCTATTCCCATTTGCTTTAATCGTGTTATTGCCTCGACACTTGAATTAGTATGCAATGTAGATAACACTAAATGCCCTGTTTGTGCAGCTTGAATGGCAATTTCGGCAGTTTCACGATCGCGAATCTCGCCAATCATCATCACATCAGGATCTTGCCGCAATAAGGCACGCAATACAATAGCAAATGTTAAGCCAGCTTTAAGATTAATCGCAGTTTGGTTAATGCCCTCTAGGGGGATTTCAATGGGATCTTCAACGCTACAAATATTACGTTCGGTTTTATTTAACCGCTTTAATCCACTATATAACGTCACCGTTTTACCGCTACCTGTTGGACCTGTAACTAAAATCAATCCTTGTGGGTAGTCTAAAATTTGTTTGAATGTTAACAGATCTGCATCCGTTAACCCTAAATCATTAATGGTTAATTCAGATTCATGGTTATCCATTACTCTTAAAACAATTTTTTCGCCATTCATTACAGGCAAAGTGGCAATACGCATGGTATAACGATCAATAATGAGTTGACCATCTTGCGGTAATCGATGTTCAGCTATATTTAGTTGAGACATGATTTTTAATCTTGCTGTTATCTGTTTAGCTAATGCAAGGGGCGGTGATAGCATATCGTGCAAAACACCATCAATACGCATACGAATACGATAACTATGTTGATAAGGCTCAAAATGAATATCCGAAGCACGCTTATCTAATGCTTCAAGCAGTAATTTATCAATACTTTCAATTAGCTGTTCTTCTTGCATAATGGTGCTTCCTTATCAGTTAATTTTTAAACACAAACATTAAAATTTAAAAATATCTTCACAAGCACTGGTTAAACTGGCATCAACAGGTGATGTGGTGCAAACTCGGCTCCAATCTAAATTGCCATGAGTGGCGTTAACTGTGGGGGTTAGTGTCGTTGTTAACCCTGTTAAAGCACTGGTTCCGACCAAGGTGATAATACCGTTATTGACTGTAATTGAAGTTACATAATTCGACGTTCGACTTGCTGGCACACCATTATTACCATTGCTACAGTTAGTTAAACCGCCTTGTTCAACAGCACAAATTTCAACAGCAGTTTTATATGATGTCATTATTTGTAACATATCAGTCAGTGCGGCTTTTTTTACGTATCCTTGATAGGCTGGTACACCGATAGCGGTTAAAATAGCAATGACAACAATGGCTATCATCAGTTCAAATAATGTAAACCCCGATTGATTAGACATAAGCACCTCAATTTTTCAGTCAGTTATTTAATAGAACATTCTTTATAGCAAGACAAAAAAATGAAATAATAACGAAATAGCTAGGTTGGAATGCAAAATCCATTATGCACTTGATTGTTACGTTGTATGTCTAATTTTCGTGAAACAGATCGCAAAACAAATCCATACATCGGTTTATTAGATAAGTTGGAGTCAATATGTCCCTAAAAATTATTAATGGTTGGTTACAAGGTGTAAAACAGGTTGTTTCGCCTTTTTATAATGAACGTCCAACAAATAAACCGATATCGTTACTTGTCATCCATAATATCAGCTTGCCACCCAATCAATATGGCGGTCCTTATGTTGAACAGTTATTTACCGGTAAGCTCGATCCTAAGCAAGATCCATATTTTGAATCGATTTATCAACTTGAAGTGTCAAGTCATCTATTTATTCGACGAGATGGTGAAATAATTCAATTTGTTCCATTTGATAAACGGGCATGGCACGCAGGAAAGTCAGTATTTGAAGGAAAAGAAAACTGTAACGATTTTTCAATTGGTATTGAAATGGAAGGATGTGATAGCGACAATTTTACCGAACAACAATATCAACAATTAGCAAACATCACATTATTATTACAACAGACTTATGCTATCAAAGATATCGCAGGTCATAGCGATATTGCCCCCGATCGCAAAACCGATCCTGGGCCTTGTTTTGATTGGCAGTATTATCAAAATTTGCTTGCACAAAAATCACAAGCAGACATGCTACTTAAGCAACTTGAAAAAATTATTATAGAATTGCAAAAAATCGACCTATGGCAAACCACACCGCCAAATCCTGATGCTTTTTTAAGCCAAGAGCCCTTTGCTATCGATACCATGCAAGCGCACGAATGGTTGCAGTGGATTTTTATTCCGCGAATACAAGCAATGATTGATGCCAAAGCAAATTTACCTAAATTTGCTCTGCATCCCTATTTTGAGGAAGCACTAAAAGAGCAAGAACAAGATGTTAATCATCTGCTCAATCTTATTAAACAACTTGATGATTTATCGTAATTAACAAAACAAAATGTACCGCATTAATATGCAGTACATTAATGTATATCACAAATTAAAACCAAAATAACTCAATAAAAACTCGTTATTAAAATCATTATTTGATTTTTTTGAGGCTAATTCCCACTACTCGATAACTGTCGATATACATTCACCGCTTGTTGATGATTGCTATAAGTAGTTGAAAAAGTATGGCCGCCTGTTCCATTAGCAACAAAAAATAGATAATTGGTTTTAGCTGGATGCGCTGCTGCTTCAAGCGAGGCTAAACTTGGCATTGCAATTGGTGTTGGGGGAAGCCCCTCAATAACATAGGTATTATAAGGGTTTTGAGTATCAGTTAAATCAACTCGCCTAATGGTACCTTTATAGTTGTCACCTAAACCATAAATAATGGTTGGATCAGTTTGTAACTTCATTTTTCTTTTTAGACGATTAACAAATACCGAAGCCACATTCGCCCGTTCAGAACTGATGCCAGTTTCTTTTTCAATAATTGATGCAATAATCAGGAGTTCATAAGGCGATTGGTAAGGAAGATCTCCATCGCGATTATCCCAGATTTTTTGTAAATTACTTTTCATGATCATATGTGCGCGTTTTAAGATATTAATATCTAACGTATCTGCGGTATAAAGATAAGTATCAGGTGATAGCCAACCTTCTATCGACCCTTCAATACCAAGTAGTTTAGCAATTTCTTCATCAGTTTTTCCCGCTAAAGTTTGTTGAATATACGGCGTATTTTGAACAACATTTAACCAATCTTTAGCCCGCTTACCTTCAACAAATTTAATCGAAAAATTACTCTCTTTGCCTGATACCAATAATTGCAAAAACTCTTCAACCGTCATGTGTGGATGTAATTGGTAAGTCCCTGCTTTAATGGATCTTAATGATGGCTCTAATTTACACAAATAAGGGAGCAAATATGCCCTTTCGAGCAATTGGCTTGCTTTGACTTGCTCAACTAACTGATGCATGGATGTGCCTTTTTTCAAAACAAACATTTGATTTTCGGCAGTAACGTACATTTGCTGTTTAGAAAACTGCTGTAAAAAGTAATAACCAATACTGATCGAGCCACCAACAATTAATATAAGGGTGAGTAAAGTGTATAAAAATATTTTTTTAATCATAATTTAATTTATTTATCTATATAATGAATTTTTGCGCGTGAAGTTAAGCGCGTTATTAATTCGTAAGCACTAATTCCAGTGTGCTTTGCGATTTCCTCAACAGGAAGTTCTGATCCCCAGAATATGACTTCGTCACCGGGTTTTTCAAGGCTGTTAATACCTAAATCAACCACAATCATATCCATTGAAACGCGACCTACAATGGGTACTTTTCGCCCATTAATCAATACAGGGGTATTTTCTGGAATATTGCGTGGATAGCCATCACCATAACCCATGGCAACCACACCGAGCAAAGTGTCTTGCTGACTACACCAAATTTGACCATAGCCAACTGATTCACCTTTTTTGTGTTTTCGTACTGTAATTAATTCAGATTTAAACGTCATTGCGGGTTGTAGCTCAGCAATTGGTTCATCAAAAGGTGAAACACCATATAAAGCAATACCCTGACGCACAACATCACGCTGAGCTTCTGGCCAGGCTAATATACCGCCCGATGCGGCAAGTGAACATTTACCAATCAGTGATTTGTCATCAATTGAGTCAATAAACTGATCAAATAGTTCTATTTGCTTTAACGTTTGTTTTGAAGTGAGATCATCAGCCGAACTAAAATGACTCATAATATTAATCGGTTTACAAACCACTGAACAACTAGCCAAACGATAAAATTCTTCTTTTGCTTCATCAGGACAAAAACCTAAACGATGCATTCCTGTATCAAGCTTAAACCATGTGGTAATTTGATCTTTACGGAGGGATGTTTGCAATATGTCAATTTGCCATTTGCTATGAATAGCTGGTTGAATGTTAAAATCAATAAAATAATCCAAATCATCATGCGGGAAAAAACCTTCCAAAGCCAGAATCGGCGTGTTAATACCCTTGTTCCGCAATTGCATGGCCTCGGTAAAGCGTGATACACCAAAATAATTTACTTTATCATGTAATAATTGAGCAATCTCCTCACTACCGTGTGAATAAGCATTGGCTTTTATAATCGCAACTAGTTGACTATTTGGAGCCATTTTTTTTAGATACTCAACATTATGAATAACTGCTTGACGATTAACTTCAACAACTGCAATAGACATTTCTTTGATCCAGACTCTTATCAAGCCATTATTTTAAATTCTGTTTCTAATAATAACAAATTTTTCACAGTATACAAATCGGGGGAAGTTTTAGGCTATTTCGGAAATTAGTATTTTTAATCAATAGAATATACTAAACCCTAATTTTAACTTTATGACGAGTTAATATTTGTTTTGCCATAGTAGACGTTAATAATAGTAATAACTTACCTACTCACCAAGTTTTTATAAAGATGCCTCAATGCCATTGTAGGATGATAAATTAACATTCTTGGGCCAGAAAACCGCATTACTTGTTTTATTTTTTGTTTGTAATCTTTACGATAACAATGTTTAGGGCAACGTTCACACGTCGTTTTTTCTTCACCAAAACGGCACATTGTTAAGCGTTGCATAGCATATTGCAACAGATCGTTGCATTCCTCACATAACTGATGATGTTGGCTATGATGTTGTTTACGGCAATATAAATAGATCATCGTACTCACTGTTGCTTTTTCTTGCTGAATTTTAGGGCCGTTATTATTTGCAACCATAATTAAATATACGTTAATAAAGAAAGTGGTAAAATAAAAAGTATTGTACTATATCACAAGGGGTTGTTGTTATGACAAGAATTATTAATAAAGACACCACTGTTTGCATGTCCCTTTCGGCAAGACCAAGCAATTTTGGTACTCGTTTTCATAATTATTTGTATGAAAAACTTGATCTTAATTACTTATATAAAGCCTTTACTACCAATAATTTGAAAGATGCTATTTATGGCATTAAAGCCTTGGCAATTCGTGGCTGTGCTATTTCAATGCCTTACAAAGAAGCTTGTATTGAGTTTATTGATGAATTAGATGATTCAGTAAAATCCATTCAATCGGTTAATACCATTGTTAACACTAATCACTATTTAAAAGCTTATAATACTGATTATATTGCTGTTGCTAAACTCATTGTAGAAAATAAGATTGATAATACTACACCTTTTGTCTTAAAAGGTAGTGGTGGTATGGCTAATGCAGTAATTGGGGCTTTTTATGATGCTGGCTTTAAAAATGGCATTATTGTCGCCCGTAACCAATCCAAAGGCGAAGCGTTAGCCAAACGCTATGGATATCAATGGGTAAAAGATGAACAAAATATCCCACCACAACAAGCAAAGCTTATTATTAATGTAACGCCAATTGGCATGCTTGGCAGTATTGAAGCGCAAGAATTAGCTTTTCCCAAAAAAATGATAAATAACGCTGATATTGTGTTTGATGTCGTTGCTCTCCCCGTTGAAACACCAATGATAAAATATGCCCAACAGTTAAACAAAACTATTATTTCAGGTGCTGATGTTGCAGTACTTCAAGCGCTTGAACAATTTGTATTATATACAGGTATTACACCTAGCGAAGAATTAGTTAAACAAGCAGGTGAATTTGCAAGACAAGGTTAAATAACATTATCACTTCCACCGAGGCAATACGGTGGAAGTTGAATATATAACTTATAACATGATATAAGCTATAGCATCGCCTGATGTAATTTGTTATACACTGCTAATAGCTTTTGATGCATAGCAAATTGTTCTAAATTATTATTGGTGGTTTTCTGGTCTGTCGCAAAATCTGACAAACCAAAAAATGTTTTTTCACCATTAGCATATTGCCACATGTCATCAACACAGTTTTTGCCATACATTTTATTAAATGCAGTTTGATAGTTATTAAACTGCTTTTTACCACGTTGCAAAATAAAATTAACTAATGTTTGTAAACAACGATAAGCATGATTACGCTCAGGAGTGAAAATCGATTCATTCATTTCAATCGTCCAATCAATCCATTGTTGTGCTTGTGTTAGATCTTTACCTGCTAATGCTAACATAGCTTTTAATTCGCCAACACGCAGTGTTAACCACGCATTATCGCTACCTGTTGCAATACCAAGTAATTCACGAACACGCGCATAATCATCAAGCCCTTCATCATCAAGCTGCTCTATAATGTCTAAGTACTGTTTGGTTGTATACTTTTTATCAGGCAACGATAAAATAAGATCACGCAAACCAATAACCATATTGCTATTAGCAATTAAAAGATCCTCAGGAGGGTAAATTTCCGACATGCCAACAGCCAAAATACGGCAAGCATAAACGCCAAGGTGTTGGTAATCCATAATTAACACTTCGGTTTTGTGACGAGCAAAAATGGCCATTAAATTAGCAAATTCTTGATCGGTTGTGCCTGAAAAGTCCCAATCGACAAACTCATAATCAGCTTGCTCATTAAATAAATCCCATGAAATAAAACCGCTTGAATCAATAAAATGCGTTTCTAAATTGCTAAGATCTGCAACATCATCATTATCAAAGCTTGGTGGCGAAAACACATCAAGATCTTTTAAACTACGTCCTTGTAATAATTCTGTTACAGTTCTTTCAAGCGCAACACCAAAATTAGGATGTGCACCAAACGAAGCATAACAAGTTCCATTTTGTGGATTAAATAACACTACACAAATAACGGGAAATTCCCCACCTAAAGAAGCATCAAAACAGTAAAGCGGAAAGCCTTCACTTTCAAGTGCATCAATTGCCGCTAAAACGGTTGGATAACGGTTAATCACTTCGGTTGGAATAACCGGTAAGCTAATAGCTTCGGCAATAATTTTATTTTTAGTATAACGCTCAAAAATTTCAGATAACCCTTGTACTCGTGCCTCATTACGAGTGTTACCGGCCGACATACCATTAGAAGCATATAAATTAGCAATTAAATTAACTGGCACATAAATAGTTTGTTTATCAGACTGCTGTTCAAAAGGTAAAGCGCAGATACCTCGTTCACCGTTACTTGATTGTAAATCAATTAAATCCGTAGCACTTAGTTCATAATCGGGATCATAAAACTTAAGTAGTTCTTTGGATAATAGTCCTTTCGGTAGGGAATTATCTTCAGGAATAGAAAACCATTTTTCGGTCGGATAATGCACAAAATCAGCATTTGCGGCCTTTTCGCCTAAATAAAAATCAGAAAAAAAGTAATTAGTTGATAAGCGTTCAAAATATTCTCCCAAGGCCGATGCCAATGCGGCTTTTTTACTAGCGCCTTTACCATTAGCAAAACAGAGTGGGCACTTAGTATTTTGAATATGTACTGACCACACATTAGGCACTGGGTTTAGCCAAGAAGCTTCTTTCACTTCTAGATCATATTTTGTTAGTTGTTGTTGAAAATAGTTAATTGAATCTTCTAGGGCGGCATCTTTGCCTGGAATATACGTTTTCATAGTTAATCTCAAAATAATTTCTTGTTATAGTTATTGTTATTGTTATTGTTATTGTTATTTACATTCTAAAAAAATTATAGCTGTATATGTAAATAAAAAATAGAAGTAATAAAATTAAACCCACCAATCAATAGCATTGATTAGGCATACATAAAAAAGTGGGGCTTATACCCACTTTTGAATTTTTTATTGCTAAATCTAAAATAATCCCTAGTTTACATTAAGCTCACTAAGAGGCCATCTTGGTCTCACATTGATGGTCAAATCAGAATGTTGTCCTGCTTTTAAATGGATCATTCCTGCATAAGCAATCATGGCACCATTGTCAGTACAAAATTCAAGTCTTGGGTAATAAACCTGCCCGTTTCGCTGTGCCATAAGTTGCGCAAGTTTATGGCGTAATGTTTTATTGGCACTGACACCACCGGCAATAACTAAACGCTTAAATCCTGTCTGTTCAAGTGCGCGGCGAGATTTAATAACCAGCGTATCAACTAAGGCATCTTCAAAAGCCTTCGCAATATCTGCTTTAGTTTGGTCATCTATAACTTGATCGTGCGTATTTTGATGGATAATATTAGCCGCCGCAGTTTTAAGCCCTGAAAAACTAAAATCGAGCCCTGGTCTATCTGTCATTGGCCTCGGAAAGTGAAAGCGAGAAGCACAACCTTGCTCAGCTAATTTTGACAACTTTGCACCACCAGGATAATCAAGCCCAAGTAGTTTAGCTGTTTTATCAAAGGCTTCGCCTGCCGCATCATCAATCGATTCCCCCATTAATTGGTATTGTCCAACACCGGTCACTTTAATTAACTGCGTATGCCCACCAGAAACGAGTAGTGCTACAAAAGGGAATTCGGGCGGATTATCTTCTAACATTGGCGCAAGCAAATGCCCTTCCATATGGTGCACAGCAATTGCCGGCACATTCCAAGCATAAGCAAGTGAACGTCCAATTGATGCGCCAACCATTAACGCACCAATCAAACCAGGACCTGCTGTATAAGCAACGCCATCAATATCTTGAGCAGTTAAATTCGCTTCTTTTAAAGCGCTTTGAATTAATGGCACGGTTTTACGAATATGATCGCGCGATGCCAGTTCAGGCACCACACCACCATAATCGGCATGTAATTTTATTTGCGAATAAAGCTGGTTGGCAATTAAACCTTTGGCATCATCATAAATTGCAATGCCTGTTTCATCGCATGAAGTTTCAATACCAAGAATCTTCATTAATGTCTACCTGTAAAATCGCTAAGATCTTCTTCACTCCAAAGATCTTGTTCGGTGATATCTTTATCGGCAATACGATGCTCTTCAGTTGCCCAAGCGCCTAAATCAATAAGTTGGCAGCGTTTACTGCAAAATGGTCGGTACGGGCTATCTTTTTTGCTCCATATAACTTGTTTTTGACAAGTTGGGCAATTGACATAGGTAACGGTTTGTTTATTCATTGTGACTCTTTTTTAAATAATCAGTACTTAAAGCACTAACAACAAGCTAATTCAAAATCAATACCATCGGTATTTACGCTATCGCAAGCGTCAAGTGGTAAAAATCGAATGCTATAGCGCGACATATGACCTGATACTTGAGCATACACGTTTTTTTCTAAGGAAACTCGAATACGAATCAAATTAATATCACCATTAGTTTCTTGAAAAAAGTTGTTAGTATAAATAAATGGTTTAAATTCCCCTAATTGTCTTATCAATTGCATATAACATGTTAAAGATTCATCTAGGGGCGATAAATGTTGTAGCCAATTTTTTACTTGCATATCACGTTTTTCTTGTGGAATTTTCAGCCACAAATGGAATGACGGCAAATCAAAACTACAGCAACCACCAGGTATCATTAAACGTTGACGAATTGAAGTAATAAAACGGTCATCTTTTAACGGCTGCCCCAAACGGGCGACAGCATTAAATTGAGCTAAAAAAGCATCAAACTTGCCAATCAACTTGCTAAGTAAATCATAATCCACGCCATCAAATGCTAACCATGAAGTTAACTTTTGTTTTTGCAATTCAAGCTCTTTAATAAAATCAGTTTTAACATCGTTACGTTCAATAATTTCTAATAACTCAGACAATGCATGAAAAAAAACCAATGCATTATTTTGATCAAAATGACAATGCGTATTTAATTGATTTAATAAGAATTCAACACGAAGCCAAGTGCGCATTTTTTCATTTAATGGATGTTCAAAAATAATGTTATTCATCTATTTAAATCTTACAATTAAAGTTATCTAAATATTGTTTATGTAATTGACTAACTTGCGAAGTTAGCGACGCAAGATTACCATCATTAACGATAATATCATCAGCATAAGATAAACGTTTTTGTAAAGACACTTGCGACTGTATCATTTTTTTAGCTAATGATTCGCTAATATTATCTCTTTTTACTAATCGTTCCAATTGTAACGATACAGGTGTATCGATTATCAATACACGATCAGCCAACGTATGTAAATTATTTTCAACTAACAACGGCACAACCCAGATCACATATAATGAGCTTTGCATAGCAATTTGTTTTTGGGTTTCTTGTTGAATAATGGGATGCAATAAATGATTAAGCCATAGCCGCTCATGGTCATTATTAAAAATAATCTCACGGAGTTGACTACGATCAAGTTCGCCATTAGCAAGCAAAATTTCTTGGCTAAAGTGCTTAACAATTTGATTAAATGCATCACTACCAACTTGCACAACTTGCCTTGCAATAATATCTGCATCAATAATAGGAACCCCCAATTTGTCAAACAAATTGGTGATGGTGCTCTTACCACTGGCAATACCACCACTGAGCGCAACAATATAAGACATAAGGCAAATTCCAATCCAACAAAAATTGCGCTATTATAGCATATAAAAACTTGATTATATAACGCTAAATATAAGCAAAAATTATCGGTTAATTGGAAAATTTATTGTCTATTAAACTAACAAAATTACTCACCAAAATAACGCATAATGTCAAAAATTTGAAAATTTTATCGCTTACTGTCAAATAATTTAGAATAAAACAGTTGTTTTATATTATTAGCTGTATATAATCACATGTATATGTATATAAAAACAGGAATACGTAAATGAGACCGTTAACCGAACGCCAACAACAGATTTATGACCTAATTAAAGACAATATTCAAACCACTGGTATGCCACCAACACGCGCCGAAATTGCGCAAAAATTAGGATTTCGATCAGCCAACGCAGCTGAAGAACATCTGAAAGCTTTAGCTAAAAAAGGTGCAATTGAAATGATCGCCGGCTCATCACGTGGTATTCGCCTTTTACTTGAAACACCTATTGAGCAAAATGAACTAGAAGGTTTACCACTCATTGGGCAAGTCGCGGCTGGATCACCAATATTAGCGCAAGAGCATATTGAAAGCCATTACCAAGTTGATCCTTCACTATTTAAACCTCGCGCAGACTTTTTATTAAGAGTACAAGGTATGTCAATGAAAGATATTGGTATATTTGACGGCGACTTGTTGGCTGTACATAAAACCCAAGATGTTAAAAACGGGCAAGTTGTGGTTGCTCGTATTGATGACGAAGTTACGGTTAAACGTTTATCACGTAAGGGAAAACATGTACACCTTATTGCCGAAAATGTCGAATTTTCACCAATCAAAGTCGATTTAGAACATCAAAATTTTGCCATTGAAGGGCTTGCTGTCGGCATTATTCGTAACAGTTCATGGATGTAAACATATAGATGTATAAGCAAAGTTAGTATAGAATAGTAAAAGCTAAAAAAATAGGAGATTGCTATGTGGCTATTTTGGTTATACGAAGGTTTAGCATTTGTTGCCGTCATATTACTTATTTTTGGATATTGCCATTTTAGAAAAATTGGTTTTTGGTCCTTCATCTGGAAATATTTAAAATGGGTATCGTTAGCAGTCCTTATTGTTTGGTTAGCTGTTGCAATTCTTTGCCGAGCTGATTTATATAATGCTGCCCACTGTTATTTTAGGGGAGAAAGCATGCATGCCAACACTAAATATTCTATCTTCTTAGGTGAATGCCAAGTTGAAACTCCGAGTGGCAGCTATGTGCCTATTGAACGAGCTAGAGCATTACCAGGCTCAAGTCACCATGATCAAGGCGATAACAGTGATTCTACAAGTGAATTCTATCCTGTAAATTAATATATCGGAAATTCAAAATCTGACAACTGCTATCGCAATTGTCAGATTTCTTTATTATTTTAATAAGAATAGAACTATAAAATTATAAACGAATAAGGAAATATCAGTTCATAGCTTAAATGAAGTTATTAATCATTTTTCACATTAGCTCGCTGAAAAACCAAGCAGTATTGCTCTAACTTTTTAAAACTAAAAATCAACGTAAAGCTCATACAAAGATAAATCACTGCTGCAATACCAAAAGCATGAAATGGTTGATAGGTTTCGGTAAAATAAGCGCCATAAATAAAACCTAAAGTCATAATACCTGCTATTAGTGGATCGATTTCAATAAAAGGCATATTAAAATAATCTGTAATATTATTGAGTAAAAACTGCAAACCAAAAAAAGATGAGCATCATCAACACTAAATCGGGTACACCTCGAATTAACGATGTATAGGCCTGACAAAATACATTACATACTTTAGAATCTGCCAACTTACCTAATGCACAAACAATGCCAGAATCATAGCCAACAATAAAGAGGTTAGCGCTAAAATAATCGTTAGCCATGCGCCTTGAAGAATTAACGGAATATAGCCTTGCATGGTTTATTTTTTATTACCATATAGGTTAAAGTCAAAATACTTATTGTTGATTTTTTGATAAGTACCATCGGCTAAAATATCTTTTAAAGCTTGATTAAACGCTTCACGTAGTTCATTATCGTTTTTACGAAAACCAATACCTACTCCAACATCAAAATAATTTGCATCAGTCAATGCATCGCCTGCAAAAGTAAAACCTTTACCTTGTGGCTGTTTTAAAAAGGCATAACTGCCAGTTACTTCATCTTGCAATGCCGCATCTAAACGACCTGCCACTAGATCAGAAAATACCTGTGACTGATTTTGATAAGGCACTATAACTACACCGCTCGAACGCCACATCTCATTAGCAAAATGTTCTTGCGATGTCCCTTGCTCAACCCCAACACGCTTACCTTTTAATGACTCAGCATTAGACATTAAATTAGTACCTTCTTTAACAATCAAACGAGAATAAGTCATAAAAATTTCGTCAGAAAAAGCGATCTGTTTTTTACGTTTTTCGGTCATCATTAGCGAAGACGAGATAATATCAATCTTTCTTGATAATAACCACGGGATCAGCGCATCAAAATCAGTCGATTGAAAAGTACATTTAATATTGATCTTTTCGCACAAGGCTTTCGTGATTTCAATGTTGAATCCAGTAAATTCACCATTAGCATCAATAAAATCAAAAGGTGCATAAGACGTATCCGAACCAACTTTAATCGAATCAGGCAATGTGAAATAACCTGTTACGGATAAGCTTAAACATAAAAAAATGGTTAACACTTTTAACGATTTTGGTACAAGAAATTACGCCTAATATAACGCTACATTATACAGGCTAACATCGCCTTACCTTGGCTTATTTCACACAAAAAATGATCAGATTGAATAAAATATCTTATTAGAATAATTCCATATATATTTAAAAAGCACTGATTGTTCTAACTTGCATATTTTTATTTTCTAGTTTAATTTAGGTATTCTGATTAATAAATAATTAAAGAGTAAACATGACGATATCTTTTAGAGATCAGCAGCAACGTATAAATTTTGTAAAACAATTTTTTTCTGAGCAATTGGCAGCAAATTTATCGCTTATTGAAGTACAAGCCCCGATATTAAGTCGAATCGGTGATGGTATTCAAGATAATTTGTCAGGAAAAGAAAATGCAGTACAAGTCAAAGTTAAAGCTATTGCTAATTCTCAATTTGAAGTCGTTCACTCTCTTGCTAAATGGAAGCGTAAAATTTTAAGTGATCATCACTTTCAAGTTGAAGAAGGTTTATACACCAACATGAAAGCATTACGGCCTGATGAAGATCAACTGTCACCAATTCATTCGGTTTATGTGGATCAATGGGACTGGGAAAAAGTAATACGCCCTGAAGATCGTACATTAACTTATTTAAAACAAACCGTTGAAAAAATTTATTTAGCTATCAAAACCACTGAAAAAGCAGTATCTGAAAGATACCATTTATCACGTTTTTTACCAGAATCTATTACATTTATGGAGAGTGAGCAGCTATTAAAACGTTACCCAAATCTTTCGCCAAAAGAACGAGAAAATGCTATTACTAAAGAGCTAGGCGCTGTTTTTTTAATTGGAATTGGTGGCAAATTGTCTAATAATGAAAGACATGATATTAGAGCACCCGATTATGATGATTGGAGTTCTGACAACGAAATGGGGTCTAAAGGCTTAAACGGCGATATTTTGGTTTGGAATCCTATATTAGGCAGTGCATTTGAAATTTCATCAATGGGGATTCGCGTTAATCCAGAAGCACTAAAACGTCAGTTAAACATCACTAATGACCAATCACGACTAGAATATAGTTGGCATAAAGCTTTAATCAATGGTGAGCTACTACAAACAATTGGAGGAGGAATTGGGCAATCACGCTTGGTCATGTTACTTTTACAACAAAAGCACATTGGGCAAGTGCAAGCAAGTGTTTGGAGTGATGATGTAAAAGCAAATTACAGCGATTTGCTATAATTGCCTTCCTACAAAAATAGGGCATTTAGCCCTATTTTTTAACCTTACATGACTTAAATTAATTAAAGCTCTAACTATTATTGTTCTTCTACAGGCTTAGGTTCTAAATTTTGTTCGGTTGGATTGATAGTTGATGGCTGTGTTACTTTATCAACATTTTGTTGTAAAGTTTCACTTGTTGCGTTAGTTGCTTGAACTTGTGACTCGGCTACCACTTCATCTAAACGTATATAAACAATATATTGCTGACCATGATCACATGAGCCTACAATTTTACCTTCAATTTGTTCTTTTGGAGTGTTAGTTGATTCTAATTTTAGTTGAAAGTGCGATGGATCAACACCATTATTTTTAATTTTTTCATTAATATTACGGCTAATTTCGTCACAATTTGACGCCGTAGCCATCATAGACACCCCAAGTAAAAATACACCAATTAATTTTTTCATTTTCTTTCCTTTTAGATATGATGTAACTACTGAATGCAGTATAAAACGATTGGTCAATCTGTCTATCTTGCTTTAATGTGTGGTTAAAAATAAATTATAAAAATAATTACATACCAACATCTAGCCATTTTATTAAGTAATATTAAAGCAAACTTATCAACTTGATTTATTCACTGTACAATTTGATAAGTATTTAACAAACCTGTTGATAACTACATAAATTATTGATTATTAAAAAATTTCACACAAGAGCAAATAATAACCAATTTATTTTAAAATTTTACTTTTACCTCAAAAGTAAGTTTATTAAATTTTTTATTACTTTTTATTAATATTAATAAAAATCAAGCAGATTAATTAAAACTCAATCATTTAATACCAATTAAAGAGCTGTAAAAAAAGCAATTAAACCAAAAAATACACCTGGTGAATTAGCAATTGCAATTGGCCAATCTTTCTTTTCTCTCAACAAGCCATAACAAACCCAAAGTGTACAGTTTATAGATGCGGCTAACGGTTGAGTAGGATTGGATTTAAAACCATGTAAATTATCGATGATTTGTGGAATATAAGAAACATACATCCCTAACGATGCTATTGTAGCAATAATTCCTAAAATCCTAAAAGCTTTTGGTGAAAGATGCAAAATTACCTCCTATTATTGTTTATTTAAAATTATCTTATACTAAAATAATACAAATTTTTAACTAAAGTTAATTTTTTAACTTATTGCAAATGATCGTAATATTGACCAATTGCCCAAACTCAATTTACTTCAAAAAACTCGACATTAATTAAAAAACTATTATCCTATTGTTGCTTTTTGGCAAATTCAAATAGAACAACAATATAAGGGTTAAAAAATGGATATAAATAAAACAAATACAATTTCTTTTCAAACTAATGAATTATTGATAAAACATATGCGTTTTATTGCTACTATGCAACAAGTTTTTGGCGTTATTTTTATAATTATGGGTGCTTTTGCCTGTCTAGGTATAATCACTGCTATTATTGGTATTCCACAAATTATTGCTGGGATAAAACTTTTTAAGTCAGGAGGAGCATTTAGCTTATCTGCAACGCTTAAAAAAGAAAACGATATTATTGATGCTATTGAAAATCTATATAGTTACTGGAAATATTGTCTAATTACATTTATCGCATCAATGCTGTTTTTCATTGTGTACATGATAATTGTTATTACTATTATTGCTTCATATAGTAACGGTTATTATTAATAACTATCGTTATAATTTAATATTTTTTAGATATAAAATAAAAAACCTCGTTAATAAACGAGGCTTTTTATCTATATTTTTATCAAGATTCAGGAATATCGTCGTCAGATTTAGTATCAATTGGGTCAGATATGCCTTGTTTATTCATCTCTTCTAATGATTTGGAGCCTTCTAGTTCTGAGGCCTTGATATCTTTCACAATGCCCATATCATCGAAATAAACAGCATAGCTTCTTTGACTAACTTCACCATGTTGAGGTTGTTGACGGAAAATATAATACCAAACATTATCACCAAAAACAGAAGTTAACATTGGCGAGCCCATAATAAACACAACTTGTTCTTTGCTTTGCCCTACTTGCAATAACTCAATAGCATCTGGTGTTACATAATTACCTTGATTGATATCAGGCCTATATACCCAGCGATCAATAACAGAACAACCTGTTAATAAAACACTCGTGACAACTGCAAGTGCGGAAAATTTACGAAACAGCATCTACACTTAATCCATTCTTTAAAATTCAATGACCTGTATTATCGCTGATCTTTTAATTAAGTGCTAGCCAAATTAATAAATTCTTTCGAAGTTATTTAATGAATATAGTAATAACATTTGATAATATAAATTATTACTTGACTTTTACTTACGTATCTCCAAACTAATCACCTTATTAATAAACCTTACCAATCAACTATCTAAAGGTAAAAAATGAAGTTAGAAACTATTGAACAAAAAGCAAGCTATGCAATCGGCTTACAAATTGGACAACAATTAAAAGAATCTGGGTTGAACAATTTAGAACTAAATGCATTAAAATTAGCAATGGAAGACGTATTATCGGGTAATCAACCTGCTCTGCCACTACAAGAATTACATGAAGCATTACGCCATGTACATGAACAAGCGACCAAAGAAAAGGCCAAACAAGCAGAAAAAATTGCTCAAGCAGGTAAAGATTTTCTAGCAGAAAACATCACAAAAGATGGCATTAAATCGACTGAATCAGGTTTACAATACGAAATCATCAAACAAGGCGATGGCGCATTACCTAAAGCAACCGATCGCGTGCAAGTTCATTATACAGGGCAACTAATTGATGGTACAGTATTTGATAGTTCTGTTGAACGTGGACAACCTGCTGAGTTTCCAGTCAATGGTGTAATTAAAGGCTGGGTTGAAGCGTTACAACTTATGCCAGAAGGTTCAAAATGGCGTTTATATATTCCTCAAGAATTAGCTTATGGTGCTCAAGGTGCTGGCGCATCAATTCCACCATACAGCGCACTGATTTTTGATGTTGAATTATTAAAAGTTTTATAAGCAAGAATGGACGCTACTTGGCGTCCATTTGTTTTGAACTATTATCGTTTAGGAAGATGATAAGCACTAAACGCCGCCAGTAACAATAAAATACTTGCTGTACCAAACGCAACTAAATGAGTGTGTAAATGATCATAAGCCCATCCACCTAACCATGAACCAATCATCGCACCAATTTGATGTCCCAAATAGGTTAATCCTGAAAGTAGTCCCACAATTTGTACACCATAAATATCAGCGGTAATGGCTCCAGACATCGACAAAGCACCAGCCCAAACCAAACCACCCACTGCTGCAATAGTAAAAAGCTGCCATTTAGTTGATACTAAAACAAGAGCAATAAAACCTAAACCTCGTATTAAATAGACCATCATTAAAATGTTTTTTCGTTGCACTATATCAGATAAATAACCCAAAACTAAGGTACTAAAAATAGCGACTAAACCAATCAAACCAATACCATTAGAGCTAGTAATAGGATCAAATCCATGATCGATAAGCATTGGGACTCCATGTGTTCCTAATAAATTCATACTGAAGCCACAGGTAAAAAGCCCAAAACTCAGTTGCCAAAATGGACGTGTTTTTAACACATCTATAAGTTTGATACTAGGCTCTATTTTTTGATTGATAACAGGCTCTATACTAGAGACTTCGATTTCAGATTGATTATCTTTCATAATAAACAAAGCAATAGGCAAAGCGATAATCATAAAAATCACAGCAAACGAAATTAGCGTTGTTTGCCATCCATAAATAGGAATGAAGAAAGCAAAAACAGGTAACATCACTGCAATACCTGCCATACTTCCTGTTGATAAAAGAAATAAAGCCAATCCTCTACGCTTGATAAAACAACGTGCCACAATAGGCGTAAAACTGACAGAACCAACAAAAGAAGTACCAAAAGATAATGCAACACCAAAAGATAGAAAAAAGTTCCAATAATCAGTTGAGTTAGCAGCCCAAACAGTAGAAATAATAATGATGGAACCAAATATTAGGACAAAACGAGTGCCATATTTACCAACTAAATATCCCGCTATTGGCATAGCAATTCCAGAGAAAAGCATACCTATAGCAATAATTCCAGAAAGAACGCTACGACTAAAATTAAGATCATTTGCAATGGGAAGAAAAAAAACTCCCATACTCATCCTCAAGCCACTAGAAAGCAAAGTGAGAAAAGAAGCCGCAATAACGATATTCCAACCAAAATACCACGGAGATCGCATAATAACTCCTAATTATATTTTTATATAAAACGGTTCAAAAATTGTAGCATTTAAGTTTAGCTGATGTGTATAAGTTATGTATTTTCCGCTATAATATTTATTTATATTCATAAAAAATAAGGAAAGTTATATGTCAACAAACATGATTCGTATCGCAATTGCCGGCGCAGGTGGCAAAATGGGACGGCAACTTATCCAAGCTGTTTCGCAAATTGAAGGAGTTACCTTAGGTGCAGCATTTGAACGAGCAGGTTCATCACTAATTGGTAGTGATGCAGGTGAGCTTGCAGGGATCGGTATTTGTGGCATAAAAGTTACCGATAATCTGGAACAAGCTAAAAACCAATTTGACGTATTAATTGATTTTACTCGACCTGAAGGCACGCTCGCCCACTTAACTTTTTGTGTTGAAAATAAAAAAATGATGATCATTGGTACAACCGGTTTTGATGATGCAGGTAAACAAGCCATTACCGATGCAGCCCAAAAAATAGGTATTGTGTTTGCAGCCAACTTCAGTGTGGGGGTTAACCTAGTGTTAAAATTATTAGAAAAAGCCACCAAAATTATGGGCGATTATACCGATATCGAAATTATTGAAGCCCATCACCGTCACAAGGTTGATGCTCCTTCTGGTACAGCATTAGCCATGGGTGAAGCCATTGCAGATGCACTTGATTGCAACTTAAAAGATCGTGCAGTTTACTGCCGTGAAGGTCATACTGGGGAAAGACCACAAGGCGCTATCGGCTTTGCAACTATCCGAGCAGGTGACATAGTAGGAGAACATACTGCTATCTTTGCTGATATTGGCGAGCGTGTTGAAATCAGCCATAAAGCATCTAGCCGCATGACATTTGCTAATGGCGCTGTTCGAGCTGCGATTTGGCTTGCCAAACAACCGATTGGTTTATATGACATGCGTGATGTTCTAAATCTAAATAATCTATAAGTTCTAAAATGTCAGATAAAATTTGGATGCGCCATGCACTCATGCTTGCTAAACACGCCGAATCGCTTGGAGAAATCCCTGTCGGTGCGGTGATTGTTGATGAAAATAATCAAATTGTCGGCGAAGGATTTAATCAATCCATTATCAAACATAATCCTACTGCGCATGCTGAAATGATAGCGATTGAGCAAGCTGGTAAAAATTTAAATAACTATCGCATAATTAATACCACGCTTTATGTCACACTGGAGCCTTGTATTATGTGCGCAGGTGCCATTATCCATAGCCGTATTAAACGTGTTGTTTATGGTGCTAGTGATTATAAAACTGGTGCAGCTGGCTCATTTATCAATATTCTTGCTCAGCAAGGCATCAACCATTATGCAGAAGTAACTGGCGGAGTACTAGCTAACGAATGTAGCGCTATTTTAAGTGAGTTTTTTAAAAAACGACGTTTACAAAAAAAGAATAACAAAAATAGTTGTCAAAAAGTTTCAGGAAAACTAGGTATTTGAGTATAAAAAATAAAATTTTTTCTTATCTTGGTTTAATAAAAAATGGGTTCGCTTATTCTTTTTATTAAGGAATATTGTTAGAATCTAATTTAATTTTTAAAAAGTTAATTTGAGAATTATTAATGAAAAAACATACATTAGAAATGATGATATCAGCTAATGATATCCAAAACCGTGTCATCGAGCTTGGACAACAAATTAGTAAAGATTATCAAAATAGTCAAAACGAACTTATTTTAGTTGGGCTTTTACGTGGCTCTTTTATTTTTATGGCAGATTTGAGCCGTAAAATCACAGTCGGACACGAGGTTGATTTTATGACCGCCTCTAGTTATGGCAATGCAGTCATTAGTAATCGTGATGTAAAAATATTAAAAGACTTAGATGAAGATATTCGTGATAAAGATGTATTAATTATCGAAGATATTATCGATACAGGTAATACCTTGAGTAAGGTAATGGCAATATTAAAATTACGTCATCCTCGTAGTATTGAAATATGCACACTTCTGGATAAACCTTCAAGGCGTGAAGTAGAGGTTCCTGTTAAATATATCGGATTTTCAATTCCTGACGAATTTGTGGTGGGTTATGGTATTGACTATGCACAGCACTATCGTCATTTACCTTATATTGGCCATGTAAGTTTACTCGAATCTTAATATTATACGAGGTATATGTGGCACGATTTTCCTGCTCGTTAGGTTTACTTTTGATAATGACAGCAACATCAAGTTATGCTGACATGAAACTATCCATTAAAGGATTATCAGGAGAATTAGCCGACAACGTTGATGCACGCATTTCATTAATTACCCCTAATAAAGTTGAGGATACCCCCAATTTTAAGCGGTATTTTGAAAGCGAAGTGAAAAAAGCACTACGCGCTTTAGGTTACTATTCACCCACTTTCGAATATAACGTACAAAATGCCAAGGTTCTTACTGTTAATATATCACCAGGCACGCCTGTATTGATTGAGCAACTTAATGTAAATATAACTGGTGATGGACAACAAGATCCTGATTTTAACTATTTATTAAAAAACAACTTACCTAAAATCGGTGATGTGCTAAATCATGGTGTTTATGAGTCATTTAAAAAAAGCCTACAAAGTTTATCACTCAAAAAAGGTTACTTCGATGCCGATATGCCCAAACATCAATTAGCTGTTTCAATGTCTGAAAATAAAGCATTTTGGAATATTGATTACACTACAGGTAAACGTTATCGTCTAGGAAAAGTGACTTTTCATAATGCCAAAATTCGGGATGATTATTTAGCTAATATTGTGCCATTTAAAGAAGGTGAAGAATATACTGCCGAACAGTTATCATTGTTAAATAGACGCCTTACCTCAACAAGTTGGTTTAATTCTGTAGTGGTTGTGCCTGATTTTCCTCATTTAACAGAAGATAAAATACTTCCAATTGATGTTGAAACCTCGCCACGCAAAAAAAATAACATGGACTTAGGTTTAGGATTTTCAACAGATAACGGTGTACATGGTAAAATTGGTTGGAATAAACCATGGATAAATAGCCGAGGACAAAGTTTTCAAAGTAATTTATCGCTATCCTCACCGGAACAAATAATTACCATGAGTTACAAAATACCATTAAAAAAATCCCCTATTGAGCAATATTATACTATTCAAGGTGGTTATAAAAAGATAGATAATAATGATACCTATTCACGTTCTCATACTTTTGGAATACTACGCAACTGGGATAATTTTTATGGCTGGCAAACCGCTTTAGGTTTTAATATATTACGCGATGACTTTACCCAAGGCGATGCAAGCTTTAAAACATTTTTATATTATCCTTCAATTAGCTTATCTAGAGTCCGTTCTGATGGTAGTTTATTAGCAATGTGGGGAGATTCACAACGTTACTCCATCGAAGCTGCTGCAAATTCATTGGGGTCAGATATTAATTTAATTCGCTTTCAAGCACAACAAACTTGGATTCGCTCTATAAAAAAATCACATCGATTTATTGCTCGTGGTAATTTTGGTATTATACAAGCAAGTGACTTTGATCGCGTTCCACCATCATTTCGATTTTTTGCTGGAGGTGAGCGTAGTATTCGTGGTTATAGTTATCAATCTATTTCGCCTAAAGATAAAAAAGGCAAATTAAAAGGTGCTTCAAAGCTCATTACAGGCTCAATTGAATACCAATATAATTTATCGGGTTCATGGTGGGGAGCTGCCTTTGTTGACACTGGTGAAGCCATAGATAAAGTTGATACAACCAAATTTTATACAGGAACAGGGATTGGTATTCGTTGGGCTTCGCCTGTTGGACCAATAAAAATGGATTTAGCAACACCATTTAACAAAAACACTGTGTCTATTCACCTATATATTGGTCTAGGAAGCGAATTATAATATGGCTAAAAATTCAATTAGAATTAAAAAAATAAAAAAAATAAAACGAATACGTAAATGGAAAAAACGCAGTATAGCTATTTTAGCTGTCATTGTCTTTTTAATTGCTTTTGTGACCTTATTTATATACACAAGTCTTGGTGTAAAATTAACCACCTATGTTTTAAATAAATTGTTACCTGAGTTAAAGATAGCCCAAGTTGAAGGAACATTTCATGATCTGCATATACAAGAGCTTTCACTTGAATTACCAGGTATTGATGTTCAGGTTAATGATGCTTCATTTTCACTAACTGGGCTTTGTTTATTAAAAACTGAAATATGTATAAAGCAATTTGATGCTAATGGTGTAACGGTTAATATTGATACGACAAAAATAGAAAATTCACCTAATGAAATCGAAAGTTCAACTGATAATAAACCTACTTCAGAAAAACCTTTAGTTATCAAAACTCCATTGCCTATAGACATTAAAAATATCCACTTAACTCATATCAAAGTCACAGTAAATGATATGCAATTTGGCATGTCTGATTTTACCGGCAAAGCCACATGGGCAAGTAAACAAATTTATGTATACCCTACTGTGGCAATGGATCTAAGTGCTATTTTTGCAGATAATAAAGCAACCAATCTGCCCATTAAAAAAACAGATGACAAAGATATTGCACTTAATGAAAAAATCACACAACTATTTAATCAACCTCTAATTGAATCACTACCTCAAGTTAACATTCCATTAGATATTAATGTAACAAGCTTAACCGGTGATAATTGGCTATTACATATAGCTGGACAAGATTATCGATTTAATAATGTTGCAATTCAAACCAATATTATTAATAGTCGTATTATTGTAAAACAACTCGACACCGATGCAACAACACCTTATGCCAATGGGCATGCTTCTGTATCGGGCGAGATTACTTTGCGTGATGACTGGCCGTTATTAGCGTTAGTCAAAGCAAATACCGAACAAAACCAATTAAATGCACAATTTTCTGGCAAATTGCTTGGAAAGCTGTTAACCAACACAACCCTTGATGGCTCAAATCAAATGAAAATAAGTGGGCACATCAATTTTATAGAAAAATACTTGCCTATTATGACCCAACTTGAAGGTAAGCATATCCAATGGCCAATCGAAGGGCAAGCACAGTATCAATTAGATGATTTTGCCGCATCAATAAATGGTAATGTGCAACAATATCAAATATCAGCGAAAGGTAACCTAAAAAGTAAAGAGTTGGCCAACATGGTCTTTGACATTGCAGGCACTGGCACCAATCAAGATGCAATCATTGAACATGGTACCATTAAGTTACCTCAAGGCGAAATTAACATAGCAGGAAAGGCCAATTGGCAACAAGCACTACAATGGGATACCAATATAAAACTCAATAAGGTTAATATCACCAAAGAACTACCAAATTATCCCATTCAATTAAACGGTCAATTAAAAACAACTGGTTCATTAGAAGGTGATAAATGGGAATTTAATTTATCCGATTTACAGTTAAAAGGTAATATCAATCACGCTGATCTGTTAACATCCGGTAGCGTGTTTATTAATTCTGAAAATAAAGTCACTGCAAATGATTTTGCGATCAAGTGGGGTAAAAACCAACTCAATTTAAATGGCTCAAGCAAAAAAGGTAACCTACTAGCTAAGCTAAATCTTGAATCATTATCGTTATTGGTTGACGGTATGGAAGGATCGGTTGTGGGTAATATTAAACTCAATGGTTCAGCTAACAATACCATTATCGATACCAATTTGTCGATTAATTCGCTCTCTTTTGATGCAATCAAAGTAGCTAAAGCCAACCTTACAGGAAAAGTTGAATACAAAGAACAAGCCAGTGGCAACATCAAACTTACAGGACAATCAATAGAACTACCAAGTCAAACCATTAAAAATGCCAATATTGAACTATCTGGTAACGAGAGTCACCATACGCTAACGATGAAGATTGATGGTGAGCTAGCTTCATTAACTACTTCGTTAATAGGTCAGCTAGATAAAGATCGCACAAAATGGAGTGGAACAATGCCACATGCCCTACTCAATTTAGGCAAGAATAATAATTGGCAACTCGCTAAATCGTTAGACTTATCTTATGATGTCAACAACCAAATACCCGCCGTTAATGCTCACTGTTGGATAAATGATAATTCAAGTATATGCCTTGATAAAAAATTACTGATCGCTAAAAATAGCGATACCAGTATCACGATCAAAAAAATCAATCTATCGAAATTACCAATGTTAAATAATGGTGAAACCAAACTTGCTGGTAATGTTAATGGAAAAATAGACATCCTATTTAATAACAACAATACAATGCCATCAATAAAAGCGAATATAACAAGTAATGATGTTTATATTCAACAAATGGTTACTTCGCAAGCACTATCACTACCGTTCAAACTATTCAAAATTGATGCAGAGTTTAATGAGCAACAAGCTAAATTAGATTGGAATTTTGACTTAAATAAGCTAGGCAAAATCAACGGTAATGTTGCTATTATAGATCCAACTGAACAAAAAAAATTAAGTGGTCAATTACAGATAGATCACTTAGCGTTAGCGATTATTAATCCATTATTAGACAGCAAAGATTATGCCAAAGGTGACATTAATGGAATGGTTAAATTCTCTGGTTCATTAAATGATCCGTTGTTAACAGGTAACATAAACCTGCAACATAGCGAAATACAATCAAGCCAATTACCGATTGATATTAAATCCGCTAAGGTTAATATCAATTTCAATGGTAAATCATCTACATTAAAAGGTGTTTTAACCACACACGCTGGCAATGTGAATATTAACGGTGATGCAAACTGGAATACCTTTGATAAATGGCAAGCCTCATTAACTGTTAATGGCGCAGCAATGGAAGTGTCTGTTCCACCAATGATTGTTATGACTGTTGTTCCTGATATTAAAATCAATGCCACACAAGATGAATTAACGTTACTAGGAAAAGTAAGTATTCCCAAAGGGAAAATAACGGTTGAATCACTGCCGGCTTCAAGTGTTGATCTATCACCTGACGAAGTTATGCTCGACGCTAATCGGAAAGAGATAAAACCTCAAGAATTTGGCATGAAAATCAATGGCCATGTTGAAATTGATATCGGTGATAAAGTGACTGTCGATGCATTTGGTTTAAAAGCATCCCTTAAAGGTAATTTAACGGCGACACAAACCAATAAAGGCCTTGATCTGCATGGCGAAGTATTAATTCCCAAAGGGCGATTTTATGCCTATGGACAAGATTTAATTATTCACAAAGGCGTCATTACCTTTTCAGGAGCAACTGATCAAGCCATGCTTGATATTGAAGCAATTCGCAATCCAGAAGCAATGGAAAACAATAATATCACGGCAGGAATCCGTGTTACAGGATCATCACAATCACCTAAGGTTGAAGTGTTTTCTGATCCTGCCATGCCACAACAAGAAGCTCTATCCTACTTAATTCGAGGTCAAGGAATTGATAACGCCGAACAAAGTGATAGTGACATGATGACAGCACTACTAGTTGGTATTGGCACAGCAAAAACTGGTAAATATATTGGTGATATCGGTAATGTATTTGGCATCAAAAATCTAACACTTGATACGCAAGGTGCTGGTAACAATTCTAAAGTTGTGGTGAGTGGGTATATATTACCTAGTTTACAACTAAAATATGGTGTCGGTATTTTTGATTCACTAGCGACATTTACTTTACGTTATAGGCTGATGCCAAATCTTTATTTGGATGCAACATCAAGCTTAGCACAAACATTGGATCTGATTTATCAATTTGATTTTTAATATTACCGGCAGCAATAACTTGCATTGTTTCCAGTAGTTTCTTAAATTACTGGAAACAACACGAGGAATTTCTACAGTTGGGATTAGGTACAGCATTTCTTAAATATGAACGAACTGGGCTAGTTGCTAACCAAGACCATGAAGATGCTGATAAAGATTCTAAAATGCTCAATGGCTAACGACGCCTGAATAGTTCGTATCCGATTCTCTTTACGTAATTGGGGCGAAGCAAGTTTACCCGTTGCCGACCAGTGGCCTAATTTCTCACTTATTTCAGCAACCAGATTAATAATCGGTGGCGTAATATTATGGAGAGGTGAATACTGACTCATCATCAATCCTTTCCATTAGTTTCATGCAAACCATTCAAATCCCCAATTTCTGTAACCATTCTCAGCATTCATTATCATAACTATACAGATCACAAGTTCCTTCACTTCCTTTACCTAAGTGCCCTAATATAGCCTGGGAAACTTAACTGGGACAGTGTAACCTTGATAATCCACGTACAGTTCAACGTAACTCGTGTGTAGTCCAGTGGAAAATGGCTAACATTTCATTACCACTTTGTTAACACCATGTATATTCGGTCAGTTTTTTGTGATAACAGTTTACACGTAAGTGGAAAGACAACAAATTAACCTTCTCTTCTCTTCTCTTCTCTTCTCTTTTATATCGGTTAATGGCTTATCAGCAAGCTTGATATCAGTATAGCCTGATGGGATAATCCTTTTTTCCGTCATTTGCCATAAAAATAGATCTCTATTAGAAAACAATAATCGGTTATAATGATACTATTAGTTAGTGTAGCCAACTTGTTTTTTATACTATAAAAAGTGTATTTTGTTATACTTTTGGTTACACTAATAATTGCGTATATCTGCATTTTTATGAGATTTCATGATTTTTAGTGAGACAAACAAAAATTACAACCAATTGAAAATAAACAGTAAAAAGAACAGTCGCCATGAATGATAACGGAAATTTAGCCAACCACACCCCAATGATGCAGCAATATTTAAAACTTAAAGCTGAAAACCCTGATATTTTATTATTTTATCGTATGGGTGATTTTTATGAGATGTTTTATGATGATGCTAAACGAGCATCTCAGCTTTTAGATATTTCACTTACTAAACGTGGTTCGTCAAATGGTGAACCAATTCCTATGGCAGGTGTGCCCTATCATGCGGTTGAAAGTTATTTAGCTAAGTTAATTTCGCTAGGCGAATCGGTTGCTATTTGTGAACAAATTGGCGATCCTGCGACAAGTAAAGGACCAGTTGAACGAAAAGTTGTCCGTATTGTGACACCCGGAACAGTCAGTGACGAATTATTACTAGAAGATCGCAAAGATAATTTACTGGCTTCAATTTGGCAACATAAAAAACATTATGGCTATGCCACGCTTGATATGAGTTCTGGTCGCTTTTATGTTTTTGAATGCGATAGCTTTGAAGCAATGCAAGCTGAACTGCAACGAACAAGCCCTGTTGAATTGTTATATCCTGAAGATTTTGAATCAATGCCTTTAATTGAACATCGCCATGGTTTGCGTCGTCGTCCACAATGGGATTTTGATCTAGAAACAGCAAAACAACAACTCAATTTACAATTTGGTACGAATGATTTAGTCGGTTTTGGCGTAGAGGCATGCCAATATGCACTTTGTGCTGCTGGTTGTTTATTACAATACGTTAAAGATACCCAACGCACAGCTCTACCCCATATACGTTCAATTATCAAACAGTCAACATATGACTTTGTGGTATTAGATGCCGCAACTCGTCACAACTTAGAAATCACCGAAAACTTATCGGGCAGTACATCAAATACGGTTGCAGATGTATTAGATAAAACACAAACTCCAATGGGTAGTCGAATGCTTAAACGCTGGTTGCATTCGCCAATTCGTCATATTGAAACTTTACAAAACCGCCAAGATGCCATTGCTGAATTACAACAACATATTGATGACGCATTACCATTATTAAAACAAATGGGCGATCTTGAACGTGTTTTAGCAAGACTGGCGCTACACACAGCTCGTCCACGGGATTTTGCGCGTTTGCGTGATGCCTATAACTTATTGCCACAATTACATTTTTTATTAGGACAATTTAGTTCGCCTTATTTACAAACTTTACAAACCAAAATTAACCAATTCGATCATATTGCCACGTTATTAAACAGTGCAATTGTTGAAACACCACCCGCTATTATTCGTGATGGCGGTGTGATTGCAACAGGCTACAATAGTGAATTAGACGAACTGCGTAATCTTGCTGATGGCGCAACCAATTACCTTGAACAACTTGAAATAAGAGAGCGTGAAACACTCGGCATTGATACATTAAAAGTTGGATTTAATGCAGTGCATGGTTATTACATCCAAATTAGTCGTGGACAAAGCCACCTTGCGCCGATTCATTATACTAGACGCCAAACATTGAAAAATGTAGAACGTTATATTATTCCAGAACTGAAAGAGTACGAAGATAAAGTACTTACCTCAAAAGGCCGAGCATTAGCACTTGAAAAACAGCTATACGAACAACTCTTTGATCAATTAATGCCAGACTTGGCTGATATGCAAACGAGTGCCGAGGCAATTGCAGAGCTTGATGTTTTAACTAACCTTGCTGAGCGAGCATTAACGCTCAATTATCAACGTCCAACATTGTCAACACAAGCAGGTATTGAGATTCAAGACGGACGTCATGTTGTCATTGAACAAGTTCTACAAACACCGTTTATTCGTAATTCGCTACACCTTTCACCAGCAAGGCGAATGCTAATTATTACTGGCCCTAACATGGGCGGAAAGAGCACTTACATGCGCCAAGCAGCATTAATTGTTTTACTTGCTTACATTGGTAGTTTTGTTCCTGCATCGAAAGCAGTAATTGGGCCAGTTGATCGTATTTTTACCCGTATTGGGGCTTGTGATGACTTAGCTTCGGGGCGCTCTACCTTTATGGTAGAAATGACCGAAACAGCCAACATTATGCATAATGCGACAGCGCAAAGCCTTGTTTTAATGGACGAAATTGGTCGAGGGACTTCAACCTATGATGGGCTTTCGCTTGCTTGGGCCTGTGCTGAAAATCTTGCCAATGAGATCAAATCAATGACACTATTTGCCACGCACTACTTCGAACTGACACAACTTCCTGAGCATATGCAAGGCGTTTATAACATCCACTTTGATGCCATTGAACACGACAACACAGTGGCTTTTATTCACGAAGTCTCAGAAGGCGCTGCTAGTAAAAGTTTTGGGATTGCCGTTGCTGGGCTTGCTGGTGTACCAAGACCGATTTTAAAACGTGCTAAACAAAAACTAAAAGAGTTAGAAGTGATCTCAAAACAATCGGCTAACAGCCATGTCGACAAATCGCAACTCTCCTTTATTGACGAACCAGAACCATCAGAAGTTGAAGAAGCCTTAAAACAGATCGACCCTGATGCATTAACGCCAAAACAAGCGTTAGAAATGTTATATCAATTAAAAAAATTATTGTGATTAAATAGTGTGATAGTAGATTTATTACATTAGGATACTGAAATAAAAACCGCTAGATGGGTTCCTAGCGGTTTTTATTGTTTATAACCCTAAAATTTAACGTTAACAACAAAGAATTAAGCCCAATTTTTCTTCTTAGAGGTTTTACCTATACCAGGATTAAGGCTATTTGTTGGATCAAGTTCTTGATAGAATTTTTTCAAATCCGCATTGGCATGATATAAATGCCCAACATTGTGCTCGGCTGGGTATTGCGCACCACGCTGATCAAGCAATGCTAAAATCTCCTCCTTAACTTTATCACAATCCACCCCTTTTTTAGCTATATAATCTTGATGAAATACATAACAGAAAAAATGCCCATAATACATTTTATAAATAAAGTTTTGATCAATGTTTTCTGGCAGCGTTTCAAACCAATCGGTATCATTACGCTTTAATGCAATATCTAATGCAACGATGTTTTCTACCGTTTTACTATGTACATTACGATAAGCCGTTGCCGCACCTGCTGCTGCAAAACGGTGTAGCATTGCTGCTTCGGCTTCTTTTTCATCACATAAAAAGTAATTACCATTTTTATTTTGAAAATAATCTTTTAAAAAAGCCTCGGCTTCTGCAATCCCATCATCGGCCATTTTTAAAATAAGATGATGTTCATAACGATCACGATAATCACGCATTGATTTTGGTAAATGATTTGGCAAAAATTTGCAAGCAAAGATAGAAAACCGATCTGAAAAGTTCTTTGGAAAAAATGGAATTTTCGCCGTAACACGATCAACAAAGTTCTTAAACACAAACATGCGTGGCATCATATCCGTACCTAGCTTTTTAATAGCTAAAAAGGACGGTTTACCATAAACCGCGGCAATATCAAACGCCACACGGTGTATATATTCGCCCGACACAGGCAATGTTTTAAATTGGCCTAAAATATGGCGACGAATACCATTTAATTCATTGATATCATTTGTACCTATGTAAAATACGGCTGATTTTTTCTCTAAAGGGAAAGTATCAAGCCGCACAGCAAAAACCATCAAACGGCCTGCACTGCCAGAGGCTTCATAATGACGAGCTGGATCAGCATTAAACCGAGCAGGCGTATCGGCATCAATTTCACGAACATGATCACAATAATGATGATCATGACCTAAGCCTGCATCACGCTTAATGTCTTTATCACTATAAGCATGATTTTGCAGATTTTGTAAAATTTTTTCTGGTTCATCTCCTAATTCAATACCTAAATGATTGACTAAGTGCAACTGACCTTGCGCATCTAATTGAGCAAACACCGCCATTTGCGTATAAGCAGGACCACGCTGAATAAGCGCTCCACCTGAATTATTGCATACACCCCCCATCACTGATGCACCAATGCAAGATGACCCAATAACTGAGTGAGGACCGCGATGATATTTTTTTAACTCTTTTTCTAACCGAAATAACGTACTACCCGGCAAACAAACAACTTGCTCGCCGTTTTCAATCACGTTAATGCCATCCAAACGGCGAGCACTGACAATCACAATAGGACGATCATAATCATTACCATCTGGTGTTGAGCCCCCTGTTAAGCCCGTATTTGCAGATTGTGTAATAACAATAACATCCGCTTCAACACACGCTTTTAACACCTGCCACTGCTCAACTAACGTTCCAGGCAACACAACAGCCAATGCATCACCTTCACCAAAACGAATACCTTGGCGATAAGGTAGCGTATGGTTAGGATTAGTTAACGTGTATTTTTGTCCAACAATACCTTGTAGCTGCTTAATGAGCTGAGCTGTTTGATTACTATTCATATCGGTATTTCCTATGCTTATTGAAGATTTAGGTGAGTTAACGGTGGTGATTAAATAATCACCCATCTTAACCAAAAGCAAGACAATAAGCTATCGAAATATTTATAGAAATGAACTAAACGCACTCAAGCAATATTTCATCAAAAAATTATTTAAAAATATTTAGTTATAATTTTTAAACTTCTGTTCTTAAGGTGTTTTTTGATAAAAGTTGTTGGCGTTCATGTTGATTAAAGAAAGTCCATGCAACAAATCGGCTGATTTTTTGCCCTTGAGCCATAGGAACAATATGGCTTTCAACAACATTAGCTTGCTTTAATTTTTTGTTGATTACCGACAAGGTCTCTTTTTTCGACACTAATGAAGTAAACCACAAGCATTGAGTTTTATATTGAGTACTTTCGTTAATCATATTACTAATAAAAGTACTTTCACCACCTTGACACCAAAGTTCGGCATGTTGCCCACCAAAATTAAGCACAGTTTTTTGAGTGGAAGACGTTAACTTGCCTAACTTCTTCAGTTTGTTTTGCGTACTTGCCAACGCGTCTTGTGCCGAAGCATGAAAAGGTGGATTACACAACGTTAAGGTATAAAACTCGTTAGGCTTAATAATATGCCTAAAAATCGCTTTATTGTCTTTTTGTAATCGACACTGCAAAGTATTTTTTAATAACGCATTGGATTGTGTTATTAACGAAGCAACTTTGATCGCAACTGAATTAATATCACTCCCGACAAATGACCAACCATATTCAGCACAACCAATAATAGGGTAAATCACATTAGCACCAACGCCAATATCCAATACATTAATTTGCTTACCTGTTGGGATATGATTTTGATTGTCTTGCGCTAATAAATCGGCTAAATAGTGAATATAATCCGCTCGACCAGGAATAGGCGGGCATAAATAACCGTCTGGGATATCCCAATAACTCATCTGATAATAGCTAAACAGCAAAGCTTTATTTAACATTTTAACCGCCATCGGATCGGCAAAATCAATCGATAAATTACCATAGGGATTTCGATTTACATAGTGAGATAGCTCGGGTAGTATATTGATAAGCTTTGCAAAATCATAACCGTCTTGATGTTTGTTTCGGCAATGTAATTGGGACTTTTTTATGGATGACGGTGTCGGCATGAAAAACTCTCTATAATCAAATAGCACGCTATTATAACGCTTTTATCTGTAATATGCGAAAAAACCATTGCCTATGCTATAGCAATATTGTGTTGAATTGGCCAGTATTTTTAGTCATCATCACACTCACCATTGATTTTGTAAAATATTTCAGATAAACAATTAATTTTACTCTTCTTTATTAATTGATTTTAAAGTAATTTTTTAAACTCTTTGCTATAATTGTTCCTTATATAAAATATTATCACCATAAAGTCTTTAATCTGATATGAAAACATTTTTTACTTTTATTACCTTATCTCTCTTTTCATCTGGGACTTTTGCTACTGGTTTAAATGGCCATGATTTATCGCTTTATTTTTCAATTCCATTCATCGGAATTTTATTATCCATTGCATTAATGCCGCTTTTTTTATCGCGACTTTGGCATTATCACTACGGAAAAATCATTGCTATTTGGACCTTACTGTTTTTATTTTTTACGTTTTACTTCTTTGGTCTACAACCGACTATCGACTTAACCGTACATGCCATTATTGTTGAATATATTCCTTTTATTTTATTATTGCTGGCGCTTTTTACCGTTTCGGGTGGAATTTTGATTAAAAGTGAAGTTATTAGTACACCTAAATTAAACGTTGGTTTATTAGCTATAGGCACCTTACTGGCCTCAATTATGGGTACAACGGGTGCAGCAATGTTGATGATTCGTCCTTTAATTAGGGCCAATCGCCAACGCCAACACGCCACGCACACTATTATCTTTTTCATTTTTTTAGTGGCTAACATAGGTGGCGGATTAACACCATTAGGCGATCCACCGCTCTTTATTGGCTTTTTAAAAGGAGTTAATTTTACTTGGACAGTAAGGCATATGCTATTACCCGTATTACTAAACGCTATATTGTTATTAGCCATTTATTATGTGATTGATAACTATTATTTCCGCCAACAATATGGAAAAATACAGGCCAACATTCTAATGTCAAAACCACACCCAGTTAAGGTTTATGGCAAGTTTAATATTATTTTATTGATCGCCATTGTCATAGGTGTGTTGCTGTCGGGTATTTGGCAATCATCGGTGAGTTTTAGCTTTTTAGGGGTAAATATTGCGTTACAAAATTTAGTTCGCGATGGAATGTTTATGCTAATCAGCCTGATATCAATAGTAATCACCCCAAAACAAGTGCGAGCAGGTAACGAATTTAATTGGGATGCCATAATCGAAGTTGCTAAGCTATTTATTGGTATTTTCATTACGATAGTCCCAGTTATCGCGATATTACGAGCAGGTAGCAATGGTGCCTTAGCACCTTTGGTATCTTTTGTGACTTCAGAACAAGGTAATCCCATTGATGGCCGATATTTTTGGTTATCGGGATTATTATCAGGATTTTTAGATAATGCACCGACTTATTTGGTATTTTTTAATTTAGCTTCAGGTGATGCCAATATATTAATGACAACAATGACAAAAACATTACTCGCCATATCAATGGGATCAGTATTTATGGGAGCATTAAGTTATATTGGTAACGCTCCTAACTTTATGGTTAAAAGTATTGCAACGCAACACAAAATCAACATGCCAGGCTTTTTTGGTTATATGAAATGGTCTGTCACTATCTTAATACCATTGTTTATTATTAATCATTTATTATTTTTTAATGAATTGGCATAAGCGGAATGTAAATACCCCAAGCTTAGTACAAAACTCACATAGAAAATCACGCTGCCTGTTTTAGTGTTTTATACTCAATCGGTGTCATGTTATTTAACGCCTCATGCGGTCTTTCGGTATTATAAATCGTTAACCATTCTTCAGTCATTCTCCTTGCTTGCTCTAGGTTGTTAAAAAGATATAAATCTAACACCTCGGTTCGATAAGTTCGGTTAAATCGCTCAATATAACCGTTTTGATATGGGCTACCAGGCTCAATATAATCAATAGTAATACCATGTAATTTTGCCCAATTAGTAAACGTTTTTCCAGTGAATTCTGGCCCATTATCGACCCGTATTTTTAACGGATAACCATGGTATTGAGCCAGTTTATCCAGATAACGAATGATTCTACCTGCAGGTAAACTGACCGCAATATCAATGCCTAATGCTTCTCGGTTAAAGTCATCGATGACATTGAATGTCCTAAAGCGACGTTGATTACGGCTGCTGTCACTCATAAAATCCATTGACCAACATTCACCTTGTTTATTAGGAACCGATAACTTTTTAGGGGTTCGGGGTGGAATACGCTGTTTACGCTTTATCCTGAAATTGAGTTTCAACTCAACGGCTGAGTTACAACGCGCTTTTTCGGCTTATGCTTATTGGTATAATCATAAACGATTACATTCTTCGTTAGGCTATTTGCCTCCCGTTGAATTTAAAAAACAGTTACCCCTTAATTTTTTTGTTTGAAATGTGTTATCATTCCAATGCGTCGTTTCCTTAAATATAAGTCATTTTAATTAAAGGTTTATTTTAATACTGGCCTCATTTCTGGCAGATAATGCCAAAATCGACTTGGCATCTGTTGCCGTTGTAATTTAGGATTGATACGTTCTTTGATAGTTAACGCATTGCAATAGCGTTGCCACATGGTTTGAAATAATGCTTCTTCTTTCGTTAGATATTGCTGATTAACTTGGCTGTGAATAATCAAATCATCCTTATTAACAAGCGAAACAGGCTCAATAGTGTGTAAATTATAAAAATAACCATATTCACGCTTTTCGTCATATATCGCCCATTTTTGATCGGCAAAACGCGCTTTAAAAAAGCTAAGAACTAATGGTAATACATTATAAATAGGAGCGATAACCGAAAAATACACTTTATCATTATTATCATGATGCTCAAATTCACTGTTAAGTGGATGACTAATAGCATTAAAGCGTACAAATTGCATCACACGATGCCGTTCTCGACTTACTTTTTTTGCAATATCATGCACGGTTAACACATCGTGATCAGCAAAATCAGTTTCGATTGATTGAGATGATTTAAAAACCTTACAAATATAACGAAAAACAGTCAAATCGCTTTCGGGCAATTCTGATAGCCACACATACATTAAATGGCGAAGTGCAATTTTGCTAACCTTTTTAATTAATGCCACACGCACTCGCTCATATTTAAGCTCACTAAATTCAACATGATGCCTGTCAGACACTAACAAAGGCTCAACCTGCTGTGCCGTTAACAAACATTCTGGCATTTTTTTAAGTTTAAAAGCATCAAAAACTGCACAAAGCAAACTTTCAAAGCTTTTATCATAATAAAACGCTAACATACTTTACCACCCCATCGCCAATTGCTCAGGAGCATTATTTGGCTTATCTTCTAATAAAGATCGTTCTTGCAAAGGCGGTTCTTGCAAAGTAAGTCGGATATAATCGGCCGATGAATCAAGCAATTTAAATTTTTTCATTTCATGACACACAACAAAAAACTTTGCACGTTTTAAAACTACCCCAATACGTTTAAGTGCCTCAAAAGTGAGTTTACGGTGACGCCTTGCCATCACAATTAACTTTGCTGATTTAACCCCTATACCTGGCACACGCAAAATTTTTTGATAACTATCACGGTTAACATCAACAGGAAAATACTGTGGATTGCGAATTGCCCAAGCCAGCTTAGGATCAACTGTTAAATCAAGATCAGGATGCTGATCGTTCACAATTTCATCGACACTAAAATCATAAAAACGTAATAACCAATCCGCTTGGTATAAACGGTTTTCACGCATTCTGGGTACATCTTGAACAACGGGCAAACGTTTATCGTAGCCATTTACAGGAATAAATCCCGAATAATAAACTCGTTTCATGCTTGGTCTTTTATAGAGCTTAGACGTTAATTGCAAAATTTGTTTATCTGATTCATCTGTCGCACCTATAATCACTTGCGTACTTTGCCCTGCAGGTACAAATTTAGGGGTAGATCGAAATTTTTTGCGATCTTCAATATTTTCTAGCAAATTTTGATGAATTTGGCGCATTGGTTGATAAATGCTTTGATGATCTTTATCGGGCGCTAATAATTTAAGATTTTCTTCGGTTGGGATTTCTAAATTAACACTCATCCTATCAACCAATAAACCTGCTTGATCAATAAGTTCATTACTTGCACCAGGGATCGCTTTCATATGAATATAACCATTAAAACCATGCTCATTACGCAAGATTTTTACCACTCTGATCATCTTTTCCATCGTATGATCAGGGTTTCTTACAATGCCTGAACTAATAAACAAACCTTCAATATAATTGCGACGATAAAATTCGATGGTCAAATCGGCCAACTCTCTTGGTGTAAAGCCTGCTCTTGGTATGTCGTTACTTTGTCGATTAATACAATAAGCGCAATCAAACATACAATAATTCGTCAACATAATTTTAAGTAACGAAACACACCTTCCATCAGCAGTAAATGTATGGCAGATTCCAGATTTATGCGCATTACCAATACCTCTACCTTTGTTACTTCTTGACGCACCACTTGACGAACAAGAGATATCATATTTCGCCGATTCAGCTAATATTTCAAGCTTCGTTATCATTTTTTCATTCATATTAAAACCACCATTAAACTGTATATATATACAGCATTATAGCAATCTTATTATTGGATGCAACCAAAACCATGCACTTTTCTACTCAATAACAAAACAAATATTCTATTTTTACTAAAAAATAACAAGCTAAAATTTTATTTAAAATAAAAAAAGAGCTAAGGTATTGTTCAGCTTACAAGCGTACGCTATAATCAACACACTTTAAGTATGAAGCCAAATAACTTAGGAGCTAAATAGTAAATGAAACGTGTTGTAATTACAGGGTTAGGAATTCTTTCAAGTATTGGGAATAATACTAAAGAAGTTTTAGAATCACTAAAAATAGGTCGTAGCGGTATTACTTTTTCCCAAGAAATGAAAGATAGCGGAATGCGTAGCCATGTATGCGGAAATGTCAAACTCGACACAACCGGACTGATTGATCGTAAAATTGTTCGCTTCATGAATGATGCTTCTATTTATGGTTATTTAGCTTTACAACAAGCAATTGAGGATGCCAAATTAACACCAGAACAAGTTTCTAACCCTCGTACTGGGTTAATTGCAGGTTATGGTGGTTCAACCAAGACGCAATATAATGTTGTTGCTGGAATGAAAGAAAAGGGATTACGTGGTGTGGGACCTTATGCGGTAACCAAATCAATGTCATCAGCGATTTCAGCCTGTTTAGCAACGCCATTTAAAATTAAAGGTATTAGCTACTCAATGACATCAGCTTGTGCAACATCAGTTCACTGTATTGGGCATGCAGCAGAGCTAATTCAACTTGGTAAACAAGACATTGTATTTGCAGGTGGTGGTGAAGAGCTTTGTTGGGAAATGTCATGCGAATTTGACGCCATGGGGGCTTTATCAACCAAATATAATGACAACCCAGAAAAGGCATCACGCGCTTATGACAAAAACCGCGATGGTTTTGTTATTGCTGGCGGTGCTGGTATGGTTGTGGTTGAAGAATTAGAACACGCACTTGCTCGTGGTGCTCACATTTATGGTGAACTAGTTGGCTATGGCGCAACATCAGATGGTCATGACATGGTTGCCCCATCGGGTGAAGGCGCAATGCGTTGTATGCAACTTGCTATCCAAGATTTAGATGTTCCTGTTGATTATATCAATACTCACGGCACATCAACCCCAGTGGGTGATGTCAAAGAATTATGGGCAATTAAACAAGTATTTGGTGATAATATTCCCGCTATTTCATCAACTAAATCAATGACGGGTCACTCACTAAGTGCAACTGGTGCACAAGAACTTATCTATTCACTATTAATGTTAGAGCATGGCTTTATTACCCCAAGCATTAATATTGATGAATTAGATGAAGCTGCAATTGGCATGAATATTATTACTGAACCAACCGAGCGTGAACTAACAACAGTCATGTCAAATAGTTTCGGTTTTGGTGGTACTAATGCCTCAATTGTCATGAAAAAATACAAAGCTTAGTAAGTCGGTTTTCAATTGATATTACTTATAAAAATGTTCCATTTAAAATGGTGCAACTCACTGACAAACCTCGATATTATTCGGGGTTTATTTTTATATTAATCAACTAAGCAAGCATTAAAACGGATATTTTTCTTGACCTGCAAAAAATCTTTTGTCGAGATATAATTATAAGATGTAAGAATTATTCTCACTATTTATACTTTAAAATTCCTGCAACTAAAAATAGCTTTAAGTTTTATACAAACAATCTTAATAAACAAAGAAAAACGATATAATAGATATAGCATGATATGAAAAAAGCAGATTACATAACAAGAGAAGGCTACTTAGCGCTTGATCGTGAACTAAAATATTTATGGAAAGAGGAAAGACCTAAAGTTACTCAAGCAGTATCAGATGCTGCAGCTTTAGGGGATCGTAGTGAAAACGCCGAATATATCTACGGTAAACGCCGATTACGAGAAATCGATAGGCGAGTACGTTTCTTAACCAAGCGATTAGAGTCACTGGTCATTGTCGATCCAGATCCAAGGCAAGAGGGAAAAGTGTTTTTTGGTGCTTGGATAAAATTAGAGGATGAAGATGGCAATTTGCGTATCTATCGTATTGTTGGAGCTGACGAGTTTGATCCTAAAAAAAATTGGATATCAATAAATAGTCCTGTTGCCAGAGCTTTAATTGGACATAAAATTGATGATGAAATAGTCGTTATGACGCCTAATGGAAAAGTTTATTATTCTATTGTAGAAATTAGTTATACAGAATTAAAAGTTTAACATTATAATTAAATAACATATTTTTATAATATCAAGTAGAGTTACATTATTATCTATAATTTATTAATTAATATTTATATAATCATACCAACACATTTATAGTTAACTTAATATATCATGATTTCTATTAACCAGATCTATATATATCCTGTCAAATCGACGCAAGGTATATCATTAACAAAAGCCAACGCCGTTGACGGTGGCTTTGAGAATGATCGCATTTTGATGATTACTGAACCTGATGGTACGTTCATTACTGCAAGGCAATATCCTGAGCTTTTAAAAGTAGAAACAGCTATTATAAAAAATGATATCCATGTCACACTTCCATCAGGAGAAAAGATCATAATAAATTTAGACGATTTTTCGAATAATGCTGAACCAACCGAAGTCTTTGGAAACCGTTTTACTTCATATATAGCACCAATTAAGGTTAACCAATTCATAAGCCAGTTTTTACAAAAGGATGTGCAATTACGTTGGCTTGGACATCAATTATCACGTCGCACAAAACGCTACCAAAAAATACCTGTCAGTTTTGCTGATGGTTATCCTTATTTGCTAATAAATAAATCTTCATTTGATTATTTACAACATCTATGCCCAGAAAAACTTGATATCAGACAGTTTCGTGCAAATATTATTATTCAAGGTACACTACCTTTTGCCGAAGATGGTTGGAAAACAATTAAAATTGGTGAGGTAATCTTTGATATTGTAAAGCCTTGTACTCGTTGTATATTAACCACAATGAATGTTAATACAGGAAAACCATTAAATAATAATGAACCGCTTAAAACATTAGGGTATTTTAGAACAGATGAACAAGGACAAATCGATTTTGGCGTAAATATGATTGCTCGAGACCATGGAAAAATTTCAGTTGATGATAAAATAGAAGTATTGGCACGGCAACCGGCCAAAAACTACATTAAAGCTTTCCCACCTGAAGAAAAAAGTGAAGAACAGTGTTATTCAATTATTTTCGAAGAAAAAACCATTAAAGGTAATAATAAGCAAACCATTTTAGAACAATTAGAACAAAATAAAATAACATTACCTTATTCTTGCCGTACTGGTATATGTGGTCGTTGCTTAGTTGTGTTGAAAAAAGGCAAAGTCAATCCACTAACGCAATCAGCAATAAAAAGAAATAATCAAATTTTAGCCTGCAGTTGTGTGCCCAAAAGCGATATCGTAATACAGTTAAAAAAGTAATATAACAACTTGTTTATTAACTATATCAATGTAAAATTGATCTTTGAGCCTCGCCCCAAAAGCGGTATTTACATACTAATTCTTTGAATTCTTTTTGATAGAAAGCTGTAACTAATTTTCCATCCACTTCAGCAACTACAAAAATTAAAAACTGAATTCTAAATTGTACCGAATTCAGTCTTAAAAAAGGATAGAAAGATTATTTATTTTTAGCAAAGAAAATCCCGACTATAACAATAAATATTCCTAGAATTTCTTGGAGAGATAGATTTTCATGAAAAAGAATATAAGCATATAATGCGGAAATAACAGGCTGCATAAGAACTAATATTGATGCAAGGCTAGCAGATATTTTTCCTAGAATATAGCTAAGGCCACCTTGCCCTAGTATTTGGGAAAAAATAGCTAACCCAATAAGAGGCCATAGTTCTCTCCAACTTGTAGGGTAACTAACTCCCTCCATAATTAAACTGGCTAATAAAAGGACAACAACTGAACCAAAGGCACTATAATACATAACTTGTACGCTAGATACTCTAGTTCTTACTTTGTAAACAATGAGTAAAAATAAGGCATAAAAAATAGATGTCATAAATGCAAGAAAATCACCAAAGACATTTCCTTCGTTAGTATTTTGTTTACCGGTGATCAGGATAAAAAGCCCTAATAAAGCTAAAAACAATCCTAGTAAAAATTTTTTTGATATTTTTTCTTTATATAAAAAATAGCAGGCCGGCACTATACTAAAAGGGACTAAATTTGCTAATAAATTTGCATTTGCGACTGTCGTATATGAAAAAGATATATTCCACAGTATTAAATCCCCTGCTAGAAATCCTCCAGAAATATAGAGTAAAAGTTTATCTTTACAGATCACTTTATTTCTTTTTTCTATTTTAAAAAAAGGATATAGTATTGGAATGCTAAACAGTACCCTATAAAAACCTGTACTAATAGGTCCTAATTCACTTAATTTGACAAAGATCCCTCCAGTGGCTAAAAATGACACAAAGAGTAATGTAAGGAAAAAATATAAGTATCTCATTGAACGGCTACCTTAATATATTGTTTAGTATTTTTTATTGTTACAATGTGGTTATCAGGAACATCATTATAAATAATAGAATGCGGAGATATTTTTACATTGTTACCTATTGTAATTCTCCCGAATATTCTTACATATCCGCCAATTTCGACATTGTGCCCAATTATTGGATGTCTTCCCCCTTCTTTATTCTGCGCAATTTTTGAGGAACCTAATATAATATTCTGCAAAAAATAGCAATTATTACCTATAATACAGGTTTCTCCAATGACCGTTCCTACACCATGATCTATCACAAAATTGCAACCTTTGTTGAGGCAGGATGGATTTCTATTCCTGTTTTTACTTTTATATATTCAGAAATTTTTTTTGCGTCAATTTTTTCTTCATATTTCTTATAAATATAATTTGCTATACGATATCCAACTACGCTATCAAATGAAGAAAAAGATAACAATAAATAGGTAGAGCCCCCCTGAGTTGAAGGATCTTTTTGCAAAAACGCATTTTTATCCTTTTCTAATGAATCATATAAATAAATAATGTCTTCTTTTGATAAATATTTTATGTTGAATCTATTTAATAAATAAATAATTTTAGAGAGTAAAATACTTTCATCTGAGATGCTTGAATTTATCATAATTTTAATATTCCATATAACTTTTACCGCTATCAGGTGCTATTGTTACAATAATTTTATTTTTTTCATGGTTCATCGCTTCTTTAAAAGCAGCTAAAATATTAGCTCCTGATGAAATTCCTACAAATAATCCATTTTTTTTGCTTAACCAATTTCTTAAATCCATAACTTCCTCAAAGTTAACATTAATCATTTTATTTATAATAGTTAAATCCACAATAGATGGAATGATTCCGACAGCAATGGCTTCTATTTTATGTGAGGAAAATTTATTATTTAAAAAATCACATTATTCAGGTTGAACTCCAATGATTTTAGTTTTACTATCTATCCCTTTTAAATATTTTCCCACTCCCATTAAGGTACCTCCAGACCCTATCCCTGCAACAAAAACATCTACGTTGTTTATATTTAATTGATTAATAATTTCAGGGCCAGTTGTTAAATAATGTGATAATGGATTAGCAGGATTAGAAAATTGATCTAAATTTATGTATTTATTTTCAGATTCCAAAATTTTTTTGGCGAGACGAATATGAGAACCAGGGCCTGTTTTATGATCGGAAAGAATAATTTTAGCACCATAACTTTCTAATGTTTTAATTTTTTCACGGCTGAAATTATCGGGGATAACTAAGTGAACTTTATAGCCAAGATTTATAGCTGAAAGTGTAATTCCTAAGCCTGTGTTGCCTCCTGTTGCTTCTAAAATTATTTTTTTATTATTTAAAATTCCACGTTGATGGGCATCCACAACCATAAATTTGCCAGGTCTGGATTTTACACTACCTCCTGGATTAAATTCTTCAAGTTTTACGAATATGGGTGCTTTTTTATAATCAAAAATATTTTTTAATTTTACAATGGGAGTATTGCCAATATAACTTATGATGTTTAACATATTATTTAATATATCCTTAACTTTAAAGTCACTTAATTATGAATACAATAAAAGCGTATTATTTGTACCCAGATATACAATGTTTAACAGCAAAAATAATTAATATATATGGAGAATATATTGAACTCGATTCTACTATAGCGTTTCCAGAGGGGGGCGGTCAAGAGGGAGATCACGGGGAAATGTGTTTAAAAAACGATCCAAGTATAAAAATAAATTTTATTGACACTCAATTAATAGAAACATCCAAAATAAATAACATTAATTATCCAGATTGTAAAATTGGAGGTAAAATAATTCATAAAATATTTTCTGAAGATTTATATTTATTAAATAAATTTACTACTGGAGATGAAGTAATCATTACAATAAATACAGACAGAAGAAATTTATTAACTCAAAGTCATTCAGCTACTCATGTTATGTATATGGCTATAGACTTGCTTAAGAGCGATATTGTGACCCATATACTCGGATGCCATATAAAACCACAGGGTGGTCGCCTTGATTTTCTTACGGATTATAGATTTTCCCAGGAAGAGATAAAAATAATAGAAGAAAAAGCCAATTCAATTATCCTTGATAATATTCCCACTCCAATTGAGGTAGATCCCAAATATCCTGATGTAAGATATTGGATATGTGGTGATTATAAAATACCGTGCGGAGGAACACATACGAAAAATACAGGGGAAATACCTTTGATAAAGATTTCAAGAAAGAGTATAGGAGCTGGTAAAGAAAGAGTATTGTTCCAATGGAAATAGATATACTAATCCAACAGATATCAAATAATAATGTGTATTTTTTTAAATATAAATCTGTAAATACCCCATTTTTAGCACAAAACCCACCTAAAAAATTACGCTACCTGTTTTCGAGTTTTAAATTCAATCGGCGTCATGTTATTTAATGCCTCATGCGGTCTTTCGGTGTTATAAATTGTTAGCCATTCTTCGGTAACCTTGCTTGCCTGTTCCAGCTTGTCAAAAAGATATAAATCCAATACCTCTGTACCGTACGAACGGTTAAATCGTTCAATAAACCCATTTTGATATTGTAAATACCCCAAGCTTAGTACACAACTCACGTAGAAAATCATGCTGCCTGTTTTTGTGTTTTAAATTCAATCGGCGTCATATTATTTAGTGCCTCATGCGGTCTTTCGGTATTATAAATCGTTAACC
>NZ_WTEX01000012.1 GCF_009795845.1 Gilliamella sp. Lep-s35 | reverse complement strand
AGAATTTATTTTGCTCATCGGACACGCATTTTGTTAAAATGAAAGCCGATGAGTAATATGTGTCTGTCAGATTAAGTTTGAGCTAATGCAATTGGGTTGTATTTAAGTTTTCCGGTATGAATACCACGAAGTAACAAGGTTTTGGGCATAAAATATAATTCTTGTCCATATTCCCATTCGTCTATTAGCTCTTCTTGGCAGTATTCGTTTAGCAGACAAACACCATTCCCCATTTTTATCATCGGTTTTGTTTGGTATATATCCAGCCCTAAACCAAATTCGCCCCAGTTCGCAAAGTATTCCGGTGCTTTTTCTTCATATTCGTCCTCATCATAGTCGTGATCTTCGTCATCCAACGCCCCCTCAACCATTCTTATAAGTTCGGGAATAAATTTATAACCTGTTTCTTTCCATTGGTAGATACCTTTCAAGGTGGTTGCAGGTAAGGCATCTATCTCTTTTTTATTGGCCGGAAAAAAGAATTGGGCATCGAGTATTTCAATAATGCACTGTAATTTTTGCCCTACGTATTTCTGCATGGGTAAGCCCCGACGCTCTTTAAGGGTAAACCGCCTGCCTGCATCAGACACGGCAACAATTTGATGCGCATAGATTTTCTCGTCTTTTTCCAGTGTAGGAGTAACTTGTTTTATAGTAAGCGCTAATGCATTAAATAGTGGGGATTCTTGGCTCATTTTTTATAAATTAAAAATCGCTGGTTACAAATTCATTCTCGGTAAAATGCAGTCCTTTTAATTGATGCAAATAAAATATGTCCTGTATTTGGTCGGTTATGAGTACCGTATAAGGCAACTCTGGTATACGGAACAAAGGGCAAGTGATTTTTTGCGGATCTATGCTAAGATTTTCATATTCCAAAATTTGCCCGCCGGGCAAGGCTGTATATACTGAGTTTTCTTTATCCAGACAATCGGTTGTTTGAATGATGTTGAGCAGAAAATAAGTACCGTCATCACTTTTTAAAGGTAATACTTCGACCGAATCATCGAATAAAGGGTAGAGTAGCTCATAGGCGCGTGGGCTAATGATATAAACACCCATATCATTTATATCATTAAAATCCATATCTATTTTAGGCTCTTTTTTTAATACTAAAAATTCTTGCCACTGTGCTTTTACCGATAGGTTATTGGTGATTTTTTCTTCGGCAAGGAGCAGGAATTGTTCCTGCTCATCTTGTATGGGAAAGTCTAAACTTGTAGCATTATCGCCGTCTATACTGAGTTCGTATATTGTCATGGCTTACGGTTTAAATACTAGCATTTTAAATATGCCAATTTTCAACTTTAGTAAATTTTAATCCAGTAGGGTTTACAGCCATTATGGCGTCAACTACTGATTTATGATATAGCATCATAGTTAAATCCTCAGCTAATTTAAAAATTAACCTTTCCTTTAATGGAATGTCCTTTAGATGATTTTCATCAAGTTTAAATTTATCAATGAAATAAGATCTTTCTCCTTTATCATATTTAGAATTTTCTTTATCCATTGCTTCTATATTATTATAAATATGGACATAGTAATAATCTTCATAAATATCTCCTTTGTTACTAGTAACTGTTGCCGGTATTAATTGTATACCCAATATATTCATTGGAGCTAATACTTCTTTTATTTTTTCTGAAATAACCGAATCAGGTTGAGAAAAATAATCACCAATTACTGGTTTGCTAAAATAAGGCTCACTAAAAGTAAATTCCATTACCTCTGGTTCTGGTATTTTTTCATCTTCATAATCATATAGATATTCTTCCGTATGTTCAGAATCTTCATCACACATAATTAGAGGATAAGTGTTACTAGAATCTCGTTCTAATACATAATATTCAAATTCATTCATGTTGTTTGTGTTCTCATCGTCTAAAATTCATAATCTTCTACATTAATAAATACTATGCCTGTGGGTTCTAGTTTTTTAATTTCGTCTACTACTGTTTTATGGTATAAATACGTTCCAGGTTCTTCGAATAATCGCCAGCCTAAGCGTTTGCTTAACGGGATCTTTTTTAGCGCTTCTGTGTCCAGGACGACTTTATCGATGAAATAAAACTTACACTCTTCATCATATTCATAATCCGATTTAGTTTTATCCAGGGCTTCATAGGTATTATCATCAACATAAATACAGTAATAATCTTCGATATACCCGCCTTTTCGGTCGGATAACTCTACCGGCACAATCCGTACGCCTTCCATATTCATAGACATCATTACCTCTGCTATATTTTTTGTAACAAAATCTTTAGAACCTTTTAAATAATTTGCTAATACGGGGTGGCGAGGTAAAGGATCGTCTAGCTGGGCTTCAACCAAATCGTTATTATGTTCTAAAATTGCAACAAATGGATAAGCTTGGTCTTCTTTTCTTTCCATAAAATAGTATTCAAAATCACTCATGTTGTTTGTGTTTTCCATTATTTAAATCCTTGAAATTTTTCTATATTTATTCTTTCCTGATAATAGCCGGTATTATTATTCCGATGATGGTTTGGGGTTACGGCTCCGGCTGTGCAAGTAAAATCAGCACTTTTTAAATTATTACACACTTTTTCTGAAGAATAAAGCACACCCCAAAATTTTTTGGGATTGCTGGCGGCTAATCTTTGAGTACCTTTTAATTTTTCTTTCAGCAGCTTTCGTTTTGTCTCTTGATCATCACAACCGCAGCAACCAATATTTCCTGGTGAATACGAAAAGCCGTCGGCGGTTATTGTCCATTTAAAGGTACTGATTTTTTTAAATATGACTTGACTCAGTTTATCCATACCAATTATAAAATTCTTAGCTAATTCTTGCTGCTTATTTTTATCACAAATATCGTAGAACAGAACTTTTTCGCAAATCTTTTTAACTATACGTTTTACATGATTTTTATAGTTCAATATTGCCAACTCGTCTTGTGCATTATAACTAGGTAGAATAGGTTTTATTTTTTCTTGTGTATTGGATTGAAACGACCAAGTATCAATATTTGTAGAATCTTGCATTATTTTCCTTTCAAGAATAAATGTAGCTGAATGCCCACCTTTATGCAAGGGAACGGCAAAGGTACAGGCAACTTCCATTATGGTGGGTAATAATACGCCATTATTACGGTGGTTTATGTTATAACCTAATATGTAGATTAATTTTTCGTATCTTTCATCTTGAGTAACTGAATCGGTTGTAATCAGATGATGTGCTTCTATGCCGTTACGGTCATTTTGTTTCATTTTGTTTTGCGGATTTGGATAGTAAAAGGGATGATTACTAAAACTACCGCCATAATGTTTGTTGCTTCCATTAGAGCTTTTAAGGATATGTTGCCCTAATTTTAATCCGTTTCCAGAGTAATCGCCTCTGGGTATTGCTTCGCATTTATGCTTTTCATCTCCCGAATGCCCCTTGCATCCTGATTTGGGGCATTTTATTGAGTCTTTTTTTGTAGTGCTTTTGTACATTTATAAGCAATTAGGCGGTTTTTAATTAATAAAATGTGTTACTCCACCTGTTTCTATATTAATAAACTCCATACCGGTAGGGTTTACGTCCATTATGGCTTTAGCGACGGTTTCATGGAATAGTTTTTTTTCTGGAGATTCCTCTGGTATAAAAATCAATCTTTCTTCCAACGGAATCTCGCTTAATATTTTTCTATCTAAAACGAGTTTTGATATATTATAAATTAAATATTTATAGGTAAATTCAGATTTTTGTTTATCTAAGATTGCTATATCATTATCAACCAACATACAAAAATAATCTTCAATCAGATCACCTTTAGGGGTGGTGAGTTCCGTGTCAATAAATCTCACCCCTTTAGGTGTAAAAGTTTTAATCACCTCAACGATCTTATCGGTTATAAAAACTCCTGGACCCGATAAAAAATCAGCCATTACCGGATTTCGGGGAATAGTGCCATTAAACTCTAAATTTATTAAAGTTGGATTCTTTGGATCATCTCGCTCTGTAATACATAGTAAAGGATACGTTTGATCTGATTTTCTTCGTATAAAATAGTAATTTTCCATGTTTTACCCCAACGGCTTACCCCCTGTTTCTATATTAATAAATTCCATACCAGTAGGGTTTTCGTCCATTATGGCTTTAGCGACGGTTTCATGGAATAATATTTTTGAAGGGGATTCTTCTGGTAAAAATATTAATCGTTCTTCTAATGGGATTTTATTTAATACTTCTCTATCTAAAATAAATTTTGAGACACTATAAACTAGATATTTATAGGTAAATTCCGATTTTTCTTTATCTAAAACTTCAATATCATTATCAACCAACATGCAAAAATAATCTTCAATCAACTCACCTTTAGGGGTGGTAAGTTCCGTGTCAATAAATTTAACCCCTTTAATACTAAAATTTTTTATAACCTCAACGATCTTATCGGTTATATAAATTTCCGGACCGGATAAAAAATCTGCCATTACCGGATTTCGCGGGATCGGGTCATTAAATTCTAAATAGACTAATGTAGCGTTTCTGTCGTCGTCTTCCGGTTCATATCCTACTTCTTTAATAAGGGGATATGTCTGATCCATTTTTGTTTCAATGTAGTAATAATTTTCCATGTTTTATTTAAATTTAAAGGGTTGTAAGTTTTTTCTTTCTATAAAATAGTTTTTGTGGTTGTTCGTTATAACAGCAGCATGTTGCATGCTTCCTGCAATGCATTTTTTATTTTGTAATTTGGCTTTGATGTCGTCTGCCTTCTGGCTGTTGGAATATATAGCAGACATCAGCTCGCGAACATTCATCGATTTTAAGCTAGAGTCGGCTTGTTTAAAAAAAGCTCTTTTATCGGGCAGATTCTTTTGCCCGCAGCAACCGATGCCGCCGGGTTTATAGTCAAAACCGTCGGAAGTGAGCGTCCAGTTAAACGAAATAAGCTCACGAAAAAGAGATTGACTTAAATTATCCAAAGCATTAATGAAATTTTCGGCTAAATTTTCCATTTCTTCTACCGTATATTCACAAAATTTCTTTATTTTTAAGTATTGTTTACAAATATCAGCCACTAATTTATTTACATGCACTTGATACGTCCGTTGGGTTAACTCATTAGCAATATCGTAGGAAGAAAAAACAATCTCCTCCTTTTGGTTAAATTCCTTGCTCCACTCATCTAATTTTTCTGTCATGCCTTGCAGGGTATTTATATCCCTATTTTCTTCTTTTTTTATAAACGTAACCCCATGTCCGCCCCTATGCAGCGGTACGCCAAAGTGGCAAGCAACTTTCATCGTGGTAGGCAGCAATACACCATTTTTGGAATGGTTAATATTATATCCTAAAAAAAGGGCTAAATGTTGATATTTTAGTTTTTGTGCCATAGAGGCTGACGTAACCAAGTGATGCGCTTCTACGCCGTTACGGTCATTTTTATCATGACTACTTGTTTTTTCAGATTTTAAATAAAAAGGGTGATTTCTAAAGGTTTTATTATAGTGAAGATTGACTATATTAACGCCAATTGTCGGTCCATCACCTACAGGGGCACCGTCTTGTATTCTGCCTCTTTGGTGGTTAGGGTCGTCTTTTTTTATGCTTTTATCGCAAACCGGACATTTTAACGGCTCTTTCCAGTTGCCTGATTTATTTTGTGCCATCTGTTTATTGTCCGGTTTTGGTTATACTTATTTTTCCGGCTGCTCTGGGGCAGATAAGGTAAGAGCTGCCAATTAATACTTTTTTACCGCCAATGGTTTTTTTGGCGTAGGTGCCCCTCCACGGTCCGGTCGGGATAAAGGTGCATAAACAACCCGGAGGGGGTACGGCTTTGTAGGGTTTGCAAGTGCCAAAGGTAACCAGTGGCGGCATCATATTAACGTTGGTGCAGTCTAATGCGGTTGCAACGCGTTTATTTTTTATGTACACGCTAAAATTGGAGGTGACTTTTAATGAGGCTGATTTGTCGCCCATCGTACATTTTATGGTGGCACCGTCTATTACAAATTCGTTATTTTTTCCCATAATTGTTAGGGCGTGTTGATCTTTGGTGATTATTTTTTATACGGCATGATATGAGTTATAATAATTCTGCAAAAAACAACCATAACTCGATTCATCATGCCAAGAACAATGCTAACAGATAAACGGTGGGAAAAGCTACTACAAATAATGAAAAATACCGGTCGAGTTAATAATAAATCCGAGCATCGGATGACGTTTGAAGGGAGCCTTTTCCGAATGAGAACCGGTATTCCTTGGCGAGATTTGCCAAAAGAGTTTGGTGAATGGAGCACCGTCTATAGACGATTTAATTTGTGGTCTAAAAAAGGAATATTAGTTGATATTTTCAAACAGTTATCACAACTAGCGGATTTTGAATGGGGGTTCCTAGATGGCTCGATTATCAGGGCTCATCAACATAGTACAGGCGCTGCAACGGAGCATTGTGAGCAAATAGGTCAGAGCTGTGGTGGTCATTCAACTAAAATTCATCTTGCGGTTGATAGTGGTGGTTTGCCTATTTGTTTTGAGCTTTCTGAAGGACAACGACATGATATCACTTATGCAGAAAACCTAGTTGAAAAGCTCGATGAAGTCAATACAGTGATAGCCGATAAAGGTTATGACAGCGAGCCTTTTCGGTGCTTTGTTCGTCAAAAAGGCGGGCGAACGGTGATTGCTAAACGTAATTATGGTAAGGATATAGATAAAAGCAGTATGGATAGGTGCCTTTATCGCTATCGTCATTTAGTCGAGAATGCCTTTGCTAGAATCAAGCAATATCGTTCAATATCAACTCGATACGATAAGTTAGAAAGGAATTATGCCAGTATGGTATCACTGGCATTTATGTTAATGTGGCTGCCAATGTATTGTTGAGCAATTTATGTACAGCAAAGATCAACAGCCCCTATTAACTATTTATTTTATTCAAGTTAATCAAAATATATTTAATCATTATCATCACAATCAGTTGATTTTACATCCACTGAAAGAACTTTATCATTATTGATATAATAATTATGATTAGCACCTTTGGGGAATACTAATCTTAGCGTCTTCATACTAGCATCATCACCACAATACAACGCAACCAATTTGTTTTGTAAATTTTTTTGATTGGTTTCAGCTAGTAATGCGTCTTTAGTAATATTATTCACGACATATTTATAATCAATTGCATTACTATCTGTTGATACATCAACTAAAGTTATGCTCGGATCAATAGATGCAGGTAATTTTGTTTTAATCGCCTTGATCATTAAACTTTGGGCAACACTATAATTACCTTCTTTAACCTTATTAAGCATATCATCTTTTTCTGATTTGGTTTGTTCATACAAATCTTTTACTTTATCACTAACAGCTGAACTTGCTTGCTTAACTTGATCTCCAATTTGCGAACCCAACTGACTTGCTTTATCGCCAATTTGAGAGCTTAATTGATTCGCTTGTTCGCTAATTTGAGCCCCTACTTGATTGGCCTTGTCACTCATTTCCGAACTTGTTTGCTCAGCTTGTTGCTTGATATCATCGGCTTTTTGTTTTGAATTATCACAATTAACTAAAAAAAGCCCTAACACTACTAAAGAGATCACTTTAAAAAGTTTCATATTATTCCCCTTCTATTTTTTAATTGATATTGACTATAGCGATTTTAATTCGCAATAGTCTATTTGATTTTAAAAATTAATTACCTATAAATCAGCTGTAAGAGCGCATAAAACAGCACTTTTACAGTGACAAATATTCATTAGTTAATATGCATACCACCAGTAACGCCATACGTTTCGCCTGTTGTATAGCTTGACTCTTCTGATGCTAAATGCACATAAACACCTGCAAGCTCAACGGGTTGACCTGCTCGTTGCAAAGGAGTTTGTTTACCAAATTCAGGAATTACATCACTTGGTTGACCGCCACAAATTTGTAATGGTGTCCAAACAGGACCTGGTGCCACGCAATTTACCCGAATCCCTTTTGAAGCTAACTGTTTAGATAAGCCACGAGTAAAGGCAATAATAGCTGTTTTAGTTGAAGCGTAATCTAATAAATTACCACTAGGTTGATAAGCTTGAACAGATGACGTTGTAATAATAGTCGAACCAGGTTTTAAATATCCTAAAGCCGCTTTAGTCACCCAAAAGAGCGAAAACACATTCACTTCAAACGTTTTTTTAATTTGTTCTGTAGTAAGATCCATAATGTTTTCGACCGCAGTTTGCTTACCAGCAACTAACGTCAAATTATCTAACCCACCTAATTTATCGTGAGCTTCATCAACTAATTTTTTGCAAAAAGCCTCGTCACTTAAATCACCGGGAATTAACACAACTTTACGCCCAGCAGCTTCAATAACTTTAGCCACTTCTTCTGCATCTTTTTGTTCAAAAGGAAGATAATTGATAGCCACATCAGCACCTTCTTTAGCATAAGCAATCGCCGCTGCACGTCCAATGCCTGAATCACCACCAGTCACAAGTATTTTACGTCCTTCTAAACGATTATGTCCTTGATAGCTCTTTTCGCCACAATCAGGAATCGGGGTCATTTCACACTGTAAAGCTGGCGCAACCTGTTTTTGTTTTGGAAATTTGTCATGATGATATTTTGTAAGTGGATTATAGATTTGTTTACGCATAATTTGCTCCTAAGTTAATCTATATTTTTACGAAACTTCCAATATAATTTAAATAAAAATCGATTAAGACTCACAAGCTCCTATGTGTACTTATATCAATGTTTAAAACACTTAATCAATTCAATAAATTATATAGTTTAAGAACGGGACTTTTTAAAGACTTCTGCTTTTAAAACTGAATCTTGCTACTTAGTAACACCTTCTAAATTTTCAAAAAAATTAAAAATAAGAACTAAAAAATTCATTAAAGCTGGCTTTGAGTGGGCTTGGTGAGAACAGTGAAAATAGTCATGTCAAAGCCATGAACGTTGTATAATTTTCTACTGGCTTTAGTGTAGCAAATTAAAATTAACTAAGCTAGCTATAACAAATTAAATAAAATGGTGAATAACTTTCGCAACATGTTGATTTTTAATTTAATTATGATGTTTTTCATATTATTAATATCGTAGTGATAGTTAATACCATCAAAAATAGATCCATCTTTGTCAAAAAGCTTCAGGAAAACATAGTGTTTAAGTAAAAAGTCTAAATATAGAAAAATTACTTAATGTTAGGAATTACTCGTGTTGTTTACCGTAATTTGATAAATGACTGTAATATATATAGATAAAAAGCAAACTCACTTATACCCCACTAACATTTCACGTTTTAAACCAAACCCTTTTCGTTTTTGAACAGTAAATCCAGCATTAATTAAATGACGACGAACAAATCCAGCTGCTGTAAAAGTAGCAAAACGCCCACCATGAGCGGTTAGTTTAAAACAATTTTTAAATAAACATGCTGACCACATATCAGGATTTTTTGCTGGTGAAAATCCATCAAAAAACCAAGTATCAATCAATACATTTTGCTTTGCTAAAAAATCTGAGTAATTGCTAATATCATCATAACATATCGCTAAACTGACGTTGTCAAAACTGACAAGTCGCATCAATTAAATGCGTTTGAAGCCGCTTAGCTAACAAAAATAAAGGCGAGTTTTTAGAAATGACCTTATCATGAATCTTGATTAATTCGTCTAATGATAATGGATATTTTTCGACACTAAAAAAAGTAAGATACTTAAGTTTATGATTTGGGTGCTGACGCCTAAAATTTAAAAACGTTTGCCATAAAATCAAAAAACTCAACCCCGAACCAAAACCTGTTTCAGCAACGACAAATGTATCTTTTTGATGTTGAGTAAAACGCTGAAGTAAATCATTACCATCAATAAAAACATAAGTGGTTTCGGCAATTGCCCCTTCCGTATTAAAATACACATCATCAAAATAAACAGAAACTGGTGTCTGATTTTCATTCCAAAAAATAGTCGATTTATGCATGAATACCCTTTTAAACAGTAATATTTAACAACTGTATATTAATGTTGATTATGTATATAATACGCCAAGTTAACTTATGAGGTAAATTATGGTATTTCTTTTTCGTCTAATTAGTGTTGTGATAATTGGTGTTGCTATTTGTGTGTTAGGCACCATTTTTTGCTTGTTTAATCCAAGAAACCCCAAAAATGTTGCAAGATTCGCTCATTTATTTGGATTTTTCTTTAAACCGATATTTGGCGTAAAAGTGGATACTCGCATTCACCCTAATATTAGTAAAATAGGTAGCTGTGTGTATATTGCCAATCACCAAAATAATTATGATATCGTTGTAGCTAGCGATGTTGTACAACCTAAAACAGTCACTGTTGGTAAAAAAAGTTTGGCTTGGATTCCTTTTTTTGGGCAGCTTTACTATCTTACTGGTAATATTCTTATTGATCGTAATAATAAATCAAAAGCTCACGATACAATTGGACAAGTGGTTAATGAAATCCAAAAACGTAATATTTCTATTTGGATGTTCCCTGAAGGTACTCGTAGCCGTGGTCGTGGATTATTACCTTTTAAAACTGGCGCATTTAAAGCAGCAATTGCAGCGGGAGTGCCTATTGTGCCAATTTGCGTATCTCAAACCAATGATATCAGATTAAACCGTTTAAATAATGGTCATTTTATTGTTGAAATGCTAGAGCCTATTGAAACCAACACATTAAGCAAAGAAGATGCTAGAGCTTTAATGGAACAATGCCATAATAAAATGACAAATAAAATAGAACAAATAAATGCAGAAGCAAAACAGTTAAATAATCAAAAATAACTATGAATAAACAAGATCGTAATTTTGATGATATCAGTAATAAATTTGCTCAAAACATTTATGGCACGACTAAAGGTAAAATTCGTGAAGCGATAGTGTGGCAAGAACTAGAAAAGATCTTAGCGACCTACCCCACCAATAAACCAATAACCATACTTGATGCAGGTGGAGGACAAGGTCAAATCGCCTGTAGATTAGCCAAACTTGGCCATCAAGTAACGCTTTGTGATATTTCGGAGCAAATGCTAGAACTAGCCAAACAAAAAGCACTAGCAGAAAACCTAACTATCAATTGCCTTTGTTGCTCTATTCAGCACCTTGATAGTTTAATTAATCAACAATTTGATCTAGTTATTTGCCATGCGGTATTGGAATGGGTAGCTGATCCAATTAAATTGATAAATTCATTAAAAAATCATCTTAAACCTGACGGTTATTTATCGTTAATGTTTTATAATTATCATGCACTTTTGTTTAAAACGGTGACATTAGGCAATTTTGGCTACACTCAAGCTGGGCTAGCTAAACGCAAAAAAAAGACACTTTCGCCCGATTATCCAAGGGATCCGAACGATGTATATCAATGGCTTATTCAAGCTAATTTTACTATTTTACAAAAAACGGGGATTCGTATTTTTCACGATTATCTTACTAATAAATCCAAAGCAGAAACCCATTTTGAACAACTATTAGAACTGGAACAAAAATACTGCCAAACAGAACCTTATCTTCACTTAGCAAGATATATTTTAGTCACAGCAAAAATAAAATAAATTCGTAAATATCCCACTTTCATTCATGCTTTTTAAAATGATCACTCGAAAATTTTGCCATAAATCGGTATCATAAGCAGATAAATTTATTGGTTAAGGAAAATTATATGATCGTGGTAACCGGTGGGGCTGGATTTATTGGTAGTAATATTGTTAAAGGTTTAAATGATCAAGGTCGTAAAGACATTTTAGTCGTTGATGATTTAACTGATGGCACTAAATTTGCTAATTTAGCTGATTTAGATATTGCCGATTATATGGATAAAGACGAATTTATTGCTGCTATCATTTCAAACGAAGACCTTAATATTGACGTTATCTTCCATCAAGGTGCTTGCTCATCAACCACCGAGTGGAATGGCAAATTTATGATGGAAAATAATTATGATTATTCCAAAGATTTACTGCATTATTGCTTAGATTTTAATATTCCATTTTTATACGCATCATCAGCTGCTACCTATGGCGGACGCAGCGATAACTTTATTGAAGATCGTCAATACGAAAAACCTTTAAATGTTTATGGGTATTCTAAATTTTTATTTGATCAATATGTCAGAGAAATTTTACCCGAAGCAAAATCACCAGTTTGCGGATTCCGTTACTTTAATGTTTATGGTCCTCGAGAAAATCATAAAGGTAGTATGGCCAGTGTTGCGTTTCATTTAAATGAACAAATTAATAAAGGCGAAAAGCCAAAGTTATTTGCTGGTAGCGATAACTTTAAACGTGATTTTATTTATGTTGGTGATGTGGTTGATGTCAATTTATGGTTCTGGAAAAACAATATTTCAGGCATTTATAACTGTGGAACAGGCCGTGCTGAATCATTCCAAGCTGTGGCTGATGCCGTTCTTACTTACCACAAAAAAGAAGAAATTGATTACATCCCTTTCCCTGATCATTTAAAAGGCCGTTATCAAAGCTTTACACAGGCAGATCTATCTAACTTTAGAAAAACAGGTTGCCAGATTGAATTTAAAACAGTCGCAGAAGGCACAACCAAATATATGCAATGGCTTAATAAGCAAGAAAGGTAATTTAATGAAAACACTCATTATTGGTCCATCTTGGGTTGGCGATATGATGATGTCGCAAAGCTTGTATCGCACATTAAAACAACTTGATCCTAACAATGAAATTGATGTTATGGCGCCAGCTTGGTGCCAAGCATTATTAAATAAAATGCCTGAAGTGAATCAAGCTATTGATATGCCTATAGGTCATGGTGAATTTGCATTATCAAAACGCCACGAAATAGGAAAATCACTTCGTGATAGCCATTATGATCAAGCAATTGTGTTGCCTAACTCATTTAAATCAGCATTAATTCCATTTTTTGCCAAGATTCCTAAACGTACAGGTTGGAAAGGTGAAATGCGCTATGGATTATTAAATGATATGCGTAAACTCGATAAACAAGCTTTTCCATTAATGGTTGAACGCTATATTGCGCTAGCGTATCCTAAAGAGCAAATACATTCAGCATCTGATTTATCACAACCTTTATTATGGCCTAAACTTAGTGTTAACCAAGATGAAATAGCTCAAGCACTTTCAACCTTTACAATAACACAAGATGAACCATTAATTGGCTTTTGCCCAGGAGCTGAATTTGGTCCAGCAAAACGTTGGCCTGATTATCATTACGCTGCCCTTGCCGACATGCTAGTTCAACAACATGCTAAAATTATTATTTTTGGTTCAAAAAACGATCATAATGTTGGCGAGCAGATTATTGCCAAAATGACTCATGGCGATCAATGTATAAACTTGGCAGGTCAAACGCAATTAGAACAAGCGGTAAGTTTAATTGCAGCATGTAAAGCAATTGTTACTAATGACTCAGGATTGATGCATGTTGCTGCTGCATTAGATAAACCACTTGTCGCACTTTATGGACCAAGCAGCCCTGATTTTACACCGCCATTATCAAATAAAGCCGAAGTTATTCGTTTAATTACCGGATATCAGCGCATCCGCCAAGGTAATGCAGAGCAAGGCTATCATCAAAGCTTAATCGATATTAAACCTGAGAACGTATTTGAAACATTGATGAAACTGATAATGCGTTGTGAAAAGAGTAATAGATAATGCGTGTATTAGTTGTTAAAACTTCATCAATGGGCGATGTTCTACATACTTTACCTGCATTAACCGATGCTGCAAATTGCGTGCCTAATATTACCTTTGATTGGGTAGTTGAAGAAAACTTTACCCAAATTCCAAGTTGGCATTGTGCTGTTGATAAGGTCATCCCTGTGGCAATAAGGCGTTGGCGAAAAAATTGGTTTTCTAAAGCTATTCGTCAAGAGCGACACGACTTTATTAATAACTTACAGCAACAACAATATGATGCAATTATTGATGCCCAAGGGCTTATTAAAAGTGCATTTTTTATTACTCGTAAAGCTCAAGGCATTAAACATGGTTTAGATCGCAAAAGTATCAAAGAGCCTATTGCTAGTTGGTTTTATGATATAAAACATAATATCCCCAAGCAAATGCATGCCATTGAACGCATCAGATTGTTATTTGCACAAACTCTACAATACAATTTACCTAATTCAGTGGGTGATTATGCCATTGCTCGCCACTTTTTATCTTCGTTGCCTAGCGATAACCAACAGTATCTTGTTTTTTTGCATGCCACAACTCGATATGAAAAACATTGGACTGAAGACGGTTGGCGACAATTAATCAAACTTATTGAACCGACAGGCTTAAAAGTTAAGCTACCTTGGGGAGCTTCACATGAACAGCAACGAGCAATACGCCTTGCTCAAGGATTTAACCATGTTGAAGTATTACCAAAACTTTCACTTAATGACATCGCAACTGTCATTGTGGGAGCTAAAGCAGTCGTATCGGTTGATACTGGACTAAGCCATTTAACCGCTGCATTAGATAGACCCAATATTACACTATTTGGCAAAACCGATCCTATGCTAATAGGAGGATATGGAAAAAATCAATACAGCATTATATCACCAGATAAAATGATGAAAACAATTAGTGCTAATCAGGTTTATCAAAAATTGGGTGACTTTTTGTAGTTGAATTTCTACTGACAATTTAATTAAAAGGAATAAGTAAAATGAATAAGTATTGTGAACTAATTCGTGAAAAATACGCCCAAATTGGCAGTAATGAACTTGGTTATATTGATGATGCGTTAGGCGCAGTAATGCGAGTTCTTGATGAAGTAGTATGTAACGAACAAGTTCCCGAAGAATTACAGCATAAAGCCGCTTATGCAGCGGCTAATTTATTAATCAGTGACTTTGATATTAAATAGCGGTTGGCAGGTTAATAATAAATCGAGTGGACTGTTCGTCTGATTCAACTGTAATATTACCTTTATGCGTATCAATGATCGATTTAACAATTGCAAGCCCAATCCCCGTACCCGAAGTATTATTGCCGTTACGATGACGAGACTCATCTACACGATAAAAACGATCAAAAAGATGAGGCAAATGGCGACTATCGATTTTTTTACCAGGATTTGAAATCACAACTTTGACACGATTTTCACTAACTTGAGCTAAAGTAATTTTAATAATTCCATTTTCTGGCGTATAACGAATGGCATTAGATAAAATATTACTTATTGCTCTTGCTAGCATCATTCTATCACCTAGAATATGACAACACTCCCCTTCTAATTCGAATTTGATAGCTTTTTCATCAGCAAGTGGCTCAAAATAATCACATACCATAACCATCATGTTATGCAAATTAATATCAACTAGATTAGGTACTAATTGACGATTATCTGCCTGTGCTAAAAAGAGCATATCAGATATCATTTGTGACATTCTTTCATACTCTTCTAAATTTGAGTATAAGATTTCTCTATACTCTTCGGTCGTTCTTGCATTGCTTAATACGATTTGAGTTTGAGTTGTCAAATTAGTAATAGGTGTACGCATTTCATGAGCTATATCTGCCGTAAAATTACGTTGTCTTTGAAAAACATCTTCCATTCGGTTAAGCATCTTATTAAAAGCCCTGACTAAACTAACATATTTTACTGGAACAGATGAAGTTGAAATACGATGGTTAAGGTTTTTTAAGTTAATACGTTCAATCTTCTTAATTAATCGATTAATCGGTTTTTGAGTAAGATAGATAGAAATAAATGAACCAATTAACGCCAAGATACAAGAAATACCAATAAGTATTTTTAAGCCTTTTCTTAATCGCCTGATAAATTCAATCTGTAAGTCACGACCAACAGCTACAATAGTTGTGTATTGTTTGTTTTGATCAGTTATGACCCTTGATGCAGCAATACGATAAGATGATTGATTCACATTCGATACTGTTGTTGTATGCTTAGTAATAATTTCTTCAAAATCAGCAGGTTTTAAGGCAATAGAAAGATTAGGTCCCCGTGTGCGATATAATATTTTGCCTGAATCATCAACAATATAGACAAATAACCGATGATGACCGGTTAAAATTAATAGTAGGCTCTGAAAAAATTCATCACGATTATCATCCTGTGAATAATAAGTAAGTTCGCGCTCTATGGATGAGATAACAGATGTTAACTCTGATACATTTTGGTGAACAGAAAGTTTTTCAAACCAACGTTCAATAAAGTAACTAAAACAGTAAAGTAGTCCACAAGTAAGTAAACAAACAATTAATGGTAACCGAAATGATACAATTTTAGTCAACTTCATCTAATACATCCAATTTATATCCCATTCCACGTACAGTATGAATCAATTTAGGTTCAAAATCTGCATCAATTTTATTACGTAATCGCCTAATGGCCACATCAATCACATTAGTATCACTATCAAAATTCATATCCCAAACTTGTGAAGCAATAAGTGATCTAGGTAACACTTCACCAGGATAACGCAAAAAATATTCTAACAACATAAATTCTTTATTAGTCAAATCAATTCGTTTTCCAGCTCGCGTTACTGTTCGTTTAGGTAGATCCATTACCAAATCTGCAATACTTAATTGATAATTATTTACTTGCGGTGCATTACGTCTTAATAATGATTTGATTCTTGCTAGTAATTCAGCAAACGAAAATGGTTTAACTAAATAATCATCTGCACCTAAGCTAAATCCTTTGACTTTATCATCGATACTTCCCATAGCGGTGAGTAATATAATTTGAGTATCTTTTCCAGCTTCACGCAAAGATTGAACAAATTTCCAACCCACAATATCGGGTAACATCACATCCAAGATAATTAAATCATAATCTTCAGTCATTGCTCGATGATAACCATCTAAACCATTATCGGTCAAATCAACAATAAAACCTGACTCTACTAGCCCTTGACGAAGATACTCACCAGTTTTATGTTCATCTTCAACAACTAACAATTTCATTTTTAATATTCCTTTCATTATTTTAGGCGGTTATCAAAAATTACATAATGTAATAATAGAATATATGAAAAAACAAAACAGATCATGACAAATAAATTACTGTATTGTAATAGACCGGTCATCAATTAGTTTTATTTAGTCTGCTATAGTATCCACACAATGATTCATGAGGCTAGACATTATTGTTTCATTGTTTTATTTCCTTTCATCCATTCCTTGCAATTTAATGCAGCCCTAGTTTACTAGGGTTTTTTTTATTCTAAATAGACGTAAGCTGATACAGACTTTGAGCAATAAGTGGTTAGGTATAAATAATGGAATATTATTAACTAATAATACTCTATTTTACATTTTTTTACTTTTTACACAATACAACACCTGTTTCAATATGATCGGTATAAGGAAACTGATCAAACATAGCAAAATGTTGAATTGAATGTGTTTGGGTTAAAAGTTGTAAATTATCATGTAATGTATTAGGGTTACATGATATATAAATAATCTTTTTATAAGATTTGAGTATATTAATCGTATTTAAATCAACTCCTGCGCGAGGAGGATCAACAAGCACTGTTTCGCACTGATAATCATCCAAATTAATCCCTTTTAAACGATTAAACTCGCGTTCTTTTTTTATAGCGCTAGTAAACTCTTCGGCTGATAACCGTGCGATAACAAGGTTATCGATATGGTTGACAGCAATATTATGCTGTGCTGAATAAACAGATGCTTTCGCTATTTCAGTGGCTAACACTTTACGAAAGTTTTGTGCCAACGCGATCGAAAAATTACCATTACCGCAATAAAATTCGAGTAAATCGCCCGATGATTTTTTGGTGACTGAAATAGCCCATTGCAGCATTTTAATATTTACCGCAGCATTAGGCTGAGTAAAGCTATTTTCGACTTGACGATAAATAAACTTTTTATCCATTACTGGCAAAACTTCATCAACATAATCGACATCTATTGTTATTTTTTGATTACTTGCGCGCCCTACAATATTAACATCTAAGCCTTGTTCTGCTAATTGCGCTTTTAACTTTTTTGCTTCAAGAGTCCATTTTTCATTTAATTTTTTATGATACAAAAGCGTAATTAACAGTTGACCACTTAAAGTAGAAAAATAATCAATTTGAAATAATAAATGACGAAGTTCTTGGTTATGCCGTAACAAAGGTAAAATTGCCTGCATCGCTTGATTTATTAACTTTGTTGCGACCGGAAACTCATCAATTCGCACCCGTTTTTTTGTTTTTTTATCATACATAATATGATAAAGATCTTCATCCTGATGCCAGATTCTAAACTCAGCACGCATACGATAATGGCTAATAGGCGATGAATATACTGCTAATTCAGGAACAGAGAAATCCGATAATAATGCTTTTAAATTATCGACTTTCTTTTCTAACTGTTGGTTATAGCTATTATTTGAAAAACATTCAGTCATAGTTATCATCTGATGATTATTATAGAAGTATTATTTAATATGAAGTTTTGAGTCAAGCTGTATCAAATAACGAAATGGTTAAACATAAAAGCTAAGCAATTTTATATAAACAATATAACAAATAACCATTTGTATATCATTACCCATAATGGTCAATGGTATCACAAATAACTAATAATGATAAGTTTTGCATGAGCAAAAGCCTCGTTTTTAGACGGGCACACGATAAAATAACCAATAAAGATATAACACTTTTAATCATAGTCATAAAGATTCTGGTGATAACGATTGTAGTTATAACGATTGACGTTATAATGTGCCGTATCATTTTAGATAAAAAGAATACTATGACAGCACAGACTTTTTCTGATTTAGAATTAGACGATATTTTAATTCACAATCTTCAAGCACAAAATATAACCACACCGACAGTAATCCAAACGCAAACAATCCCTGTTGCTTTAGATGGCAAAGATATTTTAGGCTCAGCCCCTACAGGCACAGGTAAAACACTGGCCTTTTTAATTCCTGCCGTGCAACATTTACTTGACTTTCCACGTCGAAAGCCAGGCCCACCGCGTATTTTAATATTAACACCAACGCGTGAACTTGCCATGCAAATTGCCGAACAAGCCAAATTATTAACCGAATCGACACATTTAAGTATTGCAACCATTACTGGTGGCGTTGCTTATATGAACCACGCTGAAGTATTTAGCGAAAATCAAGATATTGTTATTGCGACAACAGGTCGATTATTACAATATATAAAAGAAGAGAATTTTGACTGCCGAGCAGTTGAAATGCTTATTTTAGATGAAGCTGATCGCATGTTAGACATGGGCTTTTCGCAAGATGTCGAAACCATATCAGCCGAAACACGTTGGCGTAAACAAACCTTACTATTTTCAGCCACACTTGAGGGTGATGGACTAAATGATTTTGCTAACCGTATTTTGAACGATCCTGTCGAAATCAACGCTGACCCATCGCGTAAAGAACGTAAAAAAATCTTACAATTTTATTACCGTGCTGATGATTTAGCTCATAAAGTAGCGCTGCTTACTTACTTATTAAAACAGGAAGAATTAAAAAAAACGATCGTTTTTGTCCGTAAACGTGAACGTGTACATGAATTAGTTAGCTTACTACATCAAGCTGGCATCCATAGCTGCTATTTAGAAGGGGAAATGGTACAAGCAAAACGTAACGAAGCAATAAAAAGAATCAGCAACAACACTGTTAATGTACTCATAGCTACCGATGTCGCAGCTCGTGGAATCGATATTGACGATATTACTCATGTTATTAATTTTGATGCACCAAAAACAGCCGATGTTTACTTACACCGTATAGGCCGCACCGCCCGTGCAGGTAAAAAAGGTACGGCAATAATGTTAGTAGAAGCGCACGATAATGAATTACTACAAAAAATTGAGCGCTATATTCAAGAGCCAATCAAATTAAGAACAATTGACCAATTGCGACCAAAAACCAAAGCGCCAAAACCAGCAACAAAGAAAAAACCATCGCAAAAAGCAAAATTAAAAAAAGCTAGCAAAAAAGAAGAAATCAAAAAGAAAAAAATAAAACAACGTCATCGGGACACAAAAAACAAAGGTAAACCAAAAAATCAATAAATAATACCGAACAATAAATCACAACTTAATAGGTTAAACTTATGATATTGATTGTTTATAATGACTTGGATAACAGACTTAAATCGCTATAATACGTAGCGATAAGATTTGCAATAATATATAGGAGAAAACGCATGACATTAGTCACTCGCAAAGCCCCAGATTTTACATCAGCCGCAGTTCTAGGTTCTGGTGAAATTGTTAACAATTTCAATTTATCACAACATATTAATGGTAAATATGCTGTTGTATTTTTCTGGCCAATGGATTTCACTTTTGTTTGTCCTTCTGAAATCATCGCATTTGATCACCGCTTAGAAGAATTCAAAAAACGTGGTGTTGAAGTAATTGGTGTTTCAATGGACTCTGAATACGTACACAATGCATGGCGAAACACACCACAAGATAAAGGTGGCATTGGTGAAGTGAAATTCCCTATTGTTGCAGACGTTAAACATGAAATTATGCAAGCATATGGAATTGAACATCCTGAAGCAGGTGTTGCATTACGTGCTTCATTCTTTATTGATAAATCAGGTATTGTACGCCACGAAACAATTAACGATTTACCAATTGGTCGTAACATCGACGAAATGATCCGTATTGTTGAAGCGTTCCAATTCCATGAAGAACACGGTGAAGTTTGCCCTGCACAATGGACAAAAGGTAAAAAAGGTATGCAAGCAAACCCAGACGGCGTTGCTAGTTTCTTAAAACAATATGCCGACGAAATTTAATTTAGTCAATTTAATTTAGTTCATTTATTTCATCCAAAATATTACTGCCGGAGTTTATCTCCGGTTTTTTTATCTATAAGGATAACAAATTCAAACTAGTCATAAAGTTGTGTGTAACCCCACAACGCCAATAATAATAATGGTAAGCCCAAACAAACGTGGAAAGTTTTTAGGCTCATTAAATAACAGCATATTGGCTAATACCGCGCCTGATGTACCAAGACCAACCCAAACAGGATAAACAATACTTAACTCAAGATAATGGAGCGAAAAGTAAAAAAGCACAAAAGAAACAAAAAATCCCCCCCAATACAAAACTAGCCTAAATGGATTTTTTTTCTCAGCATATAGCTTAAGGCCAATTGCACCAAACACCTCAAAAACTGACGCTATCAATATAAGCAGCCATCCCATGATTGAAATTATCCTTTATTATAATATTAACTATCAGCTCGTTTTAGTTGAACAACACCAACAATAATTAGTGCAACAAAAAAAAGTTGAATTAACTTAACTTCTTTATCAAAAAGCAATATATCAATTACTGTTGCGCCAATCGCTCCAACACCTGAAAAAATAGCATAAACTGTACCTGTGGGAATCGTTTTACAAGCATTAGTCAAAAAGGTAAAATCGACAATAATGAGTGATACAATAATAATCCAATGCCAAAGTTCTGTTGCGATGCTAAATCCCAAAATCCAACACAATTCAAAAAAGCAGGTCAGCACCACAAATGCCCACTCTTTATTAACGCTAAACATAGCTACCTCGCTTTGCTGTTTTAGTTTTGCCGTAGTAATCAAGTTTTTGCTTTAAATATATGTTTTGATTATGCTCTATTGCCGATAAGAAGCGGCAAAACAAAGATGGTTCGCAAATAAAAATTTGCCACCAAAAGATGTTAATTGTTATATATTCCTAACCATTAGGCCATAGTGTTTAATGCTACGAACATCGTTACAACTTTTATTCTTATTTTTCAAATAAGTAAATGATTTTATAATGAAGGTTCATAAATAGCAAGGGCTAATTTTTATAATTCATGCGTATCTCTTATATAGATTAAACTACCTAAGTAAAATGCTACGCCTTGATACCAAACGTTTACCTTTACTTAAAAATCAAACAAAACTACAAACTAAAGAATATTTATTTTTTATTATTGTTATGATTTTTTTTACTTAAACACTATACGTTCCTGAAAGTTTTTGACAAATGGCGCTGTTTTTGTTTATTTAGATAAACAGCGTGATAACCATCATATTAATCAAAAATTCACCAAACTCGTCCATTTATAAACGAATAAAAAAGCCGAAAGAGTGATATAAACTTTGAATTGAGGTGTGAGATAATCAGCAAATATTTAATAATTCAAAAGATAAAAAACAAAAATTAAGTGGTTTATTAACTTTTATAATAAGGTTAAACCAATAAAGTGATTTTGGGAAAACGCATTATTCATTTTTAGAGAACCATTTTTATCATGATGCGTAAACAACTCGGCGTTTTCCCACAACTAAATTAAATAATATTGTTGTAAGTTGTATTACATTGATTTACGATACTCAACAATATCTTCAATTGTTACAACTGGCATATGATATTGTTTTGCAAATTCAACCACTTCTGGTGCTTTTGCCATAGTACCATCATCATTAGTTAGCTCACACAACACAGCTGCTGGTTTTAAACCGGCTAATGTCACTAAGTCAATCGATGCTTCGGTATGACCTCGACGAACTAAAACACCGCCTTCTTTAGCAACTAAAGGAAACACATGCCCAGGATGATTAAGATCACTCGGTTTAGCGTTATCATTCACCGCAGCCTTAATCGTTGTAACACGATCAGCGGCTGACACCCCTGTTGTTACCCCATTAGCGGCTTCAATCGAAATGGTAAACGCCGTATTGTTTTTACTGGTATTATTTGCCACCATCATTGGCAAATGTAACTCATCACAACGTTTTTGTGGCAAACATAAACAAACAATGCCACTGCCATAACGGATAGTCAGCGCCATTTGCTGACTTGTAATGGACTCTGCTGCCCAAATAATATCGCCTTCGTTTTCACGATCTTCATCGTCTAAAACCAGAACACCTTGGCCAGCTTTAATAGATGCGATCGCTTTTTTAACGCGCTCAATGGGCGTTCCAAACTCATTTAAATTAAACTGATTCATGGTAAATACCTATATTTTTTAACTTGCTCATTTCATTATTTACTTAATCAACTTTAAATAACCGTTTAACCATTTAACGATGATCTATTTAGTCATCACATTAATTAAGTACAAATAAATAAAATACCAGAATCAGGGCTGTGCTTGACTAGCATGGTTTTGCCTTTCAGCAAATATTGGAAAGATAAGCAACTCTCTTTTATCCAGACTTTAACTGTCGGCTTTGGAATTTCACCAAATCTGCTTGACCTTAACCTATCAATAATTAACTGCATAATAAAATAATCATCACAGTTAGCAAGACAAATTAAGCGCTCGTGGGCTATACCACCGGTGGGGACTTACACCCCGCCCTGAGAATTTTGCCAAAAAAATTGACAAGTCACACTATAATATAAAATGATAAAAAAAACACGGAGATTTTAAAACGAATATTGCCGCAAAATGCGGCAATAATAGAAAGTACGGTGTGTATTAATGCATACGAGTTTCATTTATTTTACGTCGTTCGGTTTTACGCATCCATAACCATGAAATAAACCCGATGATTCCAACAATCAATAAAATAATAGTTGCCAGCGCATTAACTTGCGGATCAACACCTAATTTTACTTTAGAGAAGATCAATTTAGGTAAAGTCATTGCTCCAGGCCCTGTTATGAAATTAGCAATCACCACATCATCAAGCGATAAAGTAAAGGCTAATAACCAACCAGAAACTAATGCTGGAGCAACCATTGGCAATGTAATAATAAAAAACACTTTCAATGGATTAGCACCTAAATCTAAAGCGGCTTCCTCAATTGATTTATCAAGCTCACGGAGCCTAGCACTAATGACTACAGTTACATAAGCCATACAAAATGTGGTATGCGCCATCCAAATAGTAATTGCGCCACGATCTTTTGGCCATCCAAGAACCTGCCCCATACCAACAAATAAAAGCAACAATGCCAAGCCTGTAATAATATCAGGCATAACAAGTGGTGCTGTTGTCATAAATGAAAACAGATTTGCACCTTTAAATCGTTTAAAGCGAACAATAGCATAAGAGGCAAGCGTACCTAAAACTGTTGCAAAAGTCGCTGCACACGCGGCAATTGCTAAGCTCAGACCAACAGCTTTAAGTAGTTCTTCATTATGCATTAGCTCAAAGTACCATTTAGTTGAAAATTCTGCCCATACCGTCACTAAACGAGAACTATTAAATGAGTAAACAATTAAAATAATCATTGGGATATATAAAAACGAAAATACCACCAATAAAATAAGCCCTTTAAGACATCGAAAAATAAGTGCTAATGTCACAATCACTGTCACAATCAAGCTAAATATTAAACTATTAACATATAAGCTTATATTGGTAAGTAAACCTAATCCAGCCGAACTAATCAGTACTGATAGTATTAACGAGCCCAATAGTAATGAGATAAATACAATCACAGAAGATCGCAAAATAACAGGTAAATCATTCATCTATTTACCCTCCATTTGTCGGCTTTGAAATTTATTGAAATAGTAAATTGGCACGATCAAAATCAATAACATAACAGTCGCAACCGCTGCTGCTGCTGGCCAATCGGTATTTTGAAAAAATATAGTCCCAATCTGCGTACCAATCATAATGCTTTCAGATGGCCCTAATAATTCAGGTATCACATATTCACCAACGGCTGGAATAAACACTAGCATACCGCCAGCAATAATGCCATTTTTAGTGAGTGGCACAATAATTTTGAAAAAGGTTTTAATTGGTTTACAACCTAAATCCAATGCGGCTTCTATTAACGTCGAATCCACTTTACTTAACGAAGTATAAATTGGTAATACCACAAACGGTAAATAAGAATACACAATACCAATATAAATAGCCAAATAGGTTTTTATAATCACGAGAGGCTGATCAATAACTCCTAACCACATTAAAAAGTGATTTAAAAAACCTTCTTGATTTAAAATACCAATCCACGCATAAACACGAATTAAAAACGATGTCCAAGATGGCAAAATAATTAATAATAACAAAATATTTCGTGTGGATTGTTTACATTTCGAAATTGCCCATGCTAATGGATAACCAATTAAAATACATAATATGGTTGAAATAGCCGCAATTTTTAATGATTCTAAATAAGACGCAAAATAAATATTATCATGAAATAAATTAATATAATAACTAAAATTCAAAGCAATATTTAGTAATCCATCATCATAACTAAATAAATCAGTATAAGGTGGAATAGCAAAGATTTTTTCAGAAAAACTAATTCTAAAGACAATTAAGAATGGTAATAAAAATAGCAATAGCATCCATAAATAAGGGATAGCAATAACCATTAACCGCCCATAAAGTGTCATCAGATCAGTATCTGGGCGTTGTTGCTTCATTTTTTTATAAGCAAAATAAATTGTCACAAGCCCAGCAGGAACAAACAATATACTGCCAGCAATAATTAGCCGATAAGCAAATTTAGATGGTTTATAATTTGCTAAATATAACCCCAAGCATGACAACAAAAATCCCAAGGTCATTGCAGTAAATAGCGCATCTAGAAATAAGTTATCAAATGCTCCTGTTGTCACAAAACGCCAATAAACATTGAGCAACACAAATGCATTTAACAACAATCCTAATACAATGGATCGCATTATGATATCCTCTTTTGTTTATTCAGTAAGCACAACACAGCTATCAACTTCCCAACTTAAGTTAACTATATCACCCCAAGTTGGCATACCTTTACGATAACGATGTTCATTTTGAAGTTGCGCAATAATAATTTGCCCACTTGGTAATTTAACGTGATAAATCGACAGATCCCCAAGGTAAGCGATTTCGACCACTTCACCTGTTGCCACATTATAGCCATCTTCTGGGACTTCGTCACATAGTTTAATTTTTTCAGGACGTAGTGCAACTTGTGTTGGTACACCTTCAACCGCTGGTGAGTCATAATCAACTTTTAATGGGCGCTTAATCATAGGACAGCTAATAATCAAACCGTCTTCTTGTGTTTCTTGCAAAATACCATCAAAGACATTTACTGAACCAATAAATTCGGCACTGTAACGGCAATTTGGATGTTCATAAATCTCTTCAGGCTCACCGATTTGTACAAATTGACCTTTATTCATAATAGCAATACGGCCAGCCATAGTCATGGCTTCTTCTTGATCATGTGTCACCATCACACACGTCGCACCCACTTGCTCTAAAATGCTCACCACTTCAAGTTGCATACGATCACGAAGTTGTTTATCGAGCGCTCCCATTGGCTCATCAAGCAATAACAATTTTGGACGTTTAGCCAAACTTCGTGCTAGTGCTACACGTTGTCTTTGACCACCAGATAATTGATGTGGTTTACGTTTCCCAAATTGCTCCATGTGCACAAGGGCTAACATCTCTTCAACACGCTGTTTTATTTCAAATGAATTTAATTTATCTTGTTTTAAACCAAAGGCAATATTCTGCTCAACCGTCATGTGAGGAAATAAAGCATACGATTGAAACATCATATTAATTGGACGATCATAAGGCGGAACTTGTGATAAATCCTTACCATCAAGAATAATCTGCCCTGAGGTAGGCTGTTCAAAACCTGCAAGCATTCGTAATAACGTAGATTTACCGCTGCCTGACGCACCTAATAAGGCAAAAATTTCGCCAGTATAGATAGTCAGATTAACATCATCAACGGCATAATAATCATCATTAAAAACCTTGGTTAAATTTTTGATCTCCAAAAGTGGAGTTACCATCTTTTTTTTAGGCTGTACCTGATTTGTTGTTTTATTATTCACTCTATTTTCCTCATAACAACAAGCCAAAAAAAACGAGACGGAAAGGCTAAATAACCCATCCGTCTAGAATTAACACTTAAATTCGATATACCAAATATCGACTATTTACCAGTTTTAAGTTTAGTCCATGTACGAGTAATTACGCGCTCAAGTTTAGGATCTTTAACTTGCAAAGTGAATAGTTTTTCCATCACTTCTGGTTTTGGATAAACCGCTGGATCGTTTTTCACCTCTGGTTTTACAAAATTGTCATTTGCTTCTTTATTGGCGCTAGCAAAATTCACATCGTTAGTAACTTGTGCGGCAATTTCAGGCTTCATAACAAAATTTAAAAACTCATGCGCTTCATCAGGGTTGTCTGAATCTTTTGGAATAGCAAAAGTATCAAAGAAGACTAATGCGCCCTCTTTTGGAATTTGATAACCAACATGCACACCATTTTTTGCTTCGTTAGCTCTATCTCGTGACTGTAAAATATCGCCAGACCAACCTAAAATGACACAAATATCACCATTTGCCAAATCAGTAATATATTGTGAAGAATGGAAATAACGAATATTTGGTCTCACTTTCTCTAACAACTCGTAAGCCGCACCAGTATAATCTTTAGCATCAGTACTGTTTGGATCTTTACCTAAATATCGCAGTGCACTTGCAAAGATTTCAGTTGGCGCATCTAAAAATGCCACACCACAATCTTTTAGTTTTTCCATATTTTCTGGTTTAAAGACTAAATCCCAACTATCAACTGGCGCATCTTTGCCCAAACGTTCTTTAACTTTATCAATGTTATAACCGATACCTGTTGTCATCCATACATAAGGAATAGCATATTTATTGTCAGGATCATGCGTTGCCATTAACTTCATTAAATTTGGATCAAGATTTTTCCAATTTGGTAACTTGCTTTTATCTAACGGTAAATAAACACCTGATTTAATTTGTTTAGCTAAAAAGCTATCAGAAGGTGAAACCACATCAAACCCAGAGTGGCCTGCCATTAATTTACCTTCAAGGATTTCGTTTGAATCGTACACATCATAAACAAGTTTGATGCCTGTTGATTTTTCAAAATCCGAAATCGTATGAGAACCGATTTGACCTGCCCAATTGTAAAAATGCACGACACGATCTTTAGCAATAGCAGATTGAGATAACGCCAGTGAAACACCAGCCACGATTGAAAAAATTGTTTTACGTTGAGTAAACATGCTCACCACTTCTCCTCTTGTAGGGATATTACATGTTAGACACAAGCCCATTGTAAAGACACAACGGACCCCCAAATTTTGCTATCGACGTTATTAACAATGAATAAATCACCAACATAATAAACGCCTAGCGAAACCGAGGTAATCAGGCAATCACAAGTCATTAATAAAATAAATGAACAAGTAGAGCTAACCTTGCATTACGATGGATAAAATACCTTTTTTTTTCAAGATGTCTACTTAAAAAATCAAATATTAAAACTTTCTTAACTGAGTGGCTATGTTTTAACCACCCATAAGATAATAAACAGTTATTTAGCAATTAATTAACCGCTATTATTCGGCAGTAGCTTGCATAGTTTTACTATTAGGTTGCCAAACGCGGTATTTTACTTGTAAATCATTGGGGACATAAAAAACTAATGGTAAACTACTGTTATAATTAAATAAACCTAAATTATGATTGATTGTCACGAACTCTTTTTTACTGCTACCTTCAGGGCAAGCCATTAATGTTGATAGATTGCCAACGGTTTTTTCAACAACATAATAAGAATATCCCCAACCTTTAAGCTCTTCTTGCTTAACAACGCCACCTAAATTATGAAAATTGCAATCAACGTTCATCTCTTTACCAATAATCACCTCAACTTTTGTGTTGCTTTCATTAGCAATCGCTGGTAAATGGATAGCATAACGTGTAAAACCAGCTTGAGCTGTAGGAAATGGCGCCGTATCATTGGCATTTTGTGCTATAGGTTTCATTTTAGGTGAATTTGCACACGCAGTTAACGCCACACCTAATAATGTCAATAACATTAATTTTTTCATTTTTAAAATCTCCATTAACAAAATTAATTATAAACACCATCATATTAATTTGAAGTGATAATGCGTATAATAACGCCATCAAGATTAATAAATATGGTAAAAAAATGCCAGTAGAAAAAAACACGACTGACTTATTAAAACTAATTTTAAACCTTTTAATTATCGGATTACTAATCATTATTACCTATCGTGTTGTTGAAGCTTTCTTATTCGGATTCTTCTGGGCGGTGATGGTAGTTATTGCCACTTGGCCATTAATGATAAAAATTCAACAAAAATTATTTAATAAACGCTGGCTATCGTTACTGGTTATGGCGCTGATATTGGCTCTTGTTTGCATTATACCGTTCATATTAATTATTAGTTCGGTAGCTCAAAATAGTCATCACCTTATTGAATGGGCAAAAACACTATCTCATCAAAAACTACCAACACTTGACTGGCTTGAAAGCATCCCAGCCTTTGGCCCTGAACTACACCAAAAATGGTTAACGCTAATTCAAACTGATGGTTCTGACTTAGTATCAAATATACAACCTTATATTGGTACCATGATAAGCTGGCTACTTGAGCAAGTCACTAACATTGGCATATTTATCTTTCATGCTGGTGTGATGATCATTTTTAGCCTATTACTCTATTTAAAAGGCGAAAACATCACCAAATACGTCTACTTACTTGCCAATCGATTATCAAAACAATATGGCGCAACCACTGTCACATTAGCAGGCCAGTCCATCCGTGCTGTAGCACTTGGCGTTGTAGTTACTGCTATCACCTTAGCCTTAATTGGCGGATTAAGTTTTGTATTTACTAGAATGCCGCTACCTGGCGTGCTAACACTCATCTTATTTATTTGTTGTGTGGCACAAATTGGCCCTGTTGTTGTTATGCTAGGATGTATCTGTTGGCAATTTTGGGTGAGCAACACCATTTCAGGTATTATCTTAATTGTTGTTGCAATCATATTGACAACTTTAGATAGCGTAATGCGAGCCTACTTAATCAAAAAAGGCGCCGACTTACCTTTTTTGCTTATATTATTTGGCGTCATTGGCGGATTACTAGGTTTTGGCATAATGGGGCTATTTATTGGCCCTGTGGTACTGGCATTAACTTATAAAATAATTCAAACATGGGTTGATGAACAATCTTAAACCATTTATCATCACCCACAATAAAGCATAAACAAGCTGCTAAAGGCAGAAGGTGACACAAATAAAATAGCACACTGAACCCAAAGCAACTTAGCAAAAATGCATACAAAAATAGAAAGGAGCGTTATTTTTACTGATCGTATTTAGATTACCTTAGATAAAAATCTGACGTAATTGATCAGTTATAATGATATATAAATCATGCGAATACCATTTATAAAATATAATCACCAAAAACATCTTGATGAATTAGCCAAAATTCAACAAAATGCAGATCAATACCAAATTGTCTATAGCCCTAAAGCTTATCGACTGGCTTTACTGGAAAGCATAAAACAAGCTCAGCATCGTATTTATATAGTTGCACTTTATCTGGAACAAGACGAAGCTGGCAAAGAAATTCTTAACGAACTATACAAAATCAAACAACAACGCCCAAACTTAGATATCAAAATATTTGTTGACTGGCACCGTGCACAACGTGGACGAATTGGCGAAGATAAAGCCCACACCAACGCCAACTATTACTACCAGCTAAAACAGCAGCACCTAGAAATCGACATTCCTATTTATGGCGTTCCAGTAAACCGCCGCGAAGTACTTGGTGTATTGCATTTAAAGGGCTTTATTATTGATGACACCGTCATTTACAGTGGCGCAAGTATTAATAACGTCTATTTACACAAACGTGAAAAATACCGCTACGACCGCTACCACTTTATCACTAATCCGTTATTAGCCGATAGCATGGTGCAATTTATCAACGACCACTTTATGCCATATCAAGCTATACAGCTACTTAACACTGGCACACACAAAACGCGCAAACAGATCAAATCCGAAATCAAAGCTCTGCGCCAACACTTAATGGATGCAAGTTACCAATATGACGGCAATGCCGACAACGACGCCTTATCGGTTGCCCCAATAATGGGACTTGGGCGTAATAACTCACTAAATAAAATCATCCATCACTTAATCAACGTAACCGAACAAAAAATTATTTTTTGTACGCCATACTTTAATTTGCCTAACATCCTAGTGCGCGACATTATTCGCCTGCTACGCAAAGGGCGCCAAATCGAATTAATTATTGGCGACAAAGAAGCTAACGACTTCTACATTCCACCTGATCAACCCTTTAACATATCAGGCGGATTGCCTTATTTATATGAAATTAATTTAAGAAGCTTTATTGAACGCTTACAAAGTTTTATTGATAAAGAACAACTGACCATAAGGTTATGGAAGGATGAAGCACAAACCTATCACCTAAAAGGCATCTGGGTGGATAACAAATGGGCGCTCATAACTGGTAATAATCTAAATCCTCGAGCATGGCGGCTTGACCTTGAAAACGGCATATTAGTGCATGACCCAAAACAAGAATTAAGTGATAAGTTCACCCAAGAACTGAACACCATTCGTCAAAAGACCACGTTGATAACGCATTTTCAACAAATCCAAGCAAGCCAATTTTATCCAAATCAAGTTCATAAGTTGATAAAGCGACTAACTCGCATCAAAGTGGATAGGATTATTAAGCGGTTGTTATAACTGTGGAGGGGATGAATAAAAAATTTAATAGATTTGTTTGAATTTGGTATCAGAATTAACCATCAACTTTATTTTCAAATACACAAAATTTAGGATGGGTTCGAAATTTTAGCCAATCGTTGGTATAAAGTATTTCCATATTTTATTTTTCCCAATGCACCATATCGTAAGGGTAGTATGGTTGGTCTTTTAGAGTGGTGTCGTCTAAGCCGAGTATTTTGGCTAACGCACCACTTTCAAAGCTCCAATAGCCTGTATGAATATTCCATTTGCTTTTATGTCCATCATGCCAACCCAAATCAGAATGTCCTCTATACCACTCTTTTTTCAGGTATTTTTTTAATCTTTCTAGGGCTGCGGTTTTATCTGTTTGAGCCAATGAAATAATGTCTTGAGTTGCTTTATAAGGTCTTGGAAATTCAAACTTTGCCGTTTGTTTGCCCCATTGGGTACTGTTTTGTAAAAGAAAATCAACCAGATAATCATTAAGATGATCCCTTTCAACCAAAGATTTTAATTTTTCAAATATATCTGGCTCTGCCTCCAGCATAATACCGATAGATAACATCCAAACCATGGATATATAGCCGGATATTGCGTCCCAGCCTTTTTCCATATAAGAAACCGTTATTTTATATTCTTCCATAATGGATGATATGGGTTGCCCCATTGAGTATTTGGCAATTAAAATATCAGATTGATAAATGAAAATGCTATCATATGTTGCTTCGATAATTTCATTATTTGGTTTGGGGTATTTTTGTATTCCTTCCTTTTCATCTTGTTTTAAATTTTCTATTTCTTCAAAACGTTCTTTAATGAACTGTATCTTTAAATCTATAATTTCTTGATACCCTTCTAGGGAGTTTAATTTGTCTCTTAGTTCCATATGGTTATCTCTTTTTTTGGTAAAATTAATTATTTTTTAGTTAAGGCCAAGGGCTGACTGATCCTCTAAAAATGTATAAGGCGTTTCCCTTGAAATCATTTTATGCAGTTTAACGGTATTATAAAAATTAATAAAACATTTAAGTTTTGTTGTCTTTTTTATCACTAAATATTTGTTGATTATGCCACATTTCAATTTAAAGTTCGTATCACTCTTTTCATTTTTTAATCTCCAGACGGTATAGACTCCTGAATATTTTTTACAAAAATTTAACCTAAAAAAAGAGCAGTCGAGTAAATACCCAATAGTGATTACACCGTTTATCTAAAAAATTACACTTTTATTAGTGTGTTATATTCAGAGGAGTGATGTTATTTAATGTTAAATGCGTTTTTTGAGGTTATAAATAGCATGTTTTAGATAGACATCGCATTTTGGCAGGCAGTTTTTTATAGCGTTTATTCTAGCAGGTTAAAAGAACTAACAGCTTTCATCAGGCTTGTTTAGCATATTATAAATGCTCTAGCGAATGACCATAGAGTGTTTGGCCTAATTAGTGACGGTTGTTTTTCTTTATGATATCAGCGCCCTATTTCTTGTCTGTGATAGGGCGTTAATTTTGGTTTTTTATGTATATTTATTACAGTGTTTCTCAAATTATTGTAAACAACGAGAGTAATTCCTACACTTTAAATAAGTTTTGTTAAAAAATTAACAAGTTGAAATATTTATTTTTTAGTAAAAACCAAATCAAAATCTAATAAAAAATACTAAATAAAATACAAAATAAAAAGAGGGTTTCCCCTCTTTTACGCACCAGCTCGATAATTAGGTGGCTCTTTGGTAATAAGAACGTCGTGGACGTGGCTTTCTTTCATACCTGCCCCCGTAATACGATAGAATTTAGACTTAGTTCTTAATTCATCAATCGTTGCGCAACCCGTTAATCCCATACAAGATCTTAAACCACCCATTTGTTGGTGAATAATTTCTTTTAATTGTCCTTTATAGGCGATGCGCCCTTCTATGCCTTCTGGCACAAGTTTATCAGCAGCGTTATCGGTTTGAAAATAGCGATCAGAAGATCCTTTAGCCATGGCACCAAGCGATCCCATACCTCGATATGATTTATAGGCTCTACCTTGGAATAGTTCAATTTCGCCTGGAGCTTCTTCAGTACCTGCAAACATGGAACCAACCATCACACAAGACGCGCCTGCAGCAATCGCTTTAGCAATATCGCCAGAAAAACGAATTCCACCATCAGCAATAACTGGGATACTGTGCTTTTGCGCCACTTCGACTGCGTCCATAATAGCACTAATTTGTGGTACACCAACGCCAGTGACAATACGAGTTGTACAAATAGAGCCTGGGCCAATTCCAACTTTAACAGCACTAACGCCGGCATCAATTAAGGCTTTAGCACCTTCGGCTGTAGCAACATTACCTCCAATAATTTGTAGTTCTGGATAGGTCTTTCTTGCTTGGCGAATGCGTTCAAGTACACCCTCGGAATGACCGTGTGACGAGTCAATTAATAATACATCAACACCTGCTTCAACTAATGCTGCAATGCGCTCTTCGTTACCTGCCGCAGCGCCAACGGCAGCACCTACACGCAAACGACCTTTTTCATCTTTACAGGCATTCGGCTTTTGTTCTGCTTTATTGTAATCTTTGACGGTGATCATGCCTTTTAGATGGAATCGTGAATCAACAACAAGAACCTTTTCTACACGGTGTTCGTGCATTTTTTGTAGTACAATTTCGCGTTGTTCACCTTCATTAACGGTAACTAAACGGTCTTTTGGTGTCATAACTGCGGTAACAGGTAAAGATAAGTCTGTGGCAAAACGTACATCACGCGCGGTAATAATACCGACAAGCTCTTGGCTTTCGGTCACAACAGGAAATCCTGCAAAACCGTGCTCTTTAGCAAGTTCAATAACCTGCTCTATGGTAGCAGTTGGTAAAACAGATACAGGATCTTGTACAATGCCACTTTCGTGCTTTTTAACACATCTTACATGATTGGCTTGACTTTCAATCGACATATTTTTGTGTATAAAACCAATTCCACCTTCTTGGGCTAATGCAATAGCAAGATCGGATTCGGTGACGGTATCCATTGCCGCTGACAGCATTGGAATATTGAGCTTTATAGTTTGGGTTAGTTGAGTAGAGATATCAGCTGTATTAGGTAAGACCGTTGAGTGAGCAGGAACTAATAACACGTCGTCAAACGTGAGGGCTTCTTTAACTATGCGAGACATGACAATATTCACCATTGAGTTGAATTGTTGATAAAATATTGCCGAAGCATTCTATCTGCTTTTAATTTAAAAAACCAGTAAAATTTTATTTTCTATTAAAATAGAAAATAAATAAAAATGAATGAGTTCAAAATGTGTGAAGATATACGGAAAATACCTCATCAGTAAGACAAACCTGATGAGGTAAAATAGACAATGAAGCTTGATTAAATAAACATATTAATCACTAAGCAACCTGCTAACCCACAAACAGAGATTATTGTTTCTAACAATGACCATGACTTCATTGTTTCAGTAATGCTTAAATTGAAATACTCTTTAAATAACCAAAATCCTGGATCATTAACGTGTGAAAACACAACGCTACCTGCCCCCGTTGCAATAACCATCAGCTCAGGACTTACTCCTGTTGAGGCGATTAGTGGAAATACAATACCACCAGCAGTTAATGCCGCTACTGTCGCTGAACCTAGTGCCAAACGTAATAATGCAGCAATTAGCCAAGCCATAACAATGGGTGAAACACTTGACGAATGCATCAGCTCTTCAATGTAAACCTTAACACCACTATCAACAAGCACTTGCTTGAAAGCACCGCCGCCACCAATAATTAATAACATCATTGCGATGATTTTGATTGAGTTAGCAAGCGTTTCATTAATTTGGGCCATTGAACGCCCACGGAAAATACCAAAAGTAAATACGGCAACTAAAACTGAAATTAATGTTGCAATGACAGGATCACCAAAAAATTCAACATAAGGTAATACTGCATGGCCTTTAGCTAACGTCATTTCACAAACAGCACGAATTGACATTAAGATCACAGGAATCAACGCAGTAAATATGCTGATACCAAAACTTGGCATTTGATCATCAGTGAATTTTTTAGAATTGTATAAACCGTCTTCAATTGGATGATTAATTGCACGAATAAATGGTAATCCTGCTAATACAGGTCCTGCTAAAATTACCGTTGGGATAGCAATAATAGTGCCATAAAGCAAAGTTCGTCCCATATCTGCTTTAAAAATTTCAGCAATCGCAGTTGGCCCTGGATGTGGAGGTAAAAAACCATGCGTAACAGATAATGCAGCAGCCATTGGAATGCCGACATACAAAGGGGATATTCGTAATGTTGCGGCGATGGTTAACACTAATGGTAATAATAAAACAAAACCAACTTCATAAAAAAGAGCAAAGCCAACAATAAAACCAGTAAGCGTCACAGCCCATTGGATTTTTTTATCACCAAATGTTTCAATAAGCGTTGTTGCAATACGTTGTGCACCTCCACAATCGGCTAGTAGTTTTCCTAGCATTGCCCCAAAACCCATAATTAAGGCTAAACTACCAAGTGTACCACCAACTCCATTTTTAATTGATTTTACAACATCCATAATTGGCATTCCTTCCATAACACCAACACTTAATGCAACTAGGATGAGAGCAATAAATCCATTAACTCGAAGTGGTAACATTAAAATAAGTAGCAGAGCTACACCTATAGCAATTATGATTAATGGCATAAATAAATAGTCCTCTAAAATAAAAATCCTTGTTATCGGTAACATGCCAAATTATAGAGGATTTTAAAAAAAATAGTGAATAAAATATCGAAATTGAGAGTTAGATCACATTTTTAAACATATCTTATTTTTTTGCCATTAGTATATAATTTACATCAACATTTGAACTTAACTTGAATTGATTTTTAAATAAGTGATACTCCATACCAATAATATCTTCCACATCTAATTTTGCTTGTTCAACAAGTGTCATTAATTCTGATGGGCGAATAAAACGGTTAAAGTCGTGCGTACCTTTAGGCACTAAGCGAGCAATATATTCAGCCCCATAAATTAACAATAATTTGGCTTTATGATTGCGATTAATGGTTGATAAAAATAATTTTCCATTAGGTTTAAGTAATACTGAGCAAGCTTGAATAACTGAAAATGGATCTGGCACATGCTCTAATAATTCCATACAGGTAATTACATCATAATGCTCAGGGTGTTGCTGTGCATGTTCTTCAACTGTTTGCTTTTGATAATTAATTGTAAGATCATTTTGCTTAGCATGCGTTTTAGCGACAGCAAGCGACTCATCAGCAAGATCAATAGCGGTAACATTTGCCCCTAATTTAGCTAGGCTTTCAGACAAAATTCCGCCACCACACCCTACATCTAACACAGTTTGGTTAGTTAACGAACCGCATTTTTGTTGTATATAATCCACTCGCAATGGATTGATTATATGCAGTGGCTTACATTTGCCATTGGGATTCCACCAATCAGTAGCAAGTTGTGAAAATTTGTCGATTTCGTTTAGATCAATATTTTTTGACATAGTTGCTCTTTTTATATTATTAAAAATCTGAGTTTAACTATATGCTATGTGCTTACTTTTATCAATCAGTAGTCAAATTTCGACTCGTTTTTGAATATAGATAACTAATTAAGTTAATGAATTCTTGTTTATCAACTTATTTCATGGCATGATTAAAAATTTACTAATGAAAATGTACTATTTTTGCAACAACGCTGAATTAAACTAATTGAGATTAAAGGAAAATATTAATGAGTACTGGTACTATGAAAAAAAGCCACTCACAGTGGAGTTCACGCATGGGATTTATGCTAGCTGCAGCGGGTTCTGCTGTTGGGTTAGGTAACATTTGGAAATTCCCTTATATGGCAGGCGAAATGGGTGGTTCTGCATTTGTACTAACCTATTTGCTATTTATGTTTGTTATTGGGTTACCAATTTTAGTTTTAGAATGGTTAATTGGTCGACGTGGGCAAAAAAATCCAATTCACACGATGGAAGACGTTGCCGCTTCAGAAGGTCGTTCTAGATCATGGCGTTGGGTGGGTATTATAGGTGTAGTAGGTTCATTTTTAATTTTATCGTTTTATAGTGTTATTGGTGGATGGGCGACTGATTACATTGTTTTAGCTGCACAAGGTTCTTTCGAAGGTGCAAATGGTGACGTTACAGGGAAAATTTTTGAAAATTTCCTTGGTAATGTAAACCATTTATTGACTTGGCATACCGTGTTTATGGCTGTTACCGCTTTTATTGTTGCTATGGGGGTTGGTGCTGGTTTAGAACGTGCCTGTAAAATTATGATGCCTGGACTGGGAATTTTATTATTAGTATTAGTTTGTTATGCTGCCTATGTGAGTGGCCCCTCTTTTATTCAGGCCTTTAAATTTTTATTTACACCAGACTTTTCGGCCATTAATGGTACTGCCATGTTAGCAGCCTTAGGGCATGCATTCTTTAGTCTATCTTTAGGTATGGGAATTATGATGGCATATGGGTCATACCTTGGAAAAGATGTCAATTTGCTATCTACAGCTTGTACCGTCGTAATTTTAGACGTTATTGTAGCAATGTTTTCAGGCATGGCTATATTCCCACTTGTTTTTGCTAATGGTTTACAACCTGGTGAAGGTCCTGGCCTTATTTTTGTTACTTTACCTATTGCATTTGGTAATATGGCTGGCGGTACTATTTTAGGTGTAGTATTCTTTATTTTCCTAACTTTTGCGGCATTAACTTCTTCTATTTCATTACTTGAACCAACGGTTGAGTTATTGGAAGAAAAAACCCCACTAGGAAGAAAATCAGCCACAATAGCAAGTAGCCTTGTCATTTGGGCTTTAGGCATAGCTTGTTTATTAGCATTTAATGAATGGGCTGGAATAAAACTATTTGATAAAAATATTTTTGAATTATTAGACTATTTAACAAGTAAAATAATGCTACCACTTACTGGATTAGGTACTGTGGTATTTGGTGCTTGGATGATGAATCAAAAACGTATCCGTGAAGAATTAAATTTAAGTGATTTTTGGTTTAGTGTTTGGACGGTATTAACGCGTTATATTGTTCCTGTTGCGGTAATCATCATTTTGGTTTATGGATTTTTATAAAAACTAAAGTTAATTTTTAATTCAGATAAAAGCCTTGAGTTATCAGGGCTTTTTTGCCTACCATTTAATGTTTAATAAAAAACAACCAAACAATGAATAAATTTGTCTATTTGTATTGAAATTCCATTTTTCATTCCCATATAGCAATACATCAATAAATCAAACCATTATGTTAATTTTATTCAGTTAATGCTAACTAGAATGTGCCAAAAAGTGGTGCAAAATGATAAAAGTTGTTATAACAAGATCATTTTTATTGTTAGCATTGATTGGAATGACTAAATATAATAGAGGTACTAGTTAATGAGTAAACAAGGCACTGAAACTCGTGGATTTCAATCCGAAGTTAAACAAATTCTACATTTAATGATTCACTCTTTATATTCAAATAAAGAGATTTTTTTAAGAGAACTTATTTCAAACGCATCTGACGCTGCTGACAAACTTCGCTTTAAAGCGTTAGAAAACCCAGATTTATACGCGGGTAATGGCGAACTTGGTGTGCGCATTTCAACAAATAAAGAAGCTGGTACCCTAACCATTGCTGATAATGGCATTGGTATGACGCGTGATGAAGTAATTGAAAACCTAGGTACAATTGCCAAATCTGGTACAAAAGCATTTTTAGAATCTATTGGCAGTGATCAGGCTAAAGATAGCCAATTAATTGGTCAATTTGGTGTTGGTTTTTATTCTGCATTTATTGTTGCAGATAAAGTCACTGTAAGAACCCGTGCAGCAACTGCAAAAGCTGATGAAGCGGTTATGTGGGAATCAGCGGGTGAAGGTGAATATACAATATCTGACGATAATAAAGAAACTCGTGGTACCGAAATCACTTTACACTTAAAAGAAGATGAAAAAGAATTTTTAGATGATTGGCGTTTGCGTTCTGTTATTAGCAAATATTCTGACCATATTTCGCTCCCTGTTGAAGTACAAACCACTGACGAAGAAAGCAAAGAAGTTAAATGGGAAAAAGTCAATAAAGCCCAAGCACTTTGGACACGTAGTAAATCAGAAGTGACTGACGAAGAATACAAAGAATTTTATAAACACCTGTCACACGATTTTGCCGATCCATTAAGTTGGAGCCATAACCGAGTTGAAGGTAAACAAGAGTACACAAGTTTACTTTATATCCCATCAAAAGCACCTTGGGATATGTGGAATCGTGATAATAAACATGGTCTAAAACTGTATGTACAACGTGTGTTTATTATGGATGATGCTGAACAATTTATGCCAAACTATTTACGTTTTGTTAAAGGCTTAATTGATTCAAACGATCTACCATTAAATGTATCGCGCGAAATTTTACAAGATAATAAAGTCACCCAAAGCTTACGAAATGCATGCACTAAACGTGTGTTACAAATGCTAGAAAAACTAGCTAAAGACAACAAAGAACAATATCAACAGTTCTGGAGTGAGTTTGGTTTAGTGTTAAAAGAAGGAACGGGTGAAGATTTTACAAACCGTGACGCGATTGCTAAATTACTTCGTTTTGCCTCAACCCACACTGATAGCGATGTACAAACAGTATCACTAGAAGATTACATTAGCCGTATGCAAGATGGTCAAGAAAAGATCTACTACATCACAGCCGACAGCTATGGTGCTGCTAAAAATAGCCCTCACCTAGAGCTATTCCGCAAAAAAGGCATTGAAGTATTATTATTATCTGATCGCATCGATGAATGGATGATGAGTAATTTAACCGAATTTGATGGTAAGCAATTCCAATCAATCAGCAAATCAGATGAATCTATTGAAAAACTGGCTGATCAAGATACTGAAGAGCAAAAACAAGTTGAAAAAGAGCTTGAACCATTTATTGAACGAGTTAAAACTGCATTAGGCGACAAAGTAAAAGAGGTCAAATTAACGCATCGCTTAACTGACACACCAGCAATTGTTACCACTGCTGCCGACGAAATGAGCACACAAATGGCTAAACTATTTGCAGCAGCAGGCCAAAAAGCGCCTGAAATCAAATATACATTTGAAATCAATCCAGATCATAAATTAGTTAAACGTATTGCCGATACGCAAGATGAAAGCGCATTTAACGATTGGGTGGAACTATTGCTTGATCAAGCTTTACTTGCCGAAAAAGGTTCATTAAGCGACCCAAGCAAATTTATTCAAACCATGAATAAATTGTTAGCGCAATAATCACGCTAAACAGCCAAACACCGCCCCGATACGCTTTAGCTAATCGGGGCTTTTTTTACTATATTGATTAATTTTCAAATAAGTTATCAGGTAAAAGTTTGATACCTATCACACTTTTTTATATTTGTGCTTTCTATTTTCTAAATGGGATTGATAATAGTTTAATCTAAAAATTAGATTTAACGTAATGAAAGTTCATAAAGTACTAAATAATAATGTTGTTGTTACCCTTGATACAAAGGGGGAAGAGCTAATTGTTACTGGTCGTGGTATTGGTTTTAAAAAACACGAAGGCGATTTAATTGATCCCAATCTTATTGAAAAGCAATTTTTTCTAGACAACAAAGATACACTGTCCAAATTTACCGAGTTACTCTCTCAGATCCCTCTTGAGGTATTAACTACATCCGAAATTATTGTTAATCATGCAAAACAGTTTATTGAAGGTAATTTGCAAGATAGTATCTATATTTCATTAACCGACCATATTTATTCGGCGATTGAACGCCACAAGCACGGCTTTGATATTCCTAATGGTTTTTTGTGGGAAATCAAAAAATTCTATCCTAAAGAGTTTAAAATTGGTTTATATGCTCTGTCAGTCATTAAAGAACGTTTAGCCATTGAACTACCGGAAGACGAAGCAGGCTTTATTACATTCCATATTATTAATGCGCAACTTGATGGTACTATGCCTAATGTTGTTAATATGACTAACATCATGCGCGAAATACTCAATATTGTAAAATACCATTTTAACTTTGAATATGATGAAAGCTGCCTATCTTATCAACGCTTTGTTACTCATTTAAAATTTTTTGCGCACCGTATATTAAATCAACAATCGCAAACACAACAAGATGCTTCGTTATATGAAATTATCCGCCAAAAATACCAAGAAGCCTATTTATGTACTAAACAAATCGATCTGCATTTAATACAACAGTATCAGCATCCGCTTTCTGATGATGACAGCCTTTATTTAACCATTCATATTGAAAGGCTACGCACTGAACTTAAAAATTCATAATGTGAAGTAAATCACAATTTGATGATCATTATTGTGGAAGTCTTATCTGTTTTTTTTAATTTATGCTAATCTAGACAAACTATTAATTGGATTGTTATTGCAAAGTTAAAATCGTTTACTTTGCGAGCAAAACCTAGATACCAAACTGTGTTGGGAATCTAGGTTTTTTTTTGTTAAAAAGTAAGGATAAAGTATGAAAAACAAAGAACTTGCTGAATCAATTATTCAGCTCGTTGGCGGAAAGGACAATATTATTAGCTTAGTACACTGCGCAACCCGTTTACGATTTGCACTAAAGGATGAAACTAAAGCAAATGCCGAAGTGTTAAAAAAGCAAAAAGGCATAATAACCGTTGTACAAAGTAGTGGACAGTTTCAAATTGTAATTGGTAACCATGTTGCTGACGTTTATAGTGACATTATGCAGTTAACGAACCTAAACGAAACAACCAACACAAATACACAACCAAATAAAAAATCAAGTATATTATCTAAACTGATCGACTTAGTCTCAAATATTTTCATTCCTGTGTTAGTCGTTATGGTAGCTGGTGGTATTTTAAAAGGAGTACTTGCGCTATTACTAACAATGGATGTCGTTCAGCGCAACACCTCAACTTTTAACTTTTTAGACGCCATATCCGACGCCCCACTCTATTATTTACCTATGATTCTAGGCTTTTCTGCCGTTAAAAAATTTGGCGGTAACCCTTATATGGGACTAGCAATTGGCGGAGCATTGCTTCACCCTAGTGTTAGTAACATGATACCGCAAGGTAAGTTTTTGCTAGAAACACACTTATTTAGTATTCCAATTGACTTAATTCCTTATGCTTCATCTGTATTTCCAATCATTTTAGCAGCGTGGTTTTATTCGTTACTAGAACGAAACTTTAATAAAATCATGCATGATTCTTTTAAAAAATTTATCGCACCATTACTTAGCTTTGTTATTACAGTACCATTAACCTTTGCACTTATTGGCCCTACTGTAACTTATGGTAGCGGTTATATAGCGATTGGAGTTAAATATCTCTATGCACTTAATCCCGTTATTGCATCGATGATTTTAGCGCCATTTTGGCAGGTTCTGGTAATTTTTGGCATTCATTGGGGACTTGTTCCGCTTTGCTTAAACAATGTAGCAACAAATCATGAAGATTTTCTATTACCAATATTGTTCCCTGCGGTATTTGCACAAGTTGGAGCCGTATTTGCTGTTATGCTAAGAGCAAAAGATCCACAATTTAAAGCATTAGCAAGCTCTTCTGTTCTGTCTGGTATTTTTGGCGTAACTGAACCTGCTATTTACGGTATTAACTTACCCCTAAAAAGACCATTTGTTATTGGTTGTTTATCAGCAATTGTTGGTGGTGCGATTATTGGTTGCTACCATAGTGTGATTTACTCTTTCAGTTTTATTAATGTCTTCTCTTTTTTACAATTAATATCACCAGAACACGGCATTGATGATAAATTTTATGCAGTTGTTTTTGCCTGTGTTATCTCATTTGCTATTGCTTTAATCGCGACTTATCTGTTTGGTATACCAAAAGATAAAATTAGCATGATATCAAATAATGATATTTCTGAAAATCAAACAAATAACCAAAACACCACCAACCAAATAAATACCAATAATGTCACTATTTTTAGCCCAATGACAGGAAAGGTAGCGCCACTAAGCGAGGTTAATGACCCCACATTTGCCAGCGAATTAATGGGTAAAGGTATTGCTATTATTCCAACTATTGGCCAAGCTTTAGCACCTGATGATGGTGAAGTTGTTTCGCTGTTTAGAACAAAACACGCTATTGGTTTTCAAACTGATTCTGGTGCTGAAATACTTATCCATATTGGTATTGATACCGTTAAATTGGATGGTCAACATTTCGAAGCTCATGTAGAAACGGGTAGCAAAGTTAAAAAAGGCGATTTATTAGTGAGTTTTGACATCGATGCAATCAAGCAAGCTGGATTTGAAATAATCACACCGATAATCATAACAAATACTGATAATTATCAAGATATAGAATGTATTTTTAAACAAGACACGATTGAAAATGGTGATGCTTTATTAGCGTTATCTCAAAATAAGGAGTAAAACATGTCAACACAATTTCCTAATGATTTTCTTTGGGGCGGAGCTATTGCCGCCAATCAAGTTGAAGGTGCTTATCAAAAAGGCGGAAAAGGGTTATCCACTTCAGACTGCACACCAAACGGCTTATTTGGCGATATTATTGATCGAAATAAACATAATATTACCGGCATAAAAGATAATGCGATTGATTTTTACCATCGCTATCCAGAAGATATTGCCCTATTTGCCGAAATGGGCTTTACATGCCTGCGTACATCGATTGCTTGGACACGAATTTTCCCTAATGGTGATGAACAGCAACCAAACGAAGATGGTTTAGCTTTTTATGATAAGTTATTTGACGAAATGGCAAAACAAAACATCACACCATTAGTGACGTTATCGCATTATGAAATGCCCTATTCATTAGTCACACAATATGGTGGTTGGGGTAATCGTAAAGTCATTGAATTTTTTACTCATTACGCAAAAACCGTATTTGAACGTTATAAAAATAAAGTTAAATATTGGTTAACATTTAACGAAATCAACATGTCATTACACGAACCATTCACTGGTGTCGGATTAGATAGAAACAGCACAAAACAACAAATCTATCAAGCAATTCATCATCAACTTGTTGCCAGTAGCCGAGCTGTCAAACTATGTCATGACATGATTCCTGATGCCAAGATCGGTAATATGTTATTAGGTGCTGTCGCCTACCCATTAACACCAAAACCTGAAGATGTTTGGGCTGCGCATAACGAAAACCATGGTTGGTTATTCTTTGGTGATGTGCAAGTGCGTGGTTATTACCCAACCTATATGAATCGATTCTTCAAAGAACATAACATCAAACTAGAAATTACTGAACAAGATAAACACGATCTAAAAGAAACTGTCGACTTTGTTTCATTCAGTTATTACATGAGTTGCTGCGCAACTTCTGATGAATCTCAAAAAACTAAAGGTAATATTTTAGATATGGTGCCTAACCCTTATCTTAAAGCATCAGAATGGGGATGGCAGATCGACCCTATTGGGATCCGTTACCTACTTAATTTACTTTATGAACGTTATCAAAAACCATTATTTATTGTCGAAAATGGACTTGGCGCTAAAGATAAACTAGAAGCAGATGGCACAATTAATGACGATTACCGTATTAACTATATGAATGATCATCTAGTACAAATCCGAGAAGCCATTAACGATGGTGTTGAAGTTATGGGTTATACAAGCTGGGGACCAATCGACCTTATCAGTGCATCAAAAGCCGAAGTAACCAAACGTTATGGCTTTATATATGTTGACCTAAACCAAGATGGTTCTGGCACATTAAATCGCTATAAAAAGAAAAGCTTTTATTGGTATCAATCGGTCATTTCATCTAAGGGTGAAAATTTAAAATAGTAAAATAATTTAAGGGAAAAATAATACAAATTATTTTTCCCTTTTTTTATTAAAAATGAAAAAGTAGAAATAGGAGTACATAACAATAACAAATAAATAATTTAATTAATCTAATTATGAATAAAACACCTTTGTATTCACTAATTAGAAAATTAGTTTTAAAACTAAGGATCGTTTCTGCTTTTAAGTAAAAACGAAATGATAGGATAAATCATAATGAAAATAAAACATCTCACACTGATATTAATAAGCTTATCGAGCTATTCAACGCTAGCAAATGAAATTACTTATAACTCATTTTTAGATAATACATTTATTAAAGATTCTAAACTTGATTTTTCTACTCGTAATCATTGGAAATATTTAAAAGAAAACGCATCCCAACCTAAAGAAGTACACAGTGCTTGGGGGCAAGCATTTAGCTTTGATTACAAATCAGGCTACTTATTTGATACGATTGGTTTTGATGTCACCTATGACAACATAATAAAACTAGGTGCCAGTGATTACTTTGCGACTCGAAACCTACTTTATAACGATGGCAAAGGTTATAACAAACACAACGCTCACGGCTTTAATAAATTTACCCAACGCTATGCCAAAATTAAAGTTGGTAATCAGGCCATCAATTTCAACGGTAAAGCGGGCTGGCATAGTTTAAAAGATTTCGGAATAATAAGCTCATCTAAACACCTTACTCGCAATAGTTATCTTGGTTATAGTGGCACGCTAAAATATGATAATGTCTATTTTTCACTAGCTTATATCGATAGCACCCTACCCCGCGAATCAGCTAAAAAATTGCATTTTTTAACGGCCGACCGTAAAAAAGTCATTGATAATATATCAACGGCAGAAATCGCCTATAAAGATAAAGATCTTACTTTAGATTACGCCTATGGTGTTGCTAAAGATTACCTAAAACGCCATGTAATTGAGTTATCTTATAAACCAACACAAAAATTAATCTTGGGTGGGCAATTTTACGGAAGTTATGCGCTTGATAATTATGATGCCATGAAACAAAACAAAAAAGAGTTTGAAGATCACGCATGGCACTATGCAACCGATATCGAATGGAAAGAAGAAGACTGGAGTATGAAATTTGGTCTTGCTTACACTGATGCCAACAAACATAACGCTATCGGATATTATAATCGACATTTAGGTAAAAATACCCGAGGCCGATTTAATGGATTAGCCGCAGCAGGCGCAGATTATATGCGTGATGGTGAACTTGTCTTTACCAGTGTATTGACTTACGACTTTGTCAAAGATAACAGCACTGGATTATATATGAACTATGGTGAATTTAACTACAAACATGACACATTAAAAAATGGTGAAATAAACGTTTTTAACATATGGAAACCAACTAGTGGAACATTTAAAAACCTATCAATTTTATCTAAATTAGGCTATGGTTGGTCTTATAAAACGATTAGTGCATCAGATATTACGCCAAAACTCGATAAACATGGAAAAGCGCAACGTTCACCAACACTTTCAGCAGAAACAGTAATTGATTATCGATTTAACTTGTTATAAATAAGGACACAACATGAAAAAATTTATTATATTAATCAGCTCATTAATTATCGCTATCTCAACCGTATCACAAGCTTTTGCTGATGATGTATACCTTTACGTCACTAGACATGGCAAAACGATGTTTAACAATGTACATCGAGCTCAAGGTTGGTCAGATACACCGCTCACCAAACCTGGTGTTGAAGTTGCCCAGCAACTTGGTCGTGGTTTAAAAGATGTCAAATTTATCGCCGCTTATTCAAGCGACTTAGGACGAGCACGACAAACCGCTCGTATTGTTTTAGAATCAAAAGGCGATACAACGATTAATATCAACGAAATGGACGGCTTGCGCGAAACTTGTTTTGGTGAATATGAAGGCGATCTTGATCCAAACATGTGGACTCCTGCTGCACAGCACTTAGGTTATGCTTCTGACAAAGAACTAATGGCTGATTTTTCAAAAAGAAACATTAACCTTAAAAAAATGATGGATGCTATCGCGGCTGTCGAAAAGTCAGGCGAAGCTGAAGATTACAATAAAGTAAAAACGCGCATGCAAGCCTCGTTAAAAGCGATTGCCGAATCAGCAAAAGCACAAGGTGGTGGTAATGTTTTAGTGGTATCACATGGCATGGCTATCATGGCAATGGTTGAAGAGTGGTTAGATAAACCAGTTACAGAAGGACTTGGTAATGCAAGTGTTACCAAAATTCATTATACAGATGATGGAAAATTCATTGTCGAAAGTTTAGGTGATATGAGTTATGTCGAAAATGGCAAAAATCAATCTAAATAATCTAAAAATATATGGCTCAGCAACGGGCCATATTCCTCACTTTCCCGTATTTATACGAAATATTAATCAATAAATTGATGGTAATTATCATCATAAACAAGCATAATTTTGCATCGCTTTATCATACGCATTAAAAGGTAAGTATGTTTTATTTATGCAACTATTCATCCCCAATAGGCTTAATTACCCTAGCTAGCCAACACAATAAGCTCGTTGGCGCTTGGATTGAAGGTGAAAAATATTTTGCTCATACAATTAACACTAAAACAGAAGAAAAACCTAATTTAGCTATTTTTAACTCGACCAAAAAATGGCTTGATGATTATTTTTCAGGAAAAAGACCGAATCCATACCAATTAGAGCTTGCGCCAAATGGCACGCCTTTTCGACAATTAGTCTGGGAAGTGTTATATAAAATCCCTTATGGCGAAGTCATTACCTACGGCGATATTGCCAAACAGATCGCACTAAAAACAAACAAAACAAGCATGTCTAGCCAAGCGGTGGGCGGCGCGGTTGGGCATAATCCAATATCCATTATCATTCCTTGCCACCGAGTTATTGGTGCGAACGGTAATTTAACAGGTTATGCTGGGGGTATAGATAAAAAAATCCAATTACTACAACACGAAGAGGTCAATACAACCCAACTTATTATCCCAACAAAAGGAACTGCGCTTTGATATAAAAATAAAATCAACAACTTAATAAAATGATATTTACAGCTACAATCTTTTGTTAAATATACTTAATAAATTCATATGCAATAAGTAATAAGTGTATGTCAGATTAAGTTTGAGTTACTACAGCTAAAGAGCCAAAGGTTCGTGTTAAGTGGATAACAAGAGAAAAAGCAAGTTTACTCATCCAGAATTTAAGGCTTCAATGGATGAAAGATGTTTGTTTTTTTGCGCTATCAACTGGTGCACGCATGAGTGAGATATTTACACTAACGTGGCACAATGTTGATCTTGTTAATCGTGTAGCAACTGTTACTAACGAAAACGCAAAGTCAGGAAAAGCAAGAGCTTTATTATTAAATCATGACGCTGTTGAATTAATACGTAAGTTAAAATTTAGAAATAAATGTGAATAAGTGTTTACTCGTTCAACTAATAAGCGAGTTTACGACATTGATCGAAGAGACTTTAAACAAGCTTGTCAATTATCAGGAATTGATAATTTTCATTTTCATGACTTAAGACATACGTGGGCAAGTTGGCACGTTCAAGCGGGTACACCACTCTATACGTTAAAAAATCTTGGCGGATGGGGGACGTTAGAGATGGTGAATAAGTACGCTCACTTGAACGCAGATCATATGTTAAATTTTGCAAACAATGTCACATTTACGGCACAAAGTACGATTGACACATTAAATAAGATTGCAAGAAATTCTTAAAAACCATTTAAAATCATGGTTTTAAATGGTGGGTTGTGAGGGGATCGAACCCGCGACCAATTGATTAAGAGTCAACTGCTCTACCGACTGAGCTAACAACCCATTTAAATACTGTTGTAGTATTATATATGAATTTAATCAATAATGCAAATTATCAATTTCATTTTATTTGTTGATATGTAGAAAAACGCAGCGTGTTTGGAGTTCATGATAAAAATAATCCCCAAACGGTATAGAATCCTGAATATTTTTTACAAAAATAACCGGCAAAATAAACCAATAAATAGCTTCACTTGGTGTGGGCTCAGATTGATGACAAAGAACTCGCTTTTTGTGAGTTCTTTGAGTTAATAGAGAAGAGTCCATTATAAAAGGAATTCTTCTATACTAAAAAAACCAACTCGAGCGACACCAGAAAAAATAGAGCAAATTTCGTTAGATGTGCTTGCCCCTCAAAATCACCTTGTTCGTAAAATAGCAAAGTCATTGATTTTGAGTTTATTCGAGAAGCGCTAGCGCCACTTTATTGTCCTAATAACGGTCTTCCGGAAGAAGTTCCGAACAGTGGCTTTATGCATAGGGAAGGCAAGCCTAAAGGGTTCTTCTACTTAGATCGCCGAATGGTTGATGGCAAACATAATTTAATAACCAATACCTATGTCACAGCCGAAAATGTCCATGATTCCGAGCCTTATATGGCTCGATTAAAACGCCAGTTAGAGCAGTTTGGTTTTAATCCAGTTGGTGTCGATCTTAATGCAGGTTATTTTAAGAGATAGTTACCGTTATGTTTTCTTTTTTATTTTTATTGCCATTTATTTTATTTTTGCATCATGCAATAAACAAAATGATTTCTTTTTCTGTTTTTTAGCGTACAATCAAAATCACCCCTATATCAAGGTAATGTTATGTTATACAATAACAAATCTGTGAATCATGATCACCATCATGAAGATAAAGGTTGTCATTGTGACTGTAAAAATATGGCGCATAATCATGCACATTTATCTCATGATCTAAGTTGTCATCAAGACTCAATCCCTAGCTGTGGTGGAGATTGCCATACAGCAGCAAAAAAAAATCAGTGTGATGATTCCCCCGATGATCCAGACAGGCAAAGCTCACAAACTAAATTAATATGGAAAATAAAAGGCATGGATTGTGCGCACTGTGCACAAAAAATTGAAAACGGACTAAAAACGTTGCCAAATATTGGCGAAACTAAAATTATTTTTTCTACCCAAAAATTAGTGGTTTTGGTTCCGCAAAAGAATGAAAAAACCATTAAATTGATTGAAGATAAAGTCATCGAATTAGGTTATACCCCTATTTTTCAATCCACTCCCGAACATACTCATCATGAGCATACTCATGGTTTTGATAAAAAAGCGCTTATTCCTTTAGCGGTGTTAGGTGGCTTGATTGTAGTGAGTTATCTGCTTTTGTTGTTGAATAAAACAGCTGGCGAATATGCTTTTATGGTAACGGCCATTATTGGGTTAATTCCAATTTTAAAAGAGGCGCTAATTTTAGCGCGTAGTGGCACCCCTTTTGCTATCGAGTCGTTAATGAGTATTTCGGCTATTGGTGCTTTATTTATTGGTGCCGCCGAAGAAGCGACCATGGTTATATTTTTATTTATGATTGGCGAAATGCTAGAAGGTGTTGCAACAAGTAAGGCTAGGCAGGGGATCTCGTCACTTGCCAAGCTGATGCCTGAAGAAACAGTAATAATTATTGACGGTAAACGAAAAACCATTGCTAGCCGTAGTTTGAAACCAGGTGATATTATCGAAATTTCAGCAGGAGGACGTTTGCCTGCTGATGTAATTTTAATAAGCGAGCAAGCCAATATTGATGAAAGCGCTTTAACAGGCGAGTCGATCCCCGTAAATTACCTTTCAGGTGATAAAATTTTGGCAGGATCGCTCGTGGTTGATAATACCATTGAACTTAAAGTAGTTTCTGAAGTTGGGCAAAATGCCGTTGATCGTATTTTACAGCTAATTGAGGACGCCGAAGATCGCAAAGCACCGATTGAGCGTTTTATAGATAAGTTTAGCCGCTATTATACACCCGCAATTGCCTTGCTTGCACTATTGGTGATAGTTGTGCCACCTGTGCTGTTTAATGCTGATTGGTATACTTGGTTTTATCGTGGTTTGACATTGTTATTAATTGGTTGCCCTTGCGCACTAGTGATATCAACCCCTGCGGTGATAACCTCAGCATTGTCTAATGCAGCAAAGCAAGGCGTGTTAATTAAGGGAGGCGCAGCGTTAGAGCATATTGGCTTAGTGAAATTAATTGCGTTTGATAAGACAGGTACGTTAACTGAAGGCAAACCACAGATTACCGATATTATTAATCAAAATGTAATCTCAACAGAAGCGTTACTTGCCATTGTGGCAGCAATAGAAAGTGGTTCACATCATCCTTTAGCTAAAGCTATTGTTGATTATGTTAAGCAAAACAAAATTCCGTTTGTCGAAGCCAATAATCGTAAAACAATTGCAGGGGTTGGAATACAAGGTGAAATAAATCAGCAAATTTTTTATATTGTCTCACCCAATAAAATATCAACTATTTCGATGCAATTAACCGATGAACAGGTAAAAATAATTAGTCAACTAGAAAGCGCAGGGAAAACGGTCATTGTAGTAGTAACTGACCAAGCAGTAGTAACTGACCAAAAATTATTGGGAATTATCGCTTTACAAGATGTGCTCCGTGCTGATGCCATAACAGCAATCAATCAATTACATCAATTTGGTTTAAAAACCCTAATGCTTACAGGGGATAATGAACGTGCAGCAAAACAGATAGCAAAACAGCTCAACATCGATTACCGAGCCGAACTGTTACCAGCAGATAAATTAGTAGAGATTGAAAAAATCCGTAATACAACCGCTATTGCAATGGTCGGCGATGGAATTAATGATTCGCCTGCTATGAAAGCCGCAAGCGTAGGTATTGCTATGGGGAGCGGTACTGATGTTGCACTAGAAGCTGCTGATGCCGCACTAACCCAAAATAGCTTGTTAAGTTTGCCTAAGTTAATTGGTTTAACACGCTTTGCTTCTTATAATATTAAACAAAATATTACAATTGCGTTAGGGGTTAAATTAGTATTTTTAATCACCAGTTTATTTGGTTTTACTGGGCTGTGGTTGGCCGTGTTAGCTGATTCAGGTACAACGGCAATTGTTACGGCTAATGCCCTTCGAGTTTTGAAATTTAAAAATAAAAGTTAAAAAGTAGTTTAACTAGCCTATTCCGCTTGTGATAAGCGGAATAGTTTTTAATGATTTTGGATTATTAGTCATCCATTCTTAGTGATATTTCGCCACCAATATGGGCATTAATTTTGCCATTTTGTTCTAGTAATAAGGCACCTTGATCATTTATGCCTTTTGCTATTCCGCGAATAATATTATCGCCAATTAATAACTTTACTGGGCGATTAGCAAAGTTATCAAGTCTGTGCCAATCGTTAATAAATGGCGTTAAACCGTGTTGTTCAAACTCGATTAATTTACTTTTTAAAGTTTTAGCTACTTGAGCAACGAGTAAATTGCGATCAACTTTACCTAAATTGGCCCATTTTTGATTAACAATGTTGGTATCAGGATTAGTCATGACTAAATTAACACCGATACCAATCACAACATGGGCACAGTCGCCAGTTTTACCCGCAAGTTCAACTAATATACCAGCTAACTTTTGGTCATTAAGATAAAGATCATTTGGCCATTTAACTTTAATATCTTGACCTGATAATGCACGCAAGGTATCGGCAAGCACAATTCCGACCACTAAACTCAGCCCCATTGCCGCTGCCACACCTTGTTCTAATTTCCAATACATAGAAAAGTATAAATTACTACCAAAAGGTGAAAACCATTTCCGCCCTCTTCGCCCTCTGGCTTTTGATTGAAATTCGGCAACACAACAATCGCCCGATGTTAATTGACCAATTCGTTCCAGTAGATATTGGTTAGTCGAGTCGATAATCGGTAATATTTCACAGTGGCTATCGGATTGGTAGTGTAGATCAATTTTGTTTTTACTTAGCAAATCAAGCGGAGCTGACAAGCAATAACCTTTGCCTTGTACAGATGATAACTCTAGCCCCCACTCACGCAGTTGTTTAATGTATTTATTGATGCCTGCGCGTGTTATGCCAAATATTACTGCTAATTCTTCGCCCGAATGGTATTTGCCATCTGCAAGTATTTCAATTAATTTAAGTGGATTGTTGTGGTTGCGCATCCGTTCCTCTTTTTTTAATTAACAGCATAATGAAGTATAACGAGATTATAGCAAAGCTGACAAATAAATAAGCATTATTCATTTTATCCATAATAAAGGCGATCACAGCCGGTGCAATTAAACTGCCTAAAGTATTAGTTAATAGCATGGCTTGATTCATGGCAACGATATCTTGTTTTTTAACGCACGAACATGCCCAAGCCATAGATATTGGGTAAATGGTGTAAATGGTTGCACCTAATAAGATAATTGCTAATGCATCAAACCAATTGAATATTAGCATAATACATGCAATTAACATTAGTAACGATTCAATTAATAATACACGTTGCCGTCCAAATTTATCTGCACACCAATTAGCAGGCATTTGTGCAATGACGCCTGATAAAATCAGTAATATCATCCAATTTGCAACTTGAATATCACTATAACCTAAGTGTGAATAATAAGCTGGTAAAAGCGAATATAATGATCCAATTAGCATACCGGCAATTACGCAACCAGTTAAACCTAATCGAGAAGGTTTATTCAATATCATTGGCATAATATTAAAGCTGCTTTTTTTCCTTTTAGGCAATTTATAATGGGTGAGCAAAATAAATAAAATTGCTAGCCCCATCAGTAACGCGATAACTAACCCAAAATACAATACATCTTGCGGAAAATACTGCAACAAAGCTTGCCCTAAAACGGTGCCTAAATAGTAAGTGGTTAAATATATTGCAAGCATTTTTCCACGCGTACGAACTGGACCTGTTAACAATATACAACTTTCAATAACCACCCACGTTACAGCACAAGCAATACCAATAAAAAATCGCCACATTATCCAACTATAAAAATTCATTGAAAAACCTAGCCCAATTGTTGCTACTGCAAAAATAATACAACTATAGGTATAAGTGTGACGCGCATTGAATTTATTAATAAACCAATTGGCAAAAATAGTACCAATCAAGTTACCTGTAAAATAACTTGATCCTACAAGCCCAATTTGCCCAAGCGAAAACTCATTACGCACCAACCACAATGGTACTTGTGTGTTTAATGCCGACAACGAGATAGTCACAAAGAGTAAACTGGTTAATAAAATAGGAAATGAGTACGAATGTTTCATAATGTTATCGCATATAATTTATGAGCTATGATTAGCGGGCAATTATAATTTGGTGCTAATTATAAATAACTGTCTGCGTTAATTTCGCCCTGATTGCCAATAAATCGGATTTCTGGTGATAAATTCACCAAGAATTTTTGTGCTACGCATTTTTTAATATAACGCGCTAGTTCAACTACATCTTGCGCTGTGGCTTGATTTTTATTAACTAAAACCAATGCTTGTTGTTGATGCACGGCTGCTCCACCTATTTGATAGCCTTTTAAGCCACACTGTTCAATAAGCCAACCTGCGGCTAATTTGGTTTTCTCATTAGCTTGTGGATATATTGGCATGGTTGGGTAAATTTCAAGTAACTTATCAGCAACAATTTTATCGACCACTGGGTTTTTAAAAAAGCTACCACCATTACCAAGTACTTTGGGATCGGGTAACTTGCTACGGCGGATTTCACACACTTTATCAAAAACCATTTTTGTGGTGACTGTTTGACGGTCAAAGTTTCGTAATTCGCCGTAAGTTAAAACTGGATGCCACTGTTTGGGTAATTTAATGCCCACATTGACAACGGCATAACCTTGTAAATACGTTTTTTTAAAGACACTTTCACGATAACCATATTGACCATCTGTGACAGTAATAATGTTTCCTGTGGCAAATTCGAGCAGTTCTACATAATCGGCTACTTTTTCAAATTCAACCCCATAAGCACCAATATTTTGAATAGGCGCAGAACCTACACAACCAGGAATTAAAGCAAGGTTTTCAAGCCCTGATATATTTTGTTCAATTGTTTGTGATACGACATCGTGCCAAATTTCGCCAGCCCCTACTTTTAAATGCCATGCTTGTTCTGTTTCGGTAATGGTTATACCTTTGATGCGATTAACAATCACAATACCATCAAAATCACATGTAAATAGCGTGTTACTGCCTTGGCCAATAATCATAATAGGATAATTTTGAATATTATCTTGCCAAACTTGTTGTAATTGTTCAACTGTTGTGACTGTAATAACTTTTTGAGCAAAAACAGTTAGACCAAATGTGTTAGGAATTTTTTGTTTCATTAATCACTACCTTTATTTTTTGAAAAATTAGACACCAAAGCGCAAACCAATTTTATCTATTATTGGGGATTTGGTATCTATTATATTTTGTTTCTATATTAGCACATGACTAATGTTATTTAATTAATTATTTAGTTGTGAATGTTTTTGATTTTTTTATAAAAATGAGAGTAAGATCAAATTCATCACGTTAATTAATCAAATATTCGATAAAGCAATGCTTAAATATTTTTTGTTTTTTGTTATTATGTATTATAGCTAGTCGGGTCATGTTTTATAAATTATTGTTAGACCGATTTATTGTTAGCACCAAAATAATCATCGGTATTTAATTGGCTGTGATTGATTATATTTATTGAACTCGATTTAAGTATTGTTTATCAGTTAGAGGGTATTATGAAAAGAGTTTTTATTATGATCCTAGATTCGTTTGGGATCGGCGGTGCTGAAGATGCAAAAAAATATGGCGATGAAGGGGCTAACACTTTGGGACATATTGCCGAGGCTTGTGCATTAGGTAAGGCTGAACAAGGACGAAGTGGACCATTAAAATTACCAAATTTAGGTCAATTAGGCTTAATCGAAGCAGCGTATGAATCATCAGGTAATTACCCTAAAGGCATGCAAACTGAAGGTAAAATTATTGGCTCATATGGTTATGCTAGCGAAATATCTTCTGGTAAAGATACACCTTCAGGACACTGGGAAATTGCTGGTGTACCAGTACTTTTTGACTGGGGGTATTTTACTAATACTACAAATAGCTTTCCTCAAGATCTTTTAGATAAAATTGTTACCCGCGCAAAACTCCCTGGTTATCTTGGTAATTGCCATTCATCTGGAACCATTATCCTTGATGAACTTGGTGAAGAGCATATGGCTTCTAATAAACCTATTTTCTACACGTCTGCTGATTCAGTATTCCAAATTGCCTGCCACGAAGAGACTTTTGGCCTAGATAGGCTTTATGAAATTTGCGAAATTGCTCGTGATGAGCTAAATAAAGGCAATTACAATATTGGACGTGTTATTGCAAGGCCATTTATTGGCAAAAAAGCAGGCGAATTTGTACGAACTGGTAACCGTCACGATCTTGCCGTTGAACCACCTGCGCCAACCGTGATTAAGAAATTAGTTGATGAAAAAAACGGTACGGTAGTATCAGTGGGTAAAATTGCCGATATTTATGCACACGTTGGCATCACCAAAAAAATTAAAGCAACTGGCCTTGAAGCGCTTTTCGATGCCTCACTCGAGGAAATAAAACAAGCTAAAGATAATACTATTGTTTTTACCAATTTTGTTGACTTTGACTCGTCTTATGGTCATCGTCGTGATGTTTCGGGTTATGCCGCCGCATTAGAGTATTTTGATAGTCGTCTACCTGAAATGTTAGCGTTAATTCAGCCTGGAGATCTGCTTATTATTAGTGCCGATCATGGTTGCGATCCTACTTGGGCAGGTACTGATCATACTCGTGAACATATTCCTGTCATTGTTTATGGTGACGGTGTACCTGTGGGTTCTTTAGGACATCGAGAAACATTTGCCGATATTGGGCAAAGCGTTGCTGATTATTTTGATTTATCGCCAATGGATTACGGTAAATCGTTTATAAAAAAATAAGTAATTTAAGTTTAAATAACATTAATTTAGAAACAAATATCAGGAGAGGTTAATGTCTACCCCACATATTAATGCCGTTGATAATGCGTTTGCAAAAACCGTTTTAATGCCTGGAGATCCACTTCGAGCAAAATTTATTGCAGAAACATTTTTAGAAAACGCCCAAGAAGTCACTAATGTAAGATCTATGTTAGGTTTTACTGGTTATTACAAAGGACAAAAAGTTTCAGTTATGGGGCATGGTATGGGCATTCCATCTTGCTCTATTTATGCAACCGAGCTAGTTAAATTTTACGGTATTGAAAACATCATCCGTGTTGGTTCATGTGGCGCTATAAGTCCAAATGTAAACCTTGGCGACATTATTATTGGCATGGGCGCTTGTACCGATTCAAAAGTCAACCGCTTACGTTTTAAAGATCATGATTTCGCAGCTATTGCCGATTTTGATCTTACTTGTAATGCTGTTAATGCTGCTAAAAAATTAGGTGTAAATGTTAAAGTAGGTAATCTATTTTCTGCCGATCTTTTTTATAGTGTTGAGCCTGATATGTTTGATGTGATGGAAAAATACAATATTTTAGGTGTTGAAATGGAAGCTGCCGGCATTTATGGCGTAGCTGCAGAATATGGCGCAAAAGCACTGGCTATTTGTACGGTTTCAGACCATATCCGCAAAAACGAAGCCATGTCAGCACAAGAGCGACAACTAGGCTTTAAAGATATGATCACCGTCGCGTTGGAATCTGTTTTATTAAATCAGAACTAAAAAATGGCAGAATAACTGCCATTTTTTTTTAACTTATCAATATTGATAGTGATACAAAATTTTTATTTATGTGTAATAGGTTATAAAGATCTTGTTTAATAAGGAAACAAAATGAACACCAAGATACAACTTAAAGCAATATTTTTTCTACAATTTTTTATATGGGGAAGTTGGCTTATTACCCTCGGTTCTTATATGATGGGAACCTTAAAATTTAGCGGTACTGCTGTCGGTTCTATATATGGAACAATGGGCATAGCATCGCTATTTATGCCTGGTTTACTCGGCGTCGTAGCGGATAGATGGATACCTGCTAACCGCTTATATATGATTTGTCATTTGATCGGTGCAGCTACACTATTTATAGCAGCTTCAATAACATCACCTTTTATAATGTTTATTATTATGCTAATTCATTGTTTAGCCTTTATGCCAACCATTGCAATTTCCAACTCTATCTCTTACTCTTGCTTGGAATCGCAAGGCTTAGATGTTATTACACAATTTCCAAGCATAAGAATATTTGGCACAATTGGATTTATCGTTGCTATGTGGCTAGTAAGCTTTTTAAAATTAGAATTAAGTAATATGCAACTATATATTGCTGGATTAATTTCTATTTTACTTAGCCTATATACCCTTACGTTACCATTCATTTCAACTTCTCAAGGAAAATCAGAAAAAAAATCACTTATAACTTCTTTAGGGTTAGATGCGTTTGTTTTATTTAAACAACCAAGAATGGCTATCTTTTTCTTATTTGCAATATTACTTGGCGGTATTTTACAAATCACTAATACTTTTGGTAATCCTTTTATTCGTTCATTTGAAGACATTCCTGAATATGCAAATAGCTTCGCTGTTCAGTATCCATCAGTATTGTTGTCAATTTCTCAAATTTCAGAAGTGGTATTTATTCTATTCGTTCCATTCTTTATGAAACGCCTTGGCATTAAATATGTGATGTTAATTAGTATGCTAGCTTGGGTTGCTCGTTTTGGCCTATTTGCTTATGGTGACCCGTCTCCTTTCGGTTTTGTATTGCTTCTTCTTTCAATGATTGTTTATGGTTGTGCTTTCGACTTTTATAATATATCTGGTTCAATGTATGTTGATAAAACTGTTTCCCCTAATATTCGTAATAGTGCCCAAGGTCTATTTATGATGATGACTAATGGGATTGGCGCTTATTTAGGTTCGGTAAGCAGTGGCTATGTAGTCGAATATTATACGATTGAAAACGTTACTGACTGGCAAACAGTTTGGCTTATTTTTGCTGGCTATTCTTTGATTTTAGCCGTCGTATTTGCGTTGATATTTAAAAACGAAAATTCTAACGAAAAAGCCACTCAAATCATTAATTAATCAATTATTGTGTGGTAGGTTAAATTTAACACTACCAATATAAAGGCAACAATATCGGTTGTTGCCTTTTGGGTTATCAACAAACCAACTTTAATTGTTAAAGTTAAAAAGTATGATTTGTCGCACAAAAAATAAATAAGTGATACAAAATAAATAGTAGAAAAATACCTTATCAGGGTAAACTAACTAAGGTTATAGCTCATAATGTTAGTGTGCTATTTTGAACTTTTTAATAAATTTTTTATGTCATTGTTACTAGAGCACAGTTAGCTCATTTAAATAAATTAAATGCCAAATGAACAATCAAATAATACCTAAAGTCATATTACATGAACACATTGAAGGAAGTATTACCCCTGTGATGGCTCACCAATTAGCTCAAAAAAACAATATTCCATTCCCTAAAAGTTTATGTTACCAGCCCGATCAATATGATACTAATGAGTATAAAAATGGTAGATATTCATATGACGAATCTAAATTTGAAGAATTTATCAAAACATATGATATTGTTTCTAGCTTTCTAAAAAATCCAGAGGATTATTATTTAATTACTTACGATTTTCTTAATAGAAATGCTAAACAAGGATTGATTTATTGCGAGCTGTTTATATCCCCTTTTCATATCTGTGCAACACAATCCCATGATGGGCACGTTGTTTGGAATCAAGATAGATTTCAGCAAACACTAAAGCAGATGGATAAGGCAATTATTGACGTTCGTAAGCAATATGATATTACCGTACGTTATCATGTCATTGGTGTGAGGCATCTTGGTGCGGACGTGGTTTATAATACATTGCGATTCATTGAAAATAATCCTCACCCATTTATTACTGGTTTTAATATCGCTGGTAATGAAAAAGCAGGTCATTTTGATGATTTTAAAGATGCCCATGAATTAGCTACAGAGCTTAATCTAAAAAAATCGTATCACGCCGGCGAAATAGATTCAGCCCAAAGTATTATTCAAGCCATTAAGCATGGTGCAAACAGAATTGGACACGGCATTCGTGCTATTGAAGACAAAACACTTATTCGTGAACTGATTGATAAAAAAATCACCCTCGAAATTGCCTTAACAAGCAATCGAATTTTAGTTAATGAGCTGCATGGCGATATTTATCAGCATCCCATCAGGCAGCTTTATGACCAAGGTGTGCGCATTACACTAAATACCGATGATGCAGGGATTTTTGGTACTGATATAGAAAAAGAGTATAACATCGCTCAATCTATATTTGCATTTTCACGATTAGAATTGCTTGATATCACACTGTGCGGCATTCAAGCTGCATTTGTTGAAAATTCAGTTAAAAACCAGTTAATTAAAAAGGTTCTTGCTTGTTTTACATCTGCTGATAAGCAGTTGTTAGAAAAGTGTATCAATGATAAAAGATATCATTTAGCAATTATTGAACGCTTTTTAGAATATCAAAAATTATTACTAACCATACCCATTAACTAATTTAGTTGTCAGAATAATAGGAGATTTGCATGAAAAAAACTAAGTTACCTTTAACCTTTTTAGCCCTATTTATTTCTAGTGCAGCAAGTTCAACAACGATTGATTTAAGGATTATTGAAACAACCGACTTACATGGCAATATGATGAATTATGACTATTTTAAAGAGCAATATGTTGATACATTTGGGTTAGCGAAAACAGCTAACTTAATTCATCAAGCACGAAGTGAAGTAAAAAATAGCGTTCTTGTTGATAATGGTGATCTGATTCAAGGTAGCCCAATGGCTGATTATACAGTGAATAAAGGCCTTAATGATGGTGATATTCACCCTGTATATAAAGCAATGAACACGCTTAATTATGTTGTAGGTAATATTGGTAATCACGAATTTAATTTTGGTTTAGAATTCCTACAAAAAAGCCTTGCTGGAGCTAAATTTCCTTATATTAATGCAAATGTCTATGATGCAAAAACCAATAAACCGTTCTTTAAGCAATATATTATTGTTGATACACCCGTTGTAGATAGAAATGGCAACAAACAGACAATTAAAATTGGTTATATTGGCTTTGTCCCTCCACAGATTATGCAATGGGACAAACTTAATCTTGATGGCAAAGTTGTCGTCAAAGATATTACAGAAACGGCCAAACTATTAGTCCCTGAAATGAAAAAACAAGGCGCTAATGTTATTATTGCTATTCCACATTCTGGTGTTTCAGCTGAACCTTATAAAGCATTAGCTGAAAATTCGGTTTACTACTTGAGTCAAGTAGAGGGTATTAATGCCATTATGTTTGGTCATTCTCACGGCATATTTCCGAGTGAAGATTTCAAATCATTACCAAATACCGATATCAAAACAGGAAATATTAATCATGTACCTGCTGTGATGCCAGGGCAATGGGGAAGTCACTTAGGCGTCGTTGACTTAGTTCTTGAAGGTGAGCAAGCAAATTGGCAAGTCGTTTCAGGAAAATCTGAAGCTCGCCCAATTTATGATATAAAAAACAAAAAAGCATTAGTCGATGCGGATCAAAATATCGTTAACATTTTAAATCAAGACCATCAAGGAACGCGTGAATTTGTTAGCAAACCAATAGGCAAAGTTTCAACTGATATTACTAGCTATTTAGCTTTGGTCGAAGATAGCTCTGCTTTACAAATTATTAGCGATGCACAGATCGATTATGTTAAGCAATTTATTCAAGGAGATCCTGATCTAGATGGATTACCTATTTTATCAGCCATTGCACCGTTTAAAGTAGGTGGACGAAAAAACGATCCAAGCGCTTTTGTTGATGTAAAAAAAGGCGATTTAACCTTTAGAAATGCAGCTGATATTTATCTATATCCTAATTTACTATCAACATTAAAAATTACTGGTGCCGAAGTCAAAGAGTGGCTTGAATGTTCGGCTGGAATATATAATCAAATTGATGTTAATACATCAAACCCACAACACCTAATCAACTGGGAACAATTTAGAACTTATAATTTTGATACAATTGATGGGGTGAATTATCAAATAGATGTTACTAAACCACCTCGTTATGATGCAAATTGTCAGTTAATTAATCCAACATCAGAAAGAATTAACAATCTGACTTATCAACAAAAACCGATTGATCCTAATCAAGCATTTTTAATTGCCACCAATAACTATCGCACTTATGGCGGTATATTTCCAGGAACAGGCGAAAAAAATGTTAAATTCAACTCACCAGATGATTTAAGAGTGATTCTTTCAGCTTATATCACCAATATGACTCAAAAGAACGGTACAGTGGATGTTACGGTCGATAATAATTGGAAAATTGCCCCGATAACTAGTAATAAAAATTTGGATATTCGCTTTGAATCTTCCCTTAATGATGATGCAAAAATCTATATTCAAAATAATTCACTCTATCCAATAAAATTTATTGAAAAAGACGATTTAGGTTTTGGTGTATACCGCATAAATCTACAAGCACCCACAAAATAATGCGATTAAGACAGAAGGATTATTAATATGAAAATTGAAAAATTAATTGAATTAGCTAAAACTGCACGAGCTAAGGCTTATGTGCCATATTCTAAATTTCAGGTCGGAGCTGTACTCATCACCGAAGACGACGAAGTCATTTTAGGTTGCAATATTGAAAATGCCTCTTATGGACTAGCCAACTGCGCAGAACGCACAGCTATTTTTAAAGCAGTATCTGAAGGTAAAAGAAAATTTAAAAAATTAGTAGTGATTGGCGATACCGAAGGCCCTATCTCACCTTGTGGCGCTTGTCGTCAAGTGATTAGTGAATTTTGTGCTAAAGATATGCCAGTAATTTTAACCAATATGAATGGTAAAATTCAAGAAACCACGGTAGGAGAATTATTACCTTGGTCTTTTTCACCAAGTGATTTAGATTAATTTTGTTTTTGAAATAAAGTTTATAAAAAATATAATGTTATGCTTATTTTTAGTGTTGTTTTAACTCGATAATTTTCGACAAAAACTAAACACGCTCATTGGTATAAGTAAAGAAAAGTAATTTATTGATTTTAAGAGAGAATCATTATGAGATTTGTAGATATTATAGAAAAAAAACGTGATGGCAATGAATTAACCACTGATGAAATCCAATTTTTTATCACTAACTATACTAATGGTACTATTCCTGATTACCAAGTTAGTGCTTTATTAATGGCAATTTACTATCAAGGTATGACATCAAAAGAGTGTGCCGATTTAACCAGCGCAATGATGTATTCAGGCGATACGGTTGATCTATCTTCAATCAAAGGTATCAAAGTTGATAAACATTCAACTGGTGGTGTGGGCGATACAACAACCTTAGTTCTTGCTCCTTTAGTAGCAGCCTTAGATGTACCAGTAGCTAAAATGTCTGGACGTGGCTTAGGTCATACTGGTGGTACTACCGATAAATTTGAGTCAATTCCAGGGTTTAAAATTGAATTAAGTAAACAAGATTTTATCGATCAAGTTAATCATAAAGGGCTTGCTGTTATCGGTCAATCAGGCAATTTAACCCCCGCTGATAAAAAGTTGTATTCTTTACGAGACGTTACAGGAGCAGTTAACTCTATTGCGCTTATTGCAAGCTCAATTATGAGTAAAAAGTTAGCTGCAGGCGCCGACGCTATTGTACTTGATGTAAAAACTGGTGATGGTGCGCTAATGAAAGATATGAACGATTCTGAAAAATTAGCTCACGAAATGGTAAATATTGGTAATCAAATTGGCCGTAGAACCATGGCAATTATATCTGATATGTCACAACCGCTTGGTTATGCAATTGGTAATGCACTTGAAATAAAAGAAGCCATTGATACCTTAAAAGGCCACGGTCCTGCTGATTTAACTGAATTAGTTTTAACATTAGGTAGCCAAATGGTTGTACTTGCAAATAAAGCCAAAACATTAGAAGAAGCCAGAGCAAAACTTCAAGAAGTTATTAAAAATGGCAAAGCTGTTGAAAAGTTCAAAACATTGATTGAAGCACAAGGTGGTGATAGTTCGGTCGTTGATCATCCTGAAAAATTGGCTAGTGCACCTTATCAAATTGCTTTACCTGCACTTAAATCAGGTTATGTTTCAAGAATCATTGCTGATCAAATTGGTATTGCTGCTATGCAATTAGGTGCAGGTCGTGCAACTAAAGAAGATATTATCGATCCTGCTGTTGGAATTGTGTTACATAAAAAAGTAGGTGATAAAGTGACCGAAGGTGAAGCATTGTTAACGATCCATACCAGTACCGATAAGATTGATGCAATCAAACAAAAACTCTATGACAATATTATTATTAGTGATAATGCAAAAGCGCCTCAGCTTATCTATAAAATCATTACGCAATAACTAATTTATTACACAGATTCAGAAAATATCACCATCGTTTAAGGTTTAATAAAAAATGGTGATCAGATTGAGGATGATAAAATTAATAATTATATATTTAATTTTACAAAAGAAGCTGGATCACCAATTAACATCTTAATAATCAACAAAATCAGTTTATTGCTAAAAAACAATAAATTGTTAATAAATAAACATTAAACTATATTTTCTAGCATCGAGGTTAATATTGACATGACAGAATTTCAAAATAGTTGTTATCAAATCGTGACCGACCCGAATTTGTCACCAAAACAAAAATCAAATTTGCTTTCCTTAGCTGCAGAAAATAATTTACCTTATGTAGATCTGGATGAAGAAACACAACAAGCTTTAAATGACCGCGTTATTTGTGATATGTACGAAGGTCACGCACCTTATAAACCTCGTTATGTTTTACCTGATTATGTAAAATTTTTAAAACAAGGTTCAAAATGGCTTGAACTTGAACCAGCCAATACTTTTGATGATGCACTAAATATGCTAACTATTGCTTATCATCATGTTCCTTCCGTAACGGGTATGCCTGTTTATTTAGGATGCTTAGATCAAATTTTACTTCCTTACGTTGGTAATCTTACTGAAGATGAAATTTATCAACGATTAAAGCGTTTTTGGATCATGCTTGATCGTAATTTGCCCGATGCGTTTATGCATGCCAATATTGGCCCAACTGATAATATTATCTGTCGGGTAATCTTACGTGTAGATAGAGAGCTTAAACAAGTTGCACCTAATTTAACCTTTATCTATGATGAAGACACTACCCCAGAATCACTATTATTAGTCGCAATAGAAAATATTTGTGAAACAAGCAAACCTCATATTGCAAACAATAATATGATCAAAAAAGATTTTGATGACCAAGGATATGGCGTAGTAAGTTGCTATAATTCACTACCCATTGCCGGCGGAGGAAGTACGCTTTCACGAATCAATTTAAAAGAAGTTGCATTACGCAGTAAAAATAGTGAGGATTTTTTGACCAATACCTTACCTTACTATTGTCAGTTACAACTTAATCTTATTCAAGCAAGATCGGACTTTCTTTATAATCAATCCAATTTTTTTAATAGCAGTTTTTTAGTTCAAGAAGAATTAATTGATCCTAACCGATTTGCCCCTATGTTTGGTATCTTTGGCATGGCTGAAGCGGTCAATATCCTGCAAGAAAAAGCAAATCTAGCAGGCCGTTATGGTTTTGACGAACAAGCCAATGAACTGGCATTAACCATTACCCAACTTATTGCCAAATTTATTGATAACCACACAATAAAAAATGCTTGGAAAGGAAAGGCTATGTTACATTCACAATCAGGAATCAGTACTGATAGAGGTGCAACCCCAGGTCTACGAATTCCTTATGGTCATGAGCCTGATCCCGTTACTCACATTATGGCATTGTTTAAACATCATCATTACTACACATCGGGCATTAGTGATATTTTGACTATCGATGAAACCATCAAAAATAATCCTTCAGCATTACTGAAAATTTGTAAAGCAGCTTTTAAATTAGGTTTTCGTGAATTTACAGCCAATATTAGTGGCAATGATCTTGTTCGAGTAACCGGTTATATGGTTAGATTATCCGACATCAAAAAGTATAAACAAGAAGGATCACGAATTAACACAACGTTTTTAGGCGCAGAAGCTGCCGATGACGTTAAAAACAATAGTTATTTATGCCGAAAGCCAAGAGTTATTAGTCATGAACAAGTCATGGGCAATCGTTAATAAAATATTACCCTTTTCTTGTGTTGATGGACCAGGCAATCGGCTAGTCATATTTTTACAAGGATGCAATTTTCGTTGCTTAAACTGCCATAATCCTTACACAATATCGTTATGCAAGGATTGTGGCGATTGTGTTAATGCTTGTCCGCATAAAGCATTAAGCTTTAACAATCATCGCGTCATATGGCAAACTTCGGTTTGCCAACAATGCGATACTTGTATTAATACTTGCGTTTATAACTCAACACCAATGACTTATAAATATAGTGTTGAAGATATATTAACAATTATCCGAAAATATCTGCCATTTTTAAATGGTATAACCCTTAGTGGGGGCGAAGCCACTATGCAACTTCCTTTTATTGAAAATCTATTTAGAGCAATAAAACAAGCCGACGATTTAAATCATCTTACTTGCTTTATTGATAGTAATGGTTACTTAACACAAACAGGATGGCAAAAAATAACAAGCACGATGGACGGTGCAATGATTGATCTTAAAGCGTGGAATAATAATGTACATAAACAGCTAACAGGACGAGACAATCTACGAGTAAAAGAGACAATTAAATATCTTGCCAAAGTTAATAAATTATATGAGGTCAGATTTTTAGTTATTCCTAAACAGACCGACCTACAAGATAACGCAAAAAATATTGCTGAATTCTTAATGGATATAGATCCCAATATCCGAATTCGAATTAATGCCTTTCATAATCATGGTGTACATGGCATTGCTAAAACATGGCCATCTGCCAGTAAACAACAAGTAGAGCAGTTTGCAGAACAATTAAAACAATATAATCTACAACAGATTGTATTACCTAGTGTTTATTTGTGACTTTTTAATTCTATGGTAACTTTATCTACTTGCCAATTTTTGAAGTTATTTATTTACTCATTAGGCAATAGCTATTAATAATATTCAATAGTTCGAGTTGTTATCTTTCGATCATTACATTCTTTGACTGTCCAATCACCTTTTTGATTGTGTTTAGAAAACTGACATTCAAGGCTTGCTTTCTTTTTATTACCAATATATTTTTTTATTTTGATTAATTGACCCTGTTTATCATACTCCATAGTATAAGTTTCATTATCAATCACCCTTGAAATCAACTGATTTTTATTATTGTATTGAAACGTCATATTATTATTAAAATATAGTATTTTGTCTTCATCATCATAGCCAACGGAAACTGAACGAAGCTTATCTAAATCACCCCCTGTTTGAATAAGTTTTGTGTTATAGTCTGTTTGAAAAATATCATATATATCTGTTTTTTCATAATTATCAGTTGCGAACGGCTTGAGATAATTTTGATCTTGGCTAGGCAAAGACATGGTAAAATAATCATAGAATTTCCAAGTTGTCCGTTCCGCTTTTACATCGTCAGAAGATGCAATAATACGTTTTTGTTTATAACTATAACTTTTAATGATATTAGCAAAATAAGAAACTAATCCATTTTCATCAAAATTCATTTCAAAAGCAAAATCGTTTCTTTCGCTAAGCAATTTTGAGTACTGATCTAATAACTTATCTTTTATATGTCCTTTTGCCGACTTAATACGATTTTGGGTCAGTGCATGATCAAAATAATAATACATTACAACTAAGTTCGTTGAACGAGCTAAATTTGCTGATGGTTTTGGTTTTGCTAACAATACGGGATCTGGCTCTATTCCCCAATCATTACTTACATGATTATATTTAACAAAATCATATCTGATTTCAGCTGCTTTTGCCTTATCATAATATGCATAAGTGAAATGCCCTCGATCCCATTTATCATTTTCTTTACTATAAAAATATGAATGCTTTATCGAATCTTCGTTATCAAAGATCAGTTCACCATTCACTAATTTGGCTAACTTAATTGAGGACGAGATTTTCTTCGGAAATTGCCCGTTAATTAAACGAGGATAACTATAGTAATCATAATAACTTTGTTTATTTTTATCTAATTCACGAGAATAAAAATATTGTTTAAAAATATCATTATTAACCCAAGAAGGAATTTGCTCAATCGTATAAGTTACCATTGCAAAAGGGTTTACACCATTTTTATTATCCTTAACAACAAGATAATCTAAACTCAGTTGCCCAAAACAAAAACTACCTTTTTTAAATATCGTATCGCTGCTTAATTTAGCTAATTGATAGGTGGTTGTTTGATTGTTAGCATCTGATGAACGCTCTAGTAAACCTAAATTTGAAAAAATCTCTAACCGTCGATTTAATTCATTATTTACCCAAACTTCTGAGCGTTCATTTGCAGGATAACTAAGATCTTTTTTAAGATAAGGAAATGTTACTTTACCTAGATAAAAACAAATCGGCTTTTCTTGGTCTTCCAGTTCAGCTTTAACTTCTTCTGTTAATTTTATTTCGTTTTTATCACATCCTAACAGCATAATTGTTAATGTCAGCAAAACAACATTCAAATATTTTTTCATTATTTTTGATATTCCCTTTCTATTATTTTATCGCTTAGTTAAAAAATAACTAAAAGCATATTGATAATATTCAATATAAAAATGGCTATAATTCAACGTAGCTGATTACAAAATAGGGACTATTGTCCCATAATTTATAAAAATTTTTATTTAGTTTTCTTTAATGCTGCAGCAAACGCATTTCCCATCGCACTGTTACTCAGCGATGAATTATAATTGTTTTGTTTGTTAGACTGAGTGTGTTTTTTTGAAATACGATTATCATCTTGCTTAGTCGATGATGCAGGATCATCAAGGCGCATAGTTAACGCAATACGTTTACGTGGAATATCAACTTCCACCACTTTAACTTTAACAATATCGCCTGCTTTTACTACGGTTCTTGGATCATCAACAAACTTGTTTGATAAGGCCGAAATATGCACTAAACCATCTTGATGAACACCAATATCAACAAAGGCACCAAAATTGGTTACATTGGTAACTGCACCTTCCATAATCATACCGAGTTTTAAATCTTCCATCGTTTCGATATCATCAGCAAACTGGGCAGTTTTAAATTCAGGTCTTGGATCTCGTCCTGGTTTATCAAGCTCTTTAATAATATCCGTTACTGTTGGCACACCAAAATTTTCATCCACATAATCAATTGCTTTAAGTGATTTTAAATAATTGCTATCACCTAAAATCTCTTTTAAAGATTTTCCATTTTTTTCTAAAATTCGTTCAACAATAGGATAAGCTTCTGGGTGAACGGCTGAAGCATCAAGTGGATTTTTACCATCCATAATTCTTAAAAAACCTGCACATTGTTCAAATGCTTTAGGACCAAGGCGCGAAACTTTTAATAGTTGTTTACGATCGGTAAATTGTCCATTTTCATTACGCCAATCAATAATATTTTGTGCAATAACTTTATTTAGACCAGCAATACGCGCAAGTAACATCATTGAGGCAGTATTTAAATTGACACCAACTGCATTAACGCCATCTTCAACCACAGCATCAAGTTTTTTAGCTAACTGAGTTTGGCTTACATCATGCTGATATTGGCCTACTCCGATCGATTTAGGATCAATTTTAACAAGTTCAGCTAATGGATCTTGTAAACGCCGTGCAATAGAAACAGCACCACGAATAGATACATCAAGATCAGGAAACTCTTGTGCGGCTAGCTCTGATGCGGAATAAACCGAAGCACCAGCTTCACTAACAATTACTTTTTGCGCTTTCACTTCTGGATATTTTTTCTGAACATCTAAATAAAAACGCTCTGTCTCGCGCGAAGCTGTACCATTACCAATTGCCACTAATTCAACTTGATATTTAATACAAAGCGCAGCAATAACCATTGCTGCTTTATCAGCTTGACCTGTGTGAGGATAAATGGTTTCAGTCGCAACTAATTTACCTGTTGCATCAACAACCGCTATTTTTACGCCTGTTCTTAACCCAGGATCCATACCCATGGTGACTTTCATACCAGCAGGTGCAGCCATTAACATATCATGCAAGTTGGCAGCAAATACATTAATTGCTTCTTCTTCGGCTTGTTCTCGAAGTGTAGTCATCAGCTCGGTTTCCATGTGCATTAAAATTTTTATGCGCCATGTCCAATTAATCACTGCTTTTCGCCATTTATCTGCTGGTTCATCGTTAAAATGGACACCTAAATATTCAGTAATAATTTGTTCACAATAACTCTCTTTTGGCGCTTGCTCTAAATGCGGATCGGCATTTAAGGAAAGTTGTAAAAAGCCCTCGTTTCGCCCACGAAACATAGCTAAAGCGCGGTGTGAAGGTACTTTGGAAATAAGTTCGCTTTGTGAAAAATAATCTCGGAATTTTGCGCCCTCTTCTTCCTTACCACTCACTACTTGTGAAACTAAATGAGCATTATTCCAAAGATAATGACGTACCTTTGCCAATAATGTTGCGTCCTCAGCAAATCGTTCCATTAAAATATAACGAGCACCATCCAATGCAAATTTAGTATCAGTAATACCTTTATCTGTATTGAAATATTTTTCTGCTTCATTTTCAGGATTTAATGAAGGATTTTGCCATAAATCATCAGCAAGTGGTTCAAGACCTGCTTCAATTGCAATTTGACCTCGAGTACGGCGTTTGGGTTTATATGGTAAATAGAGATCTTCAAGTTCTGTTTTGCTAAGTGTAGAGTTAATACTTTTACTTAATTCAGGTGTTAATTTACCTTGTTCTTCGATTGATTTTAAAATGGTTTGCCGGCGATCTTCAAGTTCCCTTAAATAACTCAATCGACTATCAAGAGTACGTAATTGGGTATCATCAAGCCCCCCTGTCACCTCTTTTCGATAACGAGCAATAAAAGGAACTGTGCTGCCTTCATCTAATAACTGAATTGCAGCTAACACTTGTTCTGGTTTTACAGTAAGTTCACCAGCGATAATATGGCTAATTTGATTATTTATCATGATGTTTTTATCTAATTATAAGCAAAGCGCAATTATATACCTATCTACCTTTTTGTTGCAATTCGGCAAGCTTTTTCTTCTTTCTTGCAGAAATATTACTATAACGTGTTAAATAACTGGCACTTGTTAAGTCAAAACTTTGTAAAAAATATTCAGGACTCTATACCGTTTCAAATTAGATTCTATAATTAAATTTTCGGCTTCAATAAGTCGTTTGTAATATTTTGATTTAAAATTGCCTTGATTATCAGCCATTACTGGATTTCCGATCGTGTTAATACCATATAATTGCCATATAGTTACCTTGATTTTTAAATATTAAGTTGATATATTTAGACTTATCTGTAGAGGTCTTTCTCTATTTTGAATACAACTAAAAAGTCGGAAACTTAAAAGTAGTAAAAGAAATATAATTAAAATTTGCTTTTCTTTTCCTTGAGTCCTCGTTTTAGATTGGAGTTACCTTATCAAGTTCTTCAGATGATGATTGCTGTAACAATACCTACTTAAAAATCAATACATTTATCTGAAAATATTAGTTTTTTATAATTTTGGAATTTATTTTAAATGGATTTTTTGAAAAATATTGCTATCTTGCTTTGTCTTACTCCGTTCTTTACTTACTCAGCACAGAATTTTAATTCAGCTAAAACACATCTAACTAAGCTATACAAATCAAACCCTGAACAAACCGAATTTTATTGTGGATGCGAATTTAGTTTTAACAATAAAAAAGGTACCATTAATTTTACTAAATGCGGTTATAAACCACGTAAAAACCAAGCTAGAGCTGAACGCATTGAATGGGAACATGTAATGCCTGCTGAAAATTTTGGGCGACATCTACAATGTTGGCAAGATGGGGGACGTAAAAATTGCAAGAAAGATATAACATTCAACAAAATGGAAGGAGATATGCATAATCTGCAACCATCAATCGGCGAAGTAAATGGCGATCGCTCTAATTATCACTACTCGCAATTCACTAAAGAATTTAATCAATATGGAAGTTGTAAAACAGCCGTTGATTTTAAAACGCGTAAATTTCAACCAAGAGAAAAAATTCGTGGAAAGATAGCACGTACATATCTTTATATGTCTGACAAATATAAAATTAATTTATCTGATCAGGAAAAAAAATTAATGGCTGCTTGGGATAAAATGTTCCCACCTGAAAAATGGGAATGTGAGCGTAATAAGCATATAGCAAAAATACAGGGTAATGATAACAAATTCATTACTGAGCAATGCAATTAATTCCGATACATGTAGGAAAATATCGCACTATTTACACGCATGATTAAAATAATCCGCTAAAAACGCATAAGGCGTTTTTTCTGAAATTGCTTTATGCGGTTTAATGGTATTATAAAAATCAATAAAACAGTTAAGTTTTGTTGTCTTTTTTTATATCACTAATATTTGTTGATTATGCCACATTTCAATTTAAAGCTCGTATCACTCTTTTCATTTTTTATCTCAAGACGGTATAAAATTCTGAATATTTTTTACAAAAATTTAACCTAAAAAACAGTCGAGTAAATACCCAATAGCGATTACATTTATCTATTATTTAACCCAAAATATGCTTAATCTTTTAAATTAATTGATTTTTATTTTTTATCAATACTTTTGTCTAAAGTGGTAATAATAAAAAATTTAACATAAAAATAACGAAAAGCTAGGTTAGTTTCTGATACAATAATACAAATTTATAATAAGTTAGTAATGTCATAACACTATAAAATAAAAGGTTTTTTAATGATCATATCAGACGCTAATAGTGCGGTGTCATCCGTCGCTTATCGGGCAAACGAAGTCATTGCTATTTATCCAATCACACCAAGCTCAACCATGGCCGAGCAAGCTAGCACTTGGGCTGAGTTTAATAAGCCAAATGTCTTTGGTGACACACCTAGAGTGATTGAAATGCAGTCCGAAGCTGGGGCAATTGCAACCGTTCATGGTTCATTAATGACTGGAGCGTTAGCAACTTCGTTCACTTCGTCGCAAGGTTTGCTTTTAATGATCCCATCGCTGTACAAAATAGCGGGTGAACTGACTCCTTTCGTTTTGCATGTTGCAGCACGTACTGTTGCAACTCATGCACTTTCTATTTTTGGTGATCATTCTGATGTAATGGCAATTAGACAAACAGGTTTTGCAATGCTTTGTTCAAGTTCAGTGCAAGAAGCGCAGGATTTTGCCTTAATTTCACAAATGGCAACCTTAAACAGCCGCGTTCCTTTTGTTCATTTTTTTGATGGATTTAGAACCTCACATGAAGTTAATAAAATCTATCCAATAAGTGATGACCAAATCCGTAATTTATTGCCACACGAAGCTATTAAAGCCTATCGCTCACGAGCATTAACGCCTGATAAACCAGTAACTCGAGGTACATCAGCGAATCCTGATACATACTTCCAGTGCCGAGAAGCGATAAATACTTATTATGATAATGCCTATCAGCATGTTGTTGATGCTATGGACGCTTTTGCAGCAGAAACAGGCCGAAAGTATCAACCTTTTGAATATTATGGTGCTAGTGATGCTGAGCATATTATTGTCATTATGGGATCGGGTGCTAGCACCGCCAAAGAAGTAGTGGATGTTTTACTTAAACAAAACGAAAAAGTCGGGGTTGTGATCGTTAGGCTATTCCGCCCATTTTCAGCCAATCATCTGCTGGAAGTTATTCCAAGTACTGTTAATAAAATTGCTGTGCTTGATAGAACTAAAGAGCCGGGAGCCCAAGCCGAACCGCTTTATTTAGATATTATGACCGCATTTGCTGAAAGCCTGTCGCGCAAAGAACGCGCAACTATGCCACTTATTATTGGTGGACGTTATGGGTTATCATCTAAAGAGTTTGATCCTAAGTGTGTGCTTGCCATTTTTACTGAGCTTAACTTAGAAAAACCCAAACCACGTTTTACCGTTGGTATTTATGATGATATTACAGGACTATCTTTACCATTGCCTGATCAATCTATTCCTCAAAAATCTTCACTCGAAGCGCTATTTTATGGGCTTGGCAGTGATGGCACGGTATCTGCAACCAAAAATAATATTAAAATTATTGGTGATAATTCTCCTTTTTATGTACAAGGCTATTTTGTCTATGACTCTAAAAAAGCTGGTGGTTTAACCACTTCTCACTTACGAGTCAGCTTAGATCCAATTGATTCACCCTATTTAATTACCAGTGCACACTTTATTGGCTGCCACCAAGATCAGTTTATCGATAAATATCAAATTGTTAATAAGTTAAAAGACGATGGCATCTTTTTGCTTAACACGCCGTATAGCAAAGATGAAGTTTGGCATAGACTTCCAAAAGAAGTACAAGTGCAATTAATACAAAAACGCGCACACTTTTACATTATTAATGCGGCAAAAATAGCTCGTGAATGTAATTTAGGGGCAAGAATTAATACCGTTATGCAGGCGGCATTTTTTCATCTAGCCGGAATTTTTAAAAACGATTTTAATATCGCCCAATTAAAAGAAGTCATTGCCAAAAGTTACAGCAGTAAAGGACAAGATTTAGTTGAAAATAACTGGAAAGCGCTCGACTTAGCTATAGCTTCGCTTGAACAAATACCACTTAGCTGTGTTGACCAAAGCAGTTCAACAATGCCATCTATTGTACCTGCTAATGCGCCTGATTTTGTTAAAACAGTCACTGCGGCAATGTTAGCTGGTTTAGGTGATAACTTGCCTGTATCAGCATTTCCACCCGATGGAACTTGGCCTATAGGTACAACTAAGTGGGAAAAACGTAACATTGCTGAAGAGATCCCTATTTGGCAACCCGAACTCTGTACCCAATGTAATCATTGTGCGGTTGCTTGTCCTCATGCAGCTATTCGAGCTAAGGTTGTTGATCCTGATGAAATGATCAATGCGCCTGATTCATTAAGCTCGCTTGAAGTTAAAGCTCGTGATATGAAAGGTCAACGCTACGTCCTACAAGTAGCGCCAGAAGATTGTACTGGCTGTAATTTATGTGTCGAAGTGTGCCCAGCTCGTGATCGTAATAATTTTGAAATTAAAGCCATTAACATGCAATCACGCATCGATAATCTTGAGACTCAACGCACTAACTTTGATTACTTTACTGCATTGCCAGATCGTGATATCAGCACGCTTGAACGCATTGATGTGCGTACATCGCAATTACTTACACCGCTATTTGAATATTCGGGTGCTTGCGCAGGTTGTGGCGAAACACCATACATCAAATTGTTAACCCAACTTTATGGAGACCATTTAGCCATTGCCAATGCCACTGGCTGTTCCTCAATTTATGGTGGCAACCTCCCATCATCGCCTTATACGACCGATCGCGATGGTCGTGGGCCTGCTTGGGCAAATTCATTATTTGAAGATAATGCTGAGTTTGCATTAGGCTATCGCATTACTTATGACCAACATAAAAAACGGGCGTTACGTTTGCTTGATTATGTTACTGGTGACATTTCGCCCGAAATAGTCATTGCCTTAAAATCACCAGAAACCTCTATAGCTGAAAAACGTCAGCAAGTCGAGTTATTACGTGAACAGCTTGCACACTTAGATTCTTCGCAAGCACAAGAATTGATGCTAGATGCAAATTATTTAGTAGATAAGTCAGTTTGGGCTATTGGTGGCGATGGTTGGGCTTATGATATTGGATTTGGTGGGCTTGATCATGTGATGAGCTTAACCGATAACGTAAATATATTGGTATTAGACACTCAGTGTTATTCCAATACTGGAGGTCAACAATCAAAAGCTACGCCGATGGGTGCTGTATCAAAATTTGCCGATTTAGGTAAGCATAAAGCACGTAAAGATCTTGGTGTTAGTGTAATGATGTATGGCCATGTCTATGTTGCACAAGTTGCATTAGGTTCGCAATTAAATCAAACACTTAAAGCATTACAAGAAGCCGAAGCATATGATGGACCATCTTTAGTTATTGCTTATAGTCCTTGTGAGGAACATGGCTATGATCTGGCTAAATCGCATGAACAAATGAAAGATTTAGTTAAATCAGGATTCTGGCCTTTATATCGTTACGATCCACGCCGTATGGCAGAAGGCAAACCAGGATTAGTGCTAGATTCTAAAGCACCAAATAGTGAGTCATTAACCGGTATCTTACTAAAAGAACAGCGTTTTCGCCGTTTAGAAACACTTGAACCTGTGATTGCAAATACCTTGCATGAACGTTCAACTAAAATGGCTGATTCTAAATATAAATTCTTGCAGATGCTAGCAACCTATTCGGATATTGAAACACCAGCAGATAGCTAACAATGATCACCAACGGTAAAATAGTTACCCACGGTAATTTACAAATCATTATAAAGGACTGTTATTAATACAGTCCTTTTCATGTACTTTTTTTGAGCAATAAAGCACCAAATAGGTGCGTATTTAGCTTAATCTGTCCTCAATAATAAGTATCTTATCGTTAACTTTTTGTTATCTAATACTGTACAAATCAGTAATTTTAGTGATTTTTTAAAACTTGGTATTATTTTTGCTTAATTAATAATTGACCACATAAATATTAATTAAGCGAGAGGTGAATCATGATATCCAATTTAAATGTCAGTAGAAGAAAATTAATCACATTTTCCAGTGCGGCAATTGCAGGGCTATCTATTAATCAATTATTATCTAAAGCTCATGCAATAGAAGCGCAAAACTCGGTTTCATTCTCTCTACCTATGCTTGAAAATGTGGCAACACCTGATATTAGCAATCCAATAAGACTCAACTTCAATGAAAATGCGCTTGGTATGTCACCACGAGCAAAACAAGCTGCAATCGATGCAGTACCAAAAGCTAATCGTTATGCCAAAGCCGAAATGCCATTGCTTAATAAACGATTAGCTAAACATCATAAAGTTGATGATTCTCAAATTTTATTAACTGCAGGCTCATCTGAAGGTATTCGAAGTGCTATTGCTGCCTTTGTTAAGCCAAATACTCAATTAGTCATTCCAGAGCTTACTTATGGTGATGGAGAACATTTTGCACAGATCTTTAATTTAAAAATTACTAAAGTACCAAGTTTGCCAGATTGGCAGATCGATATAAAAGGCATACAAAAAGCTGCTGAAGATTATAATGGATTTTCAATTGTCTATTTAGTTAATCCAAACAATCCAACTTCGACAGTTTTTGCAACAAGTGAAATTGAATCTTGGATAAAAAGTAAGCCTAAAAATACTATTTTTATTGTTGACGAAGCCTATGCTGAATTTGTTAATGATCCTGTATTTAAGTCAGTTGATGAATTAATTGCAAAAGGTTGTGACAATATTATATTACTTAAAACATTTTCAAAAATCCATGCAATGGCTGGATTACGAGTCGGTTATGCAGTCAGCTCGGTTGCAAATATTCAAAATATGGCTCAATATGTTGCTGGTGAAAAACTGAATTACTGTGGTGTTTGCGCTGCACTTGCTTCAATGGATGATCAACCATTTTTAACATACTCTAAAAAAGCGATCGATGTATCGCGTCAAATCATGGAAAAAGCGTTATCAAATTTAGGTTTACACTATTTAAAATCACAAACTAATTTTATGTTTCATCAAAGTCCGATTAATTTAAAAGATTATCGTGAATTAATGAAAAATAATTTCATATTGATTGGTAGAGACTTCAATCCTGCAACAAATTGGTGTCGAATATCACTTGGTTCACCAAGCGAAATGCTCTATGTAGCAAATACAATGAACGAATTAAAAAATAAAGGCAAGATTTAACAATAGCTATTTTATTACAGAGAAAAAATAAGCTCTTTAATATTGATTAATTTAAAGAGCTTTTTATTATTATATTATTCTTTAAAAAAGGAAATTTAACTACCCATAACGCGACGCGTCATCCAATAATGCTTCTTCCAATAACTTTCATTTAAATTTGAATAAGTTACACCTTTTGATGTTGAAGCATGTAAAAATTTACCATCTGCATAATAAATGCCAACGTGTAAACCGCTTGCTCCGCGACCTGTTTTAAAAAATACTAAATCACCAGCTTTAGGTGTGTTCACCTTAACACCTAATTTAGCTTGTTCAGCAGCACTTCTTGGTAATGTTTTTGAAAGTTTATTTTTGAAAAAGTTCATTACCAACGCTGAACAATCACTACCGGCTAAAGTTGTTCCACCATAACGATATGGTGTGTTTTGCCATTTTTTATAGTGAGATTCTATTTTAGTTAACATAGCTCGGTTAGATTTAGTATTTTTAACAGAAACTTGACTTTGGGTAGTACTACAGCCAAATAACATAAAAGTAGAAAAAATCAATGTAATTATTAAAAAATGTCTTTTTATATTAATGCAATTGCTGAGCAACATTCCTAATAGTCGATTGTCTTTTTTTGTCATTTCTTTTTATTCCTTTATTTAACGTCGACCAATGCGAATAACGTCTTGCTACTTTTAAGCTTTTAGGTAACACACCTTTTTCCCATTCAGTTTTATCTAATTTAGACAACCTGACTGGGCTCGTATCCGCATGGCTGCGATGATTTAAGCTTTCTTTAAGGCGAATTAATCGTAAAGAAAGAAAACAGATAATAACATCATCAACACTTAATTTATTATAACCAGAAAGCTGATAGCGCATTCTAGAACCATAATGTTTGGCAGTTTGCATTAAACTACCAACTACAGCGCCAACCAATGCAGCTGAACCAAGTGAAATACCACCTGTTGCTAAATCAATACTTGCACCAATTGTTGCGCCCGATACAAAGCCTTTAGTCAAATGCATGCCCATTGTTTTTAATGCATCAATATTAAAAAGGTCAGCATTATAACGGCCTTTGATTAAAGGCAAGCTTTCTTCACTCTCTTGGGTTGAATCAAATTGATACAATTTCAATAATTCGTTAATCGCAATTTGTTCTCGTTTTCTAACTTTATTTTGCATATCAGCAATAGCTTGATTATCGTTTAGTTTAGCCATCTCATAAAAGGCAGTAACATCAACGAGCGTTTCAGCAATAATCTGATTAGCCATTTGATTACGAGATTTACGAATTTGTGCGATTTTATCTAGCCAATTATCTAATATCTCTTTAGCTGGTTCAAGCAGTAAAGAAAGACTATGGTATAAACGCTCTTCACCATCTAATGGAGGGAAAATTGCGTCAAAGCGCATGGTAGCATGAATCCCAATACGTGACAGCAATCTTTTCCATTCATTTTCATTTTGATTATTATCAGCAATGAAATTTAAAACGGCTAATATCGGTTTATCGCTATTGGCTAAAATAGCTAATTCATCATGATATTTAGGCAATACAGGTTCACGAACATCTATCACATAGATAGCAACATCACTATTTAGTAGTTGTTTGATAACTTTTGCTTCTTGATTAAAGGTACTTTCAGCCTCTGGGCTTTGTAAAAAAAGAGTTAATTTGTCGACACCATCAAGTTTTGCATCAGTAGGTAGTAATTGGTTAATATAATCATAAAGTGCTAAACTGTCTTCTAATCCTGGCGTATCATAAAAAACAATCGATTTATTATGCTCAAGTGGTAAAGTTATTGATTCAACATGTCTTGTAGTACCGGGGCTATCAGACACATGTCCAAAACGACTATTACGAATTAAAGTGCGTAATAATGATGTTTTACCAACATTGGCATGACCAACTACGGCTAATTTTAATGTTGATAGCATACTAAATGTCCTCGCTTAGCCAATCTGATTGAGCCAGCGGTAAAGAGTGCAATTGCCAATTATGATACTGTTTACCTTGATTAATAAACCAAATACGCGTCTGCTGAGATTTATTAATCAGTTGATTAATAAAATTCAATACCCCTCTATCTGGCGTTCTATCGGTATCAATCGCAATTAACAGTTTTTTAGCTGGCCTCAATTGAAGATAATCTAGAATTTTGCTTCGCTGTTCACGGGTATTTAAAAAACCTAAAAATGAAACAGATTTAGGATAATGCCAACTTTCTTGTACATCTACGGCAACCAAAAAAGCACCCTTACCATCTTCAATGGAATTCATAGAAAAATTCCATTGATAATTACTGTTGCCTAGCTTATCAGCATCTTCAATGTTAACAATTAATAATGGTTGTAGTTGGTTGGCTAAGGCTTGATAATCGGAGTGAGAAATATTTAGCTGAATCTGACGGCAACTAATCAACCAATTAACGCCACAAAATACCATACATAAAAATCGTAGCATCAATCCATAAACAATAAATACACCCAATAACCAAACAGCCCACGACGAACGAATTTCACCAGTGTTTAAAGCATTTTCACTTAATTTTATTATTTCGTCTTTAGGAATGTCAAAACCAAATAATGATGGTAAATAGCCTAGATAGTGCGTTAAACGAACAATGGTATCAGAACTAAGTAATGTAGTTTGCCACTCAAAACTATAGTGCTTGGTTGAAAATAACACAACTAAAACTAATAATGCACAACTTAAAATCACAGTCCAAAATAGGTTAAGCACAAATCCAATAAGCCAACGTATGCGGGAACCAAATAGTTCAACAAATGCAGGAATCAATTGTTGCACCGTTTTTTTTTGAGAAAGTTTTTTAGCTAACCACAGCCAGCAATGAATCAATAAACTACCACCAAAATTGGTAAAGAAAAAAAACGAACCAAGCCAAATAATTAGTGTAATTAAATGGACTCCTAATAAACTAAAAAGCGCCCAATACAAATTGATAGGGTTTTGGCTTAAAGCCCCCAATGCTAAAGAACTACCTAAAAATACAGATAACAATAGCAATAATACAAAAGACAACTTTACAGACTGTATTAGTATTTTTTGTGAAAAATATAGCCCGTTTTGTTTTGACAATATAGTTGCTCGCATCACAATTCGATCAGTGATCGATATCTGTTCCGCTCTTACTTGTCGGTTGATGTCTTGGTCAGCAAACCGTCCAGATTCGGTTTCAATTAAATGGATTGTTTGAGTCAACCAGAGGGATTTTAGCTTTTGTCGCATTAGACTTAATCTTCACCATTATAACCAATAAACTATAAAACAAACGCGACAAAAGTCGCGTCAAAAAGTCGAATCAATTATTGTGTAATTTCACTAATTTTACTTAATAATGTTTGAATTCGTTGTTGCCATATTTGTTGATCTTGTTTTAGTTTTTCGTTTTCATCACGTAATGCTTTCATTTCATCAGAACTATCATTAATCAGTTGCTCCAACTCTTGATTACCTTGTTTTAAAGTAGCAATCTCTTGTTGTAATGTGGCGATAGTATTAACGGTATGTTGGATTTTATTTTCCAATTGATTCAATATTTCTAATGACATATTTTTCCTCAAGCTCTATTTATTTGGTGTATAATATTAACTATTATACCGAATTCATTCTAAAATCAACACTATTTTAAACTTTAAGTTGGAGAAAATTATGCGTAAACCACTTGTTATGGGAAACTGGAAGCTCAATGGTAGTAAAGAGATGGCTAAAAGCCTAGTCGCAGGGCTACGAGACGAGCTATCAAATAGCGTTGCATGTAATGTAGCAATTGCACCACCAGTTGTTTATCTTGATTTTGTCAAACATCAATTAGATGGATCTAATATCATTTTGGGTGCACAAGATGTTGGCGTAAATCTTTCCGGTGCTTATACTGGAGAAGTATCCGTTGAAATGTTAAAAGATATTGGCGTAACCCACGTTATTATTGGACATTCTGAACGTCGTACTTATCACAAAGAATCAGACGAATTTATTGCTAAAAAGTTTGGTGTCATTAAAGAAGCAGGATTAGTGCCTGTATTATGTATTGGTGAAACCGAAGCTGAAAACGAAGCTGGCCAAACACAAGCTATTTGTGCTCGTCAAATCGATGCAGTAATTAAAGCACTTGGTGTTCAAGCATTTAATGGTGCAGTAATTGCTTATGAACCAGTTTGGGCAATAGGTACTGGCAAATCAGCAACACCTGCACAAGCACAAGCTGTTCATAAATTTATTCGTGATCATATTGCTAAGCAAGATGCAAAAGTAGCACAACAAGTGATCATCCAATATGGTGGTTCTGTTAATGACAAAAATGCAGCGGAGCTCTTTACTCAACCTGATATTGATGGTGCATTAGTAGGTGGAGCTTCATTGAAAGCGGATGCTTTTGTAGCGATTGTTAAAGCAGCAGAACAAGCTAAAAAATAAATCATAATATCATTGATAATAAAAAGGCGCTTAATAGCGTCTCAGATTGATGACAAAGAACTCGCTTTTTGGCGAGTTCTTTGATCTAATAGAGAAGAGTCCATTATTAAAAGGAATTCTTCGATG
>NZ_WTEX01000011.1 GCF_009795845.1 Gilliamella sp. Lep-s35 | reverse complement strand
CTTATTCATATTTGTTCCTTTTTTAGTTGTGATAAGTTTATCTTACCCCTTAAAAAAGTTGTATGAATTAGTGTAGCCGATCCATAGCTACATGCGGTTGTTGAACGTTTTTTTCATACACTTAAAAACCATATTATTCATGACCATTACTACAAATTAAGGATGCTGGCTAATAAAGCACTATTTGTATATATTGAAATCTATTATAATCGTATCGGTTGTTATTGGGCCAACGGTTGGGTATTGCTGCAACAATGTGAACAACAATATTACCAAAACAGTAAAATGATAGAGATGGGCACTGTCTAATATTTTGGTCAGGAACAATCTGCTAAAAGAAAAATACGCCAATAAATCATTTTATACCAAAGTGCCTTATAATTATGAGTTAATAAGTTTTATTTTTAAGGGAGTCAAGCATGTTTGAAAATCCTCGATGGGTACGAGATTTGTTACGTTTTTTACCACTTAAAAGTCAATTTGTATTATCAGGTAATATCCGAGATTTACAAGCTTGCGAGATAGTCCCTTCTGTTATTACACCACAATCTTTTGAATTAACCGTTTATCGTTGCTTAAAACAAGTCGGTTATGAGCATGTTGTGATATGGGATCCCTTGTCGGGCTTTCGATGTTTACAAACAGCCGACTTTCCTGCCAATAATACCGATCAATTATTACAAAAGTTAGGTTTAACACCAGAAAATGGCAAAGCCGCAGGTGGTGTTGATTTATTGAGTTCTGTATTAGAACGGCTTGTTAATTTTGTTGGAGATCCCATTGCTTTATTGGTGGATTTTGCTTCTCAATTAAGTGTGCGCACCGATAATTTAACGCCAGCTGAACATCAATTATTTACACGAGCATTGATTTTGTCTCATCAGGCAAAAGTACGTCCAGCAGGGGAAAATCGCCAACCTTTTTTTAATACAGTGCTATGGGTCGTGGAAAAGGAGGGGGATTTACCGGATTGGTTCTTAGTGAATAATCCTAAAGTAAGATCTATTTCTGTCGCTAAACCAGATCATATTGCTCGCCGAGCTTTGGCAGGTGCATTAATTAAGGGAATTGCTCATGCCCAACAATTACCAGATGAGATTTTAACTCAAGCCGAAAAAACATTCGTAAATAGTACAGAAGGTATGCTGTTATTGGATATGAACGCAATTGCTACATTGGCACGAATAGAAAATATAGGTGTTAACGTAATAGCTGATGCTGTACGACGTTATAAGGTGGGGGTGACAGAGGATCCTTGGCAAAAAATAGATAGAGAAAAAATACAGCAGGCAGAAACCTTTATTTCGCAGCGCGTAAAAGGGCAAATGCATGCTGTGACACATATGTTAGATATTGTTAAGCGTGCAATTACGGGAATCGGTGTTAACCGTAAGGGGAATCGACCTCGAGGGGTAGTGTTTTTAGCTGGGCCTACAGGGGTTGGTAAAACAGAGTTAGCAAAAACTATCACCAGTCTATTATTTAATGATGAGAGTGCATATATCCGATTCGACATGTCTGAGTTTAGCTCAGAGCATTCAGATCAACGTTTAATAGGTGCACCTCCTGGTTATGTGGGGTATGACGTAGGCGGCGAGCTGACTAATGCAATTCGAGAAAAACCTTTTAGTGTTGTGTTATTTGATGAAATTGAGAAAGCGCATCCCCGTATTTTGGATAAATTTTTGCAGATTTTAGATGATGGTGAGTTGACTTCAGGAAGAGGAGATAGAGTTTATTTTTCTGAAGCGCTGATTATTTTTACATCTAACTTAGGCATTTATAAAATGACAGAAAGCGGAAAACGAGAGGTGAATGTTAGTGCCGATGATTCTTTTGATGTAGTACAACTAAGAGTAAAAAATGAGATAGATCATTATTTCAAGTTAGTACTAAATCGTCCTGAAATTTTGAACCGGATCGGGGAAAATATTGTGGTATTTGATTTTATCCGCCCAGAAATTGCTGAACAGATTTTTGAACAAATGGTGGCTAATATTTTAAATGATTTTAAGCAAACAGGACTGACATTAACCTTTAGCCCTAATGCCATGCATAGCCTAAAAATGTTAGCTTTAACTGATCTTTCTAATGGTGGACGAGGTATTCGTAATCAATTAGAAGCACATCTTTTAAATCCACTGGCACGTGAGTTGTTTGCTTTAAATCCTCAAGTTGGGCAGCATGTAACTATTACCTCAGTGCAAGCTAATGCAATAACATTGGAGTTGTAGAATGGTAAAATTAGGTTTATCTCGTATCCATTTTCCGGTGACGACACTAGGACCAGGTAATAGAATAGGTATATGGTTTCAAGGATGTCGTTTAAGGTGTAAAGGTTGTATTTCAGCTGACACATGGGGCACTGCCAAAGAGTTTGTTGATGTTGATGAATTAGTCGATAAACTAACACCTTGGTTAGCACAAGCTGATGGCATTACTATTTCAGGTGGCGAGCCTTTTGATCAAGTGAATGCCTTATCTACCTTACTACAACTGCTTAAACAAAAAGCGGCCATTGATATTTTAGTGTATACCGGTTATTCATTAGAGCAAATAACCGAACATTTAATTACGATTAAACCTTATATAGATGCATTGATAACCGATCCCTTTCAATACCAAACAGCGCAAACGTTACAACTTAGAGGTAGTGATAATCAACGGCTACACTTTTTTACACCTTTAGGAGAAAAACGGTTTAGATCTTATCAAACCACCGTGAACGAACAAGAAAAAGCACTGGATGTAATGTTTGATGAAGATGGAACGGTTTGGTTGGCAGGCATTCCTAAAAGAAATGATATGCAGCTATTACAAGATATGTTAGCACAACAAGGCCACCGTATAGTATTAACAATCGATAAACCCCGAGATTAAGGAAAAACAATTATGGCAATGATGCGTTTTTGTCCTCATTGTGAAACAGAAAGATCACTTTATGAGATTTTTTGCGAAGGAACTATTGAGACAGGAGTTTGCGGTTGGGATTTGTCGAACGAACCGATTCGTGAATCAGGTTGGCGACCGTTGTCTATTGTTACAGCCGAGGAGTTAACCGAGCAAATAAGCTCATTGCCACATTGTGTTAATGGTCACCCGATGGATGAGGGGGATTTGATGTGCATGGTGTGCGGTGGGGATTTAGCCGAGTTAGATGTTATAGAACAAGAGGTAATATCTGCGGCAACTCAAACCTTAGAGCCAGCGTTACAAGCAGTGGAAACAACAATTGATAACTGGCGAATATTAAATACATTAAGTACCACAGATGGGACTAGAGAGCGCTATTTAGCCGAGAGAATAGAAGATAAAAAAAGAGCCGTCTTAACACTTTATCATGCCGGTGCCGAGCCTGACGTGGCGATTTATGATGTATTAAAACAACTACCTAAAGAGCACGTTCCTGAAATTATTACTGCAGGTCGTTGGAATGCTCAAGCTTATGTGGTGGCGGAAGAACTAACAGGAGGAAGCTTATCAGATCTTGGTATTGTTATGACCGATCTTGTTAGCATTAAGCATGTTATGGCAGAGTTAGGTCAAGCTTTACAGGCGTTTACCGAGGTAGGATTAAGACACTGTGATTTAAGACCTGAAACATTGTTAGTAAGAACTAAAGATCCTTTAGATTTGGTGATTACAGGCTTTGGATCTGCTCGTTTATCAGAATTTGATTTAGAGGTTATATCGCCTTTAAAAACAACTCGCTATATGGCACCTGAAGTTATTGCTGGTGGCGTTAGTGTTGCATCGGATTGGTGGAGTCTGGGGATTATTCTATTAGAGCAATTAACCCAAGGGCAATGCTTTGCTGGTGTGAATGATCAAGCTTTTTTAATACAAATATTAACCAATGGAGTAACAATTCCTGATAACTTACCAACACAGTTACAACAATTATTAAAGGGGTTATTGGCTAAAAGTCATCATGAACGTTGGCAATGGCCACAAGTGCAGGCATGGCTACAAGGTCAAATGGTTGCCGTGCCAGAAGCCTTATCAAGCACTCAACACGAATTAGGTTCAACAATTCAGCTAGGAGAGCGACATTATTCCGATATTAAATTATTTGCCTTAGCTGCAGCTGATCCGCTTTATTGGCAAGAAGCATGTGATCACCTTGTAAGAGGTTTAGTCACAACATGGTTAGAAAAGGCTGAGTTTGATGAGCAAATACTAGCTAAAGTAAGAGAAGTTCTACGTCAACTTGATTTAAGCGACGACTTAAAGTTGATGTTAGTACTTAAGATATTAAATCCTGATATGCCATTGGTACTCAAAGGCGATATTATTACACCAAGTTGGCTATTACAGCATCCATTACAAGGATGTCTATTTATTGAGGGATTTATCCCCCATGTTTTACAAGATTTGGAGATTTGGCTGTGGCGTTTGCAAGAAAGAGCAAATACAGTTAGAAGACGAGCTGATAATTTGCAAATTCGTTTGGATGAAGAAACGCTAAAAATTCATCTGCTTTCTACATCGCGCGCTCAATTAACTGCATTATGGGAGGAGCGATTAGCTATTTTTCCTGATGCCAATAATGTTGGAATTTTATCATTAATTGAGCGAAGAGCAATCAGTGAAGAAGATTTGATTGTATTGCTAAGCGCTCAGATCGGGCAATTCAAATCGATAGATAATGTAACGCAAGAAGTTTTAAAATTAAGTGATCAACATTCAGTAGTAACGGTGGATGAGCAAGAATTAAAAGAATTAATGCGCCAACCTAGATTAGCACTTTATCAAATGCTTAATGAGCGTATTGAAGGTTTTGCTTGTATAGGACATGAGCAGCTAGATGCTTGGACTGAGCAATACCGATTAGAAAAAAGAATGCCTTTTCACCAGTTGTTACTGTTATTAAGTGTGCCGGCAGAGCAATGGATAAAACCGCATAAACAGCAATATATTTCACAGATTATTGATTTCTTCCATAAAAAAGTTTCTGCCTCAGTATTGCAAGGACCTTTAGTTCGAATGCATTTAGGGCTGTACATGCCACGAATCGATATTTATTTACTAGGTACAGAGCGTAAGCCAGCAGAAGCATTATTAGATCATCTTGTTGCACGTAATAGCCGTCAAATAAGTATCGATCTGATGGCATTTCAACAAGATCAATATTTAGAGCGTAGATTAAGTAATTTATATAGACAATCTTCTTTGTACAAAAGAGATACCGGCATTGATGATTTGTATATGGGGTTTCCTTTCTTAATTTATCAAGAACCCACAGCATATCGATTACCTCGCATTGCACCATTGCTATTATGGCCGATAAAACTTCATTACGAGCTTGGTGCAAGAAATCATATTGCCTTTTCCTTCGATCATGATCGGGAAGAAATTAGAATTAATCCTGCTTTGGAAGGAATATTAGGTAAGAGCTTATATCAAACATGGAAAAATACATTAGATGAATTATTAACCCGTTCCGCTTTATCTACACAGGAAATTATCGATGCTCTTAGTATATTGGGGAACCCTTTATCAAGAAAAGTACAAGCCTTACCATTTAAGCAAGAGATAGAGCGAGGAAAGCTATACTTAAGTTGCTCAGCTGTGTTTTTTAATGTTAATTTTATGGGGCAATCGATAGGTGAAGAATTAAATAAACTGAAAAAAATATCTCCTATTGGCACTGCATTAGAAACCGCATTACGATTAAAATCTTACCAAACTTTAGCGGATATTCCTGAAAAAACACCCGAGCTAGAGCACTATTTTACCGTTGCAAGCGATCCCTCTCAAGAAAATGCAGTACTTCAATCAAGACAATATCCTGGACTATTGATTGAAGGACCTCCAGGCACAGGAAAGAGCCAAACCATTGTCAATATGATAGCCGATGCGATTGGTCGTAATAAAACAATTTTGCTTGTCTGCCAGAAAAAAGCCGCGCTTGAAGTTGTTTATAAAAGACTTGTAGCTGAGGGGCTTAATAATCGCGCAATAATGATCAATGATGTGAATGCTGACCGCAATATAGTGATTAGTAGTATCCGAGAGCAACTTGATAGACTATTTAAGTCACCAGTAGATACTCACTGGGAAGCTAAAAGAGAACAAATTGCAAACCAAATTACTCAGTTAGAACATCAACTCGATAGTTATCACCAAGCTTTGCATCATGTAGATGAACAGACAGGATTAACTTATAGAGAATTAATAGCTGAATTGATCAGTTTAAATAAGCAGCCGAGTACATTTGTAGCACCACAACTTAGATCCGTATTAAGTGCATTAAATAAAGTACAATTAGCCGAGCTAGAAGATGAATGTGCATTACTGATACGTTATTGGCTACCAGCGAATTACGAGCATACGGCATTAAGTGAGTTGCGTGCTTTTTCGCATGAGCCAGCAACCCTCAGTGATTTTAATCATTTCTTTACTGATTTTATGGAAGCGGAACATAATCGTACAGTTGTATTAAACATTAACCAAGCACGATTTGATTTAAATGATCCTACCCCCTATCAACACTGGATAGAAACTGATGGACAGATGTTTTTAGCAATTTCTGACAGTATAAGAATACAACTAAATAAATGGTCTTCGCTTTTTAAAGTCGACGCTGCTAAACAACAAAGTTCATCAGAAGGTTATACACTGATAACAGAGCTAAAGCGGCTTGAAGAACAATTGGCCGTTATTAGTAATGCTTCGTGGTGCGATTTATCGCCTAAGCTATGTTTGTTAGAACAGCAACAGCTCGATAAATTAACAAAGCAAGCTAGCCGCATGATGACACCAACTTCTTGGTATAGCTTTTTAAGTATTACGCGATATTCTGCAAAGAAAAATTTAACACATTTCTTAATGCAGCAAGGTGAAATATCTGATGAAACACGCTTCCCAATGCTTTTTCACGCATTGATTTTAGAGCAACAATATCGCCCTATTCGTAATAAATTACAGTGTATTTTTAAACAATTACAATTACCGATACCTGATAATACAATTGGCATTAAAATGGCTGGACTCATTAATGAAACGATAGTTGCTTTAGAAGAAGTAATGCAACTATTTAACAAAATAATGATCGCCCCGAGAACCGAAGAGGTAGAAGCAGCGTTATTAAATAGCAAACCGGCCTTTGAACAACTTTTAGCTGATTATACAACAGCTTTTAATCGTTACTTTGCTCGAAAAGAAGCACTAGAAAAATTAGCTAGGATTGAACACTATTTAAGCCCTTCGCTTTATCAAAGCTGTAAAATAGCGATAGAAAACAATGTGTCAACGGAACCTAAACTATTAGACATCAAGCAAGCTTTACCTAGCTTGGCTGACTACCAATATTTTAGAAAAAGAGCCGAACAACTTTCAGCCACTTCCTTACAGTTGCTAGCTAAATTGCGTAGTTACCAAGAACCATTGAAACAAATAGCGGTAACTGATTTAGAAAAAGTATTTAGGCAATTGGTCAATGGAGAAGCTTATCAAGCATGGAAAGAAAGAATAGAGTTAGCCTATCCAATCTTATTAATTAATGATGAAGAAACACAAAAACGAATTAAATTATTAGCCGCAGCTGACCTTGAAATGCGAGCTTTGAACCGCGTATTACTTGAACAAAATATTCCTATTAAAGAATTAGGATCATTAAGACAGTGGGAAGATATTACAAGGCTAACAGGTGTTAGAGCTAGGCGTTTAAGAGAATTTATAGAACAAGGTGAAAAATTAGGCTTAATGAAACTTAGATCTATCTGGTTGATGAATCCTGATGTGGCAAGTCGTTTATTACCTTTAAAAGCAGGCTTATTTGATACGGTTATTTATGATGAAGCTTCTCAAATGCCGATACAATACGCTATCCCAACCCTTTACCGTGGTAAAGTATTGGTAGTAAGTGGTGATGAAAAGCAAATGCCACCTAGTAATTTTTTTGCAAATCAAATAGAAATAGAAGAAGCTGATTTAAATCTGTCTTATGATGAATTAAGCGATGAAGAACAAGAAGAATTACAAACTGGTCAATGGAATTGTAGAGAAATTATGGATTGCCCTGATTTATTGCAATTAGCACGTTCAGTATTACCAAGTACAAGCTTACAAATTCATTATCGTTCTGCTTATCGTGAATTAATTGCTTATTCTAATGCAGCTTTTTACAATAATCAGCTTAATGTACCAGTACGTCATCCAAAATCGACAATAAAACAAGTTCAACCTATAGAATTTTTACAGGTTAATGGAATTTATCACAATCAAACAAACCTCACCGAGGCAGAACAAGTGGTGGAAAAGGTTGCAGAGATTTGGCAATTACCGAAAGAACAACGTCCTTCACTCGGTGTTGTTACATTTAATAAAAAGCAGGCTGATTTGATTGAAGACTTATTTAATAAAAAAGTCCGAGAAAATGAGATATTTCGAACCCTTTATCTCGAAGAGACTCAGCGTGTAGAGTCGGGTGAAAACATGTCTTTTTTTATTAAAAATGTAGAAAATGTACAAGGTGATGAGAGGGATATTATTATATTTTCTACGACATTTGGTCGAAACAAAGAGGGCGTGTTCCGTCGTAACTTTGGCGTGCTTGGACAATTGGGAGGAGAACGTCGACTCAATGTTGCCATCACACGGGCAAGAAAAAAAGTAATATTACTTTGCTCTATGCCAATTGAAGATATATCAGATATGTTAGCATCACAGCATCAACCAATAAGCCCAAGAGATTACTTACAATGTTATCTGGCATATGCTAGAGCCTTGTCGGCTGGAGACTTCGTTACAGCACAAAGCCTTTTAAAAGGTATTATTGCCACTACTGAAACTCAAGCAACAAAATTAATCGAATCTCGACAAGATGCGCTTTTAAATGATGTAGAAATGTTTATACGATCACTAGGGGTGTCTTATACCAAAAATTCAGGAACAGGCGTTTTTGCTTTAGATTTCGCAATAGAAGATCCTAAAACACAACTTTATATAGTGGGCATTGAGTGCGATGCTCCAACACATCCTTTATTGGCTAATGCTAGGGCTAGAGATATTTGGCGTACGGCGGTGCTAAACAGATCTATTCCTCATATCATTCGTATCACATCGCATGAATGGTATGAACAAAATGAACAAATTAAAGCCAAGCTTAGACAATTAATAAATGAAACGCTTGCCACAGGAGAAACCCATGAGCGGTCCTAAAGTTGTACACATAGTGACACGAGAAGAAGTAATAGCTACTTGCCAAGGGATATTAACCCAACTTGATCAAGCCATTAACCAATGGCAGCGTGCGATGCAAAACTTAGCAATTACCGATGATACGTTTTTGCAAGGCATCATCAACACACGAGAAAAATTTAATAAATTATTAGCTGAAGATAAATTTTCAGATATTCAACGACTAGTACCTATAGAAATTAAACAGCTGCAAGCGGATATTATTGAACGTAAGCAAGTCATAATAACAACATTAGCGAAGCAACGTGAAGAAGCAAGACAAACCAAAGAAAATGCTCAATTGTTGATAAATGCAATAGCACAAAAAGGGCTGCACCTACCAAAAGCATTACACAATGAACTGACACAAATAATACAAGGAAACTACCAAGGCTCAGCAACAGCTGTATTTAACCAAGTCTTTGGTTATTTAGTACCTGAACAACAAACGAATGTGTTGACGGCAAAACAACAAGCAATCTTAAATAGCATGAATGTAGATAAATCAACACAAACTTATACAGATTGGCTAACTAAACATCAAACCTCACAAAGGGATCCGCGCTTTAACCGAATAGATCATTACTTAAGTGAACTCGCATTAGAAAATAAAAATGTTTATCAATCTTTTATGCAACGATTAAACATAGCAGAAACAGAAACAATAAAACAACAACAAAATTTATTACTAGATAGTATTTTATTAGATTTATCAAAAACCGTACAAGAAGCTAAAAAGCGTACCCAATTATTGGCTAAATTAGAACTCATCGTAGCGGAGTTGAAACAAAAATCAGTAGAACCTTTAAAGTTAGATATTCAACAATTGGATCAGTTAACTATAGATGAATTAACAACATTAGTTGAAAATTGCGAGCAGCAACTTATAAAAGTAACCAACACCATAACCGCAACTTACAGGCAGCAAACTTTACTTCAATGCTTATCTAAACTAGGTTACGAAGTAAGGAGTGACATGCAAACTCAATGGATTAAAGACGGGCGATTAGTCATTCGCAATCCTGCCACGCCAGGATATGGTATTGAATTTACAGGACAGGCTGAAAATCAACGGATGCAAGTTAGAGCGGTCAGATTTACTCAACAAGAAGATCGACAACGAGATAAAGATATAGAAACACTATGGTGTAGCGATTTTGCTAAATTACAAGCATGGCTTGCTAAGCAAGGAGATTCATTAATACTAGAAAAATCACTCCCTATTGGACAGGTTGCTATAAAACAAGTTAACGAAGAACAAAATGGTACAATAATAAAAGAAAACGTAAAAAAATATTTGTAGTAAATAAAATGCATTATTAGATTTGTACTATTTTAGGAGATCGTTACAATTCCAATCAATTAAAAACAACGTGTTGAATTAATTAAATTGATCCACTTTACTTATTCTGACAGTTTAAGTATATAATAATCCCTTTGTTGATAAAAACATCATATCGAGGTTGCGATGATTACCCATATTAGCCCATTAGGATCGATGGATTTACTTGCTCAGGCTGAAGTTGATATTCTAAAAAAATCAGCCAATAGTGAGCTTTATCAATTATATCGAAATTGCTCATTAGCGACATTAAATGCAGGAAGCAAGACCGATAATACTAAAGATTTACTTGATAGATTTAAATCTTTTGAAATCAATGTTATTAGTAAAGAGCGTGGTGTTAAGTTAGAACTCGTTAATGCGCCAGAAAGCGCTTTTGTTGATGGAAAGATTATTCGCTCGATTCAAGCAAACCTTTTTGCGGTATTGCGAGATATTTTATTTTTAAATAGCCAAATTAGTGCCATTAAAGAGCTAATGGCAAATGTCCAACTTGAAAAAGATCACTCTTTTTATATTACTAACCTTGTATTTTCGATTTTACGTAATGCCAATGCGCTCCATGTGGGCGAAGAGCCAAATTTGGTTGTTTGTTGGGGTGGGCATTCTATTAATGAAAATGAATATTACTATGCCCGTCAAGTAGGTATGCAACTGGGCTTACGAGAATTAAATATTTGTACAGGTTGTGGCCCAGGCGTGATGGAAGCGCCAATGAAAGGAGCCGCTGTAGGCCATGCACAGCAACGTTATAAAGAGAGCCGTTTTATTGGTATGACCGAGCCGTCAATCATTGCCGCAGAGCCACCTAATGCGTTAGTTAATGAACTTATTATTATGCCCGATATCGAAAAGCGCCTTGAAGCGTTTGTGCGAATGGCTCATGGTATTGTTATTTTTCCTGGTGGTCCTGGCACTGCCGAAGAGTTGCTTTATATTCTGGGTATTTTGTTAAATCCAGCCAATAAACAACAAACATTACCGTTAATTTTAACGGGTCCTAAAGAGTGCGAAGCCTATTTTGCCTCTATCGATAGCTTTATTCGTAGCACATTAGGCGATGAAGCAACTAAACTTTATCAAATTGTGATCGATTCACCTGAACAAGTGGCTCGCATTATGAAAGAAGGTGTTAAGCATGTTAAATCTTCACGCTTAAAAACAGGTGATGCTTATGGTTTTAATTGGTTACTTAAAATTGATGAATCGCTACAACATCCATTTGAGCCAACTCATGACAATATGGCGTCATTAAATCTTCATAAGGATCAACCTGTTGAACTATTAGCTGCGGATTTACGCCGTGCGTTTTCAGGTATTGTGGCTGGCAATGTTAAAGAGTTTGGTATGAAGCAAATCGCTGAAAAAGGTCCTTATAAGCTACAAGGCGATAGCGAAATTATGAAGCAAATGGATAATTTATTGCGAAGTTTTATTAAGCAAGACCGTATGAAGTTACCAGGTGGAACAGCTTATCAGCCATGTTATGAGATCTGTTATTAATATTTATTTAACTTGGTATTTCACATAATATTTAATTGTAAGCTAGCATAGCTGCTTAATTTATCGTATCCGCCGATATCTTATTGGCGGATAGGTTTGGGTAAAAGGCAAATATAATTTTTATCTAAAAATTACTTAAAATATCTAATACTTCTGATACTTTTTTGACACCAAAAATTTGCATATTTTCGGGTTTCTTTTTAGGCATATTAGCAATAGGTACAATTGCTTTTTTAAAGCCATGTTTAGCCGCTTCAGTAATGCGTTCTTGTCCACTTGGTACTGGGCGAATTTCACCACCTAATCCAATCTCACCAAAAATAACGATATCTTGCGGTAATGGGCAATTACGAAAACTAGATACTAAAGCCGAAATTAATGCCAAATCGGCACTGGTTTCGGTGACTTTAACACCACCAACCACATTAACAAAAATATCTTGATCGGCCATTTGTAGCCCACCATGCCTATGCAATACCGCAAGTAATAATGCAAGTCGGTTTTGATCTAATCCTACAGTTACACGTCGTGGATTGCCATACATAGAGTGATCAACAAGGGCTTGAATTTCAACCAGTAATGGACGTGTTCCTTCCCACAATACCATTACCGAACTACCCGGTAGCATTTCATCACCACGGCTTAAAAAGATGGCTGATGGGTTGCTGACTTCTTTTAGACCTTGTTCGGTCATGGCAAATACGCCAAGTTCATTCACTGCACCAAAACGGTTTTTATGGCTTCGTAATGTTCTAAAGCGTGAATTGGCATCACCATCTAATAAGACAGAACAGTCAATGCAATGTTCAAGCACTTTAGGCCCTGCGAGCGAGCCATCTTTGGTGACATGTCCAACCATAATAATGGCAATGCCTTTTGTTTTGGCAAAACGCGTTAAATAAGCTGCTGTTTCACGCACTTGTGCAACACTACCGGGAGAGGATTGAATGTCAGTTAAGTGCATAACTTGAATTGAGTCAATCACCATCAGTTTAGGTTGCGATTGATCGGCAAGTAAGCATATTTGTTCTATGCTGGTTTCAGATAGCATATTGATATTATCAGCAGGCAACCCTAAACGATGAGCACGCATTGCCACTTGTTGGAGTGATTCTTCACCAGTGACATAAAGCGTATTCATTTGTGAAGATAGCTTACTCATGGTTTGCAGTAACAGTGTACTTTTACCTGCCCCAGGGTTTCCACCGATAAGAATAGCACTGCCCGGTACAACGCCCCCACCAAGCACGCGGTCAAATTCTGAAAACCCCGTTGAAAACCGAGGTAATGCTTCTAAACTGATTTCAGATAATTTTTGAATTTTAGCTTGTCCAACACTGCTACCAGCATATCCTGTTAATCGATCATTACGCGATGAAGTGCTAGCAAGTCTAACTTCAGTGATGGTGTTCCACGCGTGACATGAACTGCATTGTCCTTGCCAACGCGGGTAGTCTGCTCCGCAATCATTACAAACATAAGCACGTTTTACTGCTTTTGCCAATTTAATCTCCTAACCTTCGCTTAATAAACTGGTTGATAAAATACACCATAATCCAGTTAAATCAGCATAATTAATACTAATTCGTGCCTTTTCGACAACTTTAGGCTTTCCATGATAAGCAACGCCAAGACCTGCAATACGAATCATCATCAAATCATTAGCGCCATCACCAATCGCAACCGTTTGCTCAATGGGAATATCTAGCGATGTGGCTAATTGCTGTAATGTTCTTGCTTTATATTTAGCATCAACAATTTCCCCTGTGACTTTACCAGTTAATTTACCATTTTTAATCTCTAATTCATTGGCATAAACATCAACTAATTTTAGCTTTTGCTTTAAGTGATCAGCAAAATAAGTAAAACCGCCTGACGCAATAGCAACATGCCAATTTTTTTTATGCAGTTCTTTCACTAAATAAGTAAGTCCGGGAGTAAGTGGTAAATTATCTTTGACTTGATCTAAAATAGTTTGATGTGCGCCTTTTAAAGTTGCCACACGTTTGCGTAAACTCGCCGCAAAATCAAGTTCACCGTGCATTGCTTGTTCGGTCACTGCCGCAACTTGCTCACCAACACCCTGCAATTTAGCAAGCTCATCAATACATTCAATACCGATCGCCGTCGAATCCATATCCATAACCAATAATCCAGGTGATCGTAGCGTAGGTAAATTGTCAATTGGTGCAACGTCAATACCTAAAGTTAATGAAATCGATTTGGCTTTTTTAGGTATCACACCTGCAATACGAACAATTTGGTAGGTTTTTATTTTCCACGATGACACAATCACCATCGGCATAGCAAGCTGTTCTTGGAATTTTGACAAGATGGTCTTATTTAACTTTTTGCCATAAATAATCCAACCTGTTTTACCAGCATTATAATCCAAAGGAACCACTTCACCGCCACTTAATGAAAGCGGTAAACCTTGCCAAGATTGAATATTTTCAGGAAGATCATTGTAGGTAAGTATATAAGCCATATTAAGAAGTCTTTATAACATAAAATAAGCCCAAAATTTACCACAACTATTAAAGATTGTCCAAGTTAGGATTTTGTTGTTCACCATTCACTTTTATACTTAAACAAGTATGTTTCCTGAAACTTTTTGACAAAATACATAACAAATAAATCAGTAATTTATCTTCATTCATTTCAAGTGGTGCTTATATCAAGCTTAAACATTCAATGCCCATAAGCAAAGTTGCTCCAATACAAGCTTTAATCTTTCGCCATATAGAGTTAATTTATATACAACTTTTAAAGGTGGTTTATCAGCAAAAACGCATTGAGTAATTAGAGGATGTTGATCTTTCAACGACCTCTAATATAAATAATGAAAAATAAATAAAAAAACAAATAAAAAACAGAAAAATATTATCCTGACCACAATCAAACAAACAATTACTTATCTAAATGAATTTTTTCTCTACTATCGATATAGCCATTTCTAGTGAAATGACTCATTCGTTAGTCATCTTTATATCTTAAGCAATACTAAGATAACTAAATGAATATCTTATTAAATAATTTATAGAAAGAGGTTTTTTATGCCTAAAAAAAATAGTCGTGTTCGATTCCATGTAGCAATACTTATGTTATTTGCTATTGTGATTAACTATTTAGATAGAACTGTAATGTCTGCAGCTGCACCTATTATTGCGATTGATTTAAATATTTCACCAGAAGCAATGGGATGGATCATGTCTGCATTTTTCTTAAGTTATGCATGTTGCCAAATTCCTGCAGGGTTTCTTGCTGACCGTTTTGGGCAAAGAAAAACCCTTGCAGGTTCTGTTACATGGTGGTCTTTAGCAACAGGAGCAACAGCATTAGCAACATCACCTATTGGTTTTATTTTTGCTCGAGTTTTTATGGGCATTGGCGAGGCTGCTGCATATCCGTGTAATGGTGGAATTACCGCAAAATGGTTCCCTGATAGAGAAAGAGGACGCGTTACTGCCCTATTTGATAGTGGTTCTCGCTTCGGTACAGCATTTGCGATGCCTCTTGTTGTTTGGATCATTGCTAGTTGGGGATGGCATGCAGCATTTTTTATTTGCGGCGCTTTAGGGCTTGTTTGGGTTGTTTGGTGGTTATGTGTTTACCAAGACCCTGAGCAACACCCAAGGATTAGTGAAACAGAATTAAAATATATTCGTGAAGGTCAAATAAAAAAAGAAGGAATCGACAATATACAACCCATGAAATGGTATCAATTATTAAAATACCGCAATGTGCTTGCTATGTGTATTGGCTTTTTTATGCTTAATTATGCAGTCTATTTTTTCATTACTTGGTTCCCGACTTATTTAATGAAAGAACGAGGTTTAAGTTTAACTGAAATGGGGTTTCTTGCCATGTTACCGCCTTTATGTGGCATCATAGGACAATGGGTAGGTGGTTGGTTAACTGACTTTATCTATATCAAAACCAATAACATCAATCTTGCTAGAAAAATTAACTTAGTTGGCGGAATGTTAATTGCAACGTCAATTTCGCTTGCTGGTTTAGCTGATTCAATAACGGTAATGATGACTTTGCTTTGTATTTCATATATCGGTCTTGCTTTTGCGGGGTCTGCTATCTGGTGTCTACCGGGCGATATTGGCCCACGAAATATGACCTCTGTTTTAGGGGGGATCCAAAATACTGTTTCAAATTGCGGCGGCATATTAGGTCCAATTGTAACAGGATATATTATTGGCGCAACAGGTTCATTTATGTACGCACTTGTGGTTTCTGGTGGTGCTTGTGCTATAGGTGCGCTTGTATATTTACTCGTATTAAAAGATATTAAACCAATTACCGAAAATCAATCTAATTTATAAAAAATTAATTTTATTAGATAATCCTATCAAAACTGTGTGGTAGGATTTTTTTAAACTCCTATTATTATAATAACGTTATTGAGAAACATAATATGGGCAGAAGTCAAACATTAAGGAAAAATACCATCAATCAATTCATTGATTGTATTAATAACAAAATATTATCTTTTCCATTACCTTCTATTTCAATTCTAGCTGATGCATTTAATGTTAGTAGAACAACTATCCGGGCAGTACTTGAGCATTTGTGCAAAAAAGAAATCCTACTATTGAATAACAATGAATACCATTTATTACGAGAACCAACAAATGAGGATAAGATAGTTTGTATTTTTGAAAAAAGATCGGTTCAAGATAAAAAATTCGAAGCCTATTTTTACCATTTAATAAATAACAAGAAATTATTACCTGGCGATAATTTTAATGAAATTCAACTCGCAAAAGAAACCAAAGTAAATCCTGTTGTTGTGCGTGAATTTTTATTACGTTTTTTGCATTATGGATTGATTAATAATATAAAAAAAGGAGAATGGGAATTAGTTACCTTTACCAAAGACTACGCAGAAAAGCTTTATGAATTTAGAAGTGTTTTAGAAATCTTTGCACTTAAAGCGTTTATGTCTCAACCCGATAACCATATTAACTGGATAAAAGCACGAGAACTGTTACAACACCATAAGAATTTTCAACAAAAAATACAAGATCAATACACGCTCTTTTCAACACTTGATCGTGATTTTCATCAGTTGATTCTATCTTGTAATGATAATCCATTTTTTATGCAGTCTTTTGATTTAATTTCAATGATATTTCACTTCCATTATCAATGGGACAATAGTGATCTCAAAGAACGCAATAGTATTGCCGTATCGGAACATATTGCAGTACTAACAGCTATTTTACAAAAAAATGAACACAATGCCATCGAAGCATTGTGTCGTCATTTAAATACAGCAAAAACATCAATGCAAGAATCAATTGGTCGAACATTAACCATAAAAAACAGATAAAAAACAAAAAAATTTTATACCCAACACGAAACACATAAAAAAATCAATACTGTTTTTTATCTTCTTTTATAGTTCTCTTTACTTACTATCTAGCAACATATTAAAGAGAACTATTCTATGACAAAACAACTAAATAGATCTAACTTTCCTGGCCCTAGCTATCCTGAAAAAATCCTCCAATTTGGTGAAGGAAATTTTTTAAGAGCATTTGTTGATTGGATTGTTGATAATCTAAACCAAAAAACAGACTTCAATAGTGGCGTAACTATTGTAAGACCGATTGATACCCATCAACCATCAATCAACGAACAAGATGGGCTTTATACCACAATTGTTCGTGGGCTAAATGAACAAGGTGATGCTATTGCAACACCTCGAATTATCTATTCAGTCAACCGAGAAATTTTGATATACCAAAATTATCAATTATATTTAAAATGTGCTGAAAATCCTGACTTAGAATTTATTTTTTCCAATACCACTGAAGCAGGAATAACATTTAGCGATAAAGATAAAGCAACCGATACACCGCCAACAACTTTCCCAGCTAAACTAACCTGTTTTTTACATCACCGATTCGAGTTTTTTAACGGACAAAAAGATAAAGGTTTAATTATTATCCCATGTGAACTGATTGACTATAATGGTGAAAAGTTAAAAGAGCTAGTACTAGAATATGCAAAACTATGGAATCTTAGTGATAGCTTTATTAAATGGGTCAACGAAAACAATACATTTTGTTCAACCTTAGTCGATCGTATTGTAACTGGCTATCCAAAAGACGAAGCCACACAACTTGAACAACAACTTGGTTATCAAGACCACTTTTTAGATACTGCTGAATACTTCTATTTATTTGTTATTCAAGGGCCTGATTGGTTAAAACAAAAATTAAAACTTGATCAATTAGATCTGAACATTTTAGTGGTTGATGATATAAAACCTTATAAAGAAAGAAAGGTTGGTATCTTAAATGGTGCCCATACCGCAATGGTTCCTGTTGCTTACCTTGCCGGACTGCGCACTGTTGGTCAATGCATGAATAATGTGCAAATTGAAACCTTTGTTAAAAACCTTTTGAATCAAGAAGTGATCCCAACCTTATCTTTAGATAAAAAACAGCTAGAACAATTTGCCGATGAAGTATTGAAACGTTTTAAAAACCCATTCATCAAGCATGAACTAATGTCTATTTCTTTAAATTCATTAACGAAATTCAAAACTCGTTTACTACCTCAGTTATTAACCTATAGCAAACAATTTAACCATCCTCCTAAATATATTTCGTTTTCACTAGCGGCCCTTATTGCTTTTTATCGTGGAGAGCACCAAGGTCAAACGATTTCATTAACTGATGATGCGCACTTACTAGCAAAATTTAATCAATGGCAGCCTCTTTATCAAAGTGACATCAAAACATTGGTTACAAATGTATTAAAAATGACTGAGCATTGGGGACAAGATTTAAATAATGTCACTGGATTAACTGATTTAGTCACGAAAAATCTAGAAAACATTTTATCTCACGATATTAAAAATTATATTCCAAACAATTAAACATCAGGAGTTAATCAAATGCCTAAAATGAAATATATTGTTATTCCAGAACCCGGAAAGGTTGAAATTAAAGAAATGGAAAAACCGACTTTACAAAAGGGTGAAGCAATCCTAAAAATATTATATGGTGGGATTTGTGGTTCTGACATGGGAACATATAAAGGTACATTCCTTTATGCTAGCTATCCTCGAATACCTGGTCATGAATTTTCGGCCGAAGTTGTAGAAGTTGGTGAAAACAATCATGGCATTAAAGAAGGCATGATTGTGACAGCAAATCCTTATTTTAACTGTGGTAAATGTTACTCTTGCCGTCGAGGATTTGTTAATTGCTGTACAAGCAATCAAACTCTTGGAGCTCAACGTGATGGTATTTTTAGAGAATATTACAGCATGCCAATTGAACGTATTTATGATGGTAAAGGATTAGATGCATTAACACTTTCAATGATTGAGCCATTTTGCATTAGCTATCATTCAGTTCAACGCACATCAGTAAAAGAAGGAGATAGAGTATTAATTGTTGGTGCCGGACCTATCGGTTTATTTGCAGTTATGGCTGCGATATTAAAAGGTGCTGAGGTTTATGTAAGTGATGTCATGCAATCACGATTAGATAAAGCATTATCACTTGGTGCAAAAGGCGTGATTCGTACCGATAAAGAAAATTTTGTAGAAAGAGTAAAAGAAATAACACAAGGTGATGGTTTTGATGTTTGTATTGAATGTGCTGGACTACCACAAACTTTCCAAAACTGTATTGATGCAGCCGCTTTCCGTGGGCGCATTGGTTTAGTTGGTGTTAGTAAGCAAAAATTAGATTTTGCCTTTACCCAAATTCAAACAAAAGAGTTAGATATTTTTGGCTCCCGTAATGCACTCAAAAAAGACTTTATTGAGTTAACCGATTTAGTCGGCTCAGGAAAATGTGATGTCAAAAAAATCATTACCGATGTATATGAGCTAGATGATGCTGAAAACGCATTTAAAGAAATGCGTGATGATCCAAGCACTAGACTAAAATCAGTCATTAAAATCGGTTAAACCCATAATGACCTACTAAATACTTCCGCTATCCAAAGTTGCGGAAGTATGCATGTATAGGAACAAAATCATGAAAAAAACAATTAAAATTAATGATAATGATAATGTCATTATCGCATTAGAAGCATTACAGCAAGGTGATAGGATAGTTATCGAGCAATTAGGAACCCAACAACAAATTACTGTATTACAAGATATTCCATCTGGTCACAAAATAGCAATAAAACCAATTGTACAAGGTAACAATGTTATAAAATATGGTTTTCCAATTGGTCATGCCACACAAGCAATTCAAATAGGCGAACATGTTCACACTCATAATGTAAAAACCAATCTTGGTGAGCTTGACGAATATCAATATCACCCAATTACCGAACAAATCTCAACGCAATTTATCGACAGGCAGGTCAATCTTTACCGAAGAAAAAATAAAGATGTCGGTATACGTAATGAGCTTTGGATTATTCCTACTGTAAGTTGTGTTAATGGTATAGCTGAACAGATCCGTAAACAATTTTTAGCAGATATCACTCAAGATCTTCTACAAAAATCACCTAATTTTGATGGTGTTTATCTACTTTCTCATCCCTATGGTTGTTCACAATTAGGCCACGATCACCAGACAACCAAAACTATATTACAAGATATGGTTAAACATCCTAATGCAGGCGGTGTTTTAGTCATTGGTTTAGGTTGTGAAAATAATCAACTCAATGCCTTTAAAGAAAGCCTTGGTGAATATGACAATGAACGAGTTCGTTTCATGATTGCACAAGAAGTTGAAGATGAAATAAAACAAGGTGTCAATTATTTACACGAAATATATCAAGTAATGAAATCAGATCAACGCCAACAAGGTAAACTAAGTGAGCTTAAATTTGGGCTTGAATGCGGAGGTTCTGATGGCCTATCTGGCATTACCGCTAATCCGTTATTAGGTAAGTTTTCTGATTATATTATTACTCATGGAGGTACGAGTGTATTAACCGAAGTACCTGAAATGTTTGGAGCCGAAACGATTTTAATGTCTCATTGTATTAATGAAAATATATTTGAAAAAACAGTCAATATGGTTAACAACTTTAAGCAATATTTTATGTCATACAATCAACCTATTTACGAAAACCCATCGCCAGGTAATAAAGCGGGCGGTATTACAACACTAGAAGATAAATCACTAGGCTGCACACAAAAGGCAGGGAACAGCACTGTGGTTGATGTATTAGAATATGGTGATAGACTCAAAAAAACTGGTTTGAATTTATTATCAGCTCCAGGTAATGATGCTGTTGCAACAGGGGCGCTAGCTGCGGCTGGTTGTCATATGGTGCTGTTTTCAACCGGGCGAGGAACACCTTATGGTGGTGTGGTACCAACAGTAAAAATTTCAACTAATTCAGCATTAGCTCATAGAAAAACACACTGGATTGATTTTGATGCTGGACAATTAGTGAACGGAACAAAAATGGATAAATTATTAGAACAGTTTATTGATTTAATTGTACAACTGGTTAATGGTAAACAGACATGCAATGAAATTAATGAATTTCGCGATCTTTCTATTTTTAAAAATGGAGTCACCGAATAATTTTATTTTACTTTTTTATAATAACTCAAGTTTAATTTGAGTGACAACTTTTGATGAGAATTAAACAAAATTAACGCCGTATCACAAACGAAAGGTATGGCGGTTATATCATAAAAAAACAATTACCATCACAGATTTAACTAAATCGCTATAAAAAACGTATTTTAGCAAAATGCGATATATCGATACTAAATGTTTAGCTAGAATATTTTATTTATAACACCATACATTTTATGTTAACGATGTTTTTTTAAAACCGCATAAAAGAAACCGTCACCGCCATTTTCAGTCGGTAAAAATTGTTTCAGTTCACCTTGTAATTTGGCGCTGGTGTTTTCTTGCAAAAAACGCTCAATTTGTAATTTATTTTCGTCTGGCAGAATTGAACAAGTAGCATAAACCAAAGTACCACCCGTTTTTAGATAAGCCCATATTTTAGTTAAAATGGCGTATTGTAATTCAGTCAACTGCGCTATATCACTATCACGGCGCAACCATTTGATATCAGGATGACGACGAATAACGCCCGTTGCCGAGCAAGGTGCATCAAGTAAAATGCGATCAAACTGTTGCCCTTCACACCATCGTTCTGGGGTTAATCCATCGCCAACTTTAACTTCGGCATGTAAGTTTAATCGAGTTAAATTTTCGTGAATGCGCTTCACTCGGCTAGGCTCAATATCCACCGCTAAGACTTGCGCTTTTGAAGCTACTTCTAAAATATGTGTAGTCTTACCACCAGGTGCTGCGCACATATCTAAAATTTGTTCGCCATTTTGTGGCGCTAATAAATACGCAGCATATTGTGCTGATAGATCTTGTACTGTGACAGTGCCCTTTGCAAAATCAGGTAATTTTGCCACATTAACGGGTGTTATTAACCTAATTGCCGAAGGGATATCCGCAAAGGTTTCTGATTCTATGCCATCTTTGGCAAGTAATTGTTGGTACTCACTTACTGAGTATTGATTAAGATTTACCCGCAACCACATTGGTGGCTTTTGATTATTCGCATTAACAATTGCTTGCCAATGCTTTGGATAAGCTTGTTTAAGGCGTGTTAACAACCAACTTGGGTGCAGTGTTTGCTGATTTTGTTGCTTACTATCTTGCGTAAATTGTTGTTGTAATGATGTTTGTTGACGCAAAAATTCGCGTAATACACCATTAATTAATCCTTTAAGTTGCGCTTTTTTAAGTGAGCTAACTGCATTTACACTCTCAGCAACTGCCGCATGTACAGGAATACGGGTATAAAGAATTTGGTAAATGCCCACTAACAATAGGTCATGTAAAATTCTATTTTTACCCGTTAATACTTTACTCATCAAGGTGTGAATATAAAAATTAAGTTCGGGTAATACTCGCATCACACCAAAACAGATCTCTTGAACTAACGCCTTATCTTTATCGGCTATTTTGTGATTAAGTGTTGTTAAGGTGGCACTTAGTGATTGCCCCTCTTCTAACACGTTAAAAATAGCTTGCGCACAAACTGCACGAATATTTTGGTGTGATTGATTATTCATAATAATAATGACCTAAACGACAACAATAATGTTGATTATAAAATTAACGATCCAACCCAACCGGCAATAAATAGCGGAATATTAAAATGGGTAAATGTAGGAATAACACTATCGCGAATATGGTCATGTTGCCCATCACTATTAAGCCCTGCTGAGGTTGCCAAAATCGTATCAGATGGTGGAGAGCCTGCATCCCCAATTGCACCAGATGCACCTATTAAGCAGACAGTGGCTATTGGCGAAAAATCAAGTTGAACACAAAGTGGGACATAAATTGCAGCAATAATCGGTACTGTTGAAAACGAAGAACCAATACCTAGCGTAATAATAAGCCCTATTAACATCATCATAAATGAAGCAATAATTTTATTTCCTGCAAATAAGGATGCACTATTAATAACTAGCGGTTCAATTTCGTGAGTTTGTTTTAGCACTTCAGCAAAGCCTTGCGCGGAAATCATCACAAAACCAATCATTGCCATCATTTTGATGCCATCAGTAAATACACCGTCGGCTTCGCCCCACTTTATGGTACCTGACACAATAAAACAGATAAAACCAATTAAAGCGCCTAAAATCATCGACCCCGTATAAAGCTGAATGGCAAATGAAAGAATAATCGCCAATAATGAGACAATAAGTGAACGCTTATTTACATTGTTTAATGCGTCAAGATTTGCTTGTTCATGGATAAGCTTGTATTCACGCGGTTTACGATAGCTGACAAAAATCGCCCATAATAAACCTACAAACATACCTAGCGCAGGAATAGCCATGGCGTGCATTACATTGACATGACTTACATCCCTTCCTGATTCAGTAATGTTTTTTAATAAAATTTGATTTAAAAAGATGTTACCAAAGCCAACCGGTAAAAACATATATGGCGTAATTAGCCCAAATGTCATAATACAAGCAATCATTCGCCTATCGAGTTGTAATTTCGACATCACATATAAAAGTGGCGGAATTAAAAGCGGTATAAAAGCGATATGAATCGGAATAACATTTTGTGACGAAATACTCACCAGTGCAATAATAATAATTAATAACCATTTAATGCGTTTTTTAGCGTTACTTGTGGTCAACTGTTGTATTGCTTTATAAGCCAATAGTTCGGGTAGACCAGATTTTGATATTGCTACTGCAAAAGCACCAAGCATAGCGTAAGATAATGCAATATTAGCACCATTACTAATACCGGTATTAAAAGCATCAATCGTTTCTTTTAACGATAAATGGCTAAATAAACCGCCAACAAATGCCCCAATAATTAAGCTAATTACCACATGAACACGGCAAAGAGACAAAATTAACATACAAATTACCGCTATCACAACAGCATTTATTGACGAGAACAAATCAAGCATCGTATTCATAAATAGATTCTTTATTAAGAAGCGAAGTTTATTATTCTAGGCAATACATAGTGAAAGTGCAATTAATAGTGTATAAGAATTAATAAATCTTATCAGATTACACACATTAACTTTATTCTATAGTTTTATTTAATACAAAATCAAAACAAGATAAAATTACCACCTATTAACAGAATTTTTAGCTAACAAGGTATAAAATGAAAACAGTTACTATCAAACAACTTGAGATCGGCGTTGGAGCACCTAAAATTATTGTACCGATTGTCGGCAAAAATGAAGCAGAATTAATCGATGAAGCGCAATTTTTGCAAAAAATTGATTTTGATGTTTTAGAATGGCGAGTTGATCATTTTACCCAAGTTGATAATATTTTGGCTGTCAAACAAATGGCTAAAAAAATAACAGATCTATTACCCAATAAACCCCTTTTATTCACCTTTAGAACGGCAAATGAAGGTGGAGTAAAACCTTGGCCGTTATCCTCTTATATTCAATTAAATAAAGACATGGCCTGTAGTGGGCTTGTTGATCTAATTGATGTTGAAGCATTTATTGATGATGATTATGTAAAAGATATTATTGATATTGCCCATAACAATCAGGTCTTTGTTGTAGCATCAAACCACGATTTTGAAAAAACACCGCCAAAAAGCGAAATTATTAATCGATTAAAAAAAATGCAAGATTTAGGCGCGGATATTCCTAAAATTGCCGTTATGCCACAAACAACGAATGATGTTTTAACTTTACTTGCCGCCACCACTGAAATGAACGAAAAATACGCAACAAAACCGATTATCACCATGTCTATGGCAGGGCTTGGCGCTATTAGTCGTATTGCCGGAACGACATTTGGTTCAGCAATGACCTTTGGGGCAGCTAAAAATGCATCGGCACCAGGACAATTGGATGTTAACCAATTACGATATATTTTAGATGCATTATATCTAAATCATCGTTGATTTTATAGAAATGATCTAAACCAGTAGCTTGGCATTTAAATATAAACAAGTGATTATTTAGGAAATAAAAAAACCTGCTATAAGCAGGTTTTAACAATTCGGTAGTTGGCTCCTCCAACAGGACTTGAACCTGTGACATACGGATTAACAGTCCGCCGTTCTACCGACTGAACTATGGAGGAACACTTAACAGGCAAAATATTAACGATCTATTACCACAATGTCAATTGATAAAATATTAAATGCAATCAATTGCTCACCTTGTAAACAAATCAAAAGCTAACTGTGCTAAAATAGCGAGCAACTAACATAACAGGTAAAATCAAATTGATGAAAAAAAATATTTGTGTTTTTTGTGGTGCAAGTGAAGGCTGTCGCCCAGAATATCGTGAGCAAGCCGAACAGTTGGGTAAAATATTAGCTCAGCAAAATAGGCGTTTAATTTATGGCGGTGGTAATAAGGGATTAATGGGCATTATTGCTAATGCGGCACTAGCTCATGGTGGCGAAGTGATTGGTATTATTCCTGAACGCTTAGTCAAAGCCGAAACTGCACACCATAGTATTACTCGCTTAGAGGTGGTGGATAATATGCATCAACGTAAAGCAAGACTGTCTGAGCTTGCCGATGGTTTTGTTGCAATGCCCGGCGGAACAGGTACGCTAGAGGAAGTTTTTGAAGTTTGGACGGGAATGCAAATCGGTTATCATGAAAAACCTGTCGCTTTGTTTAATGTTGCTGAATTTTGGCAACCTATGCTCAATTTTTTACAACATGCGGTGAATGAAGGATTTGTTCGAGATAGTTTTTATAAAACATTAATTGTTGATAATAACCCTGAAAGTATGCTTCAAAAAATGGATAACTTTATCCCTAAAGATTTGCAACGTTGGGTTAAAAAGTAGTTTACAGAATAAAAAAACGCCATCATTTGATGGCATTTCTTATATTATTAATATTAAGCGACAGTTGCAGCTTCTGATTCTGGTTGTTTAATCAATGCATAAGCAACACCTGCAATAACTGCACCAACAACAATAGATAATAAGTAGCCACCAACTGGTTCAACCACACCCGGAATTGCTAAAGCAAATAAACCACCATGTGGTGTCATTAATGTTGAACCAAAGGCTAACGCCATACCACCAGTGATAGCTCCACCAATAATACAGCATGGAATAACGCGTAATGGATCACGAGCGGCAAACGGAATTGCCCCTTCTGAGATAAAGCATAGTCCTAATACTAATGAAGCTTTACCGCTTTCTTGCTCAGCTTTAGCAAATTTTTTGCGTGCAATAAGTGTCGCAATCCCCATTGCTAAAGGTGGAACCATTCCGCCCGCCATAACGGCTGCCATTGGGGCATAAACTTGTGCTGAAATTAGGCCTGTACCAAATGCGTATGCAACTTTATTAATTGGTCCCCCCATATCGGTACACATCATACCACCTAAAATAGCACCCAATATAACAGCATTAGCAGTACCCATTGAATTCAACCATTCCTTCACAAAATTCATTAACCATGCAATAGGAGTACCAATAATAAATTGCATTACAAGACCTGTAATTAGCGTTGCAAATAACGGTACGATTAAGATTGGTTTTAAGGCTTCTAACGTTTTTGGTAATGGTAAATATTTTGTTATTAGTAGCGCCAAATAACCCGCAAAATAACCAATAATAATTCCACCTAAAAAGCCGGCACCAGTCGATACAGCAAGTAATCCACCAACAAGACCGGGAGCAAGACCAGGTCTATCAGCAATAGAATAAGCAATATAACCTGAAAGCAGTGGTACCATAAGTGAGAAAGCAAGTCCTCCAATTTGAGCTAAATGCGATTCACCAATTAATTTTTGCACGCCATCAACCATTTCAAAGGAACCAAAAGCAAATGAAAGTGCAATAATCAAACCACCTGCAACCACCATTGGTAACATATAAGATACGCCAGTTAAAAGATGTTGATAAACACCTTTTTTCTCATTATTGGATTTAGTTGTTGAAGCATTAGCGTTTGGTTGATATACGGTTGCTTCTTCAAAGGCTTTATCAAATTCTTGCGCTGTTTTTTTCAGAGCAGGACCTGTTTTGGTGCGATAAAGCTTTTTACCTGCAAATTTGCTTAAATCAACATCAATATCACAAGCGGCGATAACCACATCGGCAGAAGCCACTTCTTCTGGAGTGAGTTCGTTACCAACACCAACTGAACCACGGGTTTCAACTTTACACCACCAACCGCGTTTTTTGGCTTCTTCTTCAATCGCTTCTGCTGCCATAAAGGTGTGAGCAACACCTGTTGGGCAAGCAGTAACAGCAACAATGCGTTTTACACCTGTATTATTATTACTTGATGTTGGCGCAATATTGTTGCTTGCTTGATAAACCTCAGCTTTATTAGGTGCATCAGTTAAAATCTGTTTTGGATTAGCAAAAAGGCAGTTTAAGTCATCAACAACATAAACTTTTTTACCAATCACCGATTTATCACTAATAGTTCCTGAACCGACGGCAATAATAACATCTGCTGACGCGGCACTTTCAACTACATTCAAATTTAATGCATTTGCCACTAAAGTTAATTCTGCTTTAGCTAAACGTCCATTAACTGGACCTGCATTACTACCTTCAATAATATATATATTCATGAATACTCCTTATGCAGCAATTATTTCAATTTTTTCTAGCATATTATTTACAGCTTGGCGATCAGATATCCCCACACCGGCCTGTCCAACCGATAAAGCCGCAACACTTGATGCAAATACTAAAGTGTCTTTAATTGATTGTTCGGTCATTAAACCATACATTAAACCAGCAACCATTGAATCACCGGCACCAACGGTACTAACTACGTGGCATTTAGGTGGTTTTGCTAGCCATGCTTCATGTTTAGTTACCCACAAAGCACCTTTACTTCCTAGCGAAATCACGACATTATCAACGCCACCACTAACTAGCTCCATAGCGGCTTTTTTGATATCCTCTAATGTCGGTAATTTGCGACCTACCCACATTTCAAGCTCTTTGTCATTAGGTTTGATCAACCACGGTTTTGCTTTTAAACCTGCAACTAGGGCATCTCGGCTACTATCAAATACTATTTTTGGGCAAATTGCTTTAACCTGCTTCATCCACTGTGTGAATTTTTCAAGCGAAACACCTGCCGGTAAGCTACCACTAATAGCAACCATATCAATGTTTTTTAGCCATTCTAATGAGTTAGTGACAAATTGTTGCCAATCTTGTTCACTAATTGTAAAGCCGGAAAAGTTGAGATCGGTAACTTCGCTATTTTCTTCTGTCAATTTGACATTAATGCGTGTACGACCTTCGACAGTTTGAAACTTATCAACTACATTTAGTGTTTTAAATAATAAATTAAAACCATCACGGTTATCTTTACCTAAAAATCCACCAACAGTTAATTGAATGTCTAAATTCGATAAAACTTTAGCAACGTTAATGCCTTTACCTGCCGCAAGTAATGCATTGGTTTGGACTAAATTAACATCGCCAAGCTCAACTTTAGGGCAAAAACCCAAAAGGTCATAAGCTGGATTTAAGGTGATTGTTGCAATACGATAAGTCATTTAAACTCCCTCACCTAAACCACTTTCAATCGCTTTACCTATAGCATCAAGCGCTTGCTGCGCATCATCGCCAACAGCGGTAAATTGTAATCGACTGCCTTTTTTAGCACCTAGTGCAACAATTTTCATTAAGCTAGTTGCACTTACAGGTTCACCTTTACCATCTAAATTGGCAACCGTCACTTTGCTGTTAAATTCTTTAACAAGTTTAACTAAAACAGATGATGGGCGTGTATGTAAGCCGTTTTCATTAGGAACAATAAATTCACAAGTAAGCGCACCGTTATTGGTGCTAGCTTCTGAAACAGAATTATCTGCAGGATTTTGTTGTTCAGCAACAAGTAGATTAATAAGTTTATCAGCATTGGCTGAAACTAATTGTTCTAAATTTTGATTGAAAACTAAAGAAGCAATATTGTTGACAACACCTGAAATAGAATCATCAATAGCAGACATTGTAATAAGTAATTTAACTGGATTACCATCTTCACTCAAATTGCTTGTTGTACGGCTAATAGCAATAGCATTTTTTACATTACCAGTTTTGCTATCATTTAACCAAACACCTTGACCAAGATAATTAGGTTTGTTGTCTAACACATCGGTAATAAAAGTTGTATTTACCGCATTTTGTTGTTTTAAACGTGAGGCATTTAATGCTTGTAGCATAGCTAAACTATCGGCAGGAATATCAAGTAGCAATGATGATGAATCAACAACAAATTGACTATCTTCGGCACTTGTTTTACCCGTTAAAATAGCAATAGCTTCGTCGGCAGTTTTAATTGCTTTAATTCGTTCCTCTACTCCATCAGCACTAAGTACATGGGTTAATTGTCGAAGCAACTCTAAATGTTCGTCAGAACTCGCTGCAATACCAATAGCAAGATAGGCCTTTTCACCATCGTCTCCCCACTCAACACCATTCGGGAAGCAAAATACTTGCACTCCTGTTTTTTTGACTAAATGGCGAGTTTTAGTTGTGCCATGAGGAATAGCAAGACCTATACCCAGATAGGTAGCCGCTTGAGATTCTCGTTCAAGCATTCCATCAACATAACCTTGTTCAACAAATCCGGCACTAGTTAAGGCTGTAGCAATTTTTTTTATCGCTTCAGTTTTATTGGCGGATTGTTCATTCAAATGAATATTTTCTTTAACTAAATGAAACATATAATAAATACCTCTGGGTTAAAATGTTGGGTCGTTTAAAATGACTCAGCAAATATAAATCTTTGAATTAACATTATTGAATCGTTTCAGCAATAATGAATAGATTAACATTAATAATCCAATAACTTATATCTATTAATAAAGAATATGTGATCTAGATCTTATTTTTATCTAAATTATTTTTTGGTTCTTATAAAAACATTAACGACTTAAACTACCTCGATAGATCAATTTTCTTGGAATTATTGTTGTGCCAGATTGGTAATTCTGGTTATCCATATAGTTTAAAAATAATTTTATTGTGATGTTAGCAACTTCTTTATGATCTTGCGAAAGTGATATAACTTTACATGGTAAAAAGTCTAACAATTCGTTATCACCAAAAGTTGCAATGGTTAAGCTTTCTGGTAAATGACCAAATTTTCTTAAAATTGCATCGATCGTTCCTTGTAATAAAGAAAAGGAAGTGGTGAAAATACCGTTAGGCATTTCATTATTTTCTAACCATTGACTAAACGCAAAATCAGCGTCGTGGCGACTATAATTATTTGCATATAAAAAATCAACTTTATTGCAATAATTAAGTTTGATATCGTTAAAGCCATCTAAACGAAGTTGACTAACGGATAAGTTAGGTAAAGCCCCAATATAAACAACAGAACCTTCCACAAAGTTATTGAATGCTTTAGCTAGTGATGTTGAGTCTTGTTTATCTGCGCCTACAATATTTCTAAATTTTGTTGTGGATAATATTCTGTCAAGTGCAAATAGTGGAATTTTTTCGTTTTGCCAATCATCATAAAAAAGATAATCTTGCTCAGAAATAAATGACGATGAAATCAGTAATGCATCAACACGGCGTTGTTGTAGATGTTTAACACACTCTTTTTCAATTTTGGGATTATCTTTAGAACATGCCAATAATAATTGGTATCCTTCCTTTCTGACTAATTGCTCTAAATAATTAGCTATGCGAGTGTAACTGTTGTTTTCTAAATCAGGAATAATAATGCCTATAGTACGGGTTTTACCGGCTCTAAGCCCTGCTGCAACTGCATTAGGTTGGTAATTGTGCTCTTTTACTACCGACATGACTTTTTCGATTGTTTTGTCACTAACACGGTATTTTTTGGCTTTTCCATTAATCACATAACTGGCCGTCGTCCTTGATACACCGGCTAAAAGTGCTATTTCCTGTAATTTCATTATAATTATCTCAACAAAAATATTGCCAATTATTTAACATGGTTAGAAATAAATAGTAAACAATAATTTTTATTTACTTAATTAAACACTTGTAACTTTTTACTATTAATTTGTATTATATTTGTTAATAGTAAATAGCAATATTTTGATTGTGGATATTTTCAATTTTTACTGGAGTATCGAATATATCTTCTAAAATATTAGCTTTCATAATCTGTTGAGGATTGCCTTGATATACCAGTTCACCATTTTTCATGGCTAAAATATAGTCTGAGTATACAGACGCAAAGTTGATGTCATGGATAACAATCATAATTGTTTTATCAAGCTCATCAGCTGCGCGGCGTAATTGTTTCATCATGGCAACAGCATGTTTCATATCGAGGTTATTGAGCGGTTCGTCAAGTAATACATATTCCGTATCTTGACATAATACCATAGCAACGTAAGCGCGTTGTCGTTGGCCACCTGAAAGCTCATCTAAAAAACGGTCTTTATATTGCGTAAGATCTAAAAACTCAAGGGCTCGATGAATGTGCTCGTAATCATCGACAGTTAAGCACCCTTTGCTATAAGGGTAACGACCAAATCCGACTAATTCAAAAACCGTTAATCTGCTGGTAAAACGATTTTCTTGTCTTAATACCGATAAATAGGTCGCTAGCTTATCGCTTGGCGTATTTACAACATCCATATTTTGAATTTTAACTTGCCCTTCATCAGCAACTAAAAGTCGACTTATGATTGACAATAATGTCGATTTACCTGCCCCATTTGGACCAATAATAGCTGTAATACCACCTTTTGAAATCGTCGCATTGACATTTTTTAATACAGGTATTGTTTGATAGTTTTTACTAATATTATCAATTTCTATCACATCGGAACCTTTTTCAATAATAAGAAGATAAACAATAAGCCACCTATAAATTCGATCACAATCGATAATGCGCCAATCATATTTAGCACCCGTTCTAAGAATATTTGCCCACCAATAAGAAATATCACCCCCAACAAAAAAGCAGTAGGAAGTAAAAAACGGTGTTGGCTTGATCCACTAATACTATAAGCTAAATTAGCAATTAAAAGCCCTAAAAAAGTAAATGGTCCAACTAATGCGGTTGATATCGAAACCAAAACAGACACAAGCAATAAAATAACGGTAACACTTTTTTGGTAATCAATGCCTAGATTTATAGCATTATCACGCCCTAACGCCAGAACATCAAACTGATATCGCATTCGCCATAAAAACAAACCAATGATACAAGCAATGATTAATGAGAAGATAATTAACATCGGTTCGGCACGGGTAAAGGTAGCAAAAATTCGGCTTTGCAATATTGCAAACTCGGAAGGCGTCATTAAACGCTGTAATAAATTAGAAAAACTACGGAATAATGTGCCTAAAATAATACCGATTAATAATACTAAATGTAAGTTTTGCTTGAGCTTAGTAAACAAACCTCGATATAAAAATAAAGAGAATAAAATTAATAAAAGTGATTCAAATATAAATCGACCAATAATACCAATATAGGTAATACCTTGTGCATCAATACAGAAGATCACAACTGTTTGAATAAGTACAAACAGCGATTCAAACCCCATAATGGAAGGAGTTAATATCCGATTGTTGGTAACGGTTTGGAAAAGTAATGTTGATGTTGCTGCCGAAAAGGCAACTAAAATCATTGTTAGTATAATCCAAGTTCGATGCTTCAAAATGTAGTTAATATTGCCTTTAAGACCAATTGTCATAAAGCAAACTACACAAATTGATGCAATAATAAATAATAAAAGCACTCTTTTTTGACTTGAAATATGACGGTTTTGATTAATTAACATGACGTTTTCGACTCAACAATATTAAAAAAATAATAGCGCCAACTACGCCAAGAATAACACTCACGGGGATTTCAAAAGGATAGCGAATTACACGCCCAATAATATCGCAAATTAAAACTAATCCACTACCAAACAAACAGATCCATGGAATGGTTTTACGAACATTGTCTCCAAATAATAAGCTAACGATATTGGGGACAATTAACCCAAGAAAGGGTAAAACGCCAACAACTACAACGACAATACCACCGATTAATGCAATGACAATAAGTCCTGTCAACATAACACGACGATAGTTAAGCCCTACATTAATAGAAAAATCACGCCCTAAGCCAACTACAGTAAACTGATCCGCACACCAACAAGCAAGTAATGTCAAACCACCCACCAACCATAATAATTCGTAACGGCCTTTTAAAATAGCTGAAAAATCACCTGATTCCCAACCACCAAGTGATTGTAACAGATCAAAATACATGGCAAAAAATGTAGTAATAGCGCTAATAACTGCACTTAACATAATGCCAATAAGAGGTACCATTATTGCTGACTTTAAAATAATCTTTCGAGAAATCACCATAAATATCATTGTGCCAATCATAGCAAATAGACTAGCAACAACCATTTTAGTCATGACACTAGCACCAGGAGCTAGAACCATCATAACTAATAAACCAAAACTTGCAGATTGAGTAGTGCCAACTAAAGAGGGTTCAACAAATCGATTTTGGGTTAAAAGTTGCATAATTAACCCTGCAACGCTCATAGCGCTACCAGCTAATAATAAAGCAACAGTTCTAGGTACACGGCTAACAAAGAAAATTTCGCGCATGTTACTATCAAACCATAAGTCCAATAGCGTCACGTTTCCAGCACCAATAAATAAACTTATTGCAGCCATGATCAATAAAATGAAAATGCCTGCAATATAATAAAACGATTTAATCATGCTTTATATTAATGAGCTGGTTCAGCTTGTAAAGCTACACTAATTTGTTCCATCAAACGGCTATAAGTTTGAATACCGCCAGAAATATAGATCGATGTTGAATCTAAGTAAACAATATGATTGTGCTGCCATGCTGAGGTTTTTTGAATTAATTCATTATTCAATACTTGCTGCGCTGATTGCGCTTCTTTATTACCAATTGCATTATCTCTATCTAAAACAAATAACCATTCTGGATTGACACTTAAGATAAATTCCGAACTAACAGCATTGCCGTGACGCCCTGCTTCTTGGAAAGTGGTGGCAGGTTTGAATCCTAATACATCAAATATAAAACCAAAACGAGATTTCGCACTATAAGCAGACATTTTTCCACCATTAATCATGATAACTAATGCAGTTCCTGCTGTACTTGTTTTAGGTTTTAGTTGATCTATTTTTTGATTAAAATCAGCTAATAGTTTATTCGCTTCATTTTGTTTATGAAAAATCTCGCCTAATTGTTGTGTTCTTTGCGTTATACTTCCTAGAAAATTATTGTAATCAATATCTAACGAAATTGTTGGTGCAATGTCATTTAATTTATTATAAGCATCATTGGCGCGACCACCAGCAATAATAATATCAGGTTGAATAGAACTTAAAACTTCATAATTTGGTTCAAATAAAGTACCCACATTGGTGTAATCTTTACTGTCGTATTTAGATAAGAAAGTGGGATAATGAACATCTGATTGAGGTACTGCCGTCACAGGTATATTCAATGCGTCCATAATATCAAGCGTTGCAGTATTAAAAACAACAACTTTTTTAGGGTTGTCAGGTACGTCTGTTTTACCTTGAGAATGTTCAACGGTAACCGTTTTAATAGACGATTGTTGTTCTTTTTTATTATCACATCCAACTAAAACAAGTAATACAGTAAGTAGAACAACGGATTTTGCTTTAATATATGAATACATTATAACTCCTAATTGTCAGTCCGAATAAAAATTTACAAAATGATAATTATAATAATTATCATTTACATTATGATTGTAACCAAAAAATATATAAGGTTCAATGAACTTTAAATATTAAAAAACACAATATGTAATAAAGGCGGCTAAATAGAAGTAAAATGATAATCAATAGACTAAAAAGCTACCGATTTATTCGGTAGCATAGTAAATATCAATAATTAGAAATTTTGATTTGGATCAACTGATAAATCTTTAAGTTTTCGCGTTAATGTATTGCGTCCCCAACCTAATAGATGAGCCGCATCTTGTTTATGGCCTCGAGTAAAATTAAGCGCATTTTTTAATAAGATACATTCAATATCATGTATCACTTCAGTCAAAATGCCCGTTTTCCCACTCATAAGGGCTTGCTTTGCCCATTGTTCAAATAATTGTTTCCAATCGGCTTGTTGTTGTGATAATCGGTTAGTAGTTAATGCTGAATATTCATTTTTATCAATCATTTTAGTTGTTGATAATTGCAACAATTCTGGCGGTAAATCTTGAACAAGAACTTCTTTATTTGAAGACATTACCGTAATCCATCGACAGGTATTTTCAAGTTGGCGAACATTACCTGGCCAATTAAATCGACATAAAACATCTAATGCTTCGGAGCTTAATATTTTACTTTCTACGCCAAGTTCTTTTGCTGTGGTATGCAAAAAATGTTCAGCAAGTTTTGGAATATCTTGCGATCTATCCCGTAAAGGCGGAAGTAATATACGAATAACGTTTAAACGGTGAAATAAGTCTTCTCTAAATTTACCTTCTCTAACTCTTACCTCTAAATCTTGATGTGTAGCTGCAATAATTCGCACATCAACTTTTACGGGGGAATAACCACCAATACGGTAAAACTGCCCATCGGCTAAAACTCTGAGTAATCGAGTTTGAACATCAAGTGGCATATCACCAATTTCGTCCAAAAATAAAGTGCCACCATTAGCTTGTTCAAACCGTCCGTGCCTAATTTGAGCAGCACCTGTAAATGCGCCTTTTTCATGCCCAAAAAGTTCAGCTTCAATCAGCTCTTTAGGAATTGCAGCCATATTTAACGCAATAAAAGGGGATTGAGAACGTGGGCTATGGGTATGTAATGCTTTAGCAACTAACTCTTTACCCGTGCCTGATTCACCATTGATAAGTACACTAATTGATGATTTAGATAATCGTCCAATAATACGAAATACCTCTTGCATTGAAGGGGCTTCACCAATAATGCCTGTTGATGCTTTTGTAGTTGTATTATTGTTAGTTTTATTGGTTTGAGTTTGGGAAATTGCCCTTTCAACCAGTTGTATAACTTCGTCCACATCAAAAGGTTTAGGGATATAATCATAAGCACCTTTTTGATAGGCATTTACTGCTGCATCCAGATCAGAATGGGCAGTCATAATAATAACAGGTAAATGAGGCAACTTTTCTTTAACATAATGAAGTAATGTTAAGCCATCAAGCCCCGGCATTTTGATATCAGAAATTAATACTGCTGGTTTTTGTACATATGTATTTAATGCATCAATAACTTGTTGACCACTCTCAAAACTAACACAGTTAAAATGAGCATTAGTTAATGCTTTTTCTAATACCCAGCGAATTGAACTATCATCATCAACAATCCAAACATTCATTTTAATTTACCTCACTGCTTAATTGGCAGATAGACAGAAAAAATCGTATGCCCAGGCCAACTATTAAATTCGATTTTACCGTGATGTTGATCAACAATATTGTGTGCAATTGAAAGCCCAATACCTGTACCACCTTCATAGCCACTCACCATAGGGTAAAATAAGGTATCTTGTATATGTACAGGCACTCCTGGACCTGTATCTTCAATATCAATACGAGCACATAAGCGGTAACGCTGCCCGTGTAAAGTAACCTGAAAAGCTGTTCTTGTCCTAATTGTAATTATGCCAGAATTAGAACCAATGGCCTGTAAAGCATTACGAACAATATTTAAAATCACTTGCTCTACTTGTTCGGAGTCATGAATAAAATCCGGTAAACTTGGGTCATAATCACGAAAAATTTCAATATTGATTGGCTTTTCTAAACACAGCAAAGCATAAGTTCGCTCTATTGCTTGATGGATACTTTGCTCTTTTTGTTGCAAACGTTGTTGTGGTCCTAATAATCTATCGACAAGATTTCGTAATCTGTCTGCCTGTTCAATAATGATTTTTGTATAATCTTGTAATTCATTTTTAGGTAATTCGCGTGATAATAGCTGAGCGGCGCCTCGAAGCCCTCCTAGAGGATTTTTTATTTCATGAGCAAGCCCTCGAACTAATTCACGAGCTGCATTTTGTTGAGCTTGTTGCAGTTGTTCTTGACTAAGGCGTTTATGATTATTTAATGGAACCATCTCAATTAAAATGCGACCATTACCTAATAGTTGAGCAGTCAACGATAAAATATGCAATTCATTATTAATAACTAAATTCACTTCATTGTCGGTAAAACCTTGATTTTGTTCTAATGCACTCAGCATTAAATTAATATCTAATGAAAAATAGCTTAATAAGTCGGGAAAATAACTTTCTAGTAGCTTTTTGTTGCTTTGCGCTAATAACTGTTGTGCTGCAGTATTAACATAAAGAATATTAAGTTTTTTATCAAGTAATAAAATACTTGTGAGCATTGAATCGAGAACAAGATTAGCATCAGATTCATTAGCAAATGTCATCGTCGGTTTTCCGTCCTGATTTAGAAACCACCGCACGTTAGCGGTGGTTTAAATTTATTGTAAAAATAACTTATAAACTATAGTACATTTCAAACTCAACTGGATGTGGAGTCATACGTACACGATCAACATCTTGACGTTTTAAATCAATATAAGCATCAATAGTGTCATTAGTAAATACGTTACCACGAGTTAAAAATTCGCGATCTGCATCTAATGCGTTAAGAGCTTCCTCTAGTGAACCTGCAACTTGCGGAATTAATTTAGACTCTTCTGGTGGTAAGTCATATAAGTTTTTATCCATTGCATCACCAGGGTGAATTTTATTGATGATACCATCTAAACCAGCCATTAACTGTGCAGCAAAAGATAAATATGGATTACCAGCTGGATCTGGGAAGCGAACTTCAATACGACGAGCTTTAGGGCTAGTTACAACAGGAATACGAATTGATGCAGAACGGTTACGTGCTGAGTAAGCAAGCATTACAGGTGCTTCATAACCTGGTACTAAACGTTTATAAGAGTTAGTCGCTGGGTTAGTAAATGCATTAATTGCTTTAGCGTGTTTAATAATGCCACCAATATAGAATAATGCCATTTCAGAAAGACCTGCATATTTATCGCCAGCAAATAAATTTACGCCATCTTTCGCTAATGATTGGTGACAGTGCATACCTGAACCATTGTCCCCAAACATTGGTTTAGGCATAAACGTCGCAGTTTTACCGTAAGCGTGAGCAACATTTTGTACTACATATTTATAGATTTGTACTTCATCAGCTTTTTTAGTTAACGTATTAAAACGACATGCAATTTCGTTTTGACCCGCAGTTGCCACTTCGTGGTGATGAGCCTCGACCACTAAACCAAGCTGCTCCATAATTAAGCACATTTCAGAACGAATATCTTGTGATGAATCAACTGGAGGAAGTGGAAAATAACCACCTTTCACACCAGGACGATGTCCTTTATTGCCTTCTTCATATTTAGTACCAGAATTCCAAGCGGCTTCAATATCATCAATATGCACAAAGCTACCTGACATTGGCGAACCAAAACGGACATCATCAAACAAAAAAAACTCTGGCTCAGGCCCAAAAATAACGGTATCAGCAATACCTGATGATTTTAAAAACTCTTCAGCACGTTTAGCAATTGAACGAGGATCACGATCATACCCTTGCAGTGTTGCTGGTTCTAATACATCACAACGTAGATTTAATGTTACATCTTCAAAAAATGGATCAATAACCGCAGTTGAAGCATCAGGCATTAATACCATATCTGATTCATTAATTCCTTTCCAACCAGCAATTGATGAACCATCAAACATTTTACCATCTTCAAAAAAATCCGCATCAATTTGACTAACAGGGATAGTTACGTGTTGCTCTTTACCTTTAGTATCGGTAAAACGTAAATCAACAAATTTCACATCATTTTCTTTAATTAATTTTAAAACTTTTTGTATAGACATGTATCTTCTCCATTAAGGACAAATAATAATTGTTCAGTTTAAAAGGTATTCTTGCCGAATTATTAGATAATATGCAAATATAATGCCACTTTTTAACTCTATTTTTTAATAGCTTTATAAGTGGCTATAGTAACATAAATATTACAATTGCACTAAAATAAAGCAATCAGCACCAAAGTAATGCACCAAAATAAAAGGCTGTAATATAAGTATCTAGATTTAATTGTATAAAATTAGTACCTCCTAATTAGAACGGATAATAAATTTCCATACTAAAACAAGCAACAAATCATATGATACACTTCAGGTTATGTAATTTTTTAAATTAAATAAGCGTTGTTCTTATAAACAAGTTTTCTTCTCTAGACACTGTATTTCGGTGTGCAATATCGTTATAATCTTTTCTTATATTTAAAAAATTAGGTAATCATACAAGTATGGACTTTATAACACTCGAAATTCTACCTTTTATAAAAAACCATCTTTTGCTTTCCTTAGGTTGGATTGTACTGTTTATTGCAATTATTGTATTAACCATTAAAGGTAAACTTTCTAAAGTTAAAGTTACCAATAATGCGCAAGCTATCCAAATGCTTAATAAGCAAGATGCCGTTATTATTGATATTCGCTCAGCCGATAGCTTTAAAAAAGGGCATATCACTGATTCTTACAACGTTTTACCTATCGACATTAAAAATGCGAGCGCAAAAACAATTGAAAAATTTAAAGAAAAAATTGTCATTTTGATTGACGAAAATGGCCTATCATCTGTTGGTGTTGGTGAAATACTTGTCAAACAAGGTTTTTCAAATGTCTTTGTGCTAAAAGATGGCATTGCTGGATGGAACGGCGAAAATTTACCATTAGTTAAAAAATAATATTATTAAAAAATAAGGTGTTACCATGAAAGAACAAAACAATACACAACAACCCGAAACACAATTTGCTATTCAGCGTATTTATACTAAAGATGTTTCATTTGAAACTAACAATATTCCTGAAGTTTTTACCAAGCAATGGCAACCAGAATTAAATATTGAGTTAAATTCATCTTCACAAACATTAAGTGAAAATGTGTACGAAGTTGCGCTACGTGTCACTTTAACGGCAAAACAACAAGATGAGGTAGTATATATTTGTGAAGTAACTCAAGCGGGTATTTTTTCACTTATCGGATTTGACGACGGCCAAATTCAACATTGCGTTGGCGCTTACTGCCCAAATATTTTGTTCCCTTACGCGCGTGAAGTTATTTCCAGTTTAGTTAATAAAGGAACATTCCCACAAGTAAATTTAGAGCCAGTAAATTTTGAGGCTTTATTTATTAATTATCTTCAACAACAGCAACAACAAACTGAATCAACTGAAACATTACAATAATAATTATTGTATTTTAGTTAATTAACGATAAGTTTATTGGGATATTATGAAAAAAAATGCTGCAGTTACAGTAATTGGCGCAGGCTCCTATGGGACTTCTTTAGCTATTTTACTAGCAAGAAATGGTCATTCCACTTTATTATGGGGACATAACCCAGATAAAATGACCATTTTGCAGCATGATAGGCAAAATAAACAATTTTTACCCGATATTTCTTTTCCAGATTTATTACAAATTGAAAGCGATTTAAAAACAGCGGTTTCAGCTGCCCCTATTTTACTTATCGTGGTACCAAGCCACGCTTTTGCAAGCACACTAACGCAAATCAAACCTTTTTTGCGTAAAGATACTAAGATAGTTTGGGCAACAAAAGGACTAGAAGTTGATACAGGTCGATTATTACAAGATGTCGCAAAAGAGATTTTAGGTAATCAAATTTCGTTAGCGGTTATTTCAGGCCCAACATTTGCCAAAGAAGTGGCATCCGGCCTACCTACAGCAGTAACTGTCGCATCGACTGATGATCAGTTTTTAACTCAACTACAACATTTATTTCATTGTAGTAAAAGTTTTCGTGTTTATAGCAGCAAAGATTTTATTGGTGTGCAACTTGGTGGTGCAATTAAAAATGTTATCGCTATTGGCGCAGGATTGTCTGATGGTCTTGGTTTTGGCGCCAATGCCAGAACAGCATTAATTACCCGTGGACTTGCCGAAATGATGCGATTAGGCGCGGTGTTAGGCGCAGATCCTGCAACCTTTATGGGAATGGCAGGACTTGGTGATCTTGTTTTAACTTGCACAGATAATCAATCCCGTAATCGTCGTTTTGGAATTTTACTTGGTCAAAATAAATCAATTCAAGAAGCCCAAGATGCCATTGCGCAAGTTGTTGAGGGGCGTAATAATACCAAAGAAGTCTGGTTACTAGCCCAAAAATATCATGTTGATATGCCAATAACCGAACAAATTTATCGCGTTCTTTATGAAAATAAAGAACCCAAACAAGCTGCAATGACATTACTTGGACGGTCACAAAAAGAAGAACTAAAAAGCTAGTTTTTATACTCAAACACCTATCTACCTGAAACTTTTTGACAAAAATCATACGAGCTTGATGTTTAATTGTTATAAATACGTACCTATTGCTTTTCGTTTTTCTTTAAGTAGATATTCTAACCAATATACACATCTAATATAGCGGTTCCAACCGTTTTAAATAATGCTATTTGCTCATCATTTTGACAACATAGAGCAGGTTATTTTATATCTGTAGGAATTTTTCTTGTTGTTTATGGCTATTTAAGTAACTACTGTAATGAATATAAGCGACTAAAAACGGGTAATGTAATTTTCTGCGTTAAGTGGTACTTGCTATGGTAAATTTACATAATTATTCACTTTGTAGATTATATTTTTTGTAAAAAATATTCAGGATTCTATACCGTTTGAGATAAAAAAAATAGATGTAGTAATTCGTGCTTTTAATTAAAATGAGCATAATCAGCAAATATTCGAAAGTGCAAAAGATAAAAAGCAAAATTTTGAGAGATTTTTGAAAAATTCCTAATACGTTTTAGTAGACTCTTAATTATGAAATAAAAATAACTCATTATTTTATTGGGTTTTATATAATAAAAATTACCTTTCTTGTATATTTTCTATATTTTCACTATTATTACAGCGTGTAATTTTGCACGATACTTGAGAAATCAGATGTTATTTAAAATATTAAAATTTTTCTTAAAGATGTTATTCCATGTAAAAATTCATGGTAATTTTGAAAACTTAAAACAAGATAAACTTCTTATTACCCCTAATCATGTATCTTTCCTTGATGGTATTCTAATCGCTGTATTTTTACCTGTAAGACCTGTCTTTGCTATTTATTCGGGTTATATTAATCATTGGTTAGTCCGCTTAGCAAAGCGCTATGTTGATTTTGTGCCAATGGATCCACTTAGTCCAATGGCAATAAAGCGATTAGTTAGAGAAGTTGAAAAAGGTAGGCCGATAGTGATATTTCCTGAAGGAAGAATTACTGTAACTGGTTCTTTAATGAAAATTTATGATGGCGCTGCTTTTATTGCAGCTCGTTCTCAAGCCACCATTGTACCTGTTTGGATAGAGGGAGCAGAATTTACCTTAACTAGCCGTTTAAAAGGATTATTTAAACGTCGTTTATTCCCTAAAATAACCATTCATGTGCTTGAGCCAACATCAATTGCGATGCCTGACGCCCCTAAGGCTAGTGAAAGGCGCTATATTGCAGGTGAAAAACTTCATCAAATTATGATGAATGCACGCATGGCAAGTCGTCCAAAATTAACGTTGTTTGAAGCATTATTAGAAGCACAAGTTCGCTATGGCGTGAAATCAAGAATGGTACAAGACCCAACAACTCATGAAGCTTCTTATCGTAACCTACTCAAACAAATTATTGGCGTTAGCTGCATTATTGCCAAAATAACCAAAGACAAAGAGCGAATAGGTGTTTTATTACCCAATGCAACCATTACTGTTGCAACTATTTTTGGTTTGTCAGTAAAAAATCGAATTCCAGCAATGCTTAACTATACTGCGGGAACAAAAGGCTTAAACTGTGCCATTACTGCTGCTGAAATCAAAACGATTATTACTTCACGCAAATTTATTAGAAAAGGCAAACTTGATTATCTACTTGAAGAAATTAAAGATGTTAAGTGGTGTTTTCTTGAAGATTTGCGTAACAACTTAACTTTAAAAGATAAACTTTATGTTGCAGTGCATCAATATATTCCACGCTTAATTAAATACCAACAATCAAGCGATGACGAAGCACTCGTACTGTTTACTTCTGGTTCAGAGGGGAATCCTAAAGGTGTTGTTCACAGCCATGGCAGCTTACTTGCTAATGTTGAGCAAATTCGAACGGTTATAGATCCAACTCCTGCAGATCGCTTCATGTCGGCTCTACCATTATTCCATGCTTTTGGTATTACAGCAGGATTATTCCTACCACTATTTTCAGGTAGTCGTACATTTTTATATCCAAATCCATTACATTACCGTATGGTGCCTGAAATTATTTATGACCAAAACTGTACAGTTTTATTCGGTACGCCAACTTTCTTGGCAAACTATGCCCGTTATGCGCACCCATATGATTTTATGCGTTTACGCTATGTTGTTGCAGGTGCCGAAAAATTATCAGATGCAGTACGAGAACAATGGAAAGATAAATATGGCATTCGTATTTTAGAAGGTTATGGCGTTACCGAGTGTGCACCTGTTGTAGCCCTTAATGTTCCTATGGCGTTTAAAGCTGGGACTGTAGGGCGATTACTTCCAGGCATGGTATCAAGATTAATTCACATTCCAGGCATTAGCGATGGAGGTCAATTGCAAGTCAAAGGACCTAATGTGATGAAAGGCTATTTACGGGTGGAAAATCCGGGTAAACTTGAAAAACCAGTAGCAGTTGATGAAAATGGACAAGCCGAAAAAGGTTGGTATGATACCGGCGATATCGTTGCTATTGATAGTGAGGGGTTTGTAACAATTAAAGGACGCTTGAAACGATTTGCCAAAATTGCCGGTGAAATGGTTTCATTAGAAAGTGTTGAATCCTTAGCAAAAAAAGTTGACTCTGATGCAATGCACGGGGCAACAGTTAAAGCCGATGCAGGCAAAGGGGAAGCAATTGTCTTATTTACTACCTCAACAAAATTAAATCGAGAGCAACTTAATCAAGCATCTCAAGAATTGGGCATTCCAGCATTAGCCGTTCCTCGTGATATTCGTATAGTAAAAGAGTTACCACTACTAGGTACAGGTAAAATTGATTTTATTACTTTACGAAAAATGGCTGACGAATAAACTAAAGGATGTCACATGAAACAACATTCTCTATTAAGCAAAGGCATGGTTGCAACCATGCTTGCGCAGTTTTTTTCAGCATTTGCTGATAATGCAATCTTTTTTGCTATTTTAGCTTTCATTAAGAATTTACATTATCCAACATGGAGCCAATCGGTATTACAAATTAGTTTTGTCGCACCGTTTATCATACTTTCACCTTTTGTGGGGCAATTTGCTGACAGCATGTCAAAAGGCAAAGCAATGATGATTTCAAATAGCATCAAATTATTAGGTGCAGGTTGTATTTGTTTAAATATAAGTCCTTTTGTTGGTTACTTTCTAGTTGGTATAGGTGCTGCGGCCTACTCTCCCGCTAAATATGGAATTTTAGGCGAACTAACTACAGGTGATAATTTAGTTAAAGCAAATGGGTTAATAGAAGCATCAACCATTGCCGCCATTTTACTTGGTTCGCTAGCTGGTGGTCATATTGCCGATCTTAATGTGAGCACTTCCTTACTTGTGTGCGTGTTAGTTTACGGACTGGCTGTTATTGCTAACTTTTTTATTCCTAAATTACCTGCTGCACGACAAAATATTTCATGGCAATTTATCAATATGGTAAACGATTTTACTAATACATTAGAAATCATATGCAACAATAAACGTGTTTTATTTACACTGTTGGGTACCAGTTTATTTTGGGGAGCTGGTATTACTTTACGTTTTCTATTAATTAGTTGGGTTCCTGCTATCTTAAATATTCATGACAACGCAACACCAACAAACCTTAATGCAATCGTTGCTATCGGTATTGTTATTGGCGCAGGTCTAGCTAGTACATTTATTACTATTAACAACACATTACGTTGTATTCCAGCAGGAATAATGATGGGAATCGCTGTAATCGCTTTTACATTACAAGGCCATATCATTTCATCTTATATACTACTTATTGTTATTGGTGCATTAGGTGGGTTCTTTTTAGTGCCATTAAATGCCTTTATTCAAAAAATAGGGAAAGATTTGGTCGGTGCCGGCAGTGTTATTTCAGTACAAAACCTAAGTGAATACTCAGCGATGATGATAATGTTAGGGCTTTATACGTTAGCCGTTGCTTTAAATTTATCGGTTACTGCTATCGGTGTTGGTTTTGGGAGCTTATTTGCTTTAGTTATATTTTTATTATGGTTAGGGTTAAAAAATAATGAATCACATTAATCTATCAGCAATGATAACAGAAAGTCGTAATCCTAATAGCGAAAAAATAGATAACTGTTCAACATTAGAAATGCTACAAATCATCAATAATGAAGATAAAAAAGTCGCATTAGCTATTGAAAAAGAGTTACCCAATATCGCAAAAGCCGTTGATGCGATTAGTTTAGCATTTTCAAATCAAGGTAGACTAATCTATATAGGTGCTGGCACTTCAGGACGACTAGGTATTTTAGATGCAAGTGAATGCCCACCAACTTATGGCACACCACCGGAACAAGTTATTGGCTTAATTGCTGGAGGCAAAACAGCTATTTTTAAGGCAATTGAAAACGCCGAAGATAACCCTGAACTGGCAATTACTGACTTAAAAAACATTATTTTTAACTCAAATGACGTTTTAGTTGGCATTGCAGCTAGTGGGCGCACACCTTATGTAATAGGTGCTATGCAATATGCTAAATCAATTGGTTCAACAGTGATCAGCTTATGCTGCAACCCTAAAGCCCCAATGATCAACATAGCAGATATAGCAATCACCCCTATTGTTGGTCCTGAGGTAGTTACTGGTTCGTCAAGAATGAAAGCAGGCACGGCACAAAAATTGGTACTAAATATGTTAACTACAGCTAGCATGATTAAAATAGGTAAAGTGTACGGCAATCTCATGGTTGATGTCCAAGCAACCAATGCCAAACTTATTGATCGACAAATATCAATCGTCATGCAGGCAACTGATTGCAATCGGGAAATGGCTATTCAAACATTAAACCAATGTCAAAAGCATTGCAAAACTGCTATTTTAATGATTCTTTCAGGCCTAAATGCAACACAAGCTAGGCAAGCTCTTAACAAAAATAACGGTTTTATTCGTCAAGCACTACAGCCCTAACCAATCATTTTTTGATAAAAACAAAAAAGTTTTTTTATCATAATGTGATGAGTGTATATTTTTTATGTTTTTTTATGATGTAAAATAAAAAAATATTGCCTACAAATTAATGCAAATTAGGAGGTCGCTGTATGGTTGGAATTATCCTAGCAACTCATGGTGAGTTTGCAGAAGGTATTTTACAATCAGGTTCGATGATATTTGGAGAACAAGAAAATGTTAAAGCTGTTACCTTACATCCAAGTGATAGTCCTGAAAGTTTAAAAGAGCGAATGCTTGAAGCAATATCTACATTTAATAATCAAGATGAAGTAATTTTTTTAGTTGATTTATGGGGAGGCACACCATTTAATCAGGCCAATAATTTATGTGGAGAGCATAGTAACTGGGCTATTGTAGCAGGTTTAAACCTACCTATGTTAATTGAAGCCTATTCCTCTCGTTTTTCAATGGAAACAGCGAAAGAAATTGCAGCTGCAATTATTGAACCCGGTAAAGAAGGCGTTCGTACAACAGTCGAAATTCCAACAAGTAATACTCAATCAAGCAAGCAATCGCCAACTATTCCAGAAGGCACAGTACTTGGCGATGGTAAAATGAAAATCGTGTTAGCCCGTGTTGATTCGCGCCTATTACATGGGCAAGTGGCGACAGCATGGACAAAATCAACCAACCCTAACCGCATTATTGTTGTTTCGGATTCAGTTGCAAAAGATGAATTAAGAAAAAAACTCATTGAAGAAGCTGCCCCTCCTGGTGTAAAAGCCAATGTTGTTCCAATTAAAAAAATTATTGAAGTTTCACGCGATCCTCGTTTTGGTAATACCAAAGCGCTACTTTTATTTGAAACACCGCAAGATGTATTACGAACAATAGAAGGAGGTGTTGACATCAATGAGATTAATGTGGGATCGATGGCTCACTCTGTAGGCAAAGTTATGGTAAACAAAGTACTATCAATGAATGCCGAAGATGTCGAAACATTTGAAAAATTAAAAACCAGAAATATAAAATTTGATGTTCGCAAAGTTCCTAACGATTCTAATAGCAATATGGACGAATTACTAAAAAAAGCCAAAGAAGAATTAGCGCGGCAAAATAATTAATTTATTTAAGGGGTTATATTATGACATTATCAATTATTGCTATTATTTTGGTGATAATTATCGCCTTTTTAGCAGGAATGGAAGGCATCTTAGATCAGTTCCAATTCCATCAACCTTTGGTTGCTTGTTCGTTAATTGGACTAGTGACAGGTAATTTAGAAGCAGGCGTCGTACTAGGTGGTTCATTGCAAATGATAGCTCTTGGTTGGGCTAATATTGGGGCAGCTGTTGCACCCGATGCCGCACTGGCATCTATTGCTTCGTCAATTATTTTAGTGTTAGGTGGACAAGGTGTTGCTGGTGTATCTACTGCCATTGCTATTGCTATTCCTTTAGCTGTTGCAGGGCTATTTTTAACTATGGTAGTTCGAACCATTGCTGTCCCATTAGTACATATGATGGATGCGGCAGCAGAAGAAGGCAATTTCCGAAAAATTGAATTATTACAAATTTTAGGTATTTGCTTACAAGGTTTAAGAATCGCAATTCCAGCAGCAGCATTACTCTTTATTCCTGCCGAAGTTGTTAAAAGCGCACTAGATGCAATGCCAAAATGGCTAACAACTGGTATGGCTATTGGTGGTGGAATGGTGGTTGCTGTGGGTTATGCAATGGTAATTAATATGATGGCAAATCGTGAAGTATGGCCATTTTTCATTATTGGTTTTGTAGTTGCAGCAATATCACAACTTACACTAATTGCACTCGGTGCATTAGGTATTGCATTAGCACTGATTTATCTCAATCTTTCTGAACGTGGCAATTCATCCAATGGTGGCAGTAAAGGTGATCCACTTGATGATATTTTAAATGATTACTAGGAACTTGGAGAAAAAAATGACTGATAGAATTCAATTAAGTAAAAAAGATCGTTTAGCTGTTGCTTGGCGCTCAACTTTCCTTCAAGGTTCTTGGAATTATGAACGTATGCAAAATGGTGGTTGGGTTTACTCAATGATTCCTGCTATCAAAAAATTATATACTAGCAAAGAAGATCGTTCAGCAGCTCTTAAACGCCACTTAGAGTTTTTTAATACTCACCCTTATTTAGCTTCGCCTGTACTTGGTGTAACACTTGCTCTTGAAGAAGAACGAGCTAATGGAGCTGCTGTTGACGATGTAGCTATTCAAGGGGTAAAAGTCGGAATGATGGGACCATTAGCGGGTGTGGGTGATCCTGTATTCTGGTTTACTGTCCGCCCTATGCTTGGTGCACTTGGTGCTTCGCTAGCGCTTAGTGGCAATATTATGGGACCAATTTTATTCTTTTTCTTATGGAATATTATTCGATGGTCCTTTATGTGGTATACCCAAGAATTTGGTTATCGTACAGGCTCGAAAATTACTGATAATTTATCTGGCGGCTTACTACAAAAAATTACGAAAGGAGCATCAATTTTAGGGATGTTTATTCTAGCCGCCTTAGTACAAAGGTGGGTATCAATAAAATTCCAACCCGTTGTTGCAAAAGTAAAATTAGATAACGGTGCATTCATTGACTGGAACTCATTACCTACTGGTGGAGAAGGCATTCAAAAAGCATTGATGCAAATGCAAAATGGATTATCACTTACCCAAGAAAAGGTAACTACTTTACAAAATAACTTAGATCAATTAATACCAGGACTAGTTCCTTTACTATTGACCTTCTTCTGTATGTGGTTACTTCGTAAAAAAGTATCACCAATTTTAATCATCCTTGGATTATTTATTATTGGTATAGTTGGGCATGTAATCGGCCTGTTATAAAATATAAAGTTTTATAAAATTTTCTAAAAAAGTACTATATTTTAATATATAGTCAGATTAGTGACAAACCTCGATATAATTCGGGGTTTATTTCTTGATTTAAATCATAAACAGGATTTTTAATTTGGATTTTATTAAATAAATTAAAAAACAGCCTAAAAAAACGTAACAAAAATAGCTTTATCGCTATTTTCTTGATATTTTGAGCTGTTGCGGCCAATAAACACGGCATTTGAACCTGTGCTCTTCCCCTAAATCTTGCATAGCGATGTCCGTGGTGTTGTTTAGCATCAGCAAAACTGCGCTCTACGGTCTCTTTTCGCCGAGCATAGACTTTTTTACCCCACTGACTTAAACGAATCTGATTGGCTTTCTCTTTATCTGCTTCCCAGATATGGCGTGTGATGACTTTCTGTTTATTTTTACTCTGTGTACACTGTGACAATAACGGACAGACTTTGCAGGTTGCTGCATCAGAATGATAATGACGATAACCTTCTCTGCTAGTCGTTTTATATATTAATGATTTCCATCAACCGTTCGGTGATCTAAGTAAAAGAACCCTTTAGGCTTGCCTTCCCGATACATAAAGCCACTGTCCGGAACTTCTGCCGGACGACCGTTATTAGGGCAATTAAAGTGGTGCTACCGCTTCTCGAATAAATTCAAAATCAATGACTTTAGCTATTTTACGAACAAGGTGATTTTGAGGGACAAGAGCATCTAACGAAATTTGCTTTATTTTTTCTGGTGTCGCTCGAGTTGTTTTTTTAGCATAGAAGAATTCCTCTTATAATGGACTGTTCTCTATTAACTCAAAGAACTCGCCAAAAAGCCAGTTCTTTGTCATCAATCTGAAGCGAATAACTCCGCCGTTTTTTATTAATCAATATGATCTTGATAATAGCAGAAACCTGCCGAACTTATCCATGCAAAATACTTATATTTTATAGATAAGTATGCCTTAAAAGCATGAGGAGCATTTTCTTATACCTAATCTATTCCATCATTCAAAACCAAAAAAATCTTATTTCCGTCAAAAATCGTTTACTTGTAAAGGCCAATTTGTTCATAGTCAAAAAATAAAGTCTATGCTAGACTGAGCCAAACTCTGAAGCTCTTTTATCTAAGTGAAATAGTTATTTTATACGGTAGATTAGCCGCAGTATAGCTCAGAAATGGCTATGCTTCCCGATTTGGATAAGGTGTTTATTTTATATGCAATTAATGGATAATTATCAACGTCGATTTCAGTATCTGCGTTTGTCGATTACCGAGCAGTGTAATTTTCAGTGTCAGTACTGCCTGCCTAATGGTTATCAACCTAATAAAACACATCAATTTTTAACTCTTAACGAGATTGATAATGTAGTATCAACATTTGCCAAGCTTGGTGTGCACAAAATTAGGTTAACAGGTGGCGAACCGAGTTTGCGTCGTGATTTTGTTGATATTTTGTCGCTGATTTCTGCATATTCAAGTATTAACGAAATTGCCATGACAACTAATGGCTCGCGTTTATTAAAAAATATCCATCATTGGCATCAAGCAGGTTTGAATGCGATTAATATTAGTATTGATAGTTTTTCCCCCCATTTGTTTAAATTAATTACTGGGCAAGATAAGCTTAAAGAATTATTGCAATGTGTTGAAAAGTCGTTAGAAGTGGGTATAAAAAAGGTCAAAATTAACACCGTTTTGATGAAAAACATGAATGATAATCTAAATGATTATTTATCGTGGATTAAACCCCGTCCTGTTGAATTGCGTTTTATTGAACTGATGGAAACAGGCGAAAGCGGTGATATTTTTAATCGTCACCATGTTTCTGGGCAATTAATCGAATTACAACTAATTGAGCAAGGTTGGCAGTTGCAGCCTAAAGCGGCTTTATCTGGACCAGCTAAGGTTTATGCTCATCGTGATTATCAAGGCAAGATTGGACTGATTATGCCGTATTCAAAAGATTTTTGTAACAGTTGTAATCGGTTAAGGGTATCATCGATTGGGCGGTTGCATTATTGTTTATTTGGTGATGCGGCAGTGGATTTGCGTGATTTACTCCAAAGTTCAGAACAAAAGCAACAATTAATTGAAAGAATCTTTGCTTCGTTGATGATAAAGCCTGAAAAACATCTATTGCATGACCATAAGGTTGGGATTATGCCTAACTTATCTTATGTTGGTGGTTAATAAGCTATTTTGTTTAGGAATATTGGTTATTTTCCAGTTTTTAATCGCCCAATCTAATAACTGTTTTTGCGTGGCATCTTGCCAATCTTGAGGGATTTGTTGTCCTAAAAACTGCAGTGCCTGTATTGTTAAGGATTGTGTATTACTGACCTCAATGGGTTTTGCGTGGTTTTGTTTGGAAAGCTTGTTGCCGTTATTATCTAGTACCAATGGTAAATGACAGTAGCTTGGTGTTGGTAAGCCAAAAAGCTGGTAGAGCGAAATCTGTTTAGCGGTGACAGGCAATAAGTCTGCGCCTCGCACTATTTCGGTAATACCTTGCTGATGATCATCGAGTACAACCACTAAATTGTAAGCAAATAATCCATCTTTGCGGTGAATAATAAAGTCTTCTTGGGCATTTTTGGCGTCGAACGTTTGGATGCCACGAATGCGGTCAGTAAATTGATATACGGGTTGAGTCTGTTTTAGGCGCATGGCAAGTGGTTGGTTGGGGCTATTTAGATGTCGATCACGACAAAAACCATCATAAATTCCATAAGGTAAATTGTGAATGCGTTGTCTTGTGCAGTCACAAAAATAAGCTTGCTGTGTATCTAAAAGAGATTGTAAAACAGCTCGATAACGTTCACTGCACGCCGATTGGTATAAGATTTCATCATCCCAGTATAAATTAAAAGCTTCTAATGTTTTTAAGATGAGTGATGATGCTTCTTTTACTTCTCGTGGCGGGTCAATATCTTCAATACGAACCAACCATTTGCCATGACAAGATTTTGCTTGTAAATAGCTACCAAGCGCGGTCACCAGTGAACCAAAATGTAATGGTCCAGATGGTGACGGGGCAAAACGACCAATATAGTGCATAGGTCAAATTAGGTAGGATAATAAAAGACTAAGAAAGTTGGGTTTACATGCCCATTTGTTTTTCGCGGAGTTCAGCAAGTGTTTTACAGTCGATACATAAATCAGCTGTTGGTCTTGCTTCTAAGCGGCGAATACCAATTTCAACTCCACAAGATTCACAATAACCAAAATCATCGTTTTCAATTTTCTTTAATGTTTTTTTGATTTTTTTGATTAGTTTTCGTTCTCTATCGCGAGCGCGTAATTCTAAACTGAATTCTTCTTCTTGCGTTGCTCGGTCAGCAGGATCAGGGAAATTAGCGGCTTCGTCTTGCATGTGCGAAACTGTTTTTCCCATTTCATCTTGTAATTGAGCAAGCCATGCTTCTAAAATAAGTTTAAAATGTTTTAATTGCTTAGGATTCATATACTCCTCGCCTTTTGCCTCTTGATAAGGCTTAAGCCCCGCAATTGAAAGCAGGCTAAGAGAAGATGTATTTAATTTTTGTTCCTTTTTCACAGCAATCCCCTTAAGTACAGATTATTTGCAAGCGGTAAACTATAACAATAAATTAGCTGTTGGCAAATTTTTTTTTATCTTTTTTCTGCCTATAAATAAGCAAAATAGTACAACTGTATGTTATTAATAAAGATAATTACTTTTTCCACTCTTCTAATCCATTTTTAGGGCATTTGGTTACTAAATCATACAACTTATCGTTATCAGGTAAAATAAGTTCAGGACTGATATCAAATAGCGGGTAGAGGACAAATTCTCGGTTTTTCATATGGTAGTGAGGGATTGTTAGTCTTTCGCTTTCGATCACTAAATCATCATACAGTAAAATATCAAGATCTAAGGTTCTTGCACCCCATCGATTTTCTTTACGCACACGGCCTTGGACTTTTTCAATTGCTTGTAGTGCATCAAGTAGTTCAATCGGGAATAGGGTTGTTGTAATTTTTACAACGGCATTAAGATAATCATTTTGATCTTGCGGACCAAGTGGCTTACTGCGATAAAAAGGTGAGACTTCTAAAAAAGTTGTGTTAGGCAATAGCTTTAATGCCGTTATTGCACGATTAACTTGTGCTAATGGATCTTCAAGGTTGCTACCTAAGGCGATATAACAAATAGACATAATTAGTCGTTTATTTTTTGATATGATTTGTATTTGATAATAACAATTTTAACACATAATATCATTGGCAAAAAAGGCGATATTGTTTTGTTGATTATTGTTTTTGATTATTTGTAGAAATTCCTCTCGTTGTTTACAGTAATTTGAGAAAATACTGTAATGAATATACATAAAAAAACAAAATTAACGCCTTATCACAGACAAGAAATATGGCGTTTATAGCATAAAGAAAAAATAACGGCCACTGATTTGGCTAAACGCTTTATGGTCAGTCGCCCTACCATTTATAACGTACTAAAGAAAGCTAGATTGAAGCTGTTTGTGCCTTTATCCAGTAAAAATGAACGTTATAAAACCATCAGTTATGGAATTAAACGTCTGGTTAAAGTTGAAAAATCGATTGAAGATAAATTAAGACGGCAAGCTAAACGCGATAACAAAACCTATCCAGGTGAAATGCTACACGTTGATACCAAACGTTTACCTTTACTTAAAAATGAAACGAAACAACAAACGAGAGAATATTTATTTGTTGGCATTGATGATTTTTCACGTGAGCTTTATGCCGGTATTTACCCTGATAAATCCCAATTTAGCTCAGCACAATTTTTACAAGACGATGTGTTAGCCCAGTGTCCTTATACCACTACATGTATTTATTCCGATAATGGGCATGAATATCAAGGCACCAGCGAGCACCTATTTGTTAAAACGTGTCATAGCCATCGTATTAATCAAAAATTCACCAAACCGGCCCGCCCACAAACGAATGGGAAAGCCGAAAGAGTGATACGAACTTTGAATTGCGATGTGGCATAATCGGCAAATATTTAGCGATTCAAAAGATAGAAAACAAAAACTCAAACGCTTTATTAATTTTTATAATACCGTTAAACTGCATAAAGCGATTTTTGGAAAACGCTTATGCGTTTTTAGAGGATTATTTTAATCATGAAGTGTAAACAACTCGGCGTTTTCCGACAGGTTAATTTATAAAACTACCAATTTATTTATGGATAACAATGGTTCAATCATTAAATACTAAAATAGACTTAACTATTCAAGCCACAGCTTTCGTTGGTTTTACAGAATATGGCAATATTATGATTGGCGACAAAGCCTTTGAGTTCTATCACAAACATGACCCTCATAAATATATACAAATACCTTGGGACGAAGTAGACTACGTTGTCGCATCTGTGCTATTGGGCGGTAGATGGATTCCTCGCTATTCAATTCAAACCAAAAAAAATGGAACTTTCACTTTTGCATCTAAAGACCCGAAAAAAGTACTAAAAGCTATTAGAGTTTATGTTGACGGACAAAAAATGGTTCGCTCACTGGGCTTTTTTGATGTTTTAAAGCGAGCTTTTTTTCGAAAAAATAAAAAGAAATAGCATCATCATTATGATAACCCTCCATAAATAAAATGGACTATTTTTAGTGCTTTTTGTGGCACTAAAATTAAATAAACCATAATGGTATTACTTTTTTTATTCTTTTTTGTAACTTAGCTTAAACAAACAACATAGAATCACATCAACAACAATCAGCCATTGCACTTTTTACTAGAAAGAGTATAATTCTGAGGCTTTGATTTTGTCCATGTTGGGCAGAAAAAAGATTATTTTTTAACTTAAGAGGATGTTATGGTAACTATTCGTTTAGCTCGTGGCGGCTCTAAAAAGCGCCCTTTTTATCAAGTAGTTGTCACTGATAGCCGTAACCCACGTGATGGTCGTTTTATTGAGCGCGTTGGCTTTTTTAATCCAATTGCACAAGGTAAAGCAGAAGAATTACGTTTAGATCTTGATCGCGTAAATCACTGGGTTGGTTTAGGTGCAACTGTTTCTGATCGTGTTAACGCACTAATCAAACAAGCACAAAAAGCTGCTTAATAAAGTTATTAAGAGTCACTGTAATGATGAATACTGATAACCTCATTGTTGTTGGCAAGCTTGGTTCAAGCTACGGAATTCGTGGGTGGATCAGAATTTTTTCGTTTACAGAAATTCCAGATAGTATTTTTGATTATACTCCTTGGTATATCCAGCGTGCTGGACAATGGCAAGAAATAATCGTAGAAAGCTTTAAACCGCATAATCAAGACATGATTGTGAAACTCAAAGGCATTGATGATCGAGATCAAGCTAATGCACTAACTAATGCTGAAGTATTTGTTGATGCTGAAAAATTACCAGCGCTTAGCAACGGTGACTTTTATTGGAAAGATCTCATTGGTTGCCGAGTTAAAACAGTTAATGGTTATGATTTAGGACTGGTGGCTGATTTAATGGAAACTGGATCTAATGATGTATTGGTGGTAAAAGCAAATCTAAAAGATGCATTTGGAGCAACAGAACGTTTAATCCCTTTTGTTGAAGATCAATTTATTAAACAAGTTGATTTGACAACAAAAACGGTTTTGGTCGATTGGGATCCTGCTTTTTAATTGGTAAGGTAACAATATGTGGATTGGCGTAATTAGCCTTTTTCCCGAAATGTTTCAAGCTATTACCTGTTATGGCGTAACTGGTCGAGCAGTAAAAAACGGGCTGTTAACAGTAGATTATTGGAACCCGCGCAATTTTGCGCATGATAAGCATAAGACTGTCGATGACAGACCTTATGGTGGTGGTCCAGGCATGTTAATGATGGTACAACCACTTAGGGATGCAATTCATGCGGCAAAAGCAGTTGCAGGTGATAATACAAAAGTAATCTATCTTTCCCCACAAGGGCGTAAATTAGACCAACAAGGTGTTTGCGAGTTGTCACAAAATCAAAAATTAATTTTGATTTGTGGACGATACGAAGGTATAGATGAACGCGTTATCCAAACCGAAATTGATGAAGAATGGTCAATTGGGGATTATGTGTTAAGTGGTGGTGAGTTGCCAGCGATGACAATGATTGATGCACTAGCCAGATTTATTCCTGGTGTATTAAATCACCAATCATCAGCAGAAGAAGACTCTTTTGCTAACGGTTTACTTGATTGTCCACACTATACTCGGCCTGAGGTGTTAGATGGAATGGCGGTGCCTGATGTATTAATGTCTGGTCACCATGAAGCGATTCGTCGTTGGCGATTAAAACAATCACTAGGACGAACTTGGTTAAGAAGAGAAGATCTTCTTGCAAATCTAGCTCTGACTGATGAAGAGCAATGTTTGCTTGCTGAATTTAAACATGAATACAGCAATAAACAAAGCAATTAAAATTTCAGTGAAACTAGCATAAGAGATAACATTATGAAAAATGCAATTATTCAGCAATTAGAACAAGAACAAATGAAAAAAGACATCCCGTCTTTTCGCCCTGGTGACACGGTTGAAGTAAAAGTATGGGTTGTTGAAGGTAACAAAAAACGTCTTCAAGCTTATGAAGGTGTCGTCATTGCGATTCGTAATCGTGGTTTACATTCAGCATTTACAGTGCGTAAAATCTCGAATGGCGAAGGTGTTGAACGAGTATTCCAAACTCACTCACCAATTGTTGATTCAATTACTGTGAAACGTCGTGGTCAAGTACGTCAAGCTAAACTATACTACTTACGCGAACTTCGTGGTAAAGCTGCTCGTATTAAAGAGCGCCTTAATTAATTTTTTATTGTTATCAATAAAAATATCAGATTAAGATGGTCACCTTCGTGGTGACCGTTTTTATATATAGTATAAAACTTTTTAATCCAACAATCATCGTTGGTAAATTAATGTAGTTTTTAAAATAATTAATACAAAAGATGAGCTATGATTGACTATATTTTTGCTATTTTATCGACAACGGTAAAATTATTTGCATTAATGACACCGCCCGCTGTCTTGAGTGCATTTCTAAGTGGCACAAAGCAATATGATGAAGAACATAAACGAAAAACTGCACTCAAAACATCTTGTGCGGTTTTCATCATTGGCATTGTACTATTCTTTTTTGGTAATACCATGTTTAGTGTTTTTGGCTTTACGCTTGATGCATTTCGAATTGGCTCAGGGGCATTACTATTTATTACGGCTGTTTCACTCATGAATGACTCGCCTGAAAAGAACAAAATTAATAGCGATGAAGATATCAGTGTAGTTCCTCTTGCTATCCCGCTATGTATGGGACCCGCATCCATCGGTACTATTATTGTAATGGGGACAAGTTCACTTGGATTTGCGGCCAATATGATTGGTGCTGTCTCTTTATTTATTGCTTCTTCTGGAATTTATGCAATGCTGTTATGCGCAAAAAGAATTGCTAACGTATTAAAAAATACAGGAATTGCGATTTTATCAAAGCTAACAGGGTTACTTATATCAGCAATTGCAGCGCAGGTTGTGTTTACAGGAATATCTGCTTTTTTAAAATAATGCTTAAAATAAAAGTGATTGTATGTAATCATATTGAAAATAACATTGTTCAGATGATTGCATACAAATACACATCACATTAATCATTTTTAATTGGGTTGTTTTTTTTATAAAACAAATAAGAAATAAGAATAATAATAACTAATATAACTTCAGATAATAAAATAAATTTCCCAGATTCACCAAACCAAACACCAACAATAATAATACTATTTATAATGATAGAAATAACAGCAAGCCAAGGAAAAAGTGGTGACTTAAACTTTATCATCTCTTTAGCGTATTTACCGCTATTTACACCTTTACGAAAACGATATTGGCACCAAGCAATAATAATCCACGCAAAGCACCCTACTTGCCCTGTACCTGCTACTAAATAAATATAAAGCTTTTCAGCCGCAATATATTTAGAAAACAAAGAAACTAATGCAATAACAGCAATAAATAATATACCCTTTGTTGGCACTCCTCGTCGATTTACTTCTGAAAAATATTTCGGAGCCAAATTATCTTGGGCCATAGACCACAACATTCTTGAGCTTGCATAAATAGCTGAATTAGCAGCAGATATAGCTGCACAAAAAATCACAAAAAGCATTAAATACGAAGCAAATGTAATTCCAGCCTGATTAAATACCCACACAAATGGACTGATTTCATTATGTTCTGTTCCATATGGATACACCAAAGCCAAAACAGCAATAGCCAAGACATAAAATAAAATAATACGAAAAGCAACACCAGTAATAATTTTAGGTAAAACAGATTGCGGAGACTCAGCTTCACCCGCTGCATTTCCAATTAATTCGACACCTTGAAATGAATAAGTAACAATAGTCATACAAACAAATATTGCTAAAAAGCCATTAGGAAACCAGCCTTTTTCGGTTTTAAATGTTGGTAAGATATGCGTTTGGGTATATTGGTGATGAAGTAAATAAATCCCCACCCCAATAAATGCAATAATCGCAAGAACCTTAATCGTTGAAAACCAATACTCACTTTCTCCAAATGCACGAACAGAGGTTAAATGCACTGAAGTAAGAACAATTAGAATTAATAGACTAAAAAGATAAATAGGAATCGAAGGGAAAGTTTGGTGAGCAATCATAGAAGCAGCAGTCAAATCAGCTGCCATAGATAGCACCCAACTAAGCCAATACAACCAACCGATGGTATAACTCCAAATTGGATTGGGTATAAACATCAATGCATAATGTTGAAAAGAGCCGGCATGAGGGAATGCACAAGAAAGCTCGCCTAAACATAACATAGTTGAAAGCATTATGCTTCCTGCCATTAAATAGGCAATAATGGTTCCTAATGGACCAACCGTACTAAGTGGTGATGCGATACCGATAAATAAGCCAGTGCCAATTGAACCACCTAAAGAAATCATCAAAAGATGACGATTTTTTAGGTTTTTCTTCAAACTACTGGGATAAGGACTTTCTTGTGATTCTGATGTTGCCATATAAACCGCCTAATAATCAATAAAAACTGCTGGTTTCCCAGCAGCTAACACAATTAATAAATAAACCGTTTTTCTACACCATTTGTTTGGCAAGCCATAAGTAAGGCAGTGTAATCAAGTTCAAAACCGATCATATCACCGACATGTAATGTTTCAGAAACATCTTCGATATCAACAATAGTATGATCACTTGTTTGCCCTAAAACAGTAATTTTATCATTGATAGGCACACAGCTTTCGGCGGGTACATCTTGCCGTCCAAAGGCAAGAAGTGCTCGTTTGCGTGTACCATTATCAACAAACGTTTTGCTGTTTAAAAATGCATCTACACCTAATTCACCAACAGGAACTGTTGGCTTGCTATTGAGCTCAATAACTTGCGCATATAATTTATACAAATCACTACATGCTTTATCAACAGGTTTGCTTGAATGATGAAACTCATCCAGATATTTCATATCTACATACTCAATACCAAATTCATGCAATCCTCCTATTCTTAAGTGATTCAACCCTTCTGGCCAAATACCTTTATCTAATAGGTGATAGCTTGTACAATTACCAGCCGATAAATAGTTAATTTTAATATTACAAGACTCTTCTACTTTACGCGCAATATGTAAAAAGTCCACTCCATTTTTTACTGTTGGTAAAACGGTACCATAGCAGTTGAAATTGGTGCCAAGCCCATAGAGCTCAACACCTGGTAAAGAAAGAATTAATTTGACCATATCAATAATTTCATCAACATGTTCAAACCAAATACCTTCTCGCAAATCTCCCATATCTACCATCAACAACACTTGATGAACTTTTTGTTGCTTAACCGCTTCATCAGAAAGGGCTTGAATAACTTGCCTTTCGCTATTTAGGCTAATATCAGCATATTTAACCACATCAGTAATTTCACTTAAACAAGGACTGCGTAATAAGCATGTTTTACAATTTAAAGCCTCTTTCAATTTTTTTAAATTGTAAGTTCTTGACTCGGCAATCACATCGATACCGCCGTCAAGGACGGCTTTGGCGGTTTCTACACAGCCATCAAAAACTTTATTGACAGCCATGACTTCAATGCCGTGTTTAGCTAACAATTCCTTTTCAACGCGAGCATTATTTCTTAATTTGCGCAAATCAATTTCTAATATAGGTTTGTACATACAATTACTCCTCTATATATTGTTACTATTGCAAACGGTTACGCTTTTGTGCTCGATAGTAGATCCACTCAGCTAAACCAATAGCAAGCACAGCACCACCTACTATTTTAGCGATATACTCAACATATCCCCCCATATCAATTTGAGCTGGTGGAATAAAGACCAAAATGACAGCAAATAGCGTTGATAAAAATCCTAATGCAGGTAAAACAATTGGCATAATCTTACCTGGAATTTTAAAGCTACGCGGTACATCAGGTTGAGTAAAGCGTAAACGATAATACGCAATAAACATCACTAAATATGGAATAAAATAACAAATTGTTGTAAGTGCTGTTAACATCCAATATGCCGCTGCAATACTTGGTGACACAAATGTTGAAAAACAAAGCACAGTAACAATAATTGCTTGAATAATTAAAGCAAAAGCAGGTGTTTTATACACAGGATGTAAACGACCAATACGCTCACCAAGCAAATTATCTTCTTTTGATGCTTCTTGTAACATATAAATAGGGCCTACTAACCATGAGTTAATTTGTCCTAAAGCGCCAAAGAATAAACAAATTGCCATAACAGGTAATAACCAAGGCATATGTAATTCATTAGCCGCAGCTTCCATCGCTTGCATAACACCAGCAACAATATCGGTATCAGCTGCAGGTAACAATGTATTAATTGCCCATGAACCCACCATATAAATACCAACAATTACAATTGCAGAAACTAGCATTGCTTTTGGAAAATCACGTTGAGGATCGCGCGTACGTCCTGCAATCATAGGTGCAACTTCAAGACCTGCAAATGCAAACATCATGCTAGACAAAAATACGATAGTATCCCAACTGCTTAAATCAGGGATCCAATCACTAACATGGCTATAACTTGTTGCCATTGGATGCCCAGTTAATAACCACACCACGGCTAAAACAATAATAATGGCAGCAGGAATAAATACGCCAAGCCATGCACTCACACTATTAATGATTTTAGTCCATTGCATGCCACGAATATTCATCAACGTTAGAATCCAAAACACAACCATTGAACCAACGCCAATAAACACTTGATTTTGAGCTAGCTCCGCACTAAACATATAGCCTATGGCAGTAAAGCCAAATTGCAACATTAGAGGGAAGAAAAGAACGCAAGAAAACAAAAAGCAAACAACAACAATCCAACCAATACGTTTACCAAATGCTTCTTTTACCCAAACAAAAATACCACCATCTTTTGGCCAACCAGTTGAAAGCTCACCGCAAACCATCGCTAATGGGAAGAAAAGACAAAATGCAGCAAGTAACCAAAGTACCATCGCTGACGCTCCATAAGGAGCAACATTCGGAATTTGGCGCAAACTTAGTATTGCAATGACATTCATAAAAACAATGTCTTTAATACCAAGTAGGCTTGAATCTTTAGAATCACTCATAATAACCTCACTTTATAATATCTGGAGCATAAAATGCCCCAGATATTGATGATTAATAGATGTCGTATCCAACCATATCTTCGTAAGTGTCCTCACGGCGAATCAATCGATCTTTACCTTCTTTATCTATCATAACAACAGAAGTACGAGGACGATTGTTATAAACAGTTTGGCTTTCGATGGTATAAGCACCAGCATCAAGGAAAGCCACAATATCACCGATTTGAGTGTCTTTTGGCATTAAGAATTCTTCACCTTTAACACCTACATGGAAATAGTCACCTCCATCACATAAAGGACCTGCTAATTTGATGTACTCATCATGTGTTTCATTAATTTTTGAAGCATTATAAACATAGAAGAACCAATCAAAATGTTGACTATCAGATAAAACACTATAGCCTGCATCAACAAATTTCCACTCAACATGCTCCTCAATGTTGCCGTCTAAATCATAATTGGTTTTACGTTTTTCACAGGCAACTTCAGTTACAAGCACACCAGCTGAGCCTGTTACTTTACGACCTGGTTCAATACAGATCTCAACATCAGTGCGCCATTTGTGTACTTCACTAATAACCGCATCAGCAAAATCTTGTGCCGTAATACCTGCATACATATTATCTTCTAATGGATTACCATTTTCTTCATCATATTTATATGGAACAGGAATCCCGCCACCAACGTTGATTAAATCAAATTTAATACCAAGCACTTCTTCTAAGCGACGTGATTCATCAACTAAAACCTTCGTTGCTTTAGCAAAAGGCTCGGCTTCAGGCACCTGATCACCAACATGCATATGTAAACCGCGTAAATGAACATATGGCATTTCTAAAATACGACGACAGGTTTCTTCTGCTTGTTCTAAATCGATACCTGACTTAGCATGATAAGCAGTAACTAATTCTGCGTGAGTTGCTGACGGAACATTTGGCTCAACACGAACACAAACATTTGCTACTTTTTTCAAACGTCTTGAAATTTCATCAATAATATCAAGCTCATATAAGCTATCCACATTGATAATATAAAGATCATTTTGGATAGCAAACTCTAAATCCACTGGTTTTTTAACCACACCATTAAACACAATTTGGCTACCAGGGAAACCGATATCTAAACATTTACGCACTTCAAACATTGAGTTCGCTTCAGCATAAATTCCTGCATCTTTAATTGCTTTAAGCACACCCATTACAGAACAGGTTTTTGATGCATAGAAGATTTTTGTATTTGGATGCGCTTTAAATGCATCTTTGATTTCTTGCACATTACGATCAATTTCCTTTTCAGAAAACACATAAAAAGGCGTTGGATATTTTTTGGCTAACTTTTCTAAATTAATACCATCAAAACATAGTTTGCCACTTTCAGCACTAAAACGACGATCTTTAGTTACAAGATCAGTGCGTATTTTGTTATAATTTGACATAATTGTGTCGGACATATGACCTCCAGTTAATTAGTACATAAAAGTACATAATGAATAAGAAAAATGGCTTCTCACCTGTAATGCAATCAGTATGCCAACTTAAAAAACAATAATAATCAAATCATTAATAATAATTATCACAAAAGAAAATTAGTCATATAGTGTAAAACATATCTTTATGACAAAAATTCGTCATTTTAGTAAGAGTTGAAAAGGATTTAAATTAACCTAAACAAGGCTTAAAAATAATTCAAAATTAAAAGGCACTCATATCATGACAATCGATCCTGAATTATTACAATCGCTAGATATATTTAAACATTTTTTTGATCTAATCCATCAACCAATCGCCATTATCAATAAAGAAGGCAAATACATTTATTACAATCAAGAAAGTGCAGAACTAGATGGTTACCCCATAGAGCAAGCTATTGGTAAACCCATACTTAAGGTTTATCCAAAAATGAAGAAAGAAGACAGCACCATGCTACAAGCACTACAGCAAGGTAAAGAATATCAAGATAATTACCAAAGTTATTACAATCATGTTGGTAAATTTGTTGATTACATGCACACAACCGTACCACTTTATAATAAGAATAAAGAAATTATCGGCGCAATAGAAATAGGACGAAATTTATCTACTGTTAGGCACTTACAAGATCAGGTTTTTAAACTAAATAGCAAGTTATACCACAATAAAGAACAACCATTACCCGAAATTGTTTTTGTTTCCTCAAAAATGCAACAAGTTATTGATCAAACCAATATGTTGGGTGCAAATGATGTTCCTGTATTAATTGTTGGCGAAACAGGCACAGGTAAAGAGCTATTTGCTCGCTTAATACACCAAACAAGTCAGCGCCGACACAAACCTTTCATATCCCTAAATTGTAGTGCGTTACCAACAACACTAATTGAAAGCACCCTATTTGGTACGGTCAAAGGGGCATTTACGGGCGCTGAAACTCGACAAGGATATTTAGAGCTTGCTAATGGCGGTACACTGTTTCTTGATGAACTAAATGCCATGCCTTTAGATATGCAAAGCAAATTATTACGATTTTTACAAGAAAAAACCTATTGGCCATTAGGTGGCAATAAAGAAATGTATTCTGATGTTCGTATTGTTGCAGCGATGAATGAATCACCAACAGAATTATTAAAAACAGGTAAATTAAGAAATGATCTATTTTATCGATTAAACGTAGGTTTAATAAAGCTCCCAGCTTTACGAGACAGAACAGAAGACATTCCCGTTTTAGCGCACTATTTTATTGATAAACATAAAAATGATATAAATATTGTTATCAGCGGTATTAGTGAACATGCACTACAACAATTAATATCAGCCCCTTGGCCTGGTAATGTGCGAATGCTTGAAAATACTATAGTCAGAAGTATGGTATTGCAAAGCGAACCAGGTGAATTAAAACATATCACACTTGACGAAGAACTATTTGATCTCAATAGTTCATTTTATCAAGGCAATGAAAGCAGTAAGCCAAACAAAACAACACAAATCACATCGCCAAACGGAAATAACTTAACCGAACAAGTAGAAAACTACGAACGACAACTTATCATTGATGCCTTAAATCAAGCTAATGGTAAAATTATTACAGCAGCAAAAATATTAAACATTTCACGCACAACGTTACAATATAAAGTCAAAAAATATTGCATTCAAATGGGAGTGATTAATGATTAATTTAATCATTCAAAAACGATCAATCAAATGCTTGAGCACAAGCAAACGCACTGCTCCAAGCCCATTGAAAGTTATACCCCCCTAACCAGCCTGACACATCAACAACTTCACCAATAAAATAAAGATTGGGCTGGTTTTTTGCTTCCATGGTTTTTGATGATAGCCCATCGGTACTGACACCACCTAATGTCACCTCGGCGGTACGATACCCTTCAGTACCATTAGGAATAATCGCCCATTGGGTTAAAACATCATAAAGATTTTGTTGTTGTTTAGGAGTAAGTTGCTTCACAGTCAAATCGGCCACTAAATTTAGTTGCATTAATGCTTCAACAAGCCTTTTAGGTAAAATCTGAGCCAAACAATTTTTTATATTTTGATTACGGTTTTGCTCTAATAATGGTTTAAATTCTGTTTCGAAATGCATATTCGGCAACAAATTAACCTGAATTGTATCTCCTGCTTGCCAATAGCTTGAAATTTGCAAAATAGCAGGTCCAGATAATCCCCGATGAGTAAATAACAAATTATCTTTAAAACTGATTTTAGGTATTGATACTTCAACTGGCACAGCAATGCCAGACAATGTTGAAAGCACATCTAACAAAGGTTTATGCAGAGTGAATGGCACTAAACCAGCTTTTACAGGAACAACGGGCAGATTAAATTTTTCGGCAATTTTATACCCCACCGAAGTCATCCCCAACGCAGGCATAGACTGCCCACCTGTTGCAATAATCACATTATCGCACTCAATCACACCTTTTGAAGTATGTAATTTAAATTTACCTGCATCACACTCCATGTCATTAAGTTGCGTTTGCATCATAAAATTAACGCCCCCTTTTTGACACTCTTTAACTAACATATCAACAATTTGCTGAGCTGAATCATCACAAAAAAGCTGTCCGTGCTCTTTTTCATGATAAGCAATATGATATTGATTCACCAAATGAATAAAATCCCACTGCGTATAACGCGTTAATGCTGATTTACAAAAATGCGGATTTTGTGACAAATAATGTTTAGGCTCAACGTCCAAATTAGTAAAATTACATTTTCCCCCGCCAGACATTAAAATTTTACGACCTAGCTTTTTACCATTATCAATCACGGTAACGTCATACCCTTTTTGCCCCAGTAAACCAGCACAAAAAAGCCCAGCGGCGCCAGCGCCTATAATTGTAATTTTCGTTTGCATTATTAAAAGATCAAAAATAGAAGATAACAAATTATAACAGCATACAATTGCTACTCATAGCCATTAGCTTGAACAGTAGTTTTGATACTGAAACAGATATTTCCCTGAAACTTTTTAACAAGAAAGAAAAACAACTTATATCAAAAATCGCCCTCTAGACGACTAAAAGATAATTCCAACTTATAAAATCATTAAAAATCATTGTGATATTTATCATTATTAGCTTTATTAATAACACCCATATCACTTATTAAAAGCTTGACTTATAAGTAATATTTATTTGACCAAAAGGTGATTTTTCTTTAATTTTGTAGCCAATATGGGATTAATGCCTATACCTTCTCAAAATGATAAAAGCGATGAATTAGAGGCAATGATATGTTATATAACCAGCATCATGAAAAAGACAACTGCGGATTTGGTTTAATTGCACACATTGAAGGGCAACCAAGTCACAAAGTGGTGCGTACAGCAATTCACGGCTTGGCCAGAATGCAACACCGTGGAGCAATTTTATCTGACGGTAAAACTGGCGATGGCTGTGGGCTTTTATTACAAAAACCAGACCGTTTTTTTAGAGTCGTTGCTCAAGAAGCGGGCTGGAGACTCGCGACCAATTACGCTGTTGGCATGCTATTTTTAAGTCAAGACGAACCCGAAGCACAAGCTAGCCGAGATATAGTAGAACAAGAGCTTGCTGAGGAAACTTTATCAATTCTAGGTTGGCGAGAAGTACCAATTGATAAAAGTGTACTTGGCGAAATTGCATTATCATCACTACCAAAAATCGAACAGGTATTTGTCAACGCTCCAGCAGGTTGGTCAAAAATTGATTTAGAACGTCGCTTATATATGGTGCGCCGTCGTATTGAAAAACGAGTACAAGACGACACCTTTTACGTTTGTAGCTTCTCGAATCAGGTCAATATCTATAAAGGTTTATGTATGCCAAAAGATTTACCTCGATTCTATTTAGATTTAGCTGATATCCGCATGGAAACGGCAATATGTTTATTTCATCAACGATTTTCAACCAACACCGTACCCCGTTGGCCTTTAGCGCAACCTTTTCGACATCTTGCTCACAATGGCGAAATCAATACTATTGAAGGCAACCGTCAATGGGCGCAAGCCAGATCGTATAAATTTAAAACGCCACTCATCCCTGACTTACAAAATGCAGCACCATTCGTCAACGTGACGGGGTCTGATTCAAGCTCATTAGATAATATGCTTGAACTATTTTTAGTCGGAGGCATGGACATTGTGCGAGCCATGCGCTTACTAGTACCACCCGCATGGCAAAATAACCCTGACATGAACGAAGATCTCAAAGCCTTCTTTGATTTCAACTCAATGCATATGGAACCATGGGATGGCCCTGCAGGAATTGTCATGTCTGATGGACGTTATGCCGCCTGTAACTTAGATCGTAATGGACTTCGTCCTGCGCGTTATGTGATTACCACAGATAAACTGATTACCTGCGCTTCTGAAATCGGTATTTGGGACTATCAACCTGACGAAGTCGTCACCAAAGGACGTGTTGGTCCGGGTGAATTGTTAGTTATCGACACTGAAGAAGGTCGCATTTTACACTCTTCAGAAACAGATAACGACTTACAAAAACGCCATCCTTATAAAGAATGGATGGAAAAAAACGTCAAACGACTTGTTCCTTTTGAAAACCTGCCTGACGATAACATCGGATCGCGTGATTATGACGATACCTTACTAGCAACCTATCAAAAACAATTTGCTTATAGCGCCGAAGAGCTAGACCAATGCATTCGAGTACTTGGCGAAAACGGACAAGAAGCTACGGGCTCAATGGGCGATGATACCCCATTTGCTGTATTATCAAGCCGACCTCGTCTAATCTATGACTATTTCCGCCAAAAATTTGCACAAGTCACAAACCCACCAATCGATCCATTGCGTGAAGCACATGTTATGTCGCTATCCACCAGCATTGGTCGAGAAATGAACGTCTTTGCCGAAGCCGAAGGCCAAGCTCATCGTGTTGCGTTCAAATCTCCTGTTTTAGTTTATTCTGATTTTAAACAATTAACTGCATTAGAATCACGCTACTACAAATCAGAAACATTAGATATCACCTATGAAATTGACGGTAGCCTGCGCGATGCCATTGAGCAGTTATGTGGTGATGCCGAAGCAAAAGTCCGTAATGGAACTGTATTACTCATATTATCAGATAAAAATATTGCAGCCGATCGCCTACCAATTCCAGCACCAATGGCTGTGGGTGCGGTGCAACAACGTTTGGTTGAAAAGAATTTACGTTGCGATGCCAATATCATTGTTGAAACCGCAAGTTGCCGCGATCCGCATCAATTTGCCGTACTGCTTGGTTTTGGTGCCACAGCCATTTACCCTTACTTAGCTTACGAAACCTTAGCGCAAATGGTTGATAATGGCACCATCAACAAATCTCACCGTGAAGTAATAACCAATTACCGCAATGGCATTAATAAAGGCTTATACAAAATTATGTCTAAAATGGGCATTTCGACCGTTGCCTCTTACCGCTGTTCAAAATTGTTCGAAGCAGTAGGATTACACAACGAAGTCGTTGAGCTTTGTTTCCAAGGGGTAACTAGCCGTATTAGTGGTGCAAATTTTGATGATTTTGCGCAAGATCAATTCAATTTATCCAAACAAGCATGGTTACGCCGTAAACCATTAGATCAAGGTGGATTGCTAAAATTTGTACACGGTGGCGAATATCACGCCTATAACCCTGATGTTGTACAATCACTACAAAAAGCGGTCAATAATGGCAGTTATGAAGATTACAAACGTTATACTGACATCGTAAATAACCGCCCAGCGACCACATTGCGGGATTTATTAAAACTCAATCCACCTAAAAACGCCGCCATTGCGCTTGAACAAGTCGAGCCCGAAGAATCGTTATTTAAACGCTTTGACTCGGCCGCTATGTCAATTGGCGCGCTCAGCCCAGAAGCACACGAATCGCTTGCCGAAGCCATGAACACATTAGGTGGCTACTCAAATTCTGGCGAAGGGGGTGAAGATCCTGCCCGTTACAACACCATTAAAGTTTCCCGAATTAAACAAGTCGCATCTGGGCGCTTTGGGGTAACGCCAAGCTATTTGATGAGTGCAGATGTAATTCAAATTAAAGTTGCCCAAGGAGCAAAACCAGGTGAAGGCGGACAACTACCGGGCGACAAAGTCACCCCTTACATTGCTAAATTGCGTTTTTCTGTACCGGGTGTCACACTCATTTCGCCACCGCCTCATCACGATATTTACTCGATTGAAGATTTAGCGCAATTAATCTTCGATTTAAAACAGATCAACCCAAATGCCATGATTTCGGTCAAATTGGTTTCTGAACCGGGTGTTGGTACTATCGCAACAGGCGTTGCTAAAGCCTATGCCGATTTAATCACTATTTCGGGTTACGATGGAGGAACGGGAGCTAGTCCGTTAACATCGGTCAAATATGCTGGCTCACCATGGGAACTTGGCTTGGTTGAAACCCAACAATCCCTTGTTGCTAACGGCTTACGCCACAAAATACGCCTACAGGTCGATGGTGGTTTAAAAACGGGTACCGACATTGTCAAAGCCGCTATCTTAGGTGCTGAAAGTTTTGGTTTTGGAACAGGGCCAATGGTTGCCTTAGGTTGTAAATACCTACGTATTTGCCACCTAAATAACTGTGCAACAGGCGTTGCTACTCAAGATGAAAAATTACGCAGCCACCACTACCACGGATTACCCGAAAAGGCGATTAACTACTTCCGCTTTATTGCTCGCAATACGCGTGAAGTCATGGCAGAACTTGGCGTAAGCCGAATAGTCGATTTAATTGGGCGAACAGACTTACTCTTAGAGCTTGATGGCATAACAGCTAAACAACAAAAACTGGATTTATCTGGACTGCTTCAAACAGCCACTCCACTTGAAGGCAAGCCAGTTTACTGCATTGAAGATAACAAGCCATTTGACAAAGGCGTACTAAACAAAGAAATCATCACCCAAGCCCAACAATCGGTGGATGAACGCCAAAGCAAAAGCTTCTATTTTGATATACAAAACACCGATCGCTCGGTGGGCACAAGCCTATCAGGCTATATTGCCCAAAAATATGGCGATCAAGGCTTAGTCACCGATCCGATCTCGCTAAACTTCAACGGCACGGCGGGGCAAAGTTTTGGCGTATGGAATGCCGGTGGTGTAGATCTAACCCTAACTGGCGATGCCAACGACTATGTTGGTAAAGGCATGGCTGGTGGTCGTATTGTCATTCGTCCGCCGCAAGGCTCGGCATTTTTAAGTCATGAAGCGACCATCGCGGGCAACACCTGCTTATATGGCGCAACAGGTGGCAAATTATTTGCCGCAGGTCGAGCTGGTGAACGATTTGCCGTACGTAATTCCGGTGCCATCAGCGTTGTTGAAGGCATTGGTGATAATGGATGTGAATATATGACAGGTGGTATTGTTTGTATACTTGGAAAAACGGGGGTTAACTTCGGTGCTGGCATGACGGGTGGGTTTGCTTATATCTTAGATGAAGATGGCGAACTACACAAACGCATCAATAAAGAGCTGGTCGAAATGCTAAACGTCGCAAATTACGCCATTCACGAAGAACACCTTCGCGGTTTAATTATGGAACATGCTCAACTAACCCACTCATCACGAGCCGAAAATATTTTGGCTAATTGGAATGATTATTCTAAACAATTTGTATTAGTCAAACCAAAATCCAGTGATGTAACAGCATTACTTGGGCACCGCAGTCGCTCATCAGCAGAACTGCGTGTTCAGGCACAATAAGGAGAACACGAAAATGAGTCAAAATGTTTATCAGTTTATCGATTTACAACGTGTTGATCCGCCTAAAAAATCGTTAAACATCCGCAAAATTGAATTTGTTGAAATTTACGAAGGCTTTTCTGCCTCGCAATCACAAGCACAAGCCGATCGTTGCCTGGCTTGTGGTAACCCTTATTGTGAATGGCGCTGCCCTGTACATAACTATATTCCCAATTGGTTAAAACTAGTTAACGAAGGTAAAATTCTAGAAGCGGTAGAACTCTCGCACCAAACCAATAGCCTGCCCGAAGTTTGTGGTCGAGTCTGTCCACAAGATCGCCTTTGTGAAGGCTCTTGCACCTTAAATGCCGAATTTGGAGCAGTTACCATTGGAAATATTGAACGTTATATTACTGATGAAGCCTTTAAAATGGGGTGGAAACCCAACCTATCGAATGTCGAACAAACAGGGTTAAAAGTCGCCATTATTGGCGCAGGCCCAGCAGGCCTTGCCTGTGCTGATGTCTTAGTCCGCAATGGTGTAACACCTGTAGTATTTGACCGCCACCCTGAAATTGGCGGATTACTGACATTTGGTATCCCCGCTTTCAAATTAGACAAAGAAGTCCTTATTAACCGACGTCGCATATTTACCGAAATGGGCATTGAATTTAGGCTAAATACTGAAGTGGGCAAAACCGTGCAATTAACCGACTTAATCAATGAATTTGATGCCATATTTGTTGGTGCAGGTACTTATCAATCAATGCGAGCAGGGCTTGAGAACGAAGATGCTAACGGTGTTTACGATGCACTGCCATTTTTAATCGCCAATACCAAGCACCTCATGCAACATCAACAAACTCAAGATACGCCTTACATTGACATGAAAAATAAACGTGTGGTTGTGCTTGGTGGTGGTGATACCGCAATGGACTGTGTCCGAACCTCTATTCGCCAAGGCGCTACCGAAGTCACTTGTGCTTATCGCCGAGACGAAGCCAATATGCCGGGCTCAAAGCGAGAAGTTAAAAACGCCAAAGAAGAAGGTGCACAGTTTCAATTTAATGTACAACCACTAAGCATTGAAATTAACAGCACTGGGCAAGTCACAGGCGTGAAAATGATCCGAACCAAGCTTGGAGAGCCCGATGCAAAAGGTCGGCGTTCACCAGTGGTGATTGCAGGCTCAGAATTTGTCTTACCTGCTGATGCGGTTGTAATGGCCTTTGGATTTAGACCTCACGCCATGCCTTGGTTAGTAGAACATGGTGTTGATTTTGATGCCCAAGGCCGAATCATCGCCCCAGAAACCAACGGCTACCAAACAACGAATGCTAAAATTTTTGCCGGAGGCGATGCCGTTCGAGGGTCAGATTTAGTGGTAACGGCGATTAGTGAGGGGCGCAAAGCGGCTGAAGGTATTTTGAATTATTTGGAGGTTTAATAACTATTTTAGTTTAAATTAAATGTAGGAAAACGCCGAGTTATTTACTCTTCATGATTAAAATAATCCACTAAAAATTCATAAGGCGTTTTCTCTCTTGTTAATCGCTAAATAATGTCTGATTATGCCACACCTCAATCCAAAGTTCGTATCACGCTTTCGGCTTTCCCATTGGTTTGTGGCTGGTAAATTTTTGATTGATACGCTGGTTATCACACTGTTTACCTAAACAAACAAAAGCCTTTTTTTGTTAAAAAGTTTCAGGAACGTATCGTGTTTAAGTAAAAAAATCCTATTTAATTAATGCGATATGAATAAGTGTATATAGTTGCATAAGGACATTAAGCTAACACCTCACAGTCAACATTGTACCGAGCTAGTTTAGTTTAAAAGTTAAAGCATAAGAAAACATCAAGGTGTTTACCTAAAACAGATTTAACTTGTTGTGATATTATATGTATCTATTTGCACAATAAATAAAAAAGTGTAAAAATATCACATTTTAATAAAACCGACATTATATCAATTATTAATTGCCTCAGGCATGAACGATATCCGTTAGAATAGTGCATTATATAAAAAATATGATGCTAACAAATATAATCTAGTAGATGTCAAAAAACATTAATAATTAATAAAATCATAAATTAATTATAAAACGGAGATAGTATGAGAAGTAAAGGCCTTGCTTATTTATTGTGGTTCTTTTTTGGAGTATGGGGAGTCCATCGAATGTACTGTGGTAAATGGATTACTGGCATTATTTGGTTTTTTACTGTTGGTTTATTTGGTATTGGATGGTTTTTAGACCTATTTTTAACTAGTGGTATGGTTGACTATGCTAATTGCATCTATAAAAGCAAATATAATTTATCACCGACTAACAATATGAATCAAAATCAATCGTCAACGGATACTATCGTAACTATAAACAAAAAAAATGTGTAATACGTTTGATTAAAATAATTTTCTAAAAAATAAGGCAAGTTTTCCTGAAATTGCCTTATTTTTTATAATTTGATATCATCTCGAAGCATTATTTTATTATTATGTTAATAAGAAAAACTGCTGTTATCTAGCTCTTTTTAGCTAGTTTTAACTGATTGAATAACTGGAGAAAAACAATGCAAGAATTTTCTATACCACTATTTTCTATTGTCAAAAATTCCGTTTTCAGTTAGTATTTTCTGAAAAAATTAAAGTTACCGTTCAAGTATTTCAATTATTCTTTCCAAAATCAAATCTTTATCTTGATCAACATTCACCACATGGTGCGCAACATCATGATACAAAGGTAATCTTTCAGACAATATGTTTTCCATTTCATCAATAATTGGTAAATCCGTTAGTGATGGACGTTGAGCAACATTGGGGTCTTTCATTAAACGAGCAGCTAAAGTATCAACAGGTGCCGATAAAAAGATAACAATGCCATTTTGTTTCATAAAATTACGGTTATGCTCAGCTAACACCATTCCTCCGCCAGTTGCAATAACACGATTAGATTTAGTCGTATCAACAAGCACTTGGCTTTCTCTTGCTCTAAATCCTTCCCAACCTTCTTCTTCAACAATTTCGGCGACTGTTTTTTGAGTTGTTTTAAGTAAGTGGCTGTCAGTGTCAATAAAAGAAAATGATAGCTTATCAGCTAACATTTTCCCTATTGTTGTTTTACCTGCAGCCCTTGCTCCAACTAAAAAAATTGTTTTGTTCATATTGGGTATGTCCTTTCTGATTTACAGAATATGCTAGTCATGCTAGTGATTTGTTCTTTTTTTTGCAATATTTTCTTAAACATTCTTTAATGCATTGAAAAAATTATTTTTTACAATAATTTCAATAGCTACCTAAAAAAATTTTTGTCATTTTTACATTAAAACATAAAGAAATCCTAAATAACACTAAATTTTTTGATGAAGTCAACTAACAGAGCCTTCCTGTATCGCGCTAGCCAAAATAAAAAACAAATTCGCTCAACATGCAAACCGAGTTTTTTACTAAGTTGAGCGAATTTTATATTAAATTGAATTGCTTCCGTGAACTGATACCTAAAGTTTGCCGTTACTTAAAAAACAAACCAAGCAACAAACCAAAGAATATTTGCCTGTTTGTATCTATTTGATTTTTAAGGTTTTTATACATAAACGTAGTACACTCCTGAAGCTTTTTAACAAAAATTCTACTGTATTGATTTAGATAAACTGTGTGATAACTAGTATATCAAGCAAAAATCACCTGCCCATAAACCAGTGGAAAAGCCGAAAACGTGATACGAATTTTGAATTGAGATGCAGCATAATCAGCCAATATTTAACGATTCCAAAGAGTGAAAACAAAAGCTTAAATGTTTGATTAATTTTTATCATACGGTTAAACCGCATAAAGCGATTTCAGAGAAAACACCTTATGATTTTTAGCGGATTATTTTAATCATAAAGTGTAAACAACTCGGCGTTTTCCTACAAATTATTTTTTAGTTAAAGCATCAATTACAGCCTGTTTTGCACGCTCAGAAAGATCCTTTCCTGTCCAAATTTTAAATTGAGCATTTGCTTGGCCAATAAACATTTCACGTCCTGATATAGATTCCCAACCCGCTTGCTCTGCTTCTTGTCTAAATCGTGTATTGTATGGAGTATAAACGATGTCATAAGCCACACCTTTGCCTTTAAACCAAGCCTGTTTGTAAGGAGTTTGATCTTCAAACTTACCTGTCATGCCCAGTGGTGTTGAGTTTATAATAATTTGTGCTTCAACCTCGCCACGGTCTTCCCATTTAATGGTTTTTAGGTTGAATTCATTAGCTAATATTTGAGCTGAGTCATCTGCAATATCGGTTACTGTGATATTGGTATAACCAAGCTCTTGTAAGCCAACAACGGCTGCTCGCGCAGCACCACCTGCACCAAGTAATAACACTTTGTTATATTCTGCCGATAGTTTTTTGCTTTTGAGTGGTTCCATAAATCCAACAATATCCGTATTGTCACCACAGAGCTTATCACCACGCCAATATACTAAATTAGCCGCTCCTGCTTTTTTTACATGCTCGGTCACTTCATCTAAATAAGGAATAATCGTTTGTTTATGCGGAATAGTGACACATAAACCACGAATATTTAATAATCTTACTGATTTAAATAAAGCTGCAATCTCTTGCGGAGGTGTAGCAAAAGGAACTAAAACAGCAGGAATATTATAGTCTTGAAATGAAGTTGTATGAATGAGAGGGCTCATACTATGCCCTAAAGGATAACCGATAATGGCGTATATATTATATGGCGTAAATTGGTTCATATAACCTCCATAAAAGTCAAAAAATTAAATTTAATAGATAAAATCTATAATTTAGTATTAAAACATATTTATTATAAAATTAAACCGTTTTTGTTTTTAATCAAAATAATTTAAATTGGAAAGTAATTGTTTTAATTATAATAACTCAATAGCTGTTATTCATTTGTTAATATTCATTTTATCAATAAAATTATTTTACACTTAAATAAGATAATGCTTGAGAATTTGCGCATAAAAGCGTATACTTCGCTACCTCATTATTGTGGGTGTAATGTGAGAGGTAGACTGCTTCTCAGATAGAACTGCAGTAAACTAAAAGCCTGACGAGGTTAATTCCATTAACATATTACGCCCAGGGCTTAAGCATAGAAATTTTGGAGAATTATTGACATGTCACGAGTATGCCAAGTAACAGGAAAAGGTCCTTTAGTAGGGAATAATCGTTCTCATGCGATGAATGCTACTAAACGTCGTTTTCTACCAAACCTTCAAACTCATCGTTTTTGGATTGAGAGTGAAAAACGTTTTGTAAAACTACGTGTATCTGCTAAAGGTATGCGTACTATCGATAAAAAGGGTATTGATGCAGTTTTAGCTGAACTTCGTGCCCGTGGTGAAAAGTACTAATAAGGAAACCATATCATGGCAAAAGGTGTACGCGAAAAAATTAGATTAGTTTCTTCTGCTGGTACAGGTCATTTTTATACCACTAGCAAAAACAAAAGAACTATGCCTGAAAAAATGGAGATCAAAAAATATGATCCTGTAGTTCGTCAGCATGTAGTTTATAAAGAAGCTAAAATTAAATAGTTTTAAATAAACAAAAAGACCCAGTTATGCTGGGTTTTTTTATATCTTTTAAATGATGATATTATTCATTAATTATCAAATAATTATTTAAGCAATAAAAAAGCTCCAGTTTTTAGCTGAAGCTTTAGTAAACAAATAATGATTTTATTTTAAATATTGCTGTTCATATGCTCTTGCTTTTTTATCATCAAAAACATGTTCCCAGCGAGCAATAACTATTGCAGCTAATGCATTACCAACGACATTAACTACCGTTCTTCCCATATCTAAAATTCGTTCCACGCCCATTATATAACCAATACCTTCAAGAGGGATGCCAACGCTACCAAGCGTTGCCGATAAAACTAAAATTGATGCACCTGGAACACCTGCAATACCTTTAGAAGCAATCATCAATGTAATAACAATAATAATTTGATCCAAAATGGTGAGATCAATGTTAAAAAGTTGAGCTAAAAAGATAACTGTTATACTTTGATAAAGTGTTGAACCATCAAGATTAAATGAATATCCCGTTGGAATCACAAAGCTAGTTATTGATTTTGGAGCACCATAGGCTTCCATCTTTTCAATAATTTTCGGTAATGCTGTTTCTGAACTTGCCGTTGAAAATGCAATGACTAGCTCTTCTTTTAAAATTCTCAGCAATGTAAAAATATTGAAGCGACATATTTTACAAACAAGGCCAAGTACTACTAATGTAAAAATAATCATTGCCGAATATACAGTTAAAATTAACTTAAATAATGGCAGTAAAGATGCAAAACCATATTTAGCAACAGTTACTGTGATAAGTGCAAATACACCAATAGGTGCATAACGCATTATCATATTGGTTACTTTAAACATGGTATCTGAAATTACTTTTAAAAAGAAAAGAAACGGTTCACGTTGTTTGTCAGGTAAAGACATTAGTCCTAAACCAAAAAAGACACAAAAAAAGATAACGGGTAAAACAGCCCCATCAGTCATTGCTTTAAAAATATTTGCAGGAATCATATCAAGAATCATAACAATTAAACCGTGTGGTTTTCCGCTTAATTCTTCGGCTGCCTTTGCATATTTACTCACATCTGTTGTTGCAAGCGTAGATGAATCAATACCCGCCCCTGGTGAAAAAATATTTCCCCAGCAAAGACCTAATAAAATAGCAATAGTGGTAATAATCTCAAAATAAAGTATTGTTTTAAAACCTAAAGTTCCTAGTCTTTTCGAACCACCAATACCTGCAATACCTAACGTTAATGTACTGAGTATAATAGGTAATACAATCATTTTGATTAAACGAATAAAAATATCACCCGCGGGCTGAAAAATATTAACTATAGAAAATTGATAATAAGTGTGTAATGGATGAGATGGAACAGAAAGCTCAAATAAATAAGCCCCCATCGCAACACCTAAAACCAAAGCAATTAAAATTTGCCATGCAAGATTTGTTAAGATTTTTTTTGTAAAAAATGCCATCTAATACTGTTCCTTATCGAGGTTATTCTAAATAAAAAAGGATTAGTTAATATCACTAATCCTTTTTATAATTAAAAATTATTCTTCGGATCCTTGTTCAAAATCACTCCGCTCTTCGCTATGAGATAATGAATCAGATTCGCTATCATCCTCTGTTTCAGCTATTCGCTGTAATCCCACAACCTTTTCAGTTTCAGCTGTTCGGATAAGCATAACGCCTTGAGTATTACGACCTACAATACTTACTTCTGAAACTCGAGTGCGAACCAGTGTTCCTGCATCTGTAATTAACATAATTTGATCGGTTTCATCAACCTGAACTGCGCCAACCACAGCACCATTACGCTCACTTACTTTAATAGAAATAACGCCTTTAGTTGCTCGTGATTTTGTTGGATATAATTCTTGCTGAGTTCGTTTACCATAACCGTTTTGAGTTGCAGTTAATATTGCACCGTTTCCACGCGGTACTATCAAAGATACCACTTTATCATCACTATCAAGCTTTATACCTCGAACACCCGCTGCGGTTCTTCCCATACAACGAACTTTATTAGCAGGGAATCGAACAACTTTACCATTGGCTGAGAATAACATAATATCTTCAGTCGTTGAACATTGTGAAACTTCATCATCTTCAACATCAACGTCTTCTACAACGATATCATCATTCATTTCTTCATCATCAGTCATAGCTGAAAGATCATTGCTAGTTAAGTCAACGCCAATTAATTCATCATCATCACGCAAATTAATCGCAATAATACCTCCACTTCGTGGACGACTGAATTCAATTAAGGATGTTTTCTTAACTGTACCTTGCGCTGTTGCCATAAATACGCAATGTTCATCATCAAATTCTCGAACTGGTAAAATTGCGGTAATACGCTCATTTTGTTCTAGAGGTAACAAATTAATAATTGGACGACCACGAGAACCTCGGCTAGCTTCAGGTAATTGATAAACTTTCATCCAATATAATCGACCACGGCTTGAAAAACAGAGGATCGTATCGTGAGTATTAGCCACTAATAATTTTTCAACGAAGTCTTCTTCTTTAATTTTAGTTGCAGATTTACCTTTGCCACCACGACGTTGAGCTTCATAATCTGAAAGTGGTTGATATTTTACATAACCTTGATGGGAAAGAGTGACGACGACATCTTCTTGAGCAATAAGGTCTTCAATATTAATATCGGCACTGCTTGCTGTAATTTCTGTTCGTCTAGCATCTTGGAATTGGTCTCGAACACTTTCTAATTCTTCACGAATCACTTCCATTAAACGCTCTGAACTTGCCAAAATATGCAATAACTCACCAATTTGAACTAACAAATCTTTGTATTCATGAAGAATTTTTTCATGTTCAAGGCCAGTTAAGCGGTGTAAGCGAAGATCTAAAATCGCTTGAGCTTGTGCTTCTGATAAATAATAATGTCCATCATGAATACCAAACTCTGGCGCTAAATCTTCTGGTCTAGCTGCATCATTACCTGCTTTTTCTAACATGGCTGCAACATTTCCAAGTTGCCAAGCTTGACTCAATAATTTAGTTTTTGCTTCACTAGGCGTTGCAGCAGCACGAATTAGTTCAATGATAGGATCAATATTGGCAAGTGCGATTGCTAAACCTTCTAATACATGAGCGCGTTCGCGTGCTTTGCGTAGTTCATAAATGGTTCGACGCGTTACAACTTCACGGCGATGAAGTACAAAAGCTTCAATCATCTCACGCAAATTTAACAGTTTAGGTTGACCTTTATGCAAGGCCACCATATTAATGCCAAATGAAACTTGTAATTGAGTTAAAGAAAAAAGGTTATTTAAAACAACTTCACCAACAGCATCACGTTTTATTTCAATAACAATACGCATACCATCTTTATCTGATTCGTCACGTAATGCCGAAATACCTTCTACTTTTTTATCTTTGACTAATTCAGCAATTTTTTCGATCAATTTTTTCTTGTTAACTTGATATGGAATTTCGTTAACGATAATTGTTTCACGACCGCTATGCTCATCAACTTCAATTGTTGCTCTAGAGCGAATATAGATAATACCACGACCAGTACGATATGCGTTTTCAATACCCTTTCGACCATTGATTAATGCTGCTGTCGGAAAATCAGGCCCATGAATATATTCCATTAAACCATCAATCGAGATATTTTCATCTTCAATAAAGGCCAAACAACCATTAATAACTTCAGATAAATTATGAGGAGGAATATTAGTTGCCATACCAACAGCAATTCCTGATGAACCATTAATTAACAAATTTGGAATACGAGTTGGTAACACATCTGGGATCATTTCTGATCCATCATAGTTAGGTGAAAAATCAACAGTTTCTTTATCAAGATCTGTAAGCAATGCTCCTGCAAATTTTTGCATCCTAATTTCGGTATAACGCATTGCAGCAGCTGAGTCGCCATCAACAGAACCAAAGTTACCTTGACCATCAACTAGCATGTAACGCAATGAAAATGGTTGAGCCATACGGACGATTGTATCATAAACAGCAGAATCACCATGCGGATGGTATTTACCAATTACATCCCCAACAACACGTGCCGATTTTCGATAAGGTTTATTCCAATCATACCCTGCTTCATGCATTGCAAATAAAACACGCCTATGCACCGGCTTTAAACCATCTCGCACATCAGGTAAAGCTCGACCTACAATTACTGACATAGCATAATCAAGATATGAGGACTTTAGTTCATCTTCAATATTAACGGGAGTTATTTCTTTGGCTAGTTCGGTCATAACACCAACTTCTCTTAATAATTTAATTCATTAAAACAGCTTATAATTATAGCATAATATTCACTATTAAGGCAGAACAAAACTGTTTTATTCAAACTTATTCAACGTGATTAAACAAGGTATTTTCAATTAATTGGCATAAACAGTTTAAAATCATGGCATGCATTTCGTAAGCCATGACCTTTTTATAAGATGGTATTCTAATTTCGATATCGTTTTGTCCTAATAAACCAATAACTTCACCACCATCAAATGCCGTTAATGCAACAATTTTCATATCTTTAATTACTGCTTCTTGAACAGCTCGAATAATTGCACGACTTTTACCTTGACAAGTAGCTATAATTAAAACATCGCTTTGTTGCCCTAGTGCTTGAATTTGACGAGCATAAATTTCTTCATGATTAGCTATCGCACTTAATAAAACATTGTCCGATACTAAAGCTATCGCAGGAATACTCGGTCTTTCAATGTTAATACTAGTAATTAAACGTGAAGTAAAGCTTTGCACATTGGCTGCTGATGAGCCATTGCCACAACTCATAATTTTATTACCATTAAGTAAACTATCAACAATAATATTTGCTGCTTTTTCGATAGAATAACCAAGTGATTCAGCCATTACGATTTGAGTCTGAATACTTTCAGTAAAATAATTTTTAATTAAATCTTGCACGCTTTCACCTAAAAATTAAAATGCATTGATAATCCACTTTTGACTTTTACCTGTAATAGCAAAAATATCAAATCTAAACGCGGTATCTTCAATATTTAAATTTTGCTCTATCATCCATAGCTGAGCAGCCTGCTTTATCTTATTTTGTTTATTTAATGTTACGGTCATTTCGGCATCACCAAAATTTGCATTTTTTCGGTAACGCACTTCAATAAAAACAATGCAGTCCTTATCTAACATTATTAAATCGATTTCACCTTGGCGAAATTGAATATTATGTGCTAAAAATATAAGACCTTTGTTAAGTAGATATTGGCAAGCAATATTTTCATAATACTCACCAATTTGTTTTTTATTCGCTCTTAGAATCTGATTTAGCATCACCATAAATATATTGCTGCCAAGAGAGTGTTCGAGTTACTTCGCATTGATCAGTTGTGGATAATTTACCTGTCATTCCATCTAAAAAATTAGGCTGATATGAACTAAGTTGATTAAAACGATTGGCAAGTCTCCACGCATCAATTCCCATCGCATACAAACGCATTAATGAATAATCTTTTTGAACATTACTAGGAATATTATTTGTATTATCCTTTTGATTCACAATCATAGGAATTTCTGCATATTCAGTTTTATTCATATCGTAGTTAAAATCTTTAGAAGCATTAGCTACATGGCTTTTTGAACTTGAATAAAGCATAATAGCCGATGAATTGCCAATAGTTTTATTTGCCCCCATATCAAGCATTGGTTTTATCAATGTCAATTCATCATATGAAGAATAAATATAAATAGCATCAAACCCAGTAGATAACATTCCCTCTGACACGGCCTCATCATTCAAGATAGGATTTCCTGCAAGGGTAATACCTATATTATGATTCATATTGGCGCTTAATGTTGTAGTATTACCAAAATATTGTACGTAAGCTTGTGAGTTATTTGCCGACAATTGTGACCACTCCATTGCAAAACTTTGAGCAACACGTCGTCCTAAATCAGTTTGGGGTACTAATAGCAATGGTTTTACTTTATTTTGAGAATAAATATGGTCTGCCGCATCTTTTGCTTCATCTTCAGGAGATAAAGCAAAAAAACACATTTTATTAGCAGAAGAAGCCATGCTATCAACTTTATTTAAGGCTAAAACCGGAATGGTTGGTGCTAATTCTTTTATTTTAGTAACTTCATTTTTTAATAAAGGCCCTACAATTAATTCAACATTCTGCTCTTGTGCTTGTTGAATTAAAGTATCCATAGGAGCACTAGTTGTATCAAATACAATCACATTTTGTTGTGGCTCTTGCGGAAAAAAATTTATAGCATTGATATAACCTTGACGAATCGTTTCACCAAATATACGTGAAGGACCATTTAATGGTAATAATAAAGCAACATTTTTTGCATTAGCATCAACCGAAAGTGTTTGCCCTCCAGTCAATATTGAAATAATTTCGTTAGCAGGGTGATGTGGGTATTGTGTAGCCCAATTATTGATAGCTTGGTTTAGTAACTGTTTTTGATTTTCAGATTTTGCTGCAATTGTTTCTGGAGTATCATCATCTTGCGAAACATGTTTGTTACTATTATTTTGGTAAGTGTAAGCTAAATCAACCCAACCTCGTAATACGGTTTCGTTTTCATCAACTAAAATCTTACCAAGTTTATCAGATTTTAACTTACGAAAAAAATTCCATGTATTAATTAATAATTGCCGTTTTTCAGTTTCTGATACATACTTTTCTAATTGAAGATAATCATGAGCTTGAGCATTAATATCTTTATTATTTATATCTAGACCTAATTTTATAGTGTAATAACGGTATAACTGTGAATTAGTCAAATTATCGAGAGTAAATTGATTAAGGTCAAATTTTTTCCTCTTTTTTACAGCAATTTCACCTTCTGATAATAACTTTTCTTTTTGCTGTTCAGCATTAAGATTAAGAGGTAAATTTGCTAATAATGCATTTGCTTGCGAAAATTTATTTTCTTTTATTAAAGCCCGAATAGCTAATAGTTGCCAATTAACTTTAATGGAACCTGTGCTATTATCCGCTTGTGACAAATAATAATTAGAGTTTTGATGCTCATCAAAGTCAAGAGACTTATTTGATTCAAAACTACATCCCACCAAAAATACAAATAATGACATTATTAACATAACACAAAAGGAGCGTTTTAGATTCATACCTATTCCCTTATAAGTTGTTATCCCCAAATTCGTTGTACATGAACGGTCACTTCTTCTCGATCATGATAAAGCTGTTTAGCTTGAATTTGTACATTAATTTTCTTATTATTTAATTCATTGTTTAGTAATTGTAAACTTTGTTTTACTTCTTCATAACGCTTTTTCATTGGTAATTTGAGATTAAAAATAGCCTCTCTACACCAACCATTAATTAGCCATTTAGCTATTAATTCGGTTACTTTGGTTGGTTTTTCAACCATATCACAGACCAACCAATAAATATTATGCTTTTTAGGCATAAATTTAAAACCATCTTCTCTATAATGTTTAACTTGACCTGTTTGCATTAATTTTTCATTCATAGATCCATTATCAATGGCATAAACCATCATACTTCTTTTAACCAGCTGATAAGTCCATCCCCCAGGGCAAGCTCCTAAATCGACAGCATTCAACCCACCTTTTAATCGCTCATCCCACTCTTCATATGGGATAAAAATATGAAAAGCTTCTTCTAATTTTAACGTAGAGCGACTTGGAGCATCTGCAGGAAATTTTAGCCGTGGAATTCCCATATAAAAAGGAGAATTATTTTGGCTAAATGAATAACCAACATAACAGCTATTATTATTGATAAAAAATAAATGAATAACCGGACGAGAAGGATTTTCAACTTTCAATAAAATACGTTTATTTCGTAATGCTTGACGAAGCGGAACAGTAAATTTACGGCAAAATCCTGAAAGCGCTTTGCCTTCATTAGTATCAGCAACTTCAACTCGTAAATCACCGGCTTTATCTATACATCCAGATAATGCATTAATAATAGGAGATATACGATCATCTGTTGGCAAATCAACTAATAAATCACCTGCTACAAACATTTGCCGTGCAAAAATAAGTGTCCGAAAAGCCAAATCTTTTATTAATAATTGCGCATCACCATCTTGATAACATTCAAAAATAACATAACTGCTGTTTTCTTTTACTTTAGCAAAACCATATATTTCTTTTTTCACAGCTCTATCTGTAATTTCTGCCGCACACTCTTTTTCAAATCCAGAACGACAATATAAAATAATTTTATTTAGTTTTTGCATATTGTAATTTTTTACTCTTTTAAAAGATGTTATAAAAAAATATTTTAATCAGATTGCACATTATTAGAATATAAAGGGGCTTCTCCTTTTGGACGTGTTTTGAATCGACGATGTAACCACATATATTGTTCTGGTGCTTTTAAAATCTCTTGTTCAATTATTTTATTCATGAACGTTGCCGCTAGAACATCATCTTCTATAGGAAATCCTTCAACTCTAGGAGAAATATAAACAACATACCGACCACTTTTTTCTCGTTTAGGTGTAAATGGAATAATAGCAGGATGACCTAACTTGACTAATATACGCGTACCTACTGTTGTCGCTGCTTTTTCAACTGAAAATAGAGGAGCAAAAACACTATTTTTAGGACCATAATCATGATCAGGAGCATACCAAAGCAATTCACCATTTTTTAATGCCCTAATCATACCTTTTGTATTATGGCGTTCCAACATATATTTGTTTGATTTTAAACGTCCTTTAAGCTGAACATAATCCATAACAGGGTTATCATTCGGTCGATACACCCCCACTCCTGGATGACTCATTCCCAAAATACGTGCACCTAATTCTAATGTTAAAAAATGGATACCAATAAGTAAAACGCCTTGACCTGACTGTTGTACTTTTGTTATATAATTATCGCCAACAATAGACGTATTTTTAGCTAAACGTTTATCAGACCAAAACCAAGCCATACCGGTTTCAAAAATAGCTAATCCAGTAGAAATAAAGTTCTCACGCAACATCTGATCACGTTCTTGCGGCGTTTTTTCTGGAAAGCAAAGTTTAAGATTCTGCCTTGCAGTCTCTTTCCGTTTACCAATTAGTTTCATCGAAAGCAATCCTAACCCTTTTCCTAATTGATAAATAATAGGGTATGGCAATAAAACGATTATATATAAAACACCAATACCAAACCACGTTAACCAATAACGAGGGTGCAATAAATTTTTAGTAAAAATAGGCCGAATTTCTTGGTTTTGACTCATATTAAGATCAAATTATTATTAATAATGCAGTTGTTTATTATATACCATATCTTATTTTTCAGGACATAAAAATAAACAAAGCTTAATAACATTATTGTGTTACAATATTTGTTATCAATTGATATTTAAGATAAATCATAGTTAATAATTGAAACTTATGAACTATGATTTATTCTTAAAATTATCTATTTTTATACTGAAACACATAGTTTCCTGAAACTTTTTGACAAAAATCAAACAGCAACGGGGGCTTTGATTGCTGGATGTGGATCATAGCCAGCAATTTCAAAATCCTCAAACTTATAATCAAAAATTGTTGGAGGTTTACGTTTAATAGTTAATTTTGGCAATACTCTTGGCTCACGGCTTAATTGCAAATGAGCTTGTTCCATATGATTAGAGTAAAGATGTGTATCACCACCTGTCCACACAAAATCACCGACATCTAACTCACATTGTTGTGCAACCATATGAACTAACAATGAATAGCTAGCTATATTAAATGGTAGTCCCAAAAATACGTCACAAGAACGCTGATAAAGCTGACAAGAAAGTTTACCGTTTGCAACATAAAATTGGAAAAAAGCATGACATGGTGCTAATGCCATTTGATCTAATTCTCCAACATTCCAAGCAGAAACAATCATACGTCTAGAATCAGGATCATTTTTAATTTGATCAATTAATTGTGAAATTTGATCTATTTGACGACCATCAGCAGAACCCCATGCTCGCCATTGCTTGCCATAAATAGGCCCTAAGTCACCGTTGGCATCAGCCCATTCATCCCAAATTGTTACTTTGTTATCTTTTAAATAGTTGATATTAGTATCGCCTCTTAGAAACCAAAGCAACTCATGGATAATTGACCGTAAATGACATTTTTTAGTTGTAACAAGCGGAAAACCTTCTTGTAAATTAAACCGCATTTGGTGACCAAAAATAGATAACGTGCCTGTTCCTGTTCTATCTGATTTAGGAGTACCTTCATCTAAAATTTTTTGCATTAACACTAAATATTGTTTCATTGTGTTTTTGCCTTATTATTAAATCTATACGCAAATAAAAGAATTAAAATACCACCAATAATCATTGGTAGACATAATATTTGTCCCATACTGATAATATTTAAAAATAAACCTAGTTGTTCATCTGGTTGCCTAAAAAACTCTATAACAAATCTAAATAAACCATAGCAAAGCAAAAATAACCCTGATGCTGCGCCAGCAGGTCTTGGCTTTCGGATAAAAATATTTAAAATAATAAATAATAAAATTCCTTCAAACAGCATTTCATAAAGCTGCGAAGGATGCCTTGGCAAAATACCATTTAGTTGTGAGTAAAGTGAAAACCATTCAGGATGGGACTGAACAAACATAAAATCGGCATGTGCTGAGGTTGGAAATAACATACCAATAGGCAAATTAGTTACTCTTCCCCAAAGTTCTCCATTAATAAAATTACCAAATCGTCCAAACATCAAACCAATCGGGACAAGCGGAGCAACAAAATCACCTACTTCCATAAAAGTTTTCTTTGCTTTTTTTGCAAAAATAGCAATAACGCAAATAGAGCCAATTAAACCACCATGGAAAGACATTCCTCCTTCCCAAACTTTAAATAAAATAACAGGATCTTTAATAAAGGCATCAAAGTTATAAAAGAAAACATAACCTAATCTACCACCAATAAAAAGGCCTAAAAATCCCCAAAATAATAAATTTTCAACCTGTTGTGACGTCCATTTACTATTAGGTTTATTTGCACGGCGTTTGGCTAAATAAAGAGCTCCAAGCACACCAAACAAATACATAGCACCATACCAATGGAGCGATATAGGACCAATAGAAAATGCTATTGGATCGAAATTAGGAAATTGCAAATATTGATTCATTTTTTAATACGCTTTTTATTTTTATGTTTATGAACAAAGAAATTAAACCGTTTCTTTTTAGAAATGTTAGTAATAGGTACATCTATTTCAATTTGAATCGAAAAAACAATACAAGAAAACTCCTTCATTGCTTTCCTATAAACATCTCTTTTAAAAGTAATTACTTGCCGAATAGGATACCAATAGTTGACCCATTTCCAATCATCAAATTCAGGAGTTGACGATGTATTAAGATTTATTACCGATACATCAGATATTAATTCTAGTAAGAACCACTTTTGTTTTTGTCCAATACAGACGGGGTGATTTTCCCAACGAACCATCCTTTTAGGTAATTTATATCGTAACCAACCATTAGTAACGGATAAAATCTTCACATCTTTTGATGATAAACCAACTTCTTCGTTTAATTCACGAAACATTGCCTGCTCAGGCGTTTCGTTTTGTTTTATGCCGCCCTGAGGAAATTGCCAGGAATTCTGCCCGTAACGACGAGCCCAAAGTACCTGACCATACCTGTTACAAATAACTATTCCTACATTTGGACGGTAGCCATCATTATCGATCACTGACTACCTCAAAAATCTATTTTTATATAGTTAAATTGTTTCATACATAGAGCAATAAATAAATAAAAAAATAGTATTAATAGGATAAATACATCTTTTTTGTGCGTTTTTAACACTAAAAATATTTACTATAATATTACTCATATACACATGTCATTATGTACTACTTTTATCTCTAAATAAAAAACTACAAAAGAAAAAAGCCCAGCATTGCTGCTGGGCTCGTGTATTTAAAAGTCTGGCGGCACCCTACTCTCACATGGGTAATACCCACACTACCATCGGCACTACGGCGTTTCACTTCTGAGTTCGGCA
>NZ_WTEX01000096.1 GCF_009795845.1 Gilliamella sp. Lep-s35 | reverse complement strand
GTAAATCACGTAGTGAAATCGTTGCAAAATAGGAATTGACACCATCAGCATTGGACCGTTGGATAACGCAAGCAAGCCAAAGCGGTTCATTTAAAACAAAAGATAATCGCAGTCCACAAGAACAAGAGTTAATCGCGTTGCGTAAAGCGCTTAAACAACTCCGCATGGAAAACGATACCCTAAAACAAGCAGCACTGATAATAGGGCGAAAATCGCTATCCTAAAAGCAAATCGACATCGTTATAGCATAACAAAACTATGTCAATATTT
>NZ_WTEX01000095.1 GCF_009795845.1 Gilliamella sp. Lep-s35 | reverse complement strand
CCAAAGCCTACAGCCCACAAACTAACGGTATTTGTGAGCGATTCCATAAGACGATGAAAACAGAATGTTATGATATTTTATTTCGCCGTAAGATTTACACGCAATTGAGTGAAATACAAAACGATATTGAGCAATGGCTTGAGTTTTACAATCGAGAAAGAGCACATTCTGGAAAATATTGTTATGGGAAGACTCCATGGCAAACATGGAATGATGCAAAGGGATTGGTTAAGGAAAAGCAATTGGAGAATTTATTTTACTCATCGGACACGCATTTTG
>NZ_WTEX01000094.1 GCF_009795845.1 Gilliamella sp. Lep-s35 | reverse complement strand
CAAAATGGATATCAAGCGGTACTACATATATCGAAAGATCGGGGCAAAAGTTATCAAGAATTATTGCTACCCGAACAAGAGATGAGATGGATTTACCCGAGCCAGGATTATTCATTAATAAAAGCTCAAAGTAAATTACCCGACAACAGTAAAAAAAATTCCATGTATCTTTTAGAACATAAAAGTCTAAAAGTGGCTAAAATAGATGAATATGATTCTGAAGCAGATATCTCCTATTATAATTTTAATGGAAAATATGCCGTGTATTCCCATAACAAGGCA
>NZ_WTEX01000010.1 GCF_009795845.1 Gilliamella sp. Lep-s35 | reverse complement strand
CTTCGTTAGGCTACTTGCCTCCCGTTGAATTTAAAAAACACTTACCCCTTAATTTTTTTGTTTGAAAATGTGTTGCCATTCCACACTTCATGATTAAAATAATTCGCTAAAACGCATAAGGCGTTTTTCCTCAAATCGCTTTATACGGTTTAACCGTATAATAAAAATTAAACAAACATTTAAGTTTTCGTTTTCACTCTTTCGAATCGTTAAATATTGGCTGTTTATGCCGCATATCAATTCAAAGTTCATATCACGTTTTCGGCTTTTCCACTGGTTTATGGGCAGGTGATTTTTGCTTGATATACCGGTTATCACACAGTTTATCTAAATAAATCAATATAGTATAGTTTTTGTTAAAAAGTTTCAGGAATGCACTACGTTTATGTATAAAAACAATAAAAATCAAATAGATAATTTCAAGCAGATATTCTCTAGTTTGCTGCATCGTTTCATTTTTAAGTAAAGGTAAACCGTAGGTATCAGTCTGTCGTATTTCGCTCAGAGCGGTTTTGTTATCGCGTTTAGCTTGCCGTCTTAATTTATCTTCAATCGATTTTTCGACTTTAACCAGACGTTTAATTCCCTAACTGATCGTTTTATAACGTTCATTTTTACTGGTTAAAGGCACAAAAAGCTTCAATCGTGCTTTCTTTAGCACGCTATAAATGATTTAGCGACTGACCATAAAGTGTTTAGCCAAATTGGTGGCCGTTATTTTTCTTTTTGATATCAGCGTTCTATCGCTTGTCTGTGATAGGGCGTTAGTTTTGTTTTTTTATGGATATTTATTACAGTGTTTCTCAAATTATTGTAAACAACAAGAGAAATTTCTACAGCATATCTAAGGTTTAATCATTTTTGCGATTTTTTTACTTATTATTTATTGTTATTGAGAATAATTCGCATTTTTAAACTAAAAATAACGTTGATATTTTTTAAAATAAGCATATTTAATTTTATACGATTGCTTTTATCAATATTATCGTCATTTTTAGGAAGCATAATGTCATCTTTTACTCTTAATCAATTACCTTTAGGGCACGAGGCGGTGATTACTCGATTGTTACCCGAATCGTTGCCTTTTCGTCGAAAGTTACTGGCTATGGGGATTACACCCGGCTGCAAGGTTTTGGCTGTGCGAATAGCGCCACTTGGTGATCCGATTGAAATTAAAATGCGAGGTTTTTCGCTTTGTTTACGTCGTAAAGAAGCTCAAGCTATTGAAGTGATGGAGGTGAATGCGTGAAGGTAGCGTTAATTGGTAATCCTAACTGTGGTAAAACCACACTGTTTAATTTGTTGACTGGTGCAAAGCAGCGCGTGGGGAATTGGTCGGGAGTAACGGTTGAGCGTAAAACGGGCGTTTTTTCATATCAACATAAGCAATATGAGGTTGTTGATTTACCTGGTACCTATTCGATCGAGCGTGATCCACTTTGCGTGTCGCAAGATGAGCTTATAGCTCGTCAGTTTGTGTTGTCTGAACGTGATAGCATTATTATCAATATTATCGATGCGACGAATTTACAGCGTAGTTTGTATTTAACTTGCCAGCTAATTGACTTACAACTGCCAATGATTGTGGTTTTGAATATGTGCGATGCACTTAAAGCCATGGGGGAACAGGTTAATGTTGATAGGTTATCAACGTTGCTTGGTTGTCCTGTTGTTGCGATATCTTCCAGCAAAAAAATAGGATTGGCAAGCTTTTATCAACATATTGAAAAATTGGCAAACCATCCACAAGTTGCACAACCGTCGATAGATTTACTGGGTGATGAAGTGCAAGCGGTGATTAATCGCTATATTGAAGAACTGCCAAAAGAGAGTGTGGTGCGTCAGTTTAATCGCTGGCAGTTGATGGATGTGTTATTGGATGATTCTTGTGGTAATTTGCCAAAATCGGATCGTAATATACTAGCAAATTGTCGATTATCGCTAGCAACATGGTGTGATAACGAAATCGATGTGGCACTTGCTAGCGCTCGTTATGACACCATTGATACGATTTGTAAAAAAGTGATTGATAAACCGCGTGAGCTCAATAGTCGGTTTTCTGATTGGTTGGATAATGTAACATTAGGGCGTTTGACGGGCGTTCCCTTCTTTTTATTAGCTATGTATGCCATGTTTATGCTGGCAATTAATGTTGGGTCTGTGTTTGTTGATTTTTTTGATGTGCTTTGTGGCTCGATTTTTGTTGATGGCACGGCTGAATTTCTTCATGCTATCAATGCTCCTAATTGGATTACAGCAATTTTAGCCAATGGCGTTGGTCGGGGCATTCAAACAGTTTCGACTTTTATTCCCGTTATTGGTGCAATGTTTTTTGGGTTGTCATTTTTAGAAGACTCTGGCTACTTAGCGCGTGCTGCAATGGTGGTTGATCGTGTCATGCGCTGTGTTGGTTTACCGGGTAAGGCATTTGTACCCATGTTAGTCGGGTTTGGCTGTGGCGTGCCAGCGATTATGGGCACTCGAACGTTAGAAAGTACACGCGATCGTATTATGTCAATTTGTATGATCCCTTTTATGTCTTGTGGGGCAAGGTTACCTGTGTATGCCTTATTTGCGGCAATATTCTTCCCTAAAAATGCGGCTATTGTGGTGTTTGCTTTATATTTATTGGGTATTGCAGTGGCAATGGTAACGGGGTTTGTTCTTAAATTTACATTATTAAAAGGTCCACTTACGCCATTTATTATGGAAATGCCTGTTTATCGTATTCCAACATTGCGTAGTTTATTAAGTTTGACTTGGCAGCGTTTAAAGTCGTTTATTTTTAGATCTGGTAAGGCTATTGTGTTAATGGTGACAGTGTTAAGTGTGCTTAATTCGTGGGGCAGTGATGGTTCGTTTAAGCATGAAAGTTCGCAAGATTCTGTACTTTCTGTTGTCAGTCAAACCATCACACCAGCTTTTGCACCAATGGGAATTAAACACGATAATTGGCCAGCAACAGTGGGAATTTTTACAGGCATTTTTGCTAAAGAATCGGTCATTGCAACTTTGAATTCGCTTTATTCGATGAATGATGATAGTGAACAAGTTAAGCAATGGAATTTGTCACAAGATATTGACGATGCACTAGCCACAATTCCTAAAAATTTGGTTAGTTTGTCTGATGCGGTTTTGGATCCATTAGGGTTTTCAACGGCTTCGCAAGATATTAATTCACTACAGTCTGACTTAGCGGTAGATTCGACAACCGTTTCACAAATGAAATATGCATTTGGCTCATCTTCAGCAGCGATGAGTTATTTGATTTTTATTTTACTTTATACGCCTTGTGCTGCAGCACTAGGTGCCGTGTATCGTGAGGCTGGCTTTAAATGGACTTTGTTTATAGCCATCTGGACTTTTAGTATAGCGTGGTTAATGGCAACCGTTTATTATCAATTTACATTGCTTGGGCATTCGACTGTGGCAGTTTGGTGGTTGTTGGGATGCGGTACATTTATTGTTGTTGCTTTATCGTCCATGCGTGCTTTTGGGCGATATTTATCTTTTAATCAAGGTATAGTGCCTAATTTATCTGACAATAAAAAAGCAACATGCTGTTAGTAAATTTGCTAGGTTAATGTGTAAAACATCATATAGAGGAAAAATACGCAGGTAACGCCTGCGATTTTAATTATAGCCATGTTAATAACATCAATTCGTGATTATGTGCAGTTAAAAGGTCGTGCATCTTTGCAAGATATTGCACGTCATTTCCGCTTACCAGAAAGTGCTGTTACTCAAATGTTGGCTTTTTGGATTAAGAAGGGGACAATAAAGTTAGTAGAGCAAAATCAACCGCTATTTTGCCAAACAAATCAGTGTCATTCTTGTTCAAGTTGTGACTTAAGCCGTAACATTGAATATATTTGGTGCTAATTATTTTACTGTTTCTCATAGACAATCAATACCAATTTTGTTTTGTGATTCAGTTCACATAATTGAGTTTATTTACACAATAAAAAAAGCCGTAATAAATCGTTCAATGAGCGATTTTATTGCGAAAAAGCCTTATGCTAGTTAACCTTATTCATGTTTTTAGCTATTTGTTTATTACTAACTATACGGTTAGATCTTACTAAATGACAAAGTCGTTTTATTATTGAATAAATGTTATTATACTGCCATTGTAATAAAATGCTGTATGAGGACAAATAGTATGAGTCAATTAGATGAGTTTAAAAAACTAACCGTAGTGGTAGCTGATACTGGTGATATCGATTCGATTAAGCAGTTTTCCCCTGAAGATGCAACAACTAACCCTTCTCTTGTTTTAAAAGCAGCACAACTCCCTCAATATCGTTATTTAATTGATTCTGCCGTGCAAACCGCTAAGAAATTAGGTGGTAGCAAAGAAGAACAATTAGTTAATGCATGCGATCAGGTTGCGGTTAATATTGGCGCCGAGATTTTAAAAAGTGTTCCGGGGCGAATTTCGACCGAAGTTGATGCCCGTATGTCTTTTGATAAACAAGGCTGCATTGAAAAGGCTCGTAAAATCATTGCACTTTATAAAGAAAAGGGCATTGATCAGTCTCGAATTTTAATTAAAATCGCATCAACGTGGGAAGGTATTAAAGCAGCAGAAGTGCTTGAACAAGAAGGTATCAATTGTAATTTAACGTTATTGTTTTCGTTCGCTCAGGCTCGTGCATGTGCTGAAGTGAATGCCTTTTTAATTTCTCCTTTTGTTGGTCGCATTTATGATTGGTATCAAGCTAAAAAGCCAATCGATCCTTATGTCGCTGATGAAGACCCTGGTGTTGTTTCAGTTCGTAATATCTTTAACTATTACAAACAACACGGCTATAAAACCATTGTGATGGGGGCAAGCTTCCGTAAAGTCGATCAAATTTTGGCATTAGCAGGGTGTGATAGATTGACAATTTCGCCTAACTTACTGGCCGAAATGCAACAATCAAATGCGCCTGTTGTACAAAAACTCAACCCAAATCAATCTGTGGTGGCTCGTCCTGCCCCTATGACTGAAGCCGAATTTAGATGGCAACATAATAGTGACGCTATGGCTGTTGAAAAACTCGCTGAAGGTATTCGAGCTTTTGCCGTTGACCAAGGCAAATTAGAAGACATGATTAGCGCATTGTTATAATCATATAAAACAATCGGGGAGTATGCTCCCCATTTTTATACTATTTTCTTTCGTTAATTTAAATAACGATTTTGCAAGTGATGTTAACCTTGCAGGTATTAACAAATTTAAACTCAAAATTTTTTGGAGATGATGACATGAATGCAACCACACTATCTCACCGCGAACTGGCGAATGCGATAAGGGCATTAAGCATGGATGGCGTGCAAAAAGCAAAATCAGGCCATCCTGGTGCGCCAATGGGTATGGCGGATATGGCCGAAGTACTTTGGCGTGGCTTTTTAAAACACAATCCAACCAATCCTAAATGGGCTGATCGTGACCGTTTTGTTTTATCAAATGGCCATGCTTCTATGCTGATCTACAGCCTATTGCATTTAACGGGTTATGATGTGACGATTGATGATCTTAAAAATTTCCGTCAGTTGCATTCAAAAACCGCAGGCCATCCTGAATATGGTTATGTGCCAGGTGTCGAAACAACCACAGGTCCACTTGGGCAAGGTATTGCTAATGCTGTAGGTATGGCAATTGCAGAAAGAACATTGGCGGCACAATTTAATAAAGCAGGTCATACTATTGTTGATCACCATACTTATGTGTTTATGGGCGATGGTTGTATGATGGAAGGGATATCGCACGAAGTGTGTTCATTAGCAGGTACGCTAAAGCTAGGTAAACTAATTGCATTCTATGACGATAATGGAATTTCAATCGACGGTGAGGTAGAAGGTTGGTTTACTGATGATACCGCAAAACGTTTTGAATCTTATGGTTGGCATGTTATTCGTGGTATTGATGGACATGACGCTAAAGCCTTAAAACAAGCGATTGAACAAGCGCAAGCAGTAAGTGACAAACCATCACTACTAATGTGTAAAACGGTAATAGGTTTTGGTTCACCAAATAAAGCAGGCAGTCATGAAAGCCACGGCGCACCATTAGGCGATGCCGAAATTGAAGCAACCCGTAAAGCACTAGGTTGGAATCACCCAGCATTTGATATTCCTAAAGATTATTATGATGCTTGGGATGCCAAAGCAAAAGGTAAACAGCGCGAAGATGAATGGAATGCTCGTTTTGACGCTTATGCTAAAGCTTACCCTGATTTAGCTAAAGAATTTAAACGTCGCGTTAATGGTGATCTGCCAGCAGACTGGTCACAAATTGCTAACGATGTGGTCAATAAACTACAAGCAAACCCTGCAACAATAGCTACTCGTAAAGCATCACAAAATTCAATTGAAGCCTTTGCTCCTGCATTACCTGAGTTTTTAGGTGGTTCAGCAGATTTAGCACCAAGTAACTTAACTATGTGGTCAGGCTCTAAAGAAATTTTAGCTAATGCTGATGGTAACTATATCCATTATGGTGTGCGTGAGTTTGGTATGTCAGCAATCATGAACGGTATTGCTTTACATGGTGGATTTATTCCTTATGGTGCAACATTCTTAATGTTTATGGAGTACGCACGCAATGCCGTTCGTATGGCTGCGTTAATGAAAATCCGTTCATTATTTGTCTATACTCATGATTCAATCGGTTTGGGTGAAGACGGACCAACGCATCAACCCGTCGAGCAAATGGCCAGCTTACGGATGACACCAAATGTCAGCACTTGGCGTCCTTGCGACCAAGTCGAGTCAGCAATTGCTTGGCAATATGCGATTGAACGTAAAGATGGTCCGACAGCATTGATCTTCTCAAGACAAAATCTTAAACAACAAGATCGCACAGCTCATCAATTAGCTGATGTATATCGTGGTGGTTATATCTTAAATGATTGTACAGGTACACCTGAATTAATTATTATCGCGACAGGTTCAGAAGTTGAGCTTGCTGTTGAAGCGTATCAACAATTGACACAAGCGGGTAAAAAAGTACGCGTAGTGTCAATGCCATCAACTGATGCATTTGATAAACAAGATCAAGCTTATAAAGAATCAGTATTACCATCATCAGTATCAGCAAGAATTGCAATTGAAGCGGGTATTAGTGATTACTGGTATAAATATGTAGGGCTTAATGGCAAAGTAATTGGTATGACTAGCTTTGGCGAATCAGGTCCAGCTGATCAATTATTCAAAGAATTTGGCTTTACTGTCGAAAATGTTATTGCTCAGGCAAATAGCTTATTAAAATAGCCAATTTTTGAATCAAATAAAGCCATCCATATTGAACTATTGATGGCTTTTTTCGTTATTTGACCAAACATGAGAATGTAATACAAAAGGTAATACTTTGATTATAAAATCAGATATAAAAAGTGTTAGCCGCAATTGAAACACACCTAACACTTATGTTGTGATTGATTTTTTTAATCTAAAATATTTTGTATGAAATTTAGATTAAAAATTTTATTATCGAGAAGCTCGTTTTAAAATTACCGCCGTTGGTTGTTTTTGTATATAGATCATTCTAGCTATTAATAAAAACGCTGCTACAGCAAGTCCTAAAATAATTCCTATCCAAAAACCTGCAGCTCCCATTGGCTCAGTAATAAAATTGGTCAATCCTAGTATGTAACCAACAGGCAATCCCACAACCCAATATGAAATGAGCGTGATAAAAAAGATGCTTTGAGTATCTTTATAACCACGAAGTACATTACTTGCTACAACTTGTAAATAGTCAGATGCTTGATAGATAGCTAATAAGATAATAAGCTGTAAACAAATGGCAATAACGGTTGCTTCACTGGTAAATAGCGTAATTATTGGCGTTTTAAAAATAACTAAAATTAAAGCGACAATAATAGCTAAAGCCAAGGATATAGCCAAACTGATATAGGCGGTTTGCTTAGCTAATTCTGGCTTGTTGTTACCCAGTAAATAACCAACGCGAATGCTAGTTGCCACACCAAGAGATAACGGTATGGCGAAGGTTAAACTGCTGATAGTAAAAATAATTTGGTGAGCAGCAACGGTTATTGGTCCTAGTGGTGCAATTAATAAAGCGATCACCGCAAATAGGCTCATTTCAAAAAAATAAGCTAGTGCAAGCGGTGTACCTAACAGAATCACTTTTTTGATTATTGCAAAATCAATCAACTTGGTGATTGGCGTTTGTCGAATATCGCGTTGGCTTGGGGAAGTTAATGTGTATATGCGAATCAAAATAAACATCAACCAAAATATAATAGATGCAGTAATACCACAACCAACACCACCAAAAGCAGGAAGGCCTAATTTTCCATAAATTAATATGTAGTTTATCGGAATATTGGCAAGCAGGGCAGTAAATATAATGACCATCGCAGGTTTGGTATTAGATAACCCCTCGCATTGATTACGATAAACTAAGAATAATAAAAATGCGGGTACTCCCCACATAATCGCCCGTAAAAATGACACAGCCACCTCAAACATTTCCGGATCAATCGGGTGATCTGCTGAGCTTCTTAAACTGATTATTTTGTCAGAATGATACAAAATTAACATCATAATGACAGATAAAAACAGCGCAATCACCACGCCTTGTCGCGTGTGTCCTGCGACTTGATCCCGTTTAGCTGCGCCATTTAGATTTGAAATAATGGGGGTTAAAACGGTTAGTAATCCTTGACCAAATAAAATTGTTGGTAACCAAATTGAAACTGCAATAGCCACTCCAGACAGGGCGGTTTTACTATAATTTCCTGCCATAATAGTATCGACAAAAGTGATTGCGGTTTGCGATACTTGCGCAATTAGCACCGGAACTGCCAATTTGACCAGATTTTTTACTTCGTGTTTATAATGTTGTTTCATGGTGTTAATTAACGTTTAACCGTTCCCCATAGATCGTACTCATCGGAATGCTCAATGTTAACCTGAACAATATCACCGACTTTGACTTGGTTTTCTTCGTTTAGATAAACAACGCCATCAATTTCTGGGGCATCAGCCATGCTACGACCTATTGCACCTTCTTCATCAACTTCGTCAATAATAACAGCTAAAGTTTTGCCTATTTTAGCTTGTAATTTTTGCGTTGAGATTTTTTGTTGTAATTGCATAAAGCGATCAAAACGTTCTTGTTTGATTGCTTCAGGAATTTGATCGGCAAGTTTATTGGCTTCAGCTCCTTCTATAGGACTGTATGGAAAGCAGCCAACGCGATCTAATTGCGCTTGTGATAAAAAGTCGAGCAGTAATTCAAAATCTTGTTCTGTTTCACCAGGGTAACCAACAATAAAAGTTGAACGTAGCGTAATATCAGGGCATATTTCTCGCCATTTATGGATGCGTTCTAAGGTTCTTTCAATAGTACCGGGTCGTTTCATTGATTTTAAAACTGCAGGGCTTGCATGTTGTAATGGCACATCTAAATAAGGCAAGATTTTACCATCAGCCATTAATGGAATAAGATTATCAACACTAGGGTAAGGGTACACATAATGCAATCTGACCCAAATACCTAAGTTAGCTAATTGTTCGCAAAGGGTTTGGATATCGGTTTTTAATGGTGTCCCATTCCAAAAATTAGTGCGGTTTTTGACATCGATACCATAAGCTGAAGTATCTTGAGCAATAACCAATAATTCTTTAACGCCACTGTCGGCTAGTCGTTTTGCTTCATCTAAAACATTGCCGATTGGTCGGCTAACCATATCACCACGCAAAGAAGGGATAATACAAAAGGTACAGCGATGATTACAGCCTTCCGAAATTTTAAGATAAGCATAATGTTTTGGTGTTAATTTAACCCCTTGACTTGGAACTAAACTAGTAAAAGGATTATATTCGGGTTTAGGGGCATATTTATTCACATGGCTTAAAACTGCTTCATAGCTATGTGGGCCTGATATTTCAAGAACTTTTGGGTGAACAGTTCTAATTTGATCTTCTTTTGCGCCAAGACAACCGGTGACAATGACTTTACCGTTTTCATTCAATGCTTCACCAATCGCTTCGAGCGATTCTTGCACGGCACTGTCAATAAATCCACAAGTATTAACAATAACCAAATCGGCATTGTCATAGCTAGGTACCACTTGATATCCCTGCGTGCGCAGTTCGGTTAAAATTCGTTCAGAATCAACTAAGTTTTTAGGACAGCCAAGGCTCACAAATCCAATTGTAGGGGGTGACATATTCATAGTATTTATAATAGTGTTTTATATTTAATGAGGTAATGTTTGAGAATTCAATAAACTATATTTGTTAATTGTTATTTACAAATCAAAATGAAGTCACCATTTTATCACATTTCATTATAGTTGATACATCGATTTTATAATTTGAAATTTATATTAATAATGTTTTAACGTAGCTGTTAGATGTCAGCAATGACTTAGGATATAACGAGTAAATTTGAATAAAAAGGCTTATTAGTTGAATGTTGTTGAACAACATAAAATAAAGCCTTTATTGCAAATAAAGGCTTTCAAAAAAATAGGAAGATAAACTTATTAACTAAGCTGATCCTATTTTAATGCATTAGTGACTTCGTCTATTTGACGATTTATGCTTTCAGCACCACCACCTGATAGATACCAAAGATCAGGGGTTAAATAAACAACCTGTGTTTTGCTTTTGTTTAATACTTTTTGTGAAAAAAAGTGCTCAGCCATACCTTGATTACCGATTGCTTTGCTACGATCAACAACAAAAATAATATCAGGTTTTACTGATTTAATGTAATTATCATCAATAAAAATTGGTTTTGGCTTACCTATTGCATTATTTGCTGGTGTAACGGTGAGTGGTACCGCTCGTTTAACGTCTAGTACGTCATGAATCAATGCTGCGCTTGAGCTTGAATTGATAAGGATCATCTTTCCATCATTATGAATAGCAACAATAGCCTTTTTAGCACTGGCTTGAGCCAAGGTTTGTGCACTTTGAATTTTTTTATCTAATGCTTGGATGATATTATCTGCTTTGTTTTCAGTTTCTGTCATTTTTGCTAGCACTTGAATATGATTTTTGGTTGATTCAACGTAATTTTTAACATCAACACTTAAATTAATGACAGGGGCAATTTTTGATAAATCTTCAGCCTTACTTGCTTGGCGACCATCAATAATAATCAGATCGGGTTTAGTTTGTTTAATTGCATTAATATCAGGCTCTTTCATATTGCCAGTATCGGCAATCGATGTCTTATTAAATTGTTGTAAGTAAGATGGTGTTACTGATCGTGGAATAGCTGTAACGATCGAACCTTTACCTAATGCATCTAACGTATCTAATGCGCCATAATTCATTACCACCACTTTTTTAGGCGTTTTGGGTACGACTACGGTTTGATTATCCGTCGTTATATTCATGGTTGATGATTGGCATCCGGTTAAGCCTAGCACAATGACGGCAATACTACTCAAAAGTAACTTTTTTTTAGTGTTCATATAGGTTCCCTCATTTTATTTACAAATGATAATCATTATTATTTGTAAAAATAAAAAAGTCCAGTAATAAATAATTTTTAAAGATATTGATAATCATTCTCATATAGTGTAATGTGCTATAGATTTTAAAACAATAAATATCATTATAAATAATGGGGTTATAATAAATGAAAACAAAAAAGAAGTTTAAATTGACAAAACATGTCATCAATACGGGCATTTTGTTGTCATTATCAAGTGCTGCTATAGCGGCTAGCAATTCAGATACTGATACGATGGTTGTGACTGCATCGGGATTTTCTCAGCAAGTAAAAGAAGCGCCAGCGACTATTTCGGTCATCACGCCTAAAGAAATCGAAAATAAACCTTATCGTGATGTGACTGATGCGTTAAAAGATATCCCTGGTGTAAATATTACAGGAGGAGGGGATTCTACTGATATTAGTATTCGCGGGATGGATGCTAAATATACTTTAATATTAGTTGATGGTAAAAAAATTAGCACCCGTGAAACAAGACCAAATAGCGATAACTCAGGTTTTGAACAAGGATGGTTGCCACCATTAACTGCTATTGAGCGTATCGAAGTGGTACGAGGCCCAATGTCATCGTTATATGGTTCTGACGCAATGGGGGGTGTTATCAATATCATCACCAAAAAAGTATCTGATAAATGGCATGGTGGTGTACGTTTAGAATCGGTCATACCATATCGCTCGGCAGAAAAAAACACCTACACAGGCAGTTTTTCAGCTTTAGGCCCATTGATTGATGATATCTTAGGTATCCAACTTTATGGACAGTATTCAAAACGTCACGAAGATGAATTCCTGAGCGGTCATGCAGGGCAAAAATTACGTAGCTTAAATGGTAAATTATCTTTAAATGCCTCTGAAACACAAAAATTTGATCTCGATTTTGGGCGAGCTTTACAAAATAGTAACGCAACTGCAGGTAAAACACGAGATAAATCTAGAAGTGATTTTAATAGGGATAATAGGCGAAATACCTTTGCGCTAACACATAATGGTTTATTTGACGATGTATCAACAACTTCATTTGTTGCTTATGAAGGTAATAATAACCCTAAAAGACAGATGAAAATTCGTAATACTGATGTTGATACCCGCGTGACTATTCCATTTAGTATTAACATGCTGACTTTAGGCGGAAAATATAATTATCAAGAGTTACATGACAAAGGAAATCAACTAAAAACGACATTATCTAAAATTGATCGTTGGAATTATGCATTATTTGGCGAAGATGAGTTACGTATTTTAGAAAATTGGAGTTTAACATTAGGGTTACGTTATAACAAAGATGAAAATTATGGTAGTAACTGGAACCCTAGGGTTTACAGTGTTTGGAATATTGATGATAGCTTCACCTTAAAAGGTGGTTATTCAACCGGTTATGCCACACCACAATTACGTTATGTTGTAACTGACTGGGGTCAAGTAACTGGAGGCGGATATTCAGATGGTGTAATCATTGGAAATCCAAATTTAAAACCTGAAAAATCCGATAATTTTGAAGTTGGTGTTGGTTACACCAATGACTATGGTATTGATGCTTCGGCAACTGCATTTTACACAAAATATAAAGATAAAATTCAATCCTATTATATCTGTGATCGTAAAAGTGGTAGAAAATGTTTGTTGAACGGTTACAGTAGAAAATTTGACTTTATACAAGGCCGTGAGAATGTGGGTAAAGCCGATTTTAAAGGTCTTGAGCTTTCATTCAAAACACCTTTATTTACTGATTTTTTATTAAGTTCTAACTATTCTTGGACCAAAACTGAACAAAAAAGCGGTCAATATAAAGGACGATCTTTAAACCGTACACCTAAACAAAAATTCAACACCCAACTTGATTGGTATGCTTCGCAGCAATGGGATTTATGGGTTAAAATGGCTTATTATGGTATGGAATCATCAAACAACCGTAATGGTACAAAAGTTGAATACCCAGGCTATACTTTCTGGGATATCGGTGCATCTTATCAAGTACATAAACAAGCTAAGGTTTATGCTGGTGTTTATAATTTATTTGATAAAAATGTCTCTAATGAAGATTTTGGTAAAACATTAGAAGGTCGACGTTATTTTGTTGGTACCGAAGTTAATTTCTAATAAAAAAATACATTATTTTAAATTATTATTCTAAGGCAGCTTTAATATAGCTGCTTTTTTTATAAAATTATTCAATTTAATAAATTCAATATATCTGCAGAAAATTCTAGCATAATTTGCGCACGTTACAGTATTTTCTTAAATTACTGTAAACAATGCGATGAATTTCTGTACATACTTTCAATAAAAGTAAGGTATTTATTCTGTTTAAAACTTAGTCGATTAATTGAGTGGCAATTTCATCACTAATTACTAATATGTCGATATAATGTGCATTTAATGCCGCTTTTAAACTATTTATTTTTTCGACGTCACCACTTGCACATATTTTTAGAGGAATTTTTTTAAGATTATCTAATGTGACGCCAATAATTTGATTACAAAATGGTGTCTTTAACTCAGTTCCTTTGTTATCAAAAAAGTGCGATAGAATATCCCCGACAATTTTTTTATTGGCAATCGTTTGGAATAATTCTCCGTAAAAACCATACCAAATAGAGCTTTTAGATATAGCTGGGCAACCGATACTAAATAAAGCTACTGTGATCTTACTCCACCAATTTTCTAGCTCTTTCATGTGCTGAGTTTTCCCTATTTCTATTTTTAATTGTTCGGTATCAACAATAGCAGGATAATCAATTAGTATTGCTTGGCTATTTAATTTGTTCGAAAGGTTATAAGCGATATTATTAACGTGATATTTTGTTTCAATTTTGCCAGACGGCCCACCAATCATGGGGACAACGGTAACATTGTTCAACTTAGTATTGTCATTTTTTAAATTGCTAACAATATAATTAACGGTTCTTCCCCATGAAATGCCAATGACATCGTTATCATGAATATTTTTTATTAATACATTTGCCGCAACATTACAGACAATTTGATTCTTGCTGTCATTATTAATATTTTGATTGACAGGTACAACAATAACTTGTTTTAAATTAAATTTATTAACAATTTTTTCTTCTAATGCAATATTAGGTAGTAAATCGTAATTAATTGAGATAGAAACAATGCCTAGTTCACGTATAACTTTTAGCATTCGACTAATGCTTGATCTGTGTATATTGACGATTTTAGCTATTTCAGATTGAGTTTTATTTTCTTCATAATAGAGTTGAGCTATTTTTATTAATAATTTGTGTTGCTCAAAATCGTAGTTACCAACGTTATTATTGATCATGGCTATTTTATTTTATCAGTCATTGTTATTAAAAATTACTATTTGTTTTTAAGAATATCAAGATGCCATTGATAATAACTCTTATTATGGCATCTTGATGTTGTTAAAGTATATCAAAATTAAGACTCAATATCAGGAAAATCATTTAATACTAAATTTTCGGCTTCTTTTGACCAAATACCATGACTTTTATTTAATATTTTCTTCAATGCTACATCATCAGCACTATCTGTTAGAGATTCTAAACTTTTAAGTCCAAACCGTTTGTGAGTGTAGACTAGTTTTTTTCCACCTTTAATTTTATCTTGTAATTGAGTTATTTCGCAGGCTTGATCAATTCCCATTATATGTGAAACAATCTTAGCAACATCAACCTTTCCTGATTCAATTAGTTTAACAGCTAAGCGCATGTCATCAGTATTTCCTCCTGATGTTCCTACAATATGTGTAAAATTATAATGTACATTATAAAAATTAATTTCGGCTTCAAAATTCTTATCTTGTGGGCCTGCAAAGAAATTTAGACAACCGTCAAATGCCAATAATTGTGATGCTAAATGAATTAACTCTTTTGATGGTAAAAAAATAAAGATATCATCAAAACTATTTTTTGAAGCTTTACTTTTCAATAGAGGCAATTGATCTTCATTATCAGATATATCAACAAATTCAAGTTCAACCCCATTGCGTGATTGGTATAATGTTTTTAGATGTGTTATTTTTTCTTTATTTCGCCCTGTGACAACCACTTTATTCGGTTTGATTGGCCCATTTAAAGCATAGTCTATTGCAAGCATACCCATAGGACCTGTTCCCCCTAATATGAGCAATTCTCCATTAGGTTTTATCCCCATAATATGATCATAACTATTTGGTTTTAAATGATAGTTAGCATTAAAAGCACCAATGATACAGGATAAAGGTTCGATTAAAGCTCCTTCAAAATAAGTTTTTCCATCATAAGGAATTAAACAATCTTGCTTTAATACGTCGTGATTAACTATCATGTAGGTTGCACATCCACCTGTATTAGGATACGAGTAACCAACACAATAAGGGCTATTAGCTAGCTGTAAATTAGCTTGTATGACATATTTTTGCCCTTCTTTAAATTTATGTTGCCAATTTTTACCTACTTGCAAAATATCACCGCAACACTCATGCCCAATAATGATTGGATTGTTTTTTAAATCTGGTGGTGTTTTTTTATGATTTTCTCCTTGATTTACTAGCTTTAGTGAAGACATACACATGCTGTCAACAATAACAGATACCAACACTTCATCGTCAGTGATAGGTGGAAGTTCAAAAGATTCTAATTTAAGATCATTTTTCCCATATAATCTAACGGCTTGAGTTTTCATATATTCCTCTTTAGTAAATTAAATTTGATACAAATTTATACTCAATATTGCTTACCTTGTCATACTGATAGTTGTAAGGAAAAATATTAATAACAACTTTTTTAATTATATTTTTTATGATTTTTATTTGTATTTTAAGCTAGAATACCTAAACCATAGCCGATAATACCTACGGTAAATAATATAAAAATTAAAATAATTGGACTGACCTTTTTTCTAAGTAATTTCATCATTAACAATGTTAAACCTAGCGGTAGTAAACCAGGCACAAGATCGTTGAGTATACCTTGTACTGTCATAATGATTTCATTACCATTTGTATCGGTAGTTTTAGATACCACTAAAGGTACATTTATTGAGGTCCATTTTGTCACCAATACTCCCATAATAAATAAACCAAGAATGGAAGCACCTTCTGTCAGTTTAGGCAAGATACTACCAGAAAGATCTTTAACAATACCGATTCCTTTTGATAACCCATAGGTTAACCCATACCATTTCATGGCAAGTCTAACTAAATTGAACAAAATAAAAAATAATAATGGACCGGCGATATTGCCAGTGAGGGCTAAAGATGCACCAAGTGCTGCAGTAATAGGGCGTAATGTTCCCCATACAAGCGGATCGCCTACGCCAGCTAAAGGCCCCATTAATCCAATTTTGAGGCTATTGATTGTTCCATCATTAATTGGCGCGCCATTTGCTTTTGCTTCTTCCATTGCTATAGTGACACCAAGCACAGGGCCACACATCGCAGGCGTTGTATTAAAAAAGGATAAATGCCTTTTTAATGCTTGGCGTTGTTCATCTTTAGTATGATAAACTCGTTTAATTGTTGGAATCATATCGACACAAAAAGCAAGCGCATGAATACGTTCATAATTAAAAGAAGCTTGTTGAAAATTAGAACGAATAAAGGTGCTAATTACATCTTTTTTTTGAACAGTTTTTAACATATCTTTCATAATAAAATTCCTATAGATTAATCTTCTAACTCATCATCACTGATCACTTGATTGGTATTTGCCATCGAATTTATAAATTTGCCATTGTTTTGTATTACATTGAATTTTGGATTTAATTGAACATAAATAATGGCCATAATTACGCCTAAAATACCGAATGAAAGTAAACTAAAATTTAGATATCCACCTAAGACAAAGCCTAAATAGAAAAATGGTGCCAAGTATTTAACAATCATCATGTTTAATACCATTGCATAACCGACGACAACAATAAATCCCCCCGCCACTGAAAGCCCACCGGTGACAATATCGGGTAGCATATTTAATAAAGCTTGAACGGTGTTTGCATCAACATAAATGGCAACAAGCGTGGCAGGGATTGAAACTCTTAATGCTTGCACAAAAAGCGCACTAAAATGAAGCAGTTCAATTTTTCGAAACTGAACCTTTTCTGCTGCTTTATCTGCTTCATGCTGAAATATTACGGTAATGGTTCTTGCAAAAACAGTTAATATTTGTCCTGCTGCTGCAACAGGAAGAGCTATGGCTATTCCTGTTTGGATATCTTGTTTTCCTACAACAACCAATATTGTCGATATCACACTAGCCAATGCGGAATCTGGAGATTGGGCTGCCCCTATATTCATCCAACCCAATGCTATGAGCTCAAGTGTACCGCCTAAAATGATACCTGTTTTTACGTCACCTAATATTAAGCCTACTACGGTACATGCAATTAATGGACGATGTGTTTGAAATTCATCAAGTACACTTCCCATTCCAGCGATACACGAGAAAATAAAAATGAACATGATTTGAAGTATTGAAATGTCCATGTTTTCCTCCTATTCTTCTTTTGTTGTGTTGGTTAATATGGAAAATTTTGTTAAAGAAGTTTAATAAAATCGACATTTGGATCAGTAATGACGACTTTTAAGCATAAGTTGATGCCCATTTCATGCATTTTTTTGAATGCAGATATATCGTTTTCATCAACAGAAACCGCTTTGGTAATTTGTTTTTTCCCTTCTTTAAATGACATGCCTCCTATGTTGACTTCTTTAATAGGAACACCTGCATTGATTAATCGCAAAACATCGGTTGGATTGGTAAAAAGATAAAAAACAGTGTCAGTGGCATATTTAGGGTTTTTATAGACCGCAGCGGCTTTATCAATACTAATCACCGACACTTTAATTCCAGGAGGTGCTGCTTGTTTAACTAATGTTGAACGTATTTCATCGTTAGCAACCTCATCACTAACAATAATAATTCTTTCTGCTTTGGCTTCTTTTGTCCAAACGGTAGTAACTTGTCCATGAATCAATCTATCGTCAATGCGAACTAAATTTATGATCATTTATAACTCCTCCTCTGTAGAGACATTTTTAGACAACAACTTGAAAGATTTAATAAAATCTAATTTAACTTCATCGAGTTGTTCAAATACGTTTTCAGTGTTGATAAAAGAGAAATCGAGATTTAGTAACTCAAGGCAAAGTGGCATAGATAACCCACTAATTACTTCGATATTACCTAATTGCATAGCTAGAATGGTGGCAGCGTTATAAGGGCTACCTGAGAATATATCAGTGATAATAATGAACTGTTTCGATTCTGATTTGTTAATAATTTTTAGATATTTATCTTTCAGGTTATCGATGCTATCTCCTGGTTCAAAAGTTATCGCATGCAAATTAGTGTATTTTCCTGCAATCATTTCAATGCTATTTTTCATTTCATACGCAAATTTTCCGTGTCCAGCCAAAATAATATTCATTTAACACCTCTCACAAATTCTCTTTGTTAATCACAAATGTTTATTTAAATTTATATTCACATATTCTCAAAGTAAATCACTAATGTGAAAAATTGTGATGTAGATTGGATTTTTTATAAAAATGAGTAGAAAGAAGTTTCTATCTTTAAAAAAATAATGAGATGCAGAAAATGCCAGTGTTGTTTACAGTATTTAAAAAGCTACTTATAACAGCGAAAGACTTGATAAAACTTCAAATAACACAAAACCCTTTGAATAATAAAATAATATTAAATAGGCAATATTATTTTTTATGTAAGCTGTGTACTTACTATCTATGGGAAATTTAAAAAATTGTTTAATTTTCAGATTCTGTTTTTTGTAAAAAATATTCAGGATTCTATACCGTTTGGTGATAAATTGAAATTTTGCAGTATCTATTTGTTAAAACTTACTGCTCAATCGTATTGAGCAAAAATTTACAAAACCGACTTGCTCGCACAAACAAATAGGAAAGCTCAAAGTGTGATACGAACTTTAATGGATGTATAGCATAATCAGTCAACATTTAACTATTAAAAATATAAAAAACAAAATGTTATGTTATTTTCCTGCTTTTATAATACAATCCGCCCACAAAGCCATTTTTGGGAAACATTTTATGAGTTTTTAGCCGATTATTTTAATCATCGAGTATAAATAACTCGCTGTTTTCTTGAAATTAATTTTATTTATATTCAAAATATTTTTAGCTAAAGGGTAGCAAAAATGTTTATAAAAAGTTACACTTTCGCGGATTTTAAAAATCAACTTATCAAATAAGTTAGTAAATATAAGTATAAATATTAGGTTAAATATAATGCAGTATCACATTAGAAAAATTTTTACACCAGTTCCGTTTTTATCTTCAAGATTGCCTTTCAAGTTATCATCAAAAATTCTGTTAAGGTTAATGCCACTGTTACTATTACCATATTCATTGGGGTTACAAGCATTATCAGCCAGTACCATGAATGTTATTCAAGGTACTGAACCGTATTTAACGTTTGATGGGGGAAAAACTAAAGTAACTACAACTGATGGCTTATTAAGTATCATATTATCCGATGGTGCCGCTATCACGCCAACAACTAATGAATCATCACCATCAAACCCGATAGAACTACCGAATGAAAACGATACTTTCGCTAATGTTGAAATGATAATACCCACCTCAACCAACTCAATCAATTTAAATGATTTAATAACGAGTAATAACTATTGGGGAGATGACGATGGCGATGGATTGGATGTCGGTGGTATAACCGCATCAGGAAATGTAACACTGACCATCACAGATAAAAATAACAAAACAGTAAAGCGTAACGATCCGTTAAGTATTTGTAATGCACCTTATAAAGTAGAGTTAAGTAGTTTAGGGGGAAGTTTAAGTACTCGTTACGGTATACCAAACATTAGCACTTTTACAGGAGGTAAGGAAGTTTATTACATCAATCCGAAGGTATTGCCTACTATCTGTTTTGTAAGACCAAGCCTACGATATGGCAGTAAATTTGACAATAATTGGAGAGTAGATTTTGCTGGGCCCGATACTATATGGAATGCAGATAAAGGATTTATCCTACAGTCAACCGGTTCTAAAGCATACGATAGTCATTTTCCGACCACGGGGGCTAATGGATTATATTTTGATTTAGACATAGCAGGCACTGATGCAAGTCAATTAACATGGTCACCAGTCACGGCCGGAGGGATAACTGCTACTATAACAAATGCAACAAGTACTAGTGTGCGCATTACTCTAACCGGCCCCGAAGCAAAAGATCGATGGAATGATGTTATCCCTGCCGGCATTACTGTACCAAATTTACCACAAACGTTTGAGTTAGTAGGAAAAGATAACAGCGGTAATGCTGTATTAAAATATGGATTTCAGTTACAGAAGTGGTTTGTAAATCGAGGCTCTATAATCGATGTTCCTTCAGGGCAAGCAAGTTGGTGCAAGGGTTTGGGCTATCGTCTTCCACAGGTAAAAGACCTAACTAATGCAGTCTGTTCTGGTCCAAATGTAACCCGCCAGTGCCAAGGCTCTGTTGGAGCTACACCTTCCTCGGAGGGTAATCATTATCAGCGTCAAATAGGTGCGGGGTTATTCACTGAGTGGGGCGCTATGGGCAGTTATCCAGGTAGTAATTTCGCTAACGCTGGTTATTTGACGAGTGATGCTACAGATATCCAACGGTTCAATGTATACTCATATAGTGGTGCTGTGCACAGCTACGGAATGAATTTTAAGGACTATGGGGTTTGTGTTACACCTTAATTTTTAATTCTTAGTCCATGTAGAACTTATATTCTTATTGTGGACTATTTATCAAAGAGCGAAGCTTTCTTATAGAAAGCTTCAAGTCGATAAGTTTTGACACTTTTTGTTATTCTACATCACACAAGATCCCAAAATTCCAAACTTGCTAACAAACTTTTTTATCAGAAAATACATTCTTAAAATATTATCTATTTTATTTATAGGCCAATTTTTCTGCTTTTAGGAGCAAATAATTTTACAATTAATTTGTTAAGCCCCATTTTCTTGGCAAAAATTTGGAGTAGAATAAGGCTATTGACTTTTCTAACTCGTCTTACCATTGGTTCTTAAACTGTACCAAAAATAGTAATAAAAACAAAACGCTATTTTATTAACATTTAGTTAAAGCTTAATTAAAACAAAAGTTATACCGATTTTTAGATAAATTGTTATCCGTTGCAAATCAAAAGTATTATTGAACTTTGTATTTGCGCTTGTCGTTCAACATATGATGTTTGGCTTGGAGGAAAAAATGTATTTATTAGAAATGACACCAAAATTTTTATTAGCTTTATTTATTTTACTTATTTATGTGAAATTATCAGGAAAAAGTCAAATTGCACCAATGTCACAGCTTGATCAGGTCGGTAGCATGGTCATTGGTGCGTTAGTTGGGGGGGCATTACTTAGCCCGACAGTATCACCTTGGGAAGCCGCTGGGTTAGTTGCAATTTGGGCGGGTTTGCTTGTTTTAATTCGATTTGTCAAATCTAAAAACTCACGTTTGCGTGACACAATTGATGGTAAACCAATCCAATTAGTTAAAAATGGTCATTTAATAACCGAAAATTTTATTAAAGCAAACTTACCAGTAAGGGATTTTGAAACGTTAGTTAATGTTCAAGGTATTCCTTCATTTGGTGAATTAAAAGAAGTATGGTATGAACTAAATGGCTCTTTAACGGTTATTAAAAAAGGTGAAAAAGATATCGCCTTGCTTATTATCGAAAATGGTGGCATTAGTCATGATAATCTTGAGCAACTTGAGAAAGATGAAGATTGGGTTAAACGCGAGATCAGCAAACAAGGTTACGAAAAAATAGAGGATATTTTTTGTGCTGAATGGTTTGATAATAAATTAATTATTTACCCTTATGATTCGGTTGCCGAAGGTAAAAAATAGTTATTATTTTTTACCTTAAACGTAATATTCTTAAATGGGTGGTTAGTGACCACCCAATTTATAGATACAACCCGCTATTAACGAAGTTGGCTATCTTTACTACCGCGACGATTATATAAGCTAAATGCTTTAGCCGTTTGCTTATCAATTTCTTGCTGACAACTTAAACAGTATTGCACACCTGGTAAGGCTTGCCTTCGTGCTTCGGCAATAAGATCGCCACATTCAACGCAAAAATGTGCGCTTGCTATGCCGTGATGGAGTTGTCGCCTTGCATTTGTAATAGCATCGGTAATGGTACTATCGATTTGTTGATTAACAGCATCGTCAGATGTCCATCCACTAGCCATAATCAATTCCTCTATAATGAAAATAGTTGTTAAACAACATGGTGTTTTTTTATTCTTTTTCAAGTAATATGCTTGCTAGTAGCATGACATTTTAATGTGAATGATAAAACCTGTATTAGGCAATAGGTGGAGCGATATTTAAACATTATAAAATCATAAACTTATAAACTCGTGAGGTTATTATGCAACAATATGAACAAGCAACATTTGCAGGCGGTTGTTTTTGGTGTATGGTAAAACCCTTTGATCAGTATGAGGGGGTGATTAATGTGGTGTCGGGATATACAGGAGGAGATGTTGCTAATCCAACTTATCAGCAAGTTTGTGCCGGTAATACGGGGCATACCGAAGCGATACAAATCACATTTGATCCTAAAATAATTAGTTATAAAAAGCTCCTTGATATCTTTTGGCATCAGATTGATCCTACTGATTCAGAAGGTCAATTTGCTGATAGAGGGGATTCTTATCGTCCTGCTATTTTTTACCATAACGAATTTCAACATAAATTGGCATTAGCATCTAAACAAGCTTTACAAGACAGTGGCCACTTTGATAAGCCAATTAAGGTAGCTATTGAACCAGCATCTACTTTTTATTTGGCTGAAGATTATCATCAAAATTATTACCTTAAACAGCCACAACATTATCAACGATATTACCAATTATCAGGGCGATCTCATTTTTTATCTGAGCATTGGTCAAAAAACAAATAGAAGGATGACTTAATCATGCAAAACTACCCACAATACAGTAGTAAACAAAAATGGATCCATTGGTTAACACTTATGCTGATTGTGTGCACCTATTTATTGGTTTTTTTAAAAGTAACTTTATCACCCTATTTAGGTGGTATGTTTAATATTTATTTATTCCATAAATCATTTGGTGTGCTGATTTTTGGCATAACACTTTGGCGCTTTATTGTCATTAAACAAGATGGTGTGCCTGATGTGTTGCCAAAATCACAAAAACGACAACGAATTTTGTCAAAATCGGTACAAGGTTTTATTTACATTTTACTGATTATTGTGCCACTTTCTGGTTATTTAATGAGTAGTCACCCACTGAATTTTTTTGGTGTTATCTCCATCCCTGCTATTGATATGCCAAATAAAGCTTATCAGTTATTTCATCAAGCCCATCAAGTCAGTGCCTATTTATTGATAGCTTTACTTATTGTACATATAGCTGGTGCTTTATTTCATTATTTTTGGATTAAAGATAAAGTATTACAGTCAATGTTAAAATGTGATTGATCAGCATAAATAAAACAAACAACATGAAATAACAAAAGGTGACTTATGGATAATACAATGAAAGAAAAAGCGCTGTCAGTATTAACACCTATGCAATATCATATTACGCAACGAAATGGCACTGAACCCCCCTTTGATAACCAATTTTATGACAATCACAGGGAAGGTATCTATGTTGATATCGTATCGGGAGAACCACTATTTACTTCATTAGATAAATTTGATTCAGGCTGTGGTTGGCCAAGTTTTTCAAAACCGATAGAAAAGGCCAACATCGTTGAAAAAAAAGATACTAGCTTTGGTATGCGCCGTACCGAGGTGCGATCGGCTGGTGCTGATTCACATCTTGGTCATGTGTTTAATGATGGTCCTAAAGAGCTTGGCGGATTACGCTATTGCATCAATTCGGCCGCGTTACGATTTATTCCGAAAGATGAACTTGAAGATGCTGGGTATGGACAGTATTTAAAGTTATTTGATAAATCATAAATAAAACCGAATCATCCAATCCTCAAATAAAAATCCTATCATCTCAACAAAGATGATAGGATTGATAAAAACACCGTTAGCTTAGCTTTTCGTTTGAATTTAGTTTGTTTGAACTTAGTTTTTTCGCTTAAATAAAATATAACTAATTAATAAAAACACAAAACTTGTGATAAGCGATCCAATCAATGGGTAAATGCCCATTACAATGCTGACTTGGGCAAACAAATTATCGGCAATATAAAACAAGAAACCAAAGCTAATGCCAATAACTACACGAATCCCCATCGACACACTGCGCAGTGGACCAAAAATAAACGATAGGGCTAACAACATCATCACCGCCACTGAAACAGGCTTAATAAGCTTTTTCCAAAACAGTAAATCGTAATATTTGGTATCTTGCCCTGAGCTTTTTAGATATTGTGAATATTGATAAAGCCCAGAGGCTGACAACGAATCAGGATCAAATGCAACAATGCTGAGTTTGTCGGGTGTAATATTGGTTTGCCAAGGAATAGAGACCATATTGATACCTACCACTTTATTGGGGTTTGTTAGGTCATTTTTTTCTATTTGTGACAAAGTCCAAGCGTTATTTTCATAAACACCATAAGCGGCGTGGGTAATGGACTGTAATTTATTTTGATCGACCGAATAGATATACACATTTGAAATTGAATTATCGTTATTTACATGGCCAATAAAAATATAATCATTCCCATCTTTTGCCCAAAGACTGCCTTGCTCAACCATTAGCGAATTACCGTACAGTTTTTCAGAACGCATATTACGCGCAGTTTGTTCACTTACAGGGGCAACCCATTCGCCAATTGCCATAGTAACCAATACTAGCGGTATTGCCGTTTTCATTACAGCAAAGGCAATTTTAAAACGGCTAAAGCCTGAGGTTTCCATCACGGTTAGTTCACTGTGTGACGCGAGTATTCCCAAGCCAATCAAAGCACCTAATAATGCCGCCATTGGGAAGAACACTTCTAAATCTTTTGGCACCATCAACAGGGTATAAATACCGACAGAAAACGCATCATAATCCACTTTGATTTTTCGAAGCTGATCAATAAAACGGATAATTCCTGATAAGCTGATCAACAAAAAAAGACTAACACCAATGGTGCTTAAAATAGTTTTACCTATGTAACGGTCTAAAATCGAAAACACGCATATCTCCTTAAGATGCCGCATATTTCAAGCGAAGTTTGCGCATAAATAGGCTATCCCAATAATTTAGTATTAAAGCTAATAAAAAATACCCAACGTTCAAAACGTAAAACCAAAAATCAGGATCTAACCGACCTTTACCTGCATTAGCTTTAATCGAACTGGCTGATAAAAAGTAAACCAAATAAAGCAACAAAGCAGGAAAAACTTGTGCAAGACGCCCTTGACGAGGATTAGACACACTCAATGGAATAACCAAAAACGCCATCAATGGCACGGAAATAATTAGTGTTAATCGCCAATAAAATTCGGCATTGGCTTTAGGTGTATCCATATCGGCAAGCGCTTGTAACCCTAACTGCTGAACATCAATTTTATCGGTATCTTCATTCGTATCTAGTGCTTTAGGTTTGATAATGCCTAAATAATTATGAAAATTAGAAATCCGAAAATCTTGAAGTTGTGCTGTTCCTTCGTAGCGATTAGCATCTTCAAGAGTAATGATCTGATTACCCTCATTATCGTGTCCTGTTTTACCTTTATTGGCAATAATAATCGAAGGTCGCTGATTGGTTTTTGGGTTGATTTGAGCGATAAAAACATTTTCTAAATTATTATCATTTACATTACCAATATAAATCATTGAATTGCCATCGGGCGTTTGTTGAAATTGCCCCGCTAACAGTCCCGCTAAGCTTGGATTGATTTTTGCATTGGCAAGCAATTGATCTTGCTTAATACTAGACCAAGGACCAAACCACAATGAATTTAACGTCGTTAATAGGCAAGTTAAAATACAAAGAAACAGCACCACCTGATAAGTTAAACTCTTTTTAACACCACAAGCATGCATTGCCACCATTTCACTGTCAGCATAAAGTCGCCCAAAAGTCACCAGTACGCCAAGAAATAGGCTTAACGGTAAAATCAGATCCGCCATGTTCGACACGCCCAACACCAACAATGGCATAATCAAATCACGAGGGATAGAGCCATCAATTGCATTTGATAAAATTCTAATTAATTTTTGAGAAAAGAAAATCAGCAACAAAATAAATAATATTGCCCCTTGGGTTTTCAATGTCTCTTTAACTAAATATCGACGAATTATCACATTTTACCTATACATGTTGGTACAAAATCTGATTATTATAATCTGATTTGCTAAGTTTTAGTTATCTTTTTGTTGCTATCCCATAATGAACCGATAGAATATTCATTATTCCCATCAACGCATAAATGGAAACATCATGGAATTTCAAATAAAAAACAGCACTATTATAACCAAACAAAAAACAGAGTGTTTAGTTATTTCAATTGATTCAGGAAAAAGCCAGTCAGATATTGTTAAAGATATCGACAACTTAACTAACGGCCTAGTAAGTCAGCTTATCAAGTCAGGCGATATTAGCCATGAATTGGGTAAAACCACGCTATTGTATCAAACTAATAGCGATCTCAAACAAAAACTCCTATTTGTTGGCTGTGGAAAAACCAACGACTTTGGAGTAACGCAAGCCAAAAAAGTGATTCAAGCCGTTATCAAAGAACTGCTTGCCAAAAAGATTAAAAGTATTGCGTGGGACTTGCTAGCTGTCAATCAAAGCAATAGCCTACAAATTGCCAAACAGTTGCCACAAATAGTGAGTGACATAACATATCGGTTTGACGAATTTAAAACCACCAAAACCCCAGCACCAAGCTTAGCAAAAGTGGCATTATTAACGGGTAATAAAAGCAATATTGATGAATTAACTAGCAACTTGTTACAAGGTGAAATTATTGCTAATGCCATTACCGCAACCAAGACTATTGCCAACATGCCATCGAACGTTTGTAATGCAAAATATTTAGCTGAACAAGGCAAACAGCTAGGAAAACTACATACATCGCTCAAAGTCACCTGCCTTGGCGAAAGCGAACTGGCAAAATTAAACATGAATGCCTATTTAGCCGTTGGGCGTGGATCGCAAAACGAATCGATCATGACCATTATTGAATACCAAGGCGCCAAAGATAAAAAAGCCCAACCTTATGTTTTAGTTGGCAAAGGGCTAACGTTTGATTCGGGTGGTATATCTATCAAACCTGCTGCTGGCATGGATGAAATGAAATACGACATGTGTGGTGCAGCAACGGTTTATGGTGTTATGCAAGCCGTTGCTGAACTTAAATTATCGATCAATGTTGTAGGTGTTATGGCAGGTTGTGAAAACATGCCTGACGGTAATAGCTACCGTCCTGGTGATATATTAACTACCATGTCAGGCACTACGGTTGAAGTGATTAACACTGATGCCGAAGGGCGGCTTGTATTGTGTGACGCTTTAACCTATGTTGAGCGTTATAATCCCAAAACCGTTATCGACATAGCTACCTTAACAGGCGCTTGTATTGTGGCGCTTGGTCATCACTATACAGGAGTTATGGGCAACAACGATAAGTTAGTCGCACAATTAGTTAGCGCATCACAAAAAGCGGAAGACAAAGCATGGGCACTGCCGATCGACGATCAATTCCAAGAGCAGATCAAATCGACATGCGCTGATATTGTTAACGCTGGTGGGCGTGATGGTGGCACAATTACTGCTGCGTGTTTCCTGTCTCGTTTTACTGAAAAATATCAATGGGCGCATTTAGATATTGCGGGCACTGCATGGAAATCGGGCGCACAAAAAGGCGCAACAGGGCGTCCTGTTGCTATGTTGATTCAATACTTACTTGATCAATAAATCGAGCCAACATTTATGAAAAAAGTGATCTTCTATCTACTTGAAAACCAAAGAGAAGCCAACGAATCAGGCATGCTATATTATGAAAAACTCGCATGCCAAAAAATCGCCGAAGCATGGCAAGCTAATTTGCGTGTACAAGTTGCTTGTCAAGATCAAGCACAAGCTGAGCGTATCGACGAATATCTATGGCAACTGAGTACCGACAGCTTTGTGCCACATAACTTAGCTGGCGAAGGTATGAAAGGCGGATCACCTGTTGAAATCAGCTGGCCACAAAAACGCAGTAGCGGTAGTAGGCCGCTACTAATTAATTTACAAGAGCAATTTCCTGAATTTGCTAATGTCTATCGTGATATTATTGATTTTGTGCCTGTTGACGAGGATTTAAAAGCGCTAGCTAGAGTAAGGTATAAATATTATAAAGAGGCAGGATTTAATCTTAAAACTATACCTGTTATTTGTGAATAAATTAATAAAATCTTATTGGTAGGAAAATAATTGGTTGTTTACACTTCATGATTAAAATCATCCTCTAAAAACTCATAAGGCATTTTTAATCAGACTTTTAATTTCATAATTAATGTTTTTATAACTGATGGTTTTATAAATGATTGCTTTATAATTGATTGTTTTATAACGTTTATTCTTGCTAGTTAAAGAACGAACAGCTTCAATTAAGCTTTTTTAGCATCATTGTAAATGAACAGACGACTGACAATAAAGCGTTTAGCCAAATCAGCTACAGTTATTTTTTCTTTATAATATAAGCACGCTATTTTTTGCCTGTGATAGGGTATCAATTTTGTTTTTTTATGTTTATTCATTACAGTAGTTTTTTAAATAACATGAGTTACTCCACAAACTACGGTTTCTTAATTTTGTATATCTATTTGTTTAGGTGTTATTATTTACGCTTTGCAGCATTGTTCCTATCGTGTAATATAGACAATATTCTAAAAAATAGAAAGAATTGCGAATATTATGAAATCAATTATAAAATTACTCTCTGTCTTTTTTGTTATATTGGCATTACTAGGATGTGGATTAAAAGGTCCACTTTATCGTCCTATTGAAAATGCAACAACGCAACAAGCCAAATTAACAACAACTGCCTCAATTCAATCTGATTTATTTATTAAAATTGCATAATGGAATAACGTGATGGATTTTTTAAATTATCAACATGATCGCTTATTTGCTAATCAAATAGCGATTGCAGATCTTGCTAAGCAGTATGGCACCCCTTTATATGTCTATTCAGCTGATCATATTCGTGAGCGGTTTTTAGCCTATGAACAGGCTTTGCTTAACACAAAACACTTAATCTGTTACGCCGTTAAAGCCAATAGTAATTTAGCTGTTTTAAGTTTACTGGCAAAATTAGGCGCTGGTTTTGATATTGTTTCACAAGGTGAATTAGAACGAGTATTAAAAGCAGGCGCGGATCCTAAAAAAATCGTTTTTTCTGGCGTTGCTAAATCAATCGTTGAAATTGAGCGTGCGCTTGAGGTTGGTATTAAATGTTTTAATGTTGAATCCGAGGCCGAATTATATCGAATTGATGAAGTTGCTAAAAGATTAGGTAAAATTGCTCCAATTTCATTAAGAATCAACCCAGATGTGGATGCTAAAACACACCCTTATATTTCAACAGGTCTACGCGAAAACAAATTTGGGATTAGCTATCAGTTAGCATTATCGGTTTATCAAAAAGCGCGTGCATTAACAAATATTAATATTGTTGGTATTGATTGTCATATTGGCTCGCAGTTAACGCAATTATCGCCGTTTATTGATGCTACTGATCGTATACTTGCTTTAGTGGACAAACTGCAAGCTGATAATATTACAATTGAACATATTGATCTCGGGGGGGGATTAGGTGTTTGTTATGATAACGAACAACCACCAACTCCAGCGCAACTTGTGAGCGAATTGAAAAATAAATTGGTCAATTACCCCAACATTGAAATTTTGTTTGAACCAGGGCGATCTATTGTAGCTAATTCTGGCATATTAATTACTAAGGTCGAATATACCAAACATCAAGAGGGTAACCATTTTGCAATCGTTGATGCAGGAATGAATAACTTAATTCGACCTGCACTTTACGATGCTTGGATGAATGTCTTACCTGAAAGACAACCAAAATCTGGCGATGAAATTTTTGTATATAATGTCGTTGGTCCGATTTGTGAATCAAGCGATGTTTTGGCTTATCAGCGAGAACTTTCAATTAAGCAAGATGATTTACTTGTTGTCTGTAGCGCAGGCGCTTATGGTTTTAGTATGGCATCAAATTATAATAGTCACCCAAGGCCTGCAGAAGTGATGCTCATTGATGAACAAAAGCACAAATTAATTCGTCAACGTGAAGCCTTTGACGATTTATGGCGTGGTGAGTCGGTTTTATAATATTGATAAATTGTATCGGCAATACTTAATGGTAGTTGTATTTCCGGTTTAAGTGGATACTGGTTAACAGTCAGCGCTAAAAATAAAAAAGTAAACAAATAACAACATTTGACAATAAAAGGTAAATTAACGATGAACTTTTCAAAAATGCATGGGCTTGGAAATGATTTTATGGTTATTGATGCCGTAACGCAAAATGTTCATCTTTCTACTGAAATGATTAAACGCATGGCGGACCGATATACAGGTGTTGGATTTGATCAACTGCTTATTGTTGAGCCACCTTATGTGCCAGATAGCGATTTTCATTATCGTATTTTTAATTCTGATGGCTCCGAGGTTGAGCAATGCGGTAATGGCGCACGCTGTTTTGCTCGTTTTGTCCGTTTAAAAGGACTAAGTCGAAAACGTATATTAAAAGTTAGCACTATGAAAGGCAATATTGTTCTAACTGTTAATGACGATGAAACCGTACGTGTTAATATGGGGGAGCCTATTTTTGACCCCGGTAAAATTCCTTTTAAAGCCATCAAAGAAGAAAAAACCTATATCATTCGTGCGCAAGAACAAACCGTATTATGTGGCGTTGCTTCTATGGGAAATCCTCATTGTGTGATTCAAGTTGAAAATATTCTAACTGCTGAAGTAGCAAAGCTTGGAGCACTATTGGAGCAACATGAACGCTTTCCCAAACGAGCTAATATTGGATTTATGCACATTGTTGATCGCAATAACATTAATTTGCGCGTCTTTGAACGAGGTGTTGGCGAAACACAAGCTTGCGGCACTGGTGCTTGTGCAGCGGTTGCGGTTGGCATCAATCAAGGGTTATTAAACCAAAGCGTTAATGTTAATTTACCGGGTGGTAAATTATTAATTGAATGGCAAGGTAACAATCAACCTCTTTATATGACAGGACCTGCAACACATGTTTATGATGGTTTTATTGCAATTTAACCTTCATATCATCATCGATAAGCCCCGGCATTTGTTGGTTGAATTGATAGAAAATGGCAAAGCTAAAAATGTTTAGAAAAGGCATTGATTTTATTGGGTTTTTCATTTGCGTTTTTAGTGCTTAATTAAAGAAAAAAAGCAATAAAAACATAAAGTAATGTGATAATACAATAATATAATAGACGTTAATTATGGCTGGTAAAAATAAACGAAATTTAAGAGATAAAAAAGCTCGACAACAGCTTTCATCAGTAAAATTAAATGACGAAATTGTGGCTCAATATCTTATTGATAACCCAGATTTTTTTATACGAAATGCTCAGTATGTTCAATTCATGCAAGTACCACACCCAGTGCGGGGAATTATTTCGTTACCGGAATGGAATATGGCTCGTCAGCGTAACAAAATTAATCAGTTAGAGTGTGAAATTTCGTTATTAATGGAGTATGCCAGCGCTAACGAATTGCTGTTTAATCAACTCATGGATTTGCAAATTGAGTTGATTAAAGCGGAGGATCTAAATCAATTGATAGCGTTATTAAACACATGGGCAAAATCGTTAGGGCTTAGCGGTGCTTATTTGTATCTTTTTGACGATAAATGGTTGCTTAATGCACCGTCAAATTACCATCACTTAGCTTTAAATTCATTACAATTTGATTTTATTCGTGTTAGGCACTTACAGTATAACCAGCAATATTTAGGACCATTAAATTCAACTGAACTTGACTTTTTATTACCTAAACATGGTTATGTTGGGTCAGTTGCTTTATCTTTATTGGGACAATTTGGTGATTTAGGTTTGCTAATGTTTACTAGCACTAATCCACAACATTACCAAGCAGGGCAAGGTACATTATTACTTGAAAAAATGAGTGAAATTTTACCCATTTTAATTAGCAGATGGATTATGCGAAAAAAATAAGGATCCTCTTTATGGTACAGCCTAATCAAAACGACAATACTGCATTAACATTACCTGTTGATCAGTTTTTAAGTTATTTAAAGTCAGAACGACAGCTCAGTTTAAATACGCAAATTAATTATCAAAGACAGCTGTATGCCATTATTTCGTTAGCAAAAGAAATAGAACTATCAACATGGCAAGATTTAGATTCGTCAGCGGTAAGGTTATTGATTAGTCGTAGTAAACGTACAGGTTTACAGGCAAGAAGCTTATCATTGAGATTATCGGCATTACGTAGTTTTTGTGATTGGATGGTTAAAAATGAGCTTATTAATGCAAACCCAGCGCGTGGTGTTTTGAATCCTAAATTGGGGCAGCATCTTCCTAAAAATATTGATATTGATGAAATTAATCAACTGCTTGATATTGAATATAATGATCCGCTTTCTGTTCGTGATAGAGCGATGCTTGAAGTCATGTATGGTTCTGGGTTACGCCTTTCTGAATTAGTTGGATTAAATTGCCGTGAATTAAACCTTACTGATGGCGAAATTCGTGTAATGGGTAAGGGTAATAAAGAACGGAAGTTGCCATTAGGCCGAGAGTCAATTAAATGGATTAAACATTGGCTTTCGATGCGCGACTCTTTAGTCCCGCAAGATGATGCGCTATTTATTTCAAAATTGGGTAAACGGATTTCACCGCGTAATGTTGAAAAGCGTTTTTCACAATGGGGGGTTAAACAAGGGTTAAGCAGTCATGTTCATCCCCATAAATTACGCCATTCATTTGCAACTCATATGCTTGAATCAAGTGGTGATTTACGTGCAGTACAAGAGTTGCTTGGTCATGCCGATTTATCAACGACGCAAGTTTATACGCACTTGGATTTTTCACACCTATCAGAAGTTTATGATTCAGCCCATCCACGAGCTAAAAGGAGAAAATAACGATGCACTTTTATCGATCTATTAATACGATTAAAGCATTGACTTTCGATCTCGATGACACGTTATACGATAACAGTATGATTGTTGAAAAAGCGGAAGAAGAAATGGTCAAAATGCTCCAAAATTATGAGCAATTGCATACGCTTACAATATCCAAGTATTTGGCCGAAAAGCACACTGTGCTTTTATCTTATCCTGAAATTTATCACGATGTTAATGTATGGCGATTTCAAACTATCAAATCGCTGTTAAATAAAACTGATATTCCAGTACAAAAATTTGCAGATATTATTGATGAATCAATGACATGCTTTAATTTTTGGCGGCACAAAATGCAAGTCCCACAATCAACACATATGTTATTGACAAAATTAGCCACGAAATACCCTTTGGCAGTAATCACTAATGGAAACGTAGATGTTAATCAAATTGGTTTAGGCGATTATTTTCAATTTTCATTGCGTGGTGGTGAACATGGGCGTTCAAAACCGTTTCCCGAGATTTTTGATTTAGCTTCTGACAAGTTAGCTATTCCATCACAACATATTTTACATGTAGGCGATAATCTATTGACTGATGTTAATGGTGCTATCAATAATGGTTTTTTGGCTTGTTTTATTAATATCTATAAACATGATATTTTTCAACTCGATGATACAAGATGTTTACCTCATATGGAAATAACTCAATTGCTAGAATTGGATAATCTGCTATAATCTTACCTTTACCTGTATAGATGGACAGTAAGCCTATATAAAGATAAATTGTGTTAAGTGTAACGGTGTGTTGCGCTTAATAGTTTTGTTTTTATATTCCTGTTTGACTACAGTCAACCAAATATCTTTAAATATGATAAAAATATTAACATTTTCAACATTAATGCTGGTTAGTGTTTTTGGTTATCAAAATAGGTTTGAATATGATGGAAACTAGTCAATCATTATTAGAAGATCTAAACATCGAACAAAAAAATGCTACTACCACTGATAATCAATATACCATTGTTCTTGCTGGTGCAGGGAGTGGTAAAACTCGAGTTTTAGTTCATCGTATTGCTTGGCTTTGTATTGAAAAGCAATATTCTCCAGGCTCAATTTTTGCGGTTACTTTTACCAATAAAGCTGCAGCTGAAATGCAGGAGCGTATTCAAGCATTAGTTGGGGAAGGTTATTTTAATGGCATGTGGGTGGGCACTTTTCATGGTTTGGCTCATCGCTTATTGCGTATGTTTTCAGAACAGGCTAAATTGCCACCTAATTTTCAACTGATTGATACAGAAGACCAAGTTCGCTTGATTAAGCGAATTTTTCGTGAGCTAAAAATCGACGAAAAACAGTGGTCAGCTAAACAGTGTGCAGCCTTTATTTCTACTCAGAAAGAAAAGGGACATCGTGCCGGTGACATTGTTCCTGAAGATCCCAAACAAGTTATGTGGCAAAAGATTTATCACGACTATCAAGTTATTTGTGATAAGCTTGGTTATCTTGATTTTTCGGAGTTAATTCTAAGAACTTATGAACTCCTTTGCCAAAATCAAGAAGTTTTAAATTATTGTCACCGGCGTTTTTGTAATATTTTAATTGATGAATTTCAAGATACGAACAAGATTCAGTATCGATTGGTAAAAAAACTAGCCGGTAATACTGCTAATGTAATGATTGTCGGTGATGATGATCAATCTATCTATAGTTGGCGTGGAGCGAATGCGGATAATCTTCAATTGTTTATCAATGATTACCCTGAAACTGAAATTATTCGATTAGAACAAAATTACCGTTCAACCAATAATATTTTAGACGCTGCAAATAAGTTGATAGCGCAAAATACCAAGCGATTGGGTAAAAATTTATGGACAGATCGAGGTGATGGTGAACAGATTTTACTTTATATTGGTTATAATGATATTGATGAAGCAAGGTTTGTTACCGGTCAAATTAAAAAGCGTCATCAAGAGGGTGATAATTACTCAAGCTGTGCTATTTTGTACCGCAGTAATGCGCAATCACGTATATTTGAAGATACATTATTACAAGCGGGATTACCTTACCAAATTTATGGTTCAATTCGTTTTTATGAACGCCAAGAAGTTAAATTAGCGCTTGCCTATTTACGACTATTATATGATCACAATAATGATATGGCATTTGAAGCGGTAATTAACACGCCAACTCGTGGAATTGGCACTATTACGTTAGATAGAGTTAGAACCGTCGCCAAGCAATATGCTATTTCATTATGGGATGCCTGTTTAATGCTTATTCAAACTAATGCATTGAGCGAAAGACAATGCTCTGGCTTAAGTCGCTTTTTAGATTTAATGGAATTTATCTTTGATAAAGTGGAATCTCAACCAGTTTATAAGCAACTTGATATGATTATTAAACTATCGGGTATATTACAAATGTACGAACAAGAACCCGGTATTAAAGGACAATCAAGGCTAGAAAATCTTGAAGAATTGGTATCGGCTGCTGAGCAGTTTCATCATTCTAATGAAAATACAATTATTCAAGATAATGAAACGGGTAAAACATTGACTGTTTTAGAATCATTTTTAGCATATACCTCGCTAGAAAGCCGTGATGTGATTAATGAACAAGATTCAATTCAATTAATGACTTTGCATTCAGCAAAAGGGCTTGAATTTGATAATGTATTTATTGTTGGACTAGAAGATGGCGTATTTCCAGATCAACGATCAGCACAAGATCCTGAAAAAATAGAAGAAGAGCGGCGTCTTGCTTATGTCGGTATTACTCGAGCACGTAAACACTTAACATTATCTTTAGCTCAGATAAGGCGTCTATATGGTCGTGAAGAGCGAAATTTACCTTCGCGTTTTTTAAATGAGTTACCCATTGATGTATTAAAAGAAATCAGTCATCAAGGCTTTATCAGACCATCTGATCGAAAAGAATATAATAATTCTTATGATGATTGTAAAAAAATATATCCTAAAAAAGCTCGCCAAAATGATGATGGTTATAGATTAGGTCGTAAAGTGCGACATAGCCGTTTTGGTGAAGGAACTATTGTTAATATTGATGGCGAAGCTGATCATAAACGAGTGCAAATTGCTTTTATTAATGAAGGAATCAAATGGTTAGTAGTTAAATTAGCAAACCTAACTTTATTGTAGACTTTATTAAGTATTGTGCTATTTAACAATTAAACGGGAATTTAACTATAAATTCCCATTTTTATATGTATTATTGATTTGCTTGATCTGTTACTGATTCAGAAAAAATTATATCGAACGACTGATTGGTACGATTACAAAACCAATTATCATTCACATAATCAAAATGATAACCTTGCTTGCGTGTAGCTAACCAAATTTGGAAGAGGGGTTCTTGAGTGTTAACAATGATTTTGCTGTTATTAGGAAAACTAATGGTAATGACATTACCAGTGGTTTCATAGTCCAAATCAATGTCATGCTCATCTGCATAATTATCTAAAAATAGCTCAATTCTATCAAATAATTGCTCGGTCAGGGTATGGAATTGTGTAATATTCATAAAAGTGTAATCATTCTAATAAATCATGGTGTAATATTAGTATAAATGGATATACTCTGCCACAGCAAGGTGGCTAGAGTAAATATAGGGCTATTTTTGTTATTCATTTGCAAGTGGTAAAGAACAGGCAATAACAAGTAACTTATATTGTTTGTTACCTGAAGTTATTGCTACCCAGCGATTTGGTATTTCAATGGTATTGACTAATTTACCGTCACCGAAGTTGTTTTCGATTGTTCTGATTTTACCTTTTGCTAACTCCATTTTGTCGCAATTGGCATAATAATCTATTTTGATTGAATGATAGGGTGTTTCAGTACCATCATTATTTTTTTGTAATAATCCAGGACTGTAATTTGTCACCTCACTAAATACACGAATTTTAGCATTGAAAGGATGAGGTTTAATCGAATGCCTATCTAAAAAAGAATAACTAACGGAATTATCTTCTTTTGATTTAGATGTAGGAATAAATTTCTTACCTACGCGAGGATCTTTTAAGCTCTCTGTTGCTGTATTTGCATGTGCTTTAATGTCAATATTGGTTTTTTCTTCAACTGCATGACTGAATGCTGAAAAAGAAAAGAGAATTAAAAATAAACTAAGTTTTTTCATTAAATATTATCTCCATCTTTTCAAGCCGCTTCTTTAGCGGTTGTTTGTGGTTGAGATTGTTGTACTTGTTTTTGTTTTTCTTTTTCTTTTAGCTTCTTTTCTTTGTAGTGTTTAATTCGTTCTTGACGTTCAGCTTCTTGTTTTTCAATAATTGGTTTTAGATCAGGACGCGTTGTAAGTAGAATTTCTTTATCTAAATCACCTTGGATAGAGCAAAAAATACTGCTTTGATTATTGGTAATAAGCTCTAAATAAAGTCCTTTGTTAACTGTGCCATATTTTGAAATAACACCATCAATAGCATAAGGATCGTCTTGCCATACAGTAGGTTTTAGTTGGCGATCATAAATTTTGGCGTTTGCGATATAAACATTGATATTGTATGGCAACCAATTAATATTATTTAAAGTGTTTTTAACTTCATCTTCAGTGTTATCAAAGATAAAACCCCAGTAAAAAAACTGACCAGAAAAATCGGTTGGAATATAGATATTTTGATAGCCTATAATTTTTAAACCACGATATTCAAGTGTTTTTTTAAACATTACTTTATTTTTGTCGTTTTTTTCAATAGACTCCACAGGAATATAAGTTATATTATCGGAAGTTGTGGCTAAATCGACGTATTGGCTGATTAAGTTTTGATGTTTAGCGAGTTGTTCAAAAAAATGATTATCGCATTGAAGAAATGTATCGATTACTTTATTCGCGTCACTTTGCGTATTATCAATTTGTGCAAAAGAAACACAAGAAAAAAATGAGACATAGATAAACACAGAAAGTTTTTTAAAAAACATGGAGAGTTTCCTTGGCCAATAATTATACTTATTTTTTATAAATTTATTGTAAGTTAACATAAAAGATTATGTCAATTAACATTCTTTGAATCTTCAATAAAAACCATTAAATCACCATTTTTAAAAGATATTGTAACTACATCGCTAATTGCTTTATTTCTTAAACTAATACTGCTACCTAGGGATAGAGTCTGGTCAATCAAAGGGTACTGGAAGCCGGTGATGGTTAATCCTGTTACTTTGGAAAGTGGAATTAATGAAATAATATGATCTTTTACGTTATCGATTTTTTGCTCATATTCGGCAAGAAAAAAACGGCAATAATTATCATAAAAAGTCATTTTATACTGATAGTAATATTTAATTGCGACAGAAATATTCCCCAAAAAATGATCGCTAGCATGGCCACAAGCACCATAAACATCAAATTTTGACACTCCTTTATCGGCTAAAAATAAAATAGCTTTTTCAAAATCAGTTTTATTTTGATCGGGAGTGTGGATGATTTGGGTTTTGGACGGAATTTTGCTATTAGGCTTATAACTATCTAAATCACCAATAATAAAATCGGGTTCAATTGATGATGTGGACAAATAATTATGGTAAGCGCCATCGGTTGCAGCAATATAGGTATAACTATCTATATCATTTGGATAAAATTTAGGTGGTTCACCATTGACAAATAACAGTGCGTTAGTGTGTTGCATCGTCATTTCCTTTTATCTGTTTATAAAGCAAGTGTATAAGCCATAATAATTGCATCTTCTTGTTGACCATCGGTTGTTGGATAATAGTTTTTTCGAACCGTTATTTGGTTAAAACCTAAAGCATGATACAGCTCAATTGCAGGGCTATTTGATTGTCTAACTTCAAGCCAAAGCGTTGAAATTGGGCAGGGTGATTTTATAGTGAGTAACTCTTCTATCAAATGGTTGAGCAAAGCTTTTGCCAGTCCTTGTTTTCTAAAATCGGGATGGATGGCAATATTAAATAGATTAGCTTCATCAAAAGCTTGTTGGCAGATACAAAATCCAACAATTTGTTTATCAACCGTTATTTTAAAATTTAAATAACGATCGCCTTGGTTTGAAAAGAATGTCTGTTTTGACCAAGGAATAGCATGACAAATTTGCTCTAATTCAAAAGCTTTTGTTAAATCATGTTCGGTCAGGGTGGAAATAGTTTTCATATTGACATAATTGTTGCCAAAGTTGGCGTTTTTGTTGTGGTGTTTTGGCAAGCTGATCTAAGCTAGTGGTTTGAATGGTTAATGGATTTTGCCAAGATTCTTCAGGCTTTATATCAATAAACCAAATTACGGTTTTAATATCACTTGCTGGTACAATAAGTTGCGATGGTGTTAATACTAACACCTGATCTTGAGTAAGAGCAATCGCATTTAATATATCTAAATAGATTTTTTGCGTTGGCTGCGCTTTGGCAACAACAATCAAACGGATTTTATCACTGATTTGAGTGGCAATTTCGCCTTTAAAGACATTTGTGTTACGCAAAATATATTGCGTAATATTGCACTGTTTTAGATACCAATCTTGTTGCGTCATTATCGACTTACTGTTTTTTATTAGAGATTAAAGATAGTTAATTGTATAATCAACGCATCAATTTATAAAGGTTTTTCATTGAGGAAATATGTCCACATCCGCTTTTACTCCAGCAAGTCAAGTACTTGAGCGTCATCAAGAATTTTTTCACGATAAAAATGTGATCATTGCTGGTGACATTCAAGACAGTTATCCCGTTATTATGTCAGCAAATCAAGTTAAGATTCATTGTACACAATTTCATACTTATTTACGTTTCAAAAATAGTGCCCGTGGCAAGTGCACCTATTTTTCATTGTTGCCAGAAGCCGAACTATATGTTGGTATGGATACGCTAATTTACTATTGGCCAAAAACAAAAAGCGAAGCACAGTTTCAACTCTCTTATTTATTAAACAATATGCCAAAAGGCAGTGATATTTTTATTATTGGTGAAAATAGAACCGGGGTAAAAAGCGTTGAAGCGTTATTAAATGAATTTGGTACAATTCAAAAAATAGATAGTGCAAGACGTTGTGGCTTATACCATTTTCAAGCTGAAGATCGTTTGGCATTTGATCTTAACGAATGGTGGTTAAGCTACCATTTAACGATCGAAAACCAAGATATCGAAATTAAAAGTTTACCAGGTGTTTTTAGTCAAAAAGGTTTGGATACTGGTAGTGAACTGCTTTTAAATGCATTAATCGAACATTCAGACATTATAAAAGGTAATGTATTAGATGTGGGATGTGGTTCGGGTATTTTGTCCACGGTGCTAGGTAAATTATACCCTGATATTGCACTAACGTTATCCGATGTAAGCAGCGCAGCAATTGCCTCAAGTCAAGCAACATTAAACAGTAATAACGTAAAAGCAACTGTTATGGCGAGTGATGTTTTTTCTAACCTAAATGATAAATATCATTTAATTGTTTCTAACCCACCTTTTCATGACGGCAAACAGACCAATTACACCGCGGTTAACACGCTAATTAAAGAGGCAAAAAAACACCTAAAATTAAATGGTTATTTGTGTATTGTGGCAAATTCATTTTTACCGTATCAAAGTATTTTAGATGAAATATTTAAAAATGTTGAGGTGATTGCACAAACGACTAAATTTAAGGTTTATCTAGCAAGTCATTAATAAGCGCAGTTTGTTTATTTTGTTTTAAAAGAAAATAATAAGTTGCAATACATATCACAAGTTTTAAGAAATAGGGTGATGCTATCGCCCTATATATAAAATTTAAATATTTAAACTGGTTTTACACTATTATTGATATCATATCTGGATTAGCAGAGAACTTCAATTAATGCCTGTATTTCACTATCGGTAAAATCACAGCGTGTAAAGTTTTCATCAAGAAGAATAGGAATAGGATTATTTTGCCCGATTACGGCCAAGACATTACATTTATTTTTAGTCATATCACCTATAATAATTGGTCCACCGCTTGAGTTTTTATTAAAAGTAGCTATACATTTAACATCTGCACCTTGAGCATTTTTTGCCTGATATAAAGCCGTTATTGTTTTACCATAAGATGTTAATTTAATCGGCACAATAGCAGGAGTTAATCTTTGCCCACTGATTTCATTGATAACTTTCATCATTTTATGTGTTCTTAATATAACAACTAGACTCATCCATACAAGCAATATAAACAAAAAAGTAAAAACAGTCGTAATCACAAATTGACTCAGCATATTATCAATAGCTAAATCAATTGTTACTAGTGAAGGATCATCGGCAGAAGCCACAGTTACAACTTGATTATTTCTTTTAATCCCACCGAGGAAATCACGTTTAATAACTTGTCCTGTATTAGTGATAATTTTCATTGAACAATTCTCAACAATAGCTCTTACATGACATTTTACTTCTGTATGATAGTCAACCACAACTGGGTTGTGTGATATTTTATAATCATCAATTAATCCAGGATAATATCTCAGTGCTATAAACATAGCTAACACAAAGAAAATAATTGCCACACATATTCTTCTTATTTGATGCAATGAGCTTTCTTGCTTTAACTTCATAACTTTTAAAGGGCGAGTTGGAAATACTACTACTAATTTATTCATCAATCCCATTTGATCAACTCCTTACTAAAAATAATAGTTTCATGCCTAAAGACTGAAAATTGTGAATTTAAAAGTACTTTCTTTTCATTAAATTAGACTGAATATTATCATAAGATTTACCTTTTTAGGAGTTACTCACATTGTTTACAGTAATATGAAAAACCACTTCAAATCAAATAACCCGAGAAAACTGCTGTTGCCGTGCCATTTTTCGCATATAAATATCAAAGCACATGCAAATGTTGCGTATTAGCAAATGCCCTTTAGGTTGGATTGTAATCACTTGCTCATTAATTGTGACTAAGCCATCTTTTTGCAATGGTTTAAGCAGCTTTAAATCTTCAGCAAAATAATCATCAAATTGAATGTGATATTGCTGTTCAATGGTTTTTTTATCTAAATAAAAATGGCAGATAAGTTGTTTAATTACATCACGGCGAATCTTATCATCTAAACTTAAATTAAATCCTTTCCATAATGCATTACCCAAATTTTCTACTTGGTTTTGATACTGTTTTAGATCTTTTTGATTCTGTGCATAACTATCACCTAATATACTAATAGATGATACTCCAAGTCCAAGTAAATCTGCATCCCCTTGTGTTGTGTAGCCTTGAAAATTACGGTGCAACTTATTTTCTTGTTGGGCAATCGCTAATTCGTCAGTAGGTTTGGCAAAATGATCCATACCGATAAATTGGTAACCAGCATTAGTGAGTTTTTCAATACTGGTTTGTAAAATTTGCAATTTTTGATTGGCATTAGGCAAATCATCATCTTTAATTTTACGTTGTGCTGCAAAACGGCTAGGTAGGTGGGCGTAATTAAAGACACTTAACCGATCGGGAGAAATAGCAATGACTTTATTTAATGTTTCAGTAAAACTGGCAACGGTTTGTTTGGGTAAACCATAAATAAGATCTAAACTAATTGAATGAAAATGGTTTTTACGCGCTTGCTCAATCAGTGCACGAATTAAGTTTTCGTCCTGCTTTCGATTAATTAGGTTTTGTATTTCATCATTAAAATCTTGAATTCCCATACTTAATCGATTAAAGCCAACATGGGCTAAATGATCAATCGTTTCGGGGGTAATTTCACGAGGGTCGATTTCGATTGATAGCTCAGCGTTATTAGCAAAATGAAAGTGTTTTTTTAACGATGCTATTAAACGAGATATCTCATCATTTGTTAAAAATGTTGGTGTACCGCCTCCCCAGTGCATTTGTGTCACTGTGCGATTCTTAAACAATTTTGCGCGTTCGGTAATTTCAATATCTAAAATATCGAGGTATTTGGTAACTTTTTGCGTTTGACGAGTAATGAGTTTATTACATCCACAAAAATAACAAAGTTTATGGCAAAACGGAATGTGCACATAAAGCGATAATGGCTTTGTAGGATAAGCTGTTGCTGCTGATAAAAAATCCTGCTCATTGAAATTTTCATTAAATTCAAGTGCTGTCGGGTAAGAAGTATATCTTGGACCAGAATAGTTATATTTTTCAATTAATGCTTGATCCCATAATTGCGTATTGCTCATCTAATTACTTCCGTTTAAGTCTATATTTGTTGTTATTTTTATGTCGTTTTAATAGTGTTTTTTGCTGAGTTCTAATCTTAGTTTTAATTTTAATGCGATTTGTTTTATTTAAATATAACAATGTACAAATTAATAACCCAAAATATAAACTTAACATAATTAACATTGGCATTATGATTTGCTCGCTTTTAGGTTATCAATTTATTGACTCTAAATTGCGGACAGACATTGAACAGTTAAAATTAAATGTTGTCCGTATTGAAAAACACAATTACAGATTTTTATATTTTATCATTAGTTACGTTTTAACAAACTAACAATATCCTCTTTCTTTTCGTCTTGACCTTCAAACTCATCAAAGTCGTCATCGGTATAACCAAGCTCTTGCATTAACTCGTCGATTCGATTTAATTTACTGTCAAGATAAGCTTGTTGCTCTTTAGTTAGTTGGCTATTTTGTTCGACTAAATCAAGCAACATATCTAATTTGGGATCATTTTCTAATTTTTCTAATTCTTGTTGTGGTGATAAAACCGTTTTACTTGGTTTAGATTGCTTAACAGGTTTTACTCTATTACTAGACTCTTCAACTATCAACGAAATAGGTTTTTTGCTACCAACACGAGGATCCTTTATCACTTTTGACGTGTTTTTATTTTTGTTGGATTCGCCATTATTAAAACGTGATCCGCTCGGCAAGCCTTTATGCTTACGTTTACGCTTCAGTTCACGAGACTCTTCATTAATCTCTTGACGGCTTTTTTTCGCTTTTTGTTTTGATTTATTTTTTAACATATAATTTTGGTTTAATATTAGGGTTACTTATCAATAAAGGTATTTTATCAGTAAGTCTTAAATATAGCTATGATGAAGAAGTCATGTTAATTTAAGATTGTAAAAAAAAGAATTTATGTATAATCTGAGCCCAATAAATTTGTCAGATTGAATTAGAGAACACAATAAAATGAAAAATCATTTAAGCCCTTATATGCAGTTTAATCGCCAAGAATGGGCTAGTTTGCGTAATGCGGTACCTATGACGCTAACGTCGGAAGAGATTACTTCTTTACAAGGTATTAATGAAGACCTGTCAATCGATGAGGTCAGTGAAATTTATTTACCTTTATCAAGATTATTAAATTATTATATCAGTAACAGTTTTAGTCGGCAGGCGGTATTATCTAAATTTTTAGGTAAAAGCCAAAAAATTCCCTACATTATAGGTATAGCAGGTAGTGTTGCGGTGGGTAAAAGTACTACTGCTCGTGTATTGCAAGCATTATTAACTCGCTGGCCTGAACATCGCAAAGTCGCATTGGTGACAACTGATGGCTTTTTATACCCTAATAAATACCTTGAAGATCGTGGCATTATGAATAAAAAAGGGTTCCCACAATCTTATGACATTAAAAAACTTATTAACTTTGTTGCTGATGTCAAATCAGGACAAGATAAAGTCAAAGCGCCAGTTTATTCTCATCTAGTTTATGACATTGTCGAAGGTGAAGAAATTGTTATCGATTGTCCTGATATTTTAATTCTTGAAGGATTAAATGTCTTACAAGGCACCATAAACTATACCCAAGCCAATAACCGTGTTTTTGTGTCTGATTATGTCGATTTTTCAATTTATGTTGATGCTGATTTACCATTGTTACATAATTGGTATGTGAATCGATTCTTAAAATTTAGAGCAGGGGCTTTTAGTGATCCTAACTCTTATTTCAACCATTATTCACAGCTACCAGAACAAGAAGCAGTCAATATTGCTAATCGCCTTTGGCGTGAAATTAACGAATTAAATCTAATTGAAAACATTTTACCAACTAGAGAAAGGGCAAGTTTAATTTTAACTAAAGGTAAAGATCACAAAGTTGATCTGATTCAGTTAAGAAAATAAATTAATAGGAGTTTATATGAAATCAGTAATTCAAGCCGTGGCTAAATTAAGCATGACCACTTTGGTTATTTCATTTTCGTTTGGCGTTTATGCCTCTGACCATGTAGAAAGACTCACCTGTGAAGGCAAAAAACAGGCTATTGAGGTAGAAATTGAACAAGCAAAAAATCACAACAATACCCACAAGGTTGAAGGTCTTCAAAAAAGATTAAAAGATATTAATAATCATTGTTTAAATAATGACTTAGAAGAAAAATATAAGAAAAAAATCCAAGAAAAGACATATAAAGCTGCCAAAAGAACCCAAGAATTGGATCAAGCAAAAACAAAAGGTGATAAACAAAAAATTACCAAGCAACAAATAAAATTAGCTGATGCCGAACAAGAACTTAATGAAGTTAAAGCTGAATTAGCTAAATTTTATAAAGAACTTGAAACAAATAAGCCAACTAATAGCTTAATCCACTGATTCTATAATGACGTTTTGATTATAACTCCCATTACTTATTACTTTCGATGGGGGTTATTTAGTCTTTTGCAGAATATCTTATCCTTACTAGACTTTTTTATTAAAAAATAGTATGGTGTGCGCCTTGTTACGTGGTTCGTGAACCTCCCACGCTAAAAAAACTAAGGAAAACTCATGAGTAAAATTACACTACTAGGCGATCAGTCTGTTCGCTATCCAACGACCTATTGTCCTGAAATACTAGAAACATTCGACAATAAACACCCAAATAACGACTATTTTGTTAAATTCAACTGTCCTGAATTTACCAGTCTTTGCCCAATAACAGCACAACCTGATTTTGCAACGATTTATATTTCGTATGTACCTAATATCAAAATGGTCGAAAGCAAATCGCTAAAACTCTACTTATTTAGCTTCCGCAATCATGGTGATTACCACGAAGATTGCATTAATATCATTATGAAAGATTTGATTAAACTAATGGATCCTAAATATATTGAAGTTTGGGGCAAATTCACACCACGCGGTGGGATCTCAATCGATCCATATGCTAACTATGGTAAAGCTGGCACTAATTGGGAACAAATTGCACTAAACCGTTTAGCTAATCACGATCTTTATCCTGAAAAAGTCGATAATCGCTAATCTATAATTTATCTAAACAGGAACCGTTAATGCAAACTCGCAAAGCACTCGTTATATTTTCGGGCGGGCAAGATTCAACCACTTGCTTGCTACAAGCCATTGCTGATTATGGGCGTGAAAACGTCCAAGCAATCAGCTTTCACTATGGTCAACGCCACGCCATTGAGCTTGAAAAAGCCGAATGGATTGCCAAAGATTTAGGCATAAAGCAAACCGTCATTGATACATCAGTAATTAAACAAACCACTAACAATGCACTTATTGATAACACTCAAGAAATCAAAGCTGCTCAAAATGGCGACTACCCCAACACCTTTGTTGACGGGCGCAATATGCTCTTTTTACTTTTAGCTGGCTGTTATGCCAAGCAACAAGGCATTTGTGACATTATTATTGGCGTTTGTGAAACCGATTTTAGTGGTTATCCAGATTGCCGTGATGTCTTTATTAAATCAATGAATGTATCAATGAATTTAGCCATGGACTATGCGTTTAATCTCATCACGCCACTGATGTATTTAACCAAAGCGCAAACGTGGGAAATGGCTGATAAACTAGGTTATCTTGATTATGTCCAAAAACATACCCATACCTGTTATTACGGTGTTGAAGGAGGATGTGGTAAGTGTCCAAGTTGTTTACTGCGCAATAAGGGCTTACAAGAATATATGGCTCAAGCTAAATAAATTAATTCATCATTGGGTTCTCTCATCCCATTAAAAAGGAAAAAAAATGTACTTAAATGTTCATTCAGAATCGATAGAAAAAAGTTTTACCCGTGAACAAAAGCAAAAAGCCCTTTACTGGTTGGCTTTTTTTCACATATTGGTTATTGCTTCAAGCAATTATTTGGTCCAAATCCCATTCGAAATTTTTGGTTTTCAAACAACTTGGGGGGCATTCACTTTTCCGTTTATCTTTTTAACTACCGATCTGACTATTCGAATTTATGGTGCAAGTTTAGCCAGAAAAATTATTTTTGTGGTAATGATCCCCGCATTGTTATTTTCATACCTGATTTCGGTACTATTTTTTGAAACCCATTGGGTTGGATTATCAGCATTGACGGAATTTAATAGCTTCGTATTTCGAATTGCATTGGCAAGTTTTGCCGCTTATTTAGTTGGTCAACTAATGGATATTACTGTTTTTAACTATTTAAGAAAAAACAGATCATGGTGGGTTGCCCCAACTGCATCGGCAATATTTGGTAATGGTATTGATACTATTGTCTTTTTTGCTATCGCATTTTATCAAAGTAACGATGAATTTATGGCAAATCATTGGATCGAAATTTCGTTAATGGACTATAGTTTTAAAATTCTAATTTGCGGATTATTCTTTTTGCCACTTTATGGTGTCATTCTGAATTTTATCTTAAAAAAGTTAGTCTCAATGCCTAAAAATAGCTAATTATTATAATCAATCTTTTATTTAATTACCTTAATAAATATAAAACTCATTAATTATTTTAGATGAGTTTTATATTTAATTTTGAAAAATCATTTATAAAAATTTAGTTATAGCATTTATTTTTTGTTTTTCAGGAAAAAATAAAATTTTTAACAGATTAAAACTTTCACTCAAAGTTTAAGTAACTTCTTTTTTAACAAATTGTTACAAAAGGATCCCCAAAAAAGCTAGCCAACTATTTTTTTTACGGCTATAATTTAGCTACTCTAAAAAGAGTAGCTTATTAAATAAGCGGTGGTTATAAAAAACAAATAAAACAAAGCATTACTTGACAGGCGGGATATTATGCAGTATCATATTAAACACTAGCACTGGCAAACCTATCTCTTAAATTTATCAAATAACGCAATTAGACCTGTTTTTACTCTTTTCTCATTTATATCTTCGAAATTAGCGCATAAATTACCTCAAATAGCTTTGCTAATATTATTGTCATTTTCATGGCATTTGCAGGCATTAACGGGTAAAAATGGTCGAGTCAGTAATCGTAGTGATGCCATAATACTGCCCCAGTCAAGATGGGGAGAGCTCAAATCTGTAAGACCAACCGATACAGACCCTGAGGACCGTCTGGGGCCTGATTGGAAGAGATATTATGGATTTCTAGTTAAATCAACCAATCCTACATCATACAACCTGAATTTCCCGACAACGGGGGCAAATGGTTTATATTTTGATTTGGTCATAATGGGGGATGCAAATGAATTGGAATGGGGAGAGCCAGTTACACATGGGGGAATCACAGCTACAGTGACGAAACATACAGAATGTGATATTCACTGTGATGTCAACTATCGAGTTACCCTGACAGGCCCAGATGCAAGATCTGAATGGTATAATTCTAATCCTAGCCCAATTGCTAAGCCAAAACTACCACAGGCGAGTTAGTGGGTAGAGATAATGATGGCAATGAGGTAGTCTATGGATTTGTGCTACAAAAGTGGTTTGTCAATCGAGGAAATAAACTGGATAATAACTTTAATCAGGCATCTTGGTGTAATAGTATAGGTTATCGCATGCCTCAGGTCAAGGACCTGACTAATGCGGTCTGTTCTAACCGATGGTCAGGTTGGTGGTGTCGTGGCGCTGTCGCTAGCACACCTTCATCAACTGGTAATTATTTCACTCGTCGAATTGGGATGGGTTTTTTTACGGAGTGGGGTGATATGAGAGGTTATGGCGGAAAGGTAAACTTCTCTGGATACACCCACTATTGGACAAGCGACTATGACTTGAACAGGTATCGCCAGTTTATTGTGAAGTCGAACTTAGGTTCTGTGTATGCCTATGAGCCGAATGAATCATTAAGCGGTCTTTGTGTTTTTCCTTAGTTGTAATAGTATTTAATTCTTAGTCCTTAATTTCAGTGCACGGCAGAAGGGTAATTAATCAAAGAATAAAGTATTAAAATCTATTTAAGAAATTCCCAAAAAACATTGATTTTATTTTTTTTAATTCTCCAAATACGTTCAAACTTTTTTTGCTAAAAGGTCAATTGCGGTGCATAATAGGAGAATAAAATGCAGTCAAAATAAAATTAAAAAACAGCATCACACATAATAATATAAGGTCGAGGTAATAATATGGGATTGGTAAAACATCTAGTTGTATTTAGCCTGCTGTTAGCATTAGCAGGTTGTGATAATAAAGACGTTAAGCAAAACACAAGCGCTGAACTAGCAACAACGCAATTAGAAACAAAAGTTATTGATAATACAGCAGCTGGTGTTAGCAATCCTAGTAATGACAATAATATCGTACAAGATGAATCGCCAAAACCTGCCTTTAACCCTACACCACAATTAATTGAAAAATATCACGATAAAGAGTTAACGGTTGTTGATAGCTCAGAAGTTATTCTTGATGGTTCAAGCACGTTGGTTATTACTTTTTCAGTTCCTTTAAATCCTAATCTTAAATTTTCTAATTTACTACGTTTAGTTGATCGCCAATCAGGTAATGTTGATGGTGCATGGGAATTATCTGACAATGGGTTAGAACTAAGGCACCGTTACCTTGAACCAAATCGTAAGTTAACATTAACAATTGATAAAATGTTATCTGCGATTAACAATACAAAGTTAAAATCAGTTTATCAAAAAGATTTTACTACTCAAGATCGTAAGCCTTTAGTAGGGTTTGCTAATACAGGTTTTTTGTTACCTAGTAAATCAATGAGTGGGTTGCCAGTCATGACCCTTAATGTCAATAAAGTTGATGTTAATTTTTTCAAAATTAAACCGGAAAAATTATCTGATTTTATTGCTGATTATGGTTTTATTAATCAAGTAGCGACTTGGAATTCGAAAGAAATGAGCAAGTATATTGATTTAGTTTATACTTCTCGATTTGACCTCAACCCCAAACGCAATTTGCAAGAAACCGTTTTAATTAATATATCTCAAATTCCTCAATTGCAGCAAGAAGGTGTTTACGTTGCTGTGATGAACCAAGCTGGTAGCTATAATTATTCAAATCCTGCATCGTTATTTACAATCAGTAATATTGGGATTTCTGTGCATAATTATGCAGATGGTAAGTTAGCAGTTATTACCCATGCTCTTGATAATGGAAAGCCTATTGCTAATGTAAATTTATCTGCCTTATGTGCTAGCAGTATACGAGATAGCAATAAAAATTGTTTACCTGTTTCAGCAAAAACCGATGACCAAGGTTATGTTGAAATGACTTTGCCTGAAGATGCAAAATACACTTTAATTACCGCAAGTGATGGTAAGCAAATTTCATTTGTTAATTTAGATCGAAATGCGCTTAATTTAAGTGAATTTAACCTTGCAGGTTCACCTTTTTACCAACAGCAGCTATTTGTCTTTGGACCACGCGATTTATACCGACCAAGAGAAACCGCTTATTTTAATGCATTATTGCGTAATGCTGATGGAAAATTATTACCAGAACAACCCATTATTGTTGATGTTATGTCTCCTGATGGGCAAGTTGCCGAAAATTTTCTTTTACAACCAGAACTCGATTCAAATGGTTTATATCAATGGAAATATGTTATCCCTGCCAATGCGGCAACTGGCAAATGGGCATTTCGTTTTAATTTAGGTGATGATAATTATCGTTACTTTTATTTTCAGGTTGAGGAGTTTTTACCTGAACGAATGGCGATGGAAATTAATGCTTCATCAAATAAACCGATTTTAGCCAGTCAAAGCGTTAACTTTTCAGTTAAAGGTTGGTATTTATATGGTGCACCAGCGTCAAAAAATAATTTAGAAGGTAACGTTTATCTAAGAAAAATAGATTCAATACCTGAACTTGCTGATTATAAAATTGGTGCAGTAACTGATAGTGGAATTGATCGACAACTTGATACTATTGATGAAAAACTTGATAGCAATGGTGTTGCTCAAGTTCATGTTGATAATTCTAATTGGAAAGATTTTAAAACGCCAATCAACATTATTTTGCAAGCCAGTTTACTTGATTCTGGTGGTCGCCCTGTAACGCGTTATGCTAACCAAATTATTTTGCCTGCCACTAAAATGCCTGCTATAAAAGCATTATTTTCTCAATCACCTTATTATGATTGGTCATTAGATCGTTATGTGAGTCGCTTAACAGTTGATGAAAATACAAATGCCGAATTTGAAGTTGCTTATGTGGATGCTGATGGTAAAAAATATGCCGCTAATCACCTAAAAGCACGAATTGTACGTGAACGTCGTAGCTATTATTGGAGTTGGTCTGATGAGGATGGATGGAGACAGAACTACAATTCAAGTGAATTTGTCGCATTTGAACAAAAACTTAATATTAGTGAAAACGGTACAGTCAAAGTAAGTTATCAACCTGATGACTATGGCTCTTATCGTCTTGAAGTTGTTGATACCCAAAATAATATTATGAGTAGTATTCGTTTTTGGAGTGGTTATAATTGGGAAGATAATACTAATGGTACTAATTCAGTTCGTCCCGATCAAGTGAAGTTAAGTATTGATAAAACAGCTTATTCAATTGGTGATATCGCTAAAGTTCATGTACAGGCTCCTGTTGCAGGATCGGGTTATATCTCGCTTGAAACTAATGATGGTATATTGTGGAAGAAAAATATTACCGTTGATGTTAATGGTCTTGATGTTGATATTCCAATTGAAGATTGGGGGCGTCATGATATTTATATTAGTGCGATGATTATTCGTCCATCAACTGATGCCACAGTGCAGACAGTTAAAAGAGCAATTGGTTTGCTTTATCTACCAATTGATACTTCTAATCGACAGCTAAATATTAATATTGAAGCACCTAAAAAGACAGAACCTGAAAAAACGATTCCAATTAAAATCAAGATGGATAAGCAAGCTGTTAAAACAGATCAAAAGGTAACTGTATTGGTATCAGCCGTTGATTCTGGTGTATTAAATATTACCAATTTTGTTACACCAGATCCTTACAGCACTTTTTTAGGTCGAAAACGTTATAATGTTGATCTTTATGATGTATATGGCAAGTTAATAGAGGCATCAGGGCGTAATGTTAATATGAGTTTTGGTGGTGATGCAATGTTAGATTCAGCAGGACCTGGCGGTAAAAAACCAGTTACTGATGTAAAAATTGTTGCACAACAACTTACTACAATCCAATTAAATGATGAAGGTGAAGGTATTGTTGAACTTCCTTTACCTAATTTTAATGGTGAATTACGTTTAATGGCTCAAGCATGGGATGATGAACGCTTTGGTAAAGCTGAACAAACGATGATCGTTGCTGCGCCTGTTGTTGCAGAATTATCTATTCCTCGCTTTTTATCTGGTGGTGATCGTGCAGTTTTAGCTTTAGATATTCATAATTTAACTGAAAAATCGCAAACAATGCAGGTGGATATTAAAACAAGAGGGTTGATTCATCAAGATTCAATTAATTCCATAGCTTTAACTCTTGATAGTCAAAAGAGACAAATTATTCAAGTACCAATAGTTGCCGACTATGGCTATGGACAAGGTTCAGTAACGATCGAAGTCAATGGTATTGTATTAGATGATAATTCTAATTATTTAATAAAACGCGATTGGCAAATTGGCGTTAGACCTGCTTATGCCGCAACGACTAAAAATTATGCGGTTGCTATTAATGGTGGTGAAAGTTGGACTTTACCTCAAGACGCAATGGCCGAGATGATTGATAACACTGTGGATGGTAAACTGATTGTATCAAATGTGCCTCCGCTTAATATTGCGCAATACATTAAATCGCTATTTGCCTATCCATATGGTTGTTTAGAACAAACGATCAGTGGAGTAACACCATCGTTATACGCTAATCAACAGCAATTAGCTAATCTAGGTATTAAAACCGAATCTGATGAAGAACGTCGTGAAAAAGTTCAATTAGGTATTTCACGAATTTTGTCAATGCAACGTAGTAATGGTAGTTTTGGTTTGTGGAGTAATGAAAGTGCTGAAGAATACTGGCTTACTGTTTATGCTACCGACTTTTTATTAAACGCAAAAGAACGTGGTTATAATGTCAACAATGCAGCTCTTGATGCGGCAATGAATCGTATTGGTCAATATATTTATGATTCTAATGCATTTAATAGTTTACAAGGCTATTATGGCAATCATTATGAAACCCAATATACTCAATTTGCAACAAAGGCTTATGCATTAATGGTTTTAGCTAAACAAAATAAAATTAAGCCTGCAATGCGTAATGAAATTAATCATATGTATGAGATAGTGACTAATGGAGATTCAGCAATTGCATCTCCATTGCCGATTATGCATTTGGCATTATCAGCTAAATTGGTTGGTTTTGAGCAAATCTATAATGAACTTATGCTAGAAGTGTTCAGTACTAACTATGATAACCAATATCCTTGGCTAGGTGATTATGGTAGTGAGATTCGTGATAAGGCATTAGTATTATCACTATTAATAGAAAATAAAATTAGTGTTGATAAGCAAGCTGATTATCTATTTAATTTATCAGATACTTTAAATGATACTCGCTATTTTTCAACGCAAGAATTAAATGCATTATTTATTGCAGGTTGGTCATTAGAACAACATAAAGGCGATAATAAATTCAATGTTTTGATTAATGGAAAATTAGTGGATGCAACTGCATCATTATCTCAATCATTTAATTTTGACCACTTGTCTAAAGAGTTAACGATTGCAAACCTAGAAAACGCACAACCGTTATATCTTAAATTTACTGTTACAGGTTATGGTAAAAAAGCACCAGCGCCAACTAGTAATAATAATATTTTAACAATTAATCGTTTTTATTATGATTTGAAAGGTAATCGTATTTCGCCTGAACATTTTAATGTTGGTGACTTAATGGTTGTTGTGCTAGATGTAATAGCAAAACAAAATATTCATGATGCTTTAATTGTTGACTTTTTACCCGCAGGGCTTGAATTGGAAAACCAAAATTTAATGAATAGTAGCGTAAATCTAATGGCAATTCCTGGGTTATCTAACTTGCTAAAAGGTGAAGATAGTAATGATATTAAGTACCAACAATATCGTGATGATAGATATGTTGCAGCAATAGATATTCATAACTATATTGGTTCAAATAAATACCGTAAACGTGTTGCATATTTAGCTAGAGCAGTAACAACAGGAAATTACATGATCCCATATCCATATGTGGAGTCAATGTATCGACCAGAACGGTTTGCAATAGGTCAATCACCAGATGTAATGTCAATTACTGAGCATAAGCTAGCTAATTAATAACTTATGTTGACATAAATTTAATTTTCCGCCAACCGATGGGTGTTGGCGGTTTGTTTATGATTAAAATGTAATTGCCAATCTAAAGCATTAGCGCATCATGAAAAAATTCCTTAGCAAAATTATGATATTTTTACTTTGCTTTATGCTTGGTTTGTTTGCTTGTTTTTTAGTTGCTGATTTTCTTTTTCCGCTATCGGTTAAAAAAAGTAAAACAACGCAAACTATCATAGCACAAGATGAAACACCACTTTGGCGATTTGCTGATGAAAATGGTATTTGGCGTTACCCTGTTAAATTAGACGAAGTTCCAAAATACTATATTGATGCATTATTAAATTATGAAGATCGCTATTTTTACGATCATGTAGGTATTAATCCTATTTCTTTGCTACGAGCTGCTTTTCAAAATATTACCAATAATAGAATTATCTCGGGTGGAAGTACTCTTTCGATGCAAGTTGCCAGACTGCTTGACCATCACGACCGCACTATGCTTGGAAAATTAAAGCAAATATTTAGAACACTACAATTAGAATGGCATTTTAGCAAAGATGAAATTTTAACCTTATATATCAACCATGCCCCTTATGGAGGCACAATAGAAGGGCTTGGAGCAGCCAGTTGGTCATATTTTGGTAAAAAACCTAATAAGTTAACTCGTAGTGAAGCTGTATTACTTGCGGTTTTACCACAAGCACCAAGTCGATTACGCCCAGATAGATATCCTGAACGAGCTAAACAGGCTAGAGATAAAGTATTAGATCGCTTATCTGAAAACCAAGTGTGGTCATCTGATATTATTGAGCAAATTCGTAAAGATGAAATTTGGGTTTATCGACGAAAAGCCCCCCAACTAGCGCCTTTGTTAGCACAGCGATTAAGTCAACAATATCCAGATACTAATATTATTCATTCAACAATTGATTCATCTCTTCAATATGCACTTGAAGATATTGCTGCTAACCGTAAAAATCAATTACCACCAAAAACATCATTGGCGATTTTAATTGTTGATCATACTGACATGTCAGTAAAAGGTTATGTCGGGTCAGCTGATTTCAATGACAATGAACGATTTGGTCAAGTTGATATGATAAGATCACTTCGTTCTCCTGGATCAACATTAAAACCATTTATTTATGCCCTTGCTATTGACGAGGGAATGATTCATTCCGAATCATTACTGCAAGATGTTCCCCGTATCGAGTCTGATTATCGTCCCACAAATTTTGATGAAGATTTTTATGGACCTGTCAGTGCTTCTGAGGCGTTGAGTAAATCGTTAAACTTACCGGCAGTGCAGTTAATTGAATTATATGGACCTAAACGCTTTACAAGTAAGCTTACTAGTGTCGGTTTACCATTAGCATCAGCAGGTAATATGCCAAATATTTCATATATTTTAGGAGGCACTTCACTAAGAATGGATAATCTAGTCAGTGCATATAGCGCGTTTGCTAGACATGGTAAAGTAAGCCCTTTGCGGTTCATACAAGATGAGCCCTTAGTTAGTAAGAGCTTCATTTCTGAAGGTAGTGCGTGGATAACTAAACAAATGTTAATCAATAATAATTTACTTGCTTACAAAACAGGAACTAGCTATGGCTATCGTGATGCGTGGGCAATTGGTGTTAACCCTCGCTATTTAATAGGAATATGGGTAGGTCGTCCTGATGGAACTCCTGTTGTTGGACAATATGGTAGCGTTACTGCTGTGCCAATTTTACAACAAGTTAATGCTTTGTTGCTCAATAAAGAGCGACGACTAAATCGCTCGTTACCTATTTTTAATCAACCTAGTACAGTTACTTCTGAAAAAATTTGTTGGCCATCAGGTCAAGTTTTAGCTGCAACGGATGAAAATTGTCATCGTCAAAAAACAGCATGGATACTTAATAACATGATACCACCAACACTTGATACTTTATCTGTGTTAAATAACAACCTTTATCGTTCGGGGTGGGTAACGATTTGGGTTAATGAACAAGGAGAACGGGTAGCTGCAGATTGTAAAAATGCTCATGAAAAAAAAATTGCCTTATGGCCGATAGCATTAGAAAATTGGCTTTTACCTAAAGAACGTAGGCAAATGTTATTACCACCTATTGATATACGTTGCCCTGCATTTGGTAAGGATGTTTTTGCTTCATTATCTATTGTAGGATTACTTGATAAGCAACTTGTTAGAAGTTTACCTGGACAACAACAAGTAACGATTGATTTAACCCCACAAGGCGATGCTGGCGATAAATGGTGGTTCTTAGATGGTGACCTTATAGCAAAATCAGTTAATGATGAAAAAGTGTCAATTACAGTATCAAAAAAAGGCTTACACTATTTATTATTATTGGATAAAGGTGGGCAGATTGCTCGCATAACATTTACATTAGATTAACGAGAATAAAAATATATGGCTATTGAACGAACATTATCTATTATTAAACCAAATGCAGTTAAAAAGCAGTTGATTGGTGAAATAATCACGCGTATCAACCAAGCAAAACTTAATGTTGTTGCGCTAAAAATGCTTAAATTAACGCCAAAACAAGCAGAAGGCTTTTATGCTGAGCATCAAGGAAAACCGTTTTTTGATAAATTGGTTAATTTTATGACATCAGATCCTATCGTTGTTTTGGTTCTTGAGGGTGAAAATGCGGTTAAACGTTATCGAGACTTAATGGGATCTTCTGATTTGTCTAAAGCGACCGCAGGCACTTTGCGGGCAGATTTTGCTGATAATACAACCGAAAACTCTGTACATGGTTCAGACTCTCTACTTTCGGCAGAAAGAGAAATCGCTTACTTTTTTATAGATAATGAGATAGTAGGGTAATATATATAACTGTAAGTTATAAGCATGTGAGTATTAGTTATTTATTCATTTGATTCTTTGTTGTTAGACTTTAACTGAAAATAAAATAACCTTTAATTAGGGGGAATCAGAATGAAATTGTTGACTAAATCACTAACCGTGGTCGCATTAATAGGTAGTTTGCTAGGCGCCAATTCTGCTTATGCAGATCGCCTTGATGACATTGAAAAACGGGGCGAAATTAAAATAGCCGTGTTTGATAGTAATCCGCCATTTGGATATATTGATGAAAAAACCAATAAAGTTGTTGGTCTTGATGTTGATTATGCAAATGAAATCGGCAAGGCTCTTAATGTTAAAGTTGACCTAGTCCCAACTAATCCTGCTAATCGAATTCCATTATTAACATCTAAAAAAGCTGATTTAATTGTTGCCAATTTTACTGTTACAGATGAAAGAGCAAAAACCGTTGATTTTAGTTTGCCTTATTTTGCAACTGGTCAAAAATTTATAGCAAAAAAAGGTGTATTAAAATCAGCGGATGATTTAAAAAAACTTCGTATTGGTGCCGATAAAGGTACGGTTATGGAAATCACACTGCGTGAAAAATACCCAACAGCAAAAGTGATTTCTTATGATGATACACCATTTGCCTTTGCGGCATTACGCAATGGTGTTGTGCAAGCAATTACTCAAGATGATGCTAAATTAATCGGTTTATTGGCTAATGTGCCTGAAGATCAACGTGCAGCATTTGAAATTTCACCATTTAGTATTACCCAAGAATATCAAGCCGTGGGTATACCAAAAGGCGAAGATCGCTTGAAAGAAAAAGTGAATCAGATTTTATTAACACTTGAAGAAAAGGGTGAAGCAATAACCATTTATAACCGTTGGTTTGGGCCTGATACTACATCGGCAATGCCTCGTGGTGATTTTAAAATAGGTAAAGGTCAGTAAGAGTTATGTTCGAGCAATTACTTGAGCCCCGTTATCTGTGGTGGTTATGGGATGGTTTTTTAGTTACGTTAGCTATCTCATTGCTTACTATTATTTTTTCAACATTATTGGGCTTTTTACTGGTTATTGCTCAACAAAGTAAAATTAAAATTATTCAAATCATCGTAATGGGGTATAACGCAATTTTTCGTTATTCTCCATTATTGCCTCAGCTCTTTTTTTGGTATTTTGGTGTGGGTAATTTATTACCTGCTGAATTTAAATTATGGTTATTTGATGAACCGCAAATTTCGTTGTTCTTTTTTTCACTGAAAATGCCATCGTTTGAGTTTATTATTGGCTTAATTGGATTGACGTGTTATTCAAGTGCGTTTATTGCTGAAGAGTTTAGAGCTGGCATTGCTGGCGTTAGGCAAGGGCAAGAACAAGCGTCATTAGCTTTAGGCTTAACTTGGTGGCAAAGTATGCGATTTGTTATTTTGCCGCAAAGCTTTCGTATTGCCTTTCCTTCTTTAATTGGCCAATATATGAATATCATCAAAAATTCGTCATTAACGATGGCTATTGGTGTGTTAGAGCTTTCTTATGTATCGCGTCAAGTTGAAACCGAATCATTAAAAACCTTTCAAGACTTTGCCATTGCCACTTTATTGTATATTTTGGCAATTATTATTGTTGGCACTTTAGGCAATATTTATCAAGCAAAACGATTACAAATAGGTAAGGTGTAACCACTTATGGAACTTAAAGGTTTAGAAGTTATTTATAATAATTTAAGTTATATGATGTGGGGTAACTTTCCTGGAGGCATTTTTTTAACATTGCTAATGAGCTTTTTGGCCATTTTATTTTCTACCTTTTTGGGTATTTTAGCAGGAATAGGACTGACTGTTTTTAAAGGAGGAATACGTTATTTATTGGTAGGAGTGCTCGGTTTTTTAAGAGCTATACCTGTTATTATGCTTATTTTTTGGACATACTTTCTTTTGCCTGTACTACTCAATATTGATGTGTCCGCTATTGCAACTGTAATTTTTTCTTTATCACTTATTGGTGCTGCTTATATTGGTCATTCAGTTCATGCTGGTATGATTGCGGTCGCTAAAGAACAGTGGCAAGCGGCGTTTTCATTGGGGTTGAATAAAAAGCAAGTCATTTTATTTATCATCTTACCTCAAGCCCTTAAAATGATGTTGCCTTCTTTTGTTAATCAATGGGTTTCACTCATTAAAGATACTTCGTTAGCCTATATTGTTGGAGTGGCGGAATTTATTTTTATTGCAACACAAGTTAATAACCGTAGTATGGTCTATTCAACTGAGATCTTTTTATTTGTGATTGTTGTTTATTTTATTATCTGCGCATCACTGGATTTTGCAGTTTCGATTTTACCAAAATTACGATTATTTTGTTTTAAATAAAATATAGGAAAATGCTAAGTTATTTACATTTCATGATTAAGAGAATTCCCATTCCCCGTAAAAAGCAAGCTTTTTATGTATATGTATTATCATAGTTGCTTAAATGACTGTGAATAATGCAAGTTATTTCTATATTTAACTCAACATAAAATAATTACATGTGATATTTACATGTAATTATTTTATGTTAATATAGACCATATTAATGATTACGTTAAATACCAAGTATCTATGAAAAGGACAAAAGAGCCTAAAAGCTCAGCATTTTATCAACAACAATATAGACAACGCTTACGTGAACAAGGATTTATAAAAAAAGAAATTTGGATTTTGCCGGAAAATACAACTAGATTACTTGAAATTGAAAAACAATTTCGTCTACCAATAATAAATAGCACAAGTGTTAATAAGAAACAGGGAAACAATGAAATGAAAAAAAATGAAGTTTGGTCAATTACCGATCTTTATCAGGCTTTGCATGATTCAGAATTATTCAATCAAGGCTTTGCCAGTGTTGAAATTATCGATGGGGTTGATGCTTGTTTGCATATCACTATGAATAAATATGGCGATCTTCCTTTATTTTTGAGTGTTTCCAATCTGCAAATAATTGTTGAGGCACTACTTTGGCCAGTTGATATTGTTACCCATCCGAGTCAATTTAATGAAGAAGTTCTATGTACTCGAAAACTCTTTCCATTATCCACAATTGCGATAGAAAAAACAGGAGATGGTTCATTAAATTATATTATGTACGGAGCATTGAGTGCCTCTTCGTTATTAAGTAACATTATTTATGAATTAGAAACTTTATCGGATAATGTTATTAAAGCTACCGAAGCTTATGAGCATCATATTAACTTTAACAAATTGAATCAAAATAGATAATAAGAAGGAGATTTATAATGGTTATCTTCAAAAAACTTGTTACAGCACTTCGTGGTGGTGTTAATGAGGCTGGTGAAGCGATTATAGATACGCAAGCTTTACGCATCTTGGATCAAGAAATTCGTGATGCAGATGCTGAATTAAAAGAGGCTAAAGAATCATTAGCAAACATACTTGCTCAGCAAAAGTTAGCAGATAAAGAAGTTGAAAAAACTCAGGCAGAAATTACTGAGTATGAAAATTATGCTATCAAAGCATTAGAAAATAATAATGAAAATTTAGCTTTAGAAGTTGCTGAAAAGCTTTCTGCTCTTGAAACTAAATGTAAAAATCAAAAAGAACAAGCAATATATTTTGCTGAAAATGTAAAAAATTTACGCCAAACAATATCACAAACAGAAATTAATATTCGTAATCTTAAACAACAAGTAGATATTGTAAAAGCTACAGAAAGTGTTCAAAAAGCACAATCTGCAATTGCTCAACGTTACGGTAATTCTACAACAAAATTACAAACAGCCTTAGATTCTTTAGAGCGAATAAAAAAACGACAAGAAAAAACTGCTGCAACTATTGAAGCTAAAAAAGAATTGGCAGTATCTGAAAACCAAGATTCACTTGATAGAAAACTTGAAGAAGCGGGAATCAAATCTAGCAATCAGGATGCTAAAACAATTTTAGCCAGATTAAAAGAAAAACAAGTTAATTAAATTGTTAGATTTTAAATTAAAAAAATATAATAATTAAATATTCATAATAACGATATTTAGAATATGAAGGAAATATAATGGAGTTTTTCTGGGGGATATTTTTTTCTTTTCCCGTTGTTATCTTTAGCGCCTTACTAACACTTTGTGTTCTGTATTGGTTAGTTGCTGCAATTGGTATTTTAAGTATTGATTGCTTAGATATAGCAATTAACTTAGATGATATAGCTGCTGATATGCCCTCTTCAGGGTTTGGTGGTTTATTATTAAAGTTTGGTTTTAATGAAGTGCCAATGACATTAGTTATCACCTCAATTTCTTTTTTCGGATGGGCAATTACTTATTTTTGTTTTCGGCTCTTTATTTTACCTTTACATGATTTTATTTTATTTTATTTTCTTGTTGGGGCATTCGTTTTTGTTATTGCGCTAATTGTCGCTGTTTACCTTACTGCATTTGTCATAAAACCTATACGTCCTATCTTTAAAAAACTAAGTATAACTAATGATTACAAGTCGCTATTGGGACAAATTGTTGAAATACGTTCTAGTATCGTAAATGAAATAAAAGGAGAAGCAATTTATGAAGATGGTGGAGCAGGACTAATTTTACAAGTTAGAGGGAATAAAACGTATCAATTTAAACGTGGAGATAAAGCAGTATTACTGCGATATGATACAACCAATAATTGTTACGAAATCATTAGCATTGAAGAGTTTAACGGATAATTAGAATTAATTTTTTGGAGAATAGTAAATTATGTCTATAAATACTGATACAGTAATATTTTTTCTTATAACAGTAGGAATTATCTTTTTAGTTATAATGGGATTTTTCTTATTATTTAAAGCTTTTTATATTAAGGTTCCTCAAGGTACAGCGCTTATCGTTAATGATATGACCTCAAAACCTAAAGTTCATTTTACAGGTGCTTTAGTTTATCCTGTAATTTATAAAAAAGAATTTATGAAAATTTCATTAATTACTTTTGATGTAGAACGCCGAGGAAAAGATGGTTTAATTTGTAAAGATAATTTGCGAGCAGATATTTGTGTCGCTTTTTATCTTCGTGTTAATGAAACCACTGAAGATGTATTAAAAGTAGCCAAATCTATTGGTGTGGATAGAGCATCAGATCAAAAAGCAGTAAGTTCACTTTTTAGTGCAAAATTTTCAGAAGCGTTAAAAACTGTAGGTAAGCAATTTGAATTAGCCAAGCTATTTGAAGATCGTATGAATTTTCGTGAACGTATTATTGATGTTATCGGAAAGGATCTTAATGGTTATGCGTTAGAAGATGTTGCTATTGATTATTTAGAACAAACTCCAATAAAATCACTTGATCCAGATAATATTTTTGATGCTGAAGGGATAAACAAAATTACTTCTATTACTGCCGTTCATAAAGATGAAACGAACAAACGTGAAAGAGATCTTGAATTAGCATTAAAGAAAAAAGATACCGAAACTATTGAAGCAAAATTAGAACTTGAGCGTCAACAAGCCGATGCTGAAGCTCGCCAAAAACGTGAGATCGAAACAATTCGTGCTCGTGAAAAAGCAGAAACATTAAAGGTACAAGAAGAAGAACGTTTAAAGGCTGAGCAAGCAAGGATTCAGTCTCAACAAGAAATTGAAGTACGTGAAGAAAACCGTTTACGTGAAGTAGAAGTTGCACAACAAAATCGTTTGCGAGCTATTGCTATTGAAGAAGAACGTGTTGAAAGGGCCCGTTCTCTTGAAATCGTTGCCCGTGAACGTGAAGTTGAACTACAACGCATCGAAAAAGATAAAGTACTTGAAGAAGAAAAAAAACATATTGCCAATGTTATTCGAGAGCGTGTTGCTGTTGAAAAAACCGTAGCTGTTGAGGAAGAAAATATCAAGGAAGTGCGTGAAGTATCTAAAGCTGATCGTGAAAAACAAACAACCATTATTGAGGCAGAAGCAAGAGCTGAACAAGAACTAGTTAAGCAAGTAAAGCAAGCAGAAGCAGATGAGCAATCATCTAAACACCGTGCAATTGAAATTAGCACAATGGCACAAGCAGAACTTGAAGCTGCAGCTAAACAAGCTGAAGCAAAAAAACAATTAGCTCAAGGTATTGAAGCAGAAGAAGCTGCAATTGGTTTAGCTGAAGCTAAAGTTCGTAAAGCACGAGCTGAAGCAGAAGAAAAAGAAGGGTTAGTAAAAGCTAATATTACAGCAGAAACCCTACTTGCTGAAGCAAAAGGTAATCAAGAAAAAGGCTTATCAGAAGCCAAGGTCATTGAAGCGAAAGCAATAGCGACCGAAAAACAAGGCCTAACTGAAGCTAAAGTACTTGAAGAAAAGCTATCTGCTCAAGCTCGTGGTGATGAACGAATTGGTTTTGCTAAAGCAGCAGCAACAAAAGAGCAAGGACTTGCTGAAGCACTAGTCATTCGTGAACGCTTAACAGCAGAAGCAAATGGCTTAGTCGAAAAATTCCAAGCGATGGCAACAATGAGCGAACAATCTCAACATCATGAAGAGTTTCGTTTGGCACTTGAAAAAGGCTTTGAACAAGCCATGGCTGCAATTGCTGCTAATAAAGAAATCGCCAGAGAACAAGCCGATGTGCTTGCTGCAGCATTTAGTAAAGCAAATATCGAAATTGTTGGTGGTAACGATAACTTCTTTAATAGCTTTTCTAAGGCAATTAGTGTCGGTAAAGCCATTGAAGGAACTGTGAACCAAAGTCCTGTTTTGCAATCTGCATTACAATCAGTATTATCACGTTTATCAGGTAACAAAAATATTGATTTAAAAGAGACTTTGAAAAGTACTGACTTAAAAGCACTAGCTAAGCAATTTTTACCATCAGATAGCAACCAAGAAAGTGATAGTCAATAATCTTATACTTCTTGATAATTCTTAATTTGAATTATCACTATCAACTGTTTTTAGTAGGTTATACATGCCTACTAAAGACAATAACCTTTCAGTATAATGATCAACGAGTTAAAAATGGCAGAAATAGAACAAGAAAATCAACAACAAACAATACTTGATAAAGCGGTCGCCGAAGGTGGCGCTTATGAAATTCTTCGCAAACGTTTAACATCGCTTGGACAAGATCTTAATCAAAAAACAGAAACACTAAACCAAAAAAGACTTTCTGAATTTGGTAAAAGTGACATGTCAATTATTAGCCGTATTCGAATAAGAACTGAAAATAATTGCATCGCAAGAGATATCGTCCGTTTTGGCGATTGGTTATTGTTTGGATATAACGTTTTTATGGGTTTAAAAAAAGAAACCAAAATTGAAGACGTTTTTTCGCTTTATCAACTAAACGAACGTGACGGTAATTATGAAGCGGATCCTGTTGATCTTTCTAATACCTTTTTAAATATTGATCGTTTTGTTCAAGATTTTAATGAGCTATATACTTATTATAAAAATGCGCAATTATTACAACTTGTAGAGCGGGATGGAAAGTTACTTGCTAGTTTTCAAATTGGTGAACGAGTTAGTGATATTCGCGTTTTTCGTTGGTCTATTTCAAGTGATAAAAAAAACATTAATTATATTGATAATCGTGGTGAGCGTGATATTGCCTTGCCTCCTGCTTATGATTTTGAATGGATCGAAACCACGCGTGAAAATATCGTTAATGGTCGATTCCCACATATCAATATATTAGATGCTGTTTTTGTTGAAACAATTGGCGGTGATTTAACCATAAAATGTGAAAATAATACCAACGATGGCCTAGGTATTTATCACGAAGATGTTATAGATAAAAATCAATCCATTAATGATGCTAAAATAGAGTATGCTAAAGTAGGATCATTAATTCTATTAAAGGTCTTACCTTACCGCGAAGATAAGTGGCGGTATTTAGTTTATAATACATTAACACAATCAGTTCAAAGAATTGACTTTATAGGTCAAGCTTGTATTCAGTTACCAGATGATCATGGCATTATTTTTCCTGGTGGTTACTATTTACAAAATGGTGAGTATAAAACCTTTGATCAATCAATGTCAGGAATGCGTTTTCGACGTATTAGGCGTTCGCCCAATGGTGAAGATGTTTTATACATATTTTATGATCCAACTTCTGGTCGTTTAGCATTATTTAACTACAATATGATTGAACGAAAATTGGATAATCCTATTTTAGGTCATGGTTATGCAGTTTTTGAAGATGGTAGGATGGTCGTTTTTGAGGGTGAAAGCAATGAACCAACTCGAGTCCACCCAATGCAAATTTGGCAAACTCCATTTTATAGTGATGAATTTGCAGCAAAACAACCAACAAATAATAGCTTTTTAGGTAAAATTGGTAATGCTGAGCTAGTTCGAGGGATTTCAGATCTCTATTTTATTGCTCGTGAAATTGATAATCAGTCAGTATCATCACAACTATATAGTAAATTAGCTGAAGATACTAAACGTCTTTTCGATACTTATTTTTGGCTAAATGATGAACAAAATTTACCTTTTCTTCCTATTTTGCGTAATATTTCACAGACAAGTGAATTAGTTCTAGATGAGTATGAAAAAGTTGAAAGCATACGCCGTCAATCAGACAGTGCTATGCGTGAAGCCATTTCGAACCAACAAGATCTGTTAACAAAACTTTATCCTGATAGTTGGAAAGAAACTCAAGAATATGTTGATGCGCTTAATGCAATCAAAATGCAATTAGGTAGCCTTGTCACGTTAAGAACTTACCGTTATATCGATTTAAATCAAATTGATATAATGGAAAATGAATTGAAAGAACGCCAATCTATTGTTTCTTTAGCTACAGCAAAATTTTTAGGTAGTGAACAAGCCTTACAGCCATTCATATTAAAAATTGATGATATTGAAAATGATATTGCTAAAGCAGAATCTGCTGCAAAACTTAGTGAGCCAACAAAAATGACTGATGATATGTCTAATGATTTAGATATGTTATCCCAATTAATGGCATCATTAAAATTTGATGATGTTACATTACAGACTAAAATCATTGAGTCTATCGCTGAAGTTTACGCTAAGCTAAACCAAACAAAAGCAAGAATTAATCAAAAACGAAAAAATCTTGCTAGTGTTGAAATGGTTGCCCAATTTGGTGCCCAATTCAAGCTATTTAGTCAAAGTATCGCCAATGCATTAGGTCTAGCGACAACACCTGAAAAATGTGATGATGAGCTTTCTCGGCTTTTAGTTCAATTAGAAGAGCTCGAAAACCAATTTAGCGAAAGCGAAGAATTTTTAAATGACATATTAACAAAACGCGAAGAGATATTAGAATCATTTGAAACGCACAAACAGGCACTATTAGAAGACCGAGCTAGACGCAGTGAAGCACTGCTTACCGCAGCACAACGAATTTTAGATAGCATCCCAAGAAGAACTGCAAAATTTTCAGATCAAACCGAACTTAATGCTTTCTTTGTAGCGGATCCTTTAGCCCAAAAAATTCGTGAAATTGTCGAAAAATTAAGAGCACTATTTGATAATGTAAAAGCTGATGATATTGAATCCCGTTTTAAAAGTGCACAAGATCAAGCAATACGCTCTTTACGTGATAAATCGGAGATCTTTGAATCAGGTGGAAATGTTATAAAACTCGGTCCAAGACATAAGTTTAGTGTTAATACTCAAGAGCTTGATCTAACCATTGTACCTAAAGAAAACCACCTATATTTACAACTAACGGGTACCGATTATCAAGAAAAAATAGAGCACCCTAAACTAGAAAGTTATAAGCCATTTTGGACTATGTCATTAGAATCCGAATCGCCTACAGTTTATCGTGCAGAATATCTTGCTTATTCAATCATTAATTCAGCATTAAAAAAAGAGCATGAATTAAGTTATGCTGATTTGGTAACCCAATTAAGCCAACCTGAGCTTTTAAGTAAAACAGTTCGCGATTATGCTGCAATACGATACCGCGAAGGTTATGAAAAAGGTATTCATGATCATGACGCTACCAAAATTTTAATAAAACTCATTCCTCTTGGTGAAACGGCAGGATTACTTCGTTATAATCCTTTAGCACGTAGTTTAGCTATGCTTTATTGGCATTATAACCACAAAAATGATATTGCTAAGTTATGGCCTGAACGCGCAAAAACCTGTATGGATATTTATTCACTATTTGGTCATGAAGAAGGTTTAAAAAATCTACGTACAGAAATATCAGAGCAACTAAACTTATTTTTACAAAAATACCCAATACAACATGAACACTATCATATAAAGCAGGCTTCAGAATATTTAAGTTATGTATTAGCTCAAACTCCACAGCAATTTACATTAAGTAAATATAGCCTGACATTGTTTGAGGGATTAAAAACACAGCTAGAGCAATCCCATATGTGGGGGGATTTTAATCAATCGCAAACAAACCTAATAACACGCCTAGCCGACCGTTGGAACTTAATTGAAAGTTGGTTTAAAGGACTATGTACACTACCTCAGTACCAAAAATTTACAGCTTATATTGCTGAAGCTACTATGCAATGTATATTAGATAAAGAAAATAGCATAACAACTACCGTTAGTGAAATTGATCTGGATATTACGGTTAATGATCTATTAGGTGAACATCCAAGCATAAAACAAGGAACATTAAATATAAATCTGGATGACTTTTTTAGTCGTATGCGTAAACAATCACGTGTGATCATTCCTGAATTTCAGCATTACCAAACGCTTCGTCAAGAAGTTTTAGAAGAGCAGCGAAACTATTTACACCTTGAAGAATTTAAAGCAAAACCATTAAGTTCATTTGTACGTAATAAACTCATTAACCAAGTCTATCTACCAATCATTGGTGACAATTTAGCAAAACAAATGGGAACGGTGGGGGAAAGCCGTCGTACTGATTTGATGGGATTATTATTACTCATTTCACCTCCTGGTTATGGTAAAACTACTTTGATGGAATATGTGGCTAATCGTCTGGGATTAATTTTTATGAAAATTAATGGACCAGCATTAGGTCATAGCGTGTTATCTTTTGATCCTGAGCAAGCACCAAATGCGACGGCTCGCCAAGAGCTAGAAAAGCTTAACTTAGCACTTGAGATGGGTAATAACGTTATGCTTTATCTTGATGATATCCAACATACCAACCCTGAATTTTTACAAAAATTTATTTCACTTTGCGATGGTTCTAGGCGTATTGAAGGGGTTTGGAAAGGTAAAACTAAAACGTATGATCTTCGTGGCAAAAAATTCTGTGTCATTATGGCTGGTAATCCTTACACTGAATCAGGTGAAGTTTTTAAAATTCCTGACATGTTAGCTAACCGTGCTGATATTTATAACTTAGGTGAAGTACTAGGCGGCATGGATGAAGTTTTTGCATCAAGCTATATTGAAAACTGTTTAACGTCCAATTCAATTTTATCACCACTTGCATTGCGTGATCTAAATGATCTGTATAAATTTATTGATCATGCGCAAGGTAAGCCATTAAATACAAATGAGCTCAGTTATGCTTATAGCCAAGCTGAAATCAGTGAAATTGTTGCTGTCTTGCGTCATTTATTGAAGGTTCGTGAAGTTGTATTTAAAGTCAATCAACAATATATTATTAGTGCTGCGCAATCTGATAAATATCGAACTGAGCCACCATTTAAATTACAAGGCAGTTATCGAAACATGAATAAACTTGCTGAAAAAATATCTTCAGTAATGAATGATCAAGAGCTCAACCAAATCATTGAAGATCACTATCTTGGTGAAGCACAATTACTCACTAATGGAGCTGAAGAAAATTTACTAAAATTAGCAGAAATTCGTGATGTATTAACCAAAGAGCAAAGTAAGCGATGGCAACAAATTAAAGCCGACTTTATGCGTAACAAAAAGCTTGGAGGTGATGAGGCTAATACTGGTATTCAAATAGTTACACAGCTTGCTGATTTAGTACAAAGTGTACAAGCATTAAAGTTATAAAAAGCTTTCAGTAGGGATTTAAGGTGTCAGCCACGCCTTTGTGCGTCATTTGTCGAGGTTGGCACTTTTACTATTTTGAGTAACATTATGAATTTTAAATGATAATGTAGTTTAATTGTAGGAATTGCTAGCCTTACTTACAGTAATTTGAGAAATTATGGTAATGAATATATATAGAAATAATAATCATTACCGATTTAACTAAACTGTAGATATACAAAATAAAATATATAATAAACAGTTGCGCATTTTGAGTCGTTTTAACATCCACATTAAGGTTAATCATCAATGAAGATATTAATTGTCGAAGATGATAGTTTGCTACAAAAAGGACTATACGATGGCATAACATCAAGTGGTTATGTCTGTGAAATTGCTTCAAATGGTAAACAAGCGGAGGATTATATTCAATTTGGGCAATTTAGTTTAATTATTTTAGATTTAGGCTTACCAGATTGTGATGGGTTAGAATTGTTAATCCGTTGGCGAAAAAATCATATATCAACGCCAGTCTTAATTTTAACTGCCCGTGATACGATAGAAGATAGAGTCGAAGGGTTAGATAATGGTGCTGATGATTATTTAATTAAACCTTTTGCTTTAACCGAATTATTGGCCAGGGTAAGAGCATTAATTCGTCGAGATCAAGGTACGGCAAATAATATTATTAGTTATGGTTCTATTTCGATTGATATTAAACATCAAAACGTAATGCTTAATAATCAAGAAGTCGTATTGACCCCAAAAGAGTTTATTGTATTGTCAAGGTTAATGCTAAAAGCGGGTGAAAAGGTACACCGTGATTTATTACAAAATGATCTTTATGATTGGCAAAGTGATCCAAGTTCGAATGTTTTAGAAGTTTATATTCATGGATTGCGTAATAAATTAGGTAAAAATTTTATTCGTACAGTACGGGGGTATGGTTATCAACTTAATGATGAATGTTGATAAGTCGCTTAATTTAGATTAGACAATTAAACTATGATTTCAAAATCACTTAATGATATACGCCACAGCATTCGTTGGAACCTTTTCTTTACTTTAGGTTTTATTATGTTGTTTTGTCAGATTATTACCGTTCTTTGGTTATGGCATGAAAGTAAAGAACAAATTGATGCTTTGGTTAATTTAACCCTAAGTCAAAATAAAATTGATGAAGTTGTTGAACAAGAAGAGTTAGAAGCTATTTTTGTTTTATTTTGTTCTGCCTTTTCAATGATGCTAGTCACACTATTTTTAGCATACCAAGCTATCAAACGAATCACAAAACCACTCGAAATTCTAGAAAAAGATCTTAATCAACGGACCGAAGAAAATCTAAAACCTATTGAGCCAATCAGTAATATGGGGGAGATTAAATCGATTACATCAGTATTAAATAACCTTTTTGTTCGGTTGAATAATACATTATCTCAAGAACGCCTTTTTACAGCTGATGTAGCGCACGAAATGCGAACACCTTTAGCAGGTATTCGTTTGCATTTAGAATTATTAGAAAATAAACATAAGATTGATTGTCGCGAATTAATTAGTCGTATAGACCGTTTAGTTAATACTGTCGAACAACTATTAATGCTTGCACGAGCTAGTCAAAAATTTACAATTGGTAAATATCAACATATTAATTTTTATAATGATATTATGATCCCCCTGTCTGATGAACTAATAGAATTAACCTCAAAAAAACAGCAAGAACTTGATTGGTATATGGTTAATAAAGATCTTGTTTTTAATGGTGATGCGACTTTGATAAAACTATTAGTGCGTAATTTAGTTGAAAATAGCTATCGTTATAGTCCAAATAACACCAAAATTATGGTAAGTTGTTATCAAGATAAAAAAGACATCGTTATTGTGGTCGAAGATGAAGGCAATGGGATTGATGAATCTAAAAGTGAACAACTGACACAAGCTTTTTTTCGTATGGATCGTAAACATAATGGCATTGGGCTTGGCTTAAGTATTGTTAACCGTATAGCTAAGTTACATCATGGCCTATTTACTTTGAAAAATAGACCTGATATAGCGAAAGGGGCTATTGCACAATTTCGAATTCTTGATTCAGGTCGTCAACTAAATGAGTGATTAATTGGTTGTTGCTATTTTCTTTAATTATTGATATTAAAAAACGTTGCCAAGTTCGTTCAATTTTAGCTTTAGCAAAAAATGGAATGTAATTGGCAATCGGAATTAAGGTTGAGTTACCAATATTATCGATAATAACTAAACGGCTTTTTTCAGCACTTAAGTGTTGAAATAAAATATTTTTGCTTTTTATTGTCATTGTAATAATGCGGTCTTTTAATAAAGCTGATTTTAGCGTTTTTAACGCTAGCACTAAATCATCATAATATTGCTTAGTTAATTTTTTATCAGCGAGGTATTTTTCAAGCGGTATAGCTATTTCACCAGTATAATCTCGGATAAGTTCAAAAACATGACCTTTACCATTACTTGTTGAAACTGGGCCGTAATATTTTGCTAGTGCATCAAATGAAACATTTCGTCTAATTAGATGTTTATAATAGGAAATTTCTCGATTTGTTTCCTCTTCGGCGCCAATATTATAATTTACTTTGATACACTTACTTGGATCATTAGGATGATGATAACATTTTCGGTGCAATCCTCTGCTAATATAATCTTCTTTTGAAAGTTGAATTGTATTGCTCATTTATTCAAATATTTTGTTATTCAATATTATTTTTAGTTTATCAGTAAGCGTTCATTATCGCTATGATTTTTTATTTTTTGCTCTAGCGCTTTCGTATTATTTCTGTATAATATCGCAACCCACGTTACGACAATGTTTTTCCCGACGTTGTTTGCAATTATCAATATTAATATAACCACTCGAAGGGGTAAGTTAATTAGTAGAGATAATAAAAAGTGTAAATAAATCATATGATTTATTAACGTGTGATTAATTAAAAATTGGATAATTACGAATGAGTACTTTTTCAGCTAAACCAGAAACAGTAAAACGCGACTGGTATGTTGTTGATGCAGCAGGTAAAACGTTAGGTCGTTTAGCTACTGAAATCGCAAGCCGTTTGCGTGGTAAACACAAAGCAGAATATACACCACATGTTGATACAGGTGATTATATTATCGTTATCAATGCAGAAAAAGTTGCTGTAACAGGCAAAAAACGCACTGATAAGATCTATTATCGTCATACTGGCTACATCGGTGGACTTAAAGAAGCGACTTTTAAAGAAATGATTGAACGTCATCCTGAACAAGTCATCGAAATTGCTGTAAAAGGCATGTTACCGAAAGGTCCTCTTGGTCGTGCAATGTACCGTAAACTTAAAGTTTATGCTGGTAATGAGCACAATCATGCGGCACAACAACCGCAAGTATTAGATATTTAAGGGGATAAAAGATGGCTGATAATCAATATTACGGTACAGGTCGCCGCAAAAGTTCTGCTGCTCGTGTATTTATCAAACCAGGTAGTGGTAACATTGTTATTAACAAACGTTCATTAGAGCAATACTTTGGTCGTGATACAGCTCGTATGGTTGTTATGCAACCATTAGAGTTAGTTGAAATGACTGACAAACTTGATCTTTACATCACAGTTAAAGGTGGTGGTATTTCAGGTCAAGCTGGTGCGATTCGTCACGGTATTACTCGGGCATTAATGGAGTATGACGAAACTTTACGCTCTGCATTACGTCAAGCAGGTTTTGTTACTCGCGATGCACGTCAAGTTGAACGTAAAAAAGTGGGTCTACGCAAAGCTCGTCGTCGTCCACAATTCAGCAAACGATAGGTGCGACAAGGGTCGTGCTTACCACACCTAACTTATTGATTTTTATCAATATTTTAGGTGGGTACTTAGGGGCAAAAGCCCTAAGTGTCTCTACACAGTATCTAAGTAGGACATTATATATAGTGTCCGAAAGGATACTGTGTATATAACCCTCCAAAGGTACAGTTGGTAATATAATCCAGTTGAGATACCTCAACTATTATAGAGAACTAACTCTCTTTTAACAATTCAATTTAAACACATCTGATAAATTCTGGTACTTTCCAACAGGATGCAATAGATATTATTGTAATCGTAAAAGGAGAGGAGAGAATTCCAATCAGCATATGGTTTAAGCTGAAATTGATGAAGTGTGTGTAGTGATAAGTGCAAAAGCTGTTATTATCATTGTTGAATCAGGATTGTAGTAACATTATACAAGAATGAGAGTTCAATCTGTTATATGGCTAACAGTAGTCTAGGGATAGTGCGAGACTGGTAACGGTCTGGTGCGGAGCTTCCTGACAATGTACCCCCTTGAGGAATAGCAAGGTTGATGCGTACCGTGAGGTAACATTAAGTAATGGCAAGTAGTATGCCATGAGGGGCTAGACTGGGTAGAAAGATGAACGTAAGTGAATAGATGATAAACGTCGTAATGCTGAAAAAGCCAAAACTACTGATAGGCTTTGACCAAAAGGTAATATAGTCGGATATTCCTGTTTATCGTGGGAATACGTCATCAATAAGACTATCGGCGAAAAGTCTACATCTTAACTACTCGTGTGATAATAATGGAACTTGGTAAGCCTGTACGTTTGCCGTCCACAATTCAGCTATCGTATTATATAGAGCGCAAAGATTGAGGTCGGCAGGCAAAGCGTAAGTGATGCTGTTAAGCGTGCAGGTAAGGGAGGTTAGAGAAAGCGAATGATTGACTGTAATGGTCGATATAGGGTATGAAACATGACCCAACTCGAAAGGGTGCAGACTTCTAACTGGTCTTTCGTCGCAAGAGGATAGGCTAATCCTTTGGTGGGTAATTTCCAATGGAATTATTTTAGGCGAGGGATGAGCTAGCGAATGCTGAGCAGTTGTGGATTATCGGGAAAATAGTCCACCTGCGAACACTCGCTAAGCTCAAAACTCAATCATTAACCGTGTTACAAAGTGGTAGATTATTTGATTAACTGAATAACTGCCACCTGTAGCGTGGGTAGTTACGTTGGCGGTTATTCATATCAAATCAAGTATTTCTGCTACTTCTTGTATCAAGAGGTAAGTATGAAAGAGCAAAATCATGATAGCAAAAAAGCAGTTCGTGGTCTAGCTCCAGCGACCTCTGACATGGCGAGACAGTGGCACAGTATAGACTGGGTCAAAGTCATAAGACATGTTAAAGGATTGCAGAGTCGGATTGCGAAAGCGACACTTGAAAGTGATTGGCGCAAGGTTAAACGCTTGCAAAGATTATTGACACGCTCAACTTATGCTAAGCAATTAGCGGTAAGGAGAGTGACTGAAAATCGGGGTAAAAGGACGGCAGGTGTTGACAAGGTAACTTGGAGCACGGCTGAGGCAAAATGGAACGCGATTGCAACGCTCACAAACAAGGGATATAAACCACAACCATTAAGGCGGGTGTATATTCCTAAGTCGGATGGGAAGAAACGCCCTTTGGGTATTCCTACCATAAAAGACAGGGCAATGCAAGCACTCTATCTATTTGCCCTACAGCCTGTCTCGGAAACGACAGCGGACAAAGGCTCGTACGGTTTTCGCATTAACCGCTCAACGGCAGATGCGATAACCCATATTCACACAATATTCTCGCGCAAGGGACGGAAAACGAACCAACCTGCGCAATGGGTATTAGAGGCGGATATCAAGGGCTGTTTTGACCACATTAGCCATGAATGGTTAATTAAGAATATTCCGATGAATAAGCGGATGTTAACAAAGTGGTTAAAATCGGGTGTAGTGGACATGGGACAGGTAAAAGCAACGGAGGCGGGAACACCTCAAGGGGGAATAATCTCGCCGACACTGGCTAACATGGCGTTGGATGGCTTGGAGAAAGAGCTAGCTAATCACTTTGGTGAGAAAGCGAGCAAGAAAATCAGGCAACATAAGACGTACATGGTGAGGTATGCGGATGACTTTGTGATTTCGGGGATTTCAAAGGAATTACTGGAGGAAAAGGTCATCCCTGTGGTTAAGGCATTCCTCAAAGAGAGGGGATTAACACTCTCGGAGAAGAAGACGAAAATAACGCATATCAAGCAGGGTTTTGACTTTTTAGGTTGGAGCGTGAGACAGTTTAACAACAAGCTTATCATCAAGCCGAGCAAAAAGAATGTGAAAGCATTCTATGGCAAGGTGAGAGATAAGATTAAAAAGTTAAGCATGGTTAAACAAGAAGATTTAATAAAGAAACTAAACCCAATGATAAGGGGATGGGCTAACTATCACCGAAGTCAGGCAGCCAGTCAAGCTTATGGGCGAATGGATGCATTAATATGGCGCGCGCTTTGGAATTGGAGCAAAAGAAGACATACAAAAAAGGGTAAACGTTGGATTAAAGAGAAATACTTTAAAACGACGGTAACTCGGGTATGGACCTTTGGCGCGATGATAAAAGACCGCCATGGTATGGATAAATGGGTTGAATTATTGCAATGTAGCAAGACGGCAATCAAACGACATATCAAGGTAAAATCGGATTATAATCCATTTTTACCCGAATGGGAATTATACGGAGAAACATTACACCAGAAGCGGATGTATGAGGAATTCTCACACAGACACAAATGGCAAATGTTGTATAAAACACAAAAAGGTCGTTGTGGTTTATGTCAACTCCCAATCACAAAAGAGACGGGGTGGCATGACCATCATATTATCTACAAAATGCACGGAGGGGCGGATACGCTCAAAAATAGGGTATTACTTCATCCTATTTGCCATAAAAAAGTCCATGCACTGAAATTGGAGGTAGTGAAACTGGCTTACTAAAGTCAATTGAAAGGCTTGAGCTGTATGCGGAGAAATTCGCTCGTACAGTTCTTAGGGGGCGGCGGCACAGTAATGTGTCGTTGCTACCCGACTTAAGTTCAATATTACGAATTTGTTTCAAAAACCCAGGTTTATCTGGGTTTTTTTATTTTAAATTTTTATACTAAAACGCAGGTTTTCCTGAAAGTTTTTTACAAAACTGTATTTTTAATGAAAAGAATGTAAGAAAATTCATTTTTTTTAACAAATTTGTTATTCAATTTGTTAGAATAGTGACTAGTGAGAATTATTTTAATTTTATACATTTGGAGTGAATATGGTTGTTGCTGTTAATAAACGTTCTGTGATGACATTATTTTGTGATACAACAGATATTTACGGGCATCAGATTCGTTTTGTTCTGGCAGAAAAAGGAGTAACTGCTGAGATAGAATTTGTAACGGCGGATAATCTACCTCAGGAATTATTGGATCTTAATCCTTATGGTTCAATTCCAACATTAATTGACCGCGATCTAACGCTATATGAACCACATATTGCGTTAGAGTATCTTGATGAACGTTTTCCTCATCCACCTTTAATGCCCGTTTATCCAATTGTTCGTGCTAATTCACGATTAACAATGTATCGCATTAAAAAAGAGTGGTATAGTGCTTATGAAACAATTATTGGTAACCCTAATAGTGATGAAGCTAAAATAGCACGAAAGAATCTTGTTGATGATTTAGTTTCAATTTCAGTTATGTTTAAAGAAAAAGACTATTTTATGAGTGATGACTTCACATTATGTGATTGTTATTTTGCCCCATTGCTTTGGCGCTTACCATTACTTGGCATTGAATTACCCAAAGTGGCTGAAAAGAATTATTTAGTTTATATGTCACGAATTTTTGAACGTCCTGCTTTTGTTAATTCATTAACCGAAGAAGAAAAAAGAATAAGAACATAATTCACTAAATTTATTTTCATTTACAATAACCTTAAACAAGGTAATCTTAATGGAATTTGAACAAATGTCCCCACGTCGCCCTTATATATTTAGGGCTTTTTATGATTGGATTTTAGATAATGAATTGACGCCTTATATTGTAGTTAATACATCAATATATGGCGTATTAGTACCGCAAGAATTTATCCAAAATAATCAAATAGTATTAAATATTTCCCCGCAGTCAGTTGGGCAATATTTAGCAAATAATGAACAAATCGAGTTTAATGCTCGCTTTTCTGGCGTACCTCAGCATATTGTTGTTCCAATGGCGGCAATTGAAGCAATTTATGCTCGTGAAAATGGTGTCGGTATGGGATTTGAAGACGAGCCTCAATATCAAGCACGGCGTGAGTCTTTATCTCAACAACCTGAACAATCTAAACCCAAATCTAATCCATTTCGAGTTGTTAAATAATTTTTAATATTGTTAATTAATGGTGATTGGTTGTGATGTATAAAATAAAGTCATGGTTGGTTATATTAAAAATAACAAAAAATAGCTGAATGAGTAACGAAATCGAATTAAAATTTGAAATCAATACTGGTGATATTGCCAGTTTAAAATATTATTTAGATCAATGGGCTGATTGTGACGAGGCCGAGTTTTCGGCATCGTTAGCATTATCATCAACAAAACGCAGTGTTAGCAAACAAAACTTGACCAATACTTATTACGATACTAGTGATTATTACTTGCGTAATCATGGTTGTGGGCTGCGTGTAAGAGGGTGTGATGATTATTTAGCAAAACGTTTTGAAATCACATTAAAACGTGACAAAAAATCGATTGCGGGGTTGCATGAGCGTGCTGAATTTAATGTCGATTTGCCAGATTCTGTTCCTGATTTAACCGTATTACCTTACCATGCTCTGCCAAATGACTGTGATATTACTGAGCTACAACGGAATTTACAGCCTTTGTTTACCACTAATTTTGAGCGGCAAGCGTGGTTAATTTCGTTTGCAAGTAGTGAAATTGAGGTTGCGTTAGATCAAGGGCAAATTAGTTCAAATAATCAATCTATCCCCATTAAAGAAGTTGAACTTGAAATCAAGCAAGGCAATAAACACGATTTACTTAATTTTGCTATTGAGCTAAGTCGATTTAATTTACATCTGTTTTCACAAAGCAAAGCTTCTAGAGGGTATCGATTACTGAATAATTTGGCACCTAAAAAGTGCGATTATGCGCTTTCAAGCCAATGTGATTTGCCTAAATTACTCAAGTTTTGGCAACAAAACGAAGAATATGCGTTAGAAGTGAATGATTTAGCATACTACAAGCAAACTTTAAATCAGGTAAATGATCAGTTAACCAATAAACCGCTTTCTAACGAGATAGAGTTTGCTCAATGGCAAGCGGCATTGTTGGTTATTAATTCTGTAAAAGAATTTGCGTTTAGTGAGATAAATACGAAGCTAAAACTAATGTTAATTATTGCAATAAATAAAACTAATATATAAATATAAGAATATAGAGATGAAAAAGTCATTTTTTAAATTACCTTTATTATTAGTTTTATTTTATTGGATATTTAATATTGTTTTTGTTATTACTTACAGTGTTGGATTTGATGAGTATTTTTTTATATCGTCAGATATGACAACCTATCAGATTAGCAGAAAATTTATTAAGCGAATATTACTCAACTTCTTTTTACAGTTGCCTAGTTCACTTGTACTATTTATTACTTCCGTATTGATATTGAACAAATATGCTATTAATCAAATCAATCAAAAAAATATTGTCAATAGTTTATTTATTGTCGCATTAATTACATTAGGCGATATTGTTGGTCGATTGTATTGCTACACCTATATTTATGAGTGTATGCAGTTTGGACGACAATATTTAAATCCCAATATATATTTCTTTTTACTTAATAATATAACTAATTTTTTAAAGATAGCCATAAGTTATTTTTTTATAATATTGTTAACTTACCTTGGCATCAAATTGTTTAATAAAAGTTATACTCATAACGATAATGCATTAACTCAAAAAGAGAGCCAACAACTACATTTAGGTTTATTTATAGTACTTTATAATTGCTGCTTTCTTACTACATTATTTGCGCTAATTTTTTTAGATAAAGATATGTATTACAGTTTTAAAAATATCATTATTAATATAGTTGGTTTAACTGTATTTTTATCAATTGTTAATTTATTCGGTTATTTTTTATTAAGACGATGTTTTACTGGTGTAACAGAAACCTTAGCCTTAAGAAGACTCATTTTTAGTTCAATGGGCATTTTTATATTAAATTGCCTATTATTGAGCGGATTGATAATGTTTAATGTTTTATTAGCACGTTATTTAAACTATTTGAGCAAAATAAGCGAGTTAAAAATAGTAATTATTTGGTTTGTGATGGCAGTAATTTTATTTATTTCAAGCTGTGTATTGGTGAGAATAGCAGTTAAACTACTATTTGGTAAAATGGATAAAAATCATCAAAGTATTTAAGTTTAAATGTAATTATTTATTAGCGATCACTGATTTTTATTCTTGTAAATGAATTCTAAGAGAGCTTGCCTATGTCAGAATTTAACTCGTCGTTTTCTTCTTTGTTTGAGCAACAAAAACAAAAAGTCACCCTTCAACTTAATCAATGCGATTTAACTAAAGTACAAGCTCACCTTGATATCTTGGTACAAAGTGACTTTTTGGTCGATGCGTTTTGTCGATTCCCTAATTGGTTTGCCGACATAATACAAAACCCACCGCAAGCCGATGAACGGCAATTTTATCAATCTTGGCTAGATGCACAATTAACAGATGTGACCGATGAAGCTATTTTTATGAAAACGCTCAGGCTGTTTCGGCATTTTATGCTAGTGCGCCTTGAGTGGTCGCAATTGGCGAAAATAAGTCATGATGAGCAGATTTTATTGCAATTGACCGAATTGGCTGAGGTGATTATTGTTACCGCTCGTAATTGGCTTTATGAGCTTAGTTGCAAAGAGTGGGGAACACCTTGTAATGCTCAAGGCCAGGCGCAGCCACTGCTGATTTTAGGTATGGGTAAATTGGGCGGTGGGGAGCTGAACTTTTCGTCCGATATTGATTTGATTTTTACTTATCCAGAACATGGGCAAACAAAAGGTGGGCGGCGAGAATTAGATAATGCTGTCTTTTTTACTCGATTAGGCCAACGCTTAATTAAAGCACTCGATCAAATTACTGAAGATGGTTTTGTGTATCGGGTGGATATGCGTTTGCGCCCGCTTGGCGATGGGGGGCCTTTAGTTTTGAGCTTTTCTTCTATGGAAGATTATTATCAAGAGCAAGGTCGAGATTGGGAACGCTATGCTATGGTTAAAGCCAAAGTTCTTGGTGATCAACATGCTCCTTATGTAGGCGAACTGTATCAAATGTTGAAGCCTTTTGTTTATCGTCGCTATATTGATTTTAGTGTTTTACAATCATTGCGTAATATGAAAAGCATGATTGAACGTGAAGTGCGTCGCCGTGGTTTAAAAAATAATATCAAGCTTGGTGCTGGCGGGATTCGTGAAATAGAGTTTATTGTACAAGTTTTTCAGCTAATTCGTGGTGGGCGTGTGGTGGGGTTGCAAACTCGTTCGCTATTAAATGCGCTTAATGTGATTGAACAAGAATCGCTACTTGCACCGAATGAAGTATCGTTATTACGAGAAAATTACCTATTTTTACGCCGTTGTGAAAACCTTCTACAAGCTATTGCTGACGAACAGACTCAAACCTTACCAGATAATGCACTGGATCAAGCTCGTTTAGCAACAAGCATGGGCTTTAATCATTGGCATGATTTTGAACAAGCGTTATCAGTACGAATGCAACATAATCGCCAAATTTTTAATGAACTTATTGGCGAAAACGAATCAGAATCTACTTCAACAACCAAGTCTTATAATGACCAATTTGATGATCTTTGGGTGCCAGATCTCCAAATTAGTGATGTCAGCGCAGTGTTACCCAATTATTCAGAAACACAAATCGCACAGATCCATGAAATGCTAATACAATTTCGTGATGATATTGGTAAACGTACAATTGGTGTGCGGGGGCGTGAAATACTCGATCAATTAATGCCACGCTTATTAGAGTCTATCTGTAGTGAAAAGCAACTAACAATCGTGTTATCAAGAGTTTTGCCGTTACTTGTTAATATTGTTAGTCGTACCACTTATTTAGAACTATTACTTGAATATCCAACCGCTTTGAAGCAATTAATTCGTCTATGTAGTGCTTCACCAATGATTAGTGATCAACTTGCTCATTACCCTATATTGTTAGATGAGCTTATTGATATCAATTCGCTTTATCAGACTGTTGCCCCAAATGAATATAAAAGTCAGCTTTATCAATATTTATTGCGTATTGAAATGGATGATGAAGAACAACAACTTGAAGCTTTACGTCAATTTAAACAAATGCAATTACTGCATATTGCCGCAGCCGATGTTGAGCATGTGTTAACGACTATGAAGGTTAGCGATCATCTAACCTATGTGGCCGAATCTTTGTTAGATTTTGTTGTTCAAATGGCATGGAATCAAATGGTTGCTCGCTATGGTAAGCCTGAGCATTTGGCTGATAATTATAAAGGCTTGGCGGTAATTGCTTATGGTAAATTAGGCGGTTGGGAACTGGGTTATGGTTCGGATCTCGATCTGGTTTTTTTACATGATTGTCCGGTTAATAGCGTCACCGATGGTGACAAGCAGATCGATAGCCGTCAATTTTATTTGCGCCTTGTACAACGTATTATTCATTTATTTAATGTGCGTACTAGCTTTGGTATTTTATATGAAGTTGATGTAAGACTTCGTCCTCAAGGCGATGCGGGGCTTCTTGCTTGTAGTTTAGATGCGTTCGAAGATTACCAAATAAATGAAGCTTGGACATGGGAACATCAAGCTTTAGTACGAGCCAGAGCCGTATATGGTGAGACCGAATTAATCGATCGTTTTAATCAAATTCGCCATAATGTACTTTGTAAAAAGCGTGATGAAGTTGTATTAAAAAAAGAAGTGCGTGAAATGCGTGAAAAAATGCGCTCACATTTAGGTAGCACTCAAGATAACTCATTCAATTTAAAAATTGATGAGGGTGGAATTGGTGATATTGAATTTTTATCACAATATTTGGTGCTTAATTATGCTTACCTGCATCCCCAAATGACAAAATGGAGTGATAATGTTCGTATTTTAGAGCTAGCAACAAATTATCAAATTATCGATAGTCACGAAGCACAGCAACTAACGCAAGCTTATATTGATATGCGTAATAAAATCCATCAACTTGCGTTGCAATTATTACCAAGTACGGTGGATAGTGCGCAGTTTAAGCAAGAAACAGAAATAGTTAATCAAAGTTGGCAAAAGTGGCTGAAATAATAGTATTAAAAAACGCCGACTAGAACGGCGTTTTTAATATTTTAACTGGCTTAATTATTTAACTTCTTTCCATAAAATCAAATCTTGATCTTCAAGATCTGAACGATCAAAGCCTACAATCGGTTTGATATCTTCACGGTCAAAAGCGATATCACCGCCATTCACGGCAAGATCACCTTTTTTAATGCCTTTAAAATCAAACAAATTAGTATCACAAAGATGGGATAAGGTAATGTTTTGTGTGGCACGGAACATAGTTTCAATTCGACCAGGGAATTTTTTATCCCATTCATTTAGCATCTCTTTTATTATTTGCCTTTGTAAGTTGGGTTGCGAACCACAAAGGTTACACGGAATTATTGGGAATTGCTTAATTTCGGCATATTTAGCAATGTCCTTTTCTTTACAATAAGCTAGTGGGCGGATAATGATATGTTCGCCCGAATCATTCATTAATTTAGGTGGCATTGCTTTGAGTTTGCCACCATAAAACATGTTTAAAAAGAGCGTTTCTAAAATATCATCACGATGATGTCCAAGGGCTATTTTAGTTGCGCCAAGTTCGGTGGCTGTGCGATATAAAATGCCTCGGCGTAGTCGTGAGCAAAGTGAGCAAGTTGTTTTTCCTTCAGGAATTTTATCTTTGACAATGCCGTAGGTATTTTCTTGCACGATTTTATATTCAATGCCTAACGAATTTAGGTATTCAGGCAATACATGTTCAGGAAATCCCGGTTGTTTTTGATCTAAATTAACCGCTATTAGCTCAAAATGTACTGGTGCGCTGATTTTTAAGTTAATAAGAATATCAAGCAAAGTATAACTATCTTTACCGCCAGACAAGCAAACCATAATACGATCGCCTTCTTCGATCATATTAAAGTCAGCGATTGCCTCGCCAGTTAAGCGACGCAATCGTTTATGTAGTTTATTTTGATTATATGTATTCATCACAATTTTATTGGTTATTCGGCACGGCTCATGTAACGACGTTCAGCAATATGAACTTTAACTTTTTCGTGGTTATCAATATATTCAGGAACCTGAATAACAAGCCCCGTTGACAAGGTGGCCGGCTTAGTTCGTGCACTTGCTGAAGCGCCTTTAATACTTGGTGAGGTTTCAATAATTTCTAGATCAACGGTTTGTGGTAATTCTAATGCAATTACTTCATCATCAGCCATTAACACTTGTATTCCATCCATTCCTCCTTCTGGAATAAATAAGAGTTCTTCTTCAATTTGTTCTTTTTTAAAGATAAATGGTGTGTAGTCCTCGTTATCCATAAACACATATTCGTCACCATCAATATACGAAAAACTAACAGGACGGCGTGATAGTTCAATCGTATCGAGAATGTCATCGCCCTTAAAGCGTTCTTCCACTTTGCCACCATTTTTGACATCGGTAAAACGCATTTTATAAAGCGTGCTAGCTCCCCGTGCGCTTGGGCTTTGTACATCGATGTCTTTAACTAATAATAATTTGCCATTATAAGTAACAGCATCGCCACGTTTTATCTCATTTGCTTTAGCCATAATATTTATTCTTCACAATTAATAAAAAGGTTAAAAAATTAGCTCGCTATTTTACCGCTAACTTGCTATTGTCACCATCAAAATTTATTTGTTATCTTTAAAATAAAAGAAATATCATGACAAATTCCGCAATATGTCGAAAAAACTGTGGTGCTTGCTGTATTGCTCCTTCAATTTCATCGCCTATTCCAGGTATGCCTAAAGGGAAGGCTGCAGGTGTGGCTTGTATTCATTTAGATAATAATTATCAATGCAAATTATTTTTGCACTCATCAAGACCCGCAGTATGTGGTCATTTAAAACCTTGCATTGAAATGTGTGGTAATAATCAAGCGCAAGCATTGAATTATTTAACTCAATTAGAACAGTTAACTAAAGGCTAGATATTGTTTAAATTTAACAAATCAATTCAATTATTAGAATTATTTATCTCGCACGATATTTTTTTTGATAAACTTCTCGCACTTTATTAGAAAATGATAAATATAAATAATTTTAAGTTCGATTTTTGATTATTAATTGCTTTATAAGCATATCAAATAATTGACTAATTTATTATCAATCTTAATCCCTTTAGATAGAAGAAATGATTATGAAAAATAAATTAAAACGAGATTTAAAAGCACGTCATTTAGCAATGATTGCTATTGGCGGCTCAATTGGTACGGGGCTATTTGTTGCATCTGGTGCAACAATTGCACAGGCAGGTCCTGGCGGTGCGTTACTTTCGTACGCCATTATTGGTGTAATGGTATATTTTTTAATGACGAGTTTGGGCGAGCTAGCGGCTTATTTACCTGTTTCAGGCACCTTTGCTACTTATGGCGCACGTTATGTTGATGAAGCTTTTGGTTTTGCAATCGGTTGGAATTATTGGTACAACTGGGCAATTACCGTTGCTGTAGACTTAGTGGCTGCTCAGTTAGTTATCTCTTATTGGTTTAATGCTGGGCCTTACAGTTGGTTATGGAGCTTACTGTTTTTAAGCATTATCTTCTGCTTGAACTATATTTCAGTTAAAGGTTTTGGTGAAGCAGAATTTTGGTTTTCATTAATTAAAGTTGTCACGGTTATTGTTTTTATTGTGGTTGGTTTATTAATGATTATTGGCATTTTTCGAGGCGTCGAAGGAACGGGTTGGGAAAATTGGACTATTGAGAAAGCGCCTTTTGCAGGCGGCTTTTCAGCAATGATTGGTGTGGCAATGGTGGTTGGATTTTCATTTCAAGGCACGGAACTAATTGGTATTGCCGCGGGGGAATCAAAAGATCCAGAAAAAAACATACCAAAAGCTATGCGTCAAGTGTTCTGGCGAATACTACTGTTTTATATCCTTGCGATTTTTGTTATCAGCTTGATTATTCCTTATACTGATCCTAACTTACTGCGTAATAACGAAACCGATATTAGCGTAAGTCCGTTTACCTTAGTATTCCGTAATGCGGGATTATTATCTGCGGCAGCATTTATGAATACAGTTATTTTAACATCGGTATTATCAGCAGGTAACTCAGGGCTCTATGCTTCAACGCGTATGCTCTATGCACTTGCCAAAGAAGGTAAAGCGCCTAAAATTTTTACTCGCTTGTCTTCTTCTGGCGTGCCACGCGTAGCGTTATTGGCAACAACATTTGTAGCGATGCTTTGTTTTTTAACTTCTCTGTACAAAGATCAGGTTGTTTATGTGTGGTTGCTTAATATGTCCGGTATGACGGGATTCATTGCTTGGCTTGGCATTGCTATCAGTCATTATCGTTTTAGAAAGGGCTATATAATGCAAGGTAATAATGTTAATCAATTACCATATTGTTCAAGTTTTTTTCCATTTGGTCCTATTTTTGCTTTTGTATTATGTTTAATTATTACACTTGGGCAAAATTATGAAGCCTTTTTACAAGACACCATTGATTGGAACGGCGTAATAGCAACCTATATTGGTATACCACTATTTTTGATGATATATTTGGGTTACAAAATCGTGAAAAAGACAAAATGGGTTAAATATGAACAGATGGACTTTTCTAAAGAAGACTGATTCATTTGCGTAGTCTAAATTCCCTATCTTTCCGTCGACTTGAGTCGACGGATTTTTTTATTAAAAAAGAGAAAAATAAACCGTTATATAACTTAAACTCGTTTATTTTGATAACGATATTAGCGACTACGGAAGATGATACGTGCTTTAGATAGATCGTAAGGTGTCATTTCAACAGTAACTTTATCGCCTGTTAGAATACGAATATAGTTTTTTCGCATCTTACCAGAAATATGTGCAGTAACGACATGACCATTTTCAAGTTCAACACGAAACATCGTGTTTGGAAGTGTATCAAGTATGGTACCTTGCATTTCAATGTTATCTTCTTTTGCCATTGGGGCCTCTTAATAATAAATACAAATTAAATATATTTAACTGACTCATCTACCTTATCACGCTAAACGCACAATAACAAAACAAGAATGATGCTTTTATATCATCTTACTAGTGTGTTATTTGCTAATTTAGCAAAGTTAAATATAAACACAAAAAAAACTGAATTTAAAATATATAAACACAGCGGCAAAATAATGCCGAAAAAACTGTCAGATGTAAAGTTCTTTCTACTTTTTCTTTGTGCCATAAAGCCCTTGTGTATGAATATACCGCCAAACTTTAGGTGGTAGCAAATTTTTACACCTTGCGACATTGTTGATATTTTGTCTGATTTCTGTAGCCGAAATATCCTCAAGCGGTGTCTGTGCCAAATAGATATAGCCATTTGGTGAATTGTGTAAATCTTTTATATCGTTGGTTTGATGCATATCAATCCATTGTTGCAGTTCAATATTATTGGTATGCTCTGTGTAGCCTGGTCTACGGCAAATGAGCAGATGACAATAATCAAGTAACGTTTGCCATTTATGCCAAGTTGGCAATCCTAGTAGTGAATCTTGCCCCATAATAAATGCTAGCGGTTTTTGGCTACCATTTTTGCATCGCCATGCTTGTAGGGTTTCAACAGTATAAGACGGGCGAGTTGATGCTTCGGATAAAATTTCGCTTACATCTAATAAAAATAAAGGCAAATCTTCAATAGCTAATGATAACATTGCTAAACGCTGCTCAATATTGGCCTCTGGTTGCGGTTTATGTGGGGGAATATGATTAGGCAACAGGCGAATTTGCTTTAAACCAACTTCATTCGCTAATGAAATAGCAGGGCGAAGGTGTCCATAATGGATCGGATCAAAAGTTCCGCCTAATAACGCAGTTAACATTTATCTAAACCCATAATTTGCATGGATAAACTAAATATAGCATCCCATATTTGCACTTGGTTATCATGCTTTAAACTAATTTCGATTTCAGTCAATTTTGCCAGTGAATTAAACAGGCTTGTAATATCACAACGATTTAGATAGTTTGTATAAATCGTTCTTTTATTTTGCCAAACTTTATACTCATCAAAGATTTGTTTGAATGATTTTTGTTGCAAGCCTTTTTTTAAGTTAATCAACAAAATGAGTTCTCGCTGAATAATCCGTAATAAAATTAAAGGTTCAAATTCATTCATTTTTAATTGCTGCAAAATATGAGTTGCTCGCTTAGCTTTATGAGCAACCATTGCATCAGTCCAATGAAAGGGGCTAAATATGGCCGAATCGTTAATATTGTTTTCAACTTGATCATAAGAAATATTTTGCTCTGGATACAACAATTTTAATTGTGCAATAACTTGTGTTAATGCTAGCAAATTCCCTTCATAATAGTAGCAAAGTAACTCAATTGCTTTTGGCTCAATGGTTATTTGTTGTTGCTGCAAATAATTTTTAATCCATTGTGATAATTGCAAGGTATCGGGGGGGGCACAATTAACCACGACTAATTTATCTGATAGCGCTTTATACCAAGTGGTATTTTCTTGTGACTTTGTAATTTTATTGAGCGTAATTATTAGCGCAATATCCGGTGTTAAAACCTCACTTAGCGTATTGAGTTTGGCGCTAATACCTGCATTTAATGCGCCATCACCAAAATCAAGCAAAATCAAAGTTTGGTTAGAAAACAGGTTCATCGCTTGACAACTATCTAAAATAGTTGCCCAGTCAGTTTGATTATCAATCACAAACGTAAGTTGCTCATCAAATCCCGCATGGGCAAAGGCCTTTCGCAACTCAGTTTGGACGTAATTTTGTAAATAAGGATCACTACCTAAAATTAAATAATAGGGTGATCCTAATTTATGGCTAATTTGGTCCGCATTAATTTTAATCATGACAACGTTAATTTACCGCATCAATCGATTTTAATTTACGAATAACTTGTTTAGCAGCTTGTTTAAACATTTCATTTTCAATTAAATCTTGTTCGACTGTTTTTGCTAATGCATCTGATGGATTATCAAAGAAAGTCCTAAATACTCGAACACTAATTGGGTATGTTTGTTGACCTGCAATAACAACTTGTGCTTCAACCGTTAACACTAATTGATATTCGGCCGCTTTACCATCTTGATAAATCGAAATGGTATTACGGCTTAGGTTTTCGCTTAACATCCTTAATGATGGCACTTTTTCAGTTGCATTATTCGTTAGTGTTACTTTGTTATCGTGTAATAGCTCTTTCATTTCACGAGATAGTCGCCCATAAGGATCATAACTTATATAAGACATCGTCTTAAATCGTGCAGGGACTTCTGCCTCATGTTGTAAGTGAAATCCACATCCTGTTAAGGATATTGCCAATAACATCAATAAAGCTAAATACTTTTTCATATCTATAACCGCCTAAATTTAGTTATCAAACAATATTAACCAACAACCAGATTTAACAGCTTGCCAGGAACGTAAATTACTTTACGGATAACAACATCGCTCAAGTATTTTTGAATATTCGGTTCTTGTTTTGCTTGGGACATAACAAAATCTTGATCCGCATTCGCAGGCACTGTAAATTTACCACGGACTTTACCGTTGATTTGCACAACAATAAGTTTTTCGTCCTCAACCATTGCTGCCTCGTCAGCAACAGGCCAAGTGGTGTCATCAATCGATTCGCTATAACCTAAAGCGTGCCACATCACAAAACAAGCGTGTGGCATCATTGGGTAAAGCAAACGAACAATTGCATTTAACGCCTCGTTCATTAGGGCACGATCTTGCTCGGTTTCTTGTGGCGCTTTTTGTAGGCGATTCATAAACTCCATGACAGCGGCAATAGCGGTATTAAACGTTTGGCGACGCCCAATATCATCACTTACTTTCGCAATCGTTTTATGTAATTCACGGCGTAACGCTTTTTGTTCACTATCCAAAGTTGTAACATCGAGTTTAGTCGTTTGACCTTTTTGCGTATGTTCATAAACTAAACGCCACACACGTTTAATAAATCGGTTAGCACCCTCAACGCCAGATTCTTGCCATTCTAATGTCATCTCAGCAGGGGACGCAAACATCATAAATAATCGAACGGTATCGGCACCATATTTTTCAACCATTTCTTGCGGATCAATACCATTATTTTTGGATTTTGACATTTTTGTCATACCGGCATGAACTAGCTCATTGCCATGACTATCGACAGCTTTAGCAATTCGTCCTTTATCATCGCGTTCAATGGTAACTTCAGTTGGCGACACCCAAATACGCTCATTGGTTGGGCTAGTGTAATAAAATGCATCGGCTAACACCATACCTTGGCATAGTAAACGTTTGGCCGGCTCATTTGACGATACCAAACCAAAATCACGCATTAATTTATGGAAAAATCTAAAATAAAGTAAATGCATAATGGCATGTTCAATACCACCTACATACTGGTCGACAGGTAACCAATAGTTTGCTGCTTTTTCGTCTAACATACCTTTATCATAATTTGGACAAGTGTAACGGGCGTAATACCAAGATGACTCCATAAAGGTATCAAAAGTATCCGTTTCACGCAAAGCAGGTTGACCGTTCACGGTTGTTTTTTCCCAATTAGGATCAGCTTTAATTGGACTTGTTATGCCGTTCATTTCAACATCTTCTGGCAAAATAACTGGCAATTGATCTTCTGGTGTTGGCATAGTTGTGCCATCTTCAAGCGTTACCATTGGAATTGGCGCACCCCAATAACGCTGGCGTGAAACGCCCCAATCGCGTAAACGGTAATTTACTTTACGTTGGCCAATGCCTAGTGCAATTAATTTATCGGCAACAGCATTGAAGGCTTGCTCAAAATCAAGACCATCAAACTCGCCTGAATTAAATAATTTTCCGTGCTCAGTATAAGCTTGCTGTGAAAGATCTGGCTCATTGCCGTCTTGCGTTAAAATAACAGGATTAATTGGTAAGTTATATTTTGAAGCAAACTCATAATCACGCTCATCATGCCCTGGTACAGCCATGACAGCACCTGTGCCATATTCAATTAACACAAAGTTAGCGATCCAAACTGGCACTTTTTTATTTGTTAAAGGGTGAATTGCATAAAATCCTGTTGCAATACCTTTCTTTTCCATCGTTGCCATATCTGCCTCGGCGGTTTTGGTATTTTTACATTCAGCAACGAATTCGGCAATTTTAGGATCGTTTTTTGCGGCTAATTGTGCAAGAGGGTGCTCTGCAGCAACTGACACAAAGCTAACACCCATTAATGTATCAGGACGAGTTGTATATACGCGTAACTTATCAGCATAATTTTCAACAGCAAAATCAAACTCAACGCCTTCAGAACGCCCAATCCAGTTACGTTGCATGGTTTTAACTTGCTCAGGCCAACTTTCTAACGAATCTAAATCGTTTAGCAATTCTTCAGCATAGTCTGTGATTTTAATAAACCATTGAGGGATCTCTTTGCGCTCAACTGGCGTGCTACAACGCCAACAGCAACCTTCAACGACCTGTTCGTTAGCAAGAACAGTTTGGTCGTTAGGACACCAGTTAACGGCCGAGGTTTTTTTATACACTAAGCCCTTTTCGTACAACTTAGTAAAGAACCATTGCTCCCACTTATAGTACTCAGAGCGACACGTTGTCACCTCACGATCCCAATCATAACCAAAACCTAATAGTTGTAATTGCTTTTTCATATAAGCAATATTTTCATAGGTCCATTTTGCTGGTGCAGTATTGTTTTTAACTGCAGCTCCTTCAGCAGGTAAACCAAACGCATCCCAACCAATTGGTTGCAGTACATTTTTACCATTTAAACGCTGATAACGTGAAATGGTATCGCCGATAGTATAATTACGCACATGACCAAGATGCAAACGCCCAGAAGGGTAAGGCAGCATCGATAAACAGTAGTATTTTTCTTTAGATGGATCTTCAGTAACGTGAAAGGTTTTATTTTCTTGCCAGTATTTTTGTACAGTGGCTTCAATTTCATCTGGGCGGTATTGTTCTTGCATGACGAGTTAATGTCCTATCTATTATTGCTAATAAAAATATGCTGCTAATTGTATTGTTTATTGACACGTTTTACAAACGATATGTGAAACATGATATTGATCTTTTACCATGATAAATGTAACTAACTTTAAAATAGTAAGGCTAAAAAGTAGACACCCCCCCATAATAAAAGTAATAAAAGTAATAAAAGATTTAATTATGAAATTATGACAAAGCACAAAATCGCTTGTTTTTGGAAGGGCGTTAATTCTGTTTTTTATGGGGATTTATAACAGTAATTTTTCAAATTACTGTAAACAACGCAAGGAATTTCTATAGTCTATTCATTATAAAAAAATAAACCTAAAGATAAATATTAAAATTATTTATAATTTAGGGCGTGTTGTTCTTTCGTGATTATTTTTTAGACGGCATGATATGAGTTATAATAATTCTGCAAAAAACAACCCTAACTCGATTCATCATGCCAAGAACAATGCTAACAGATAAACGGTGGGAAAAGCTACTACAAATAATGAAAAATACCGGCCGAGT
>NZ_WTEX01000093.1 GCF_009795845.1 Gilliamella sp. Lep-s35 | reverse complement strand
AAGGTAAACTTATCACAACTAAAAAAGGAACAAATATGAATAAGATTAAACGCAAAAGACGAACATTCACAGATGATTTTAAACACCAAATGGTCAGTCTTTATCAACATGGTAAATCACGTAGTGAAATTGTTGCTGACCGAGGTAAAGAGTTTGATAATCGGTTGTTAGCGGATTGTTTTAAGACATTCAATATCACGCATTCATTAAGCAAGAAAGGATGTCCTTATGATAATGCGGTAGCGGAAGCGACATTTAAAACAATTAAAACGGAATTTGTAAAAGGCCAACGTTTCAACTAAGCGGCTGAGTTACAAC
>NZ_WTEX01000092.1 GCF_009795845.1 Gilliamella sp. Lep-s35 | reverse complement strand
CGTTTCTTTCAGCTTGTTCCTAATTGTTAAAGAGCTTTATCTTTCTATTCACTCATTACAACTAATAAGTAAATACAAACATAATGATTACTAAGAAATAATTTCATCACTTTTATGGCGTCCCCTAGGGGATTCGAACCCCTGTTACCGCCGTGAAAGGGCGATGTCCTAGGCCTCTAGACGAAGGGGACTTAATTATTTCTTCTAAACAAACAATCTGTGTGAACACTTACGAGCACTTCGTAAGGAGGTGATCCAACCGCAGGTTCCCCTACGGTTACCTTGTTACGACTTCACCCCAGTCATGAACCACACCGTGGTAA
>NZ_WTEX01000091.1 GCF_009795845.1 Gilliamella sp. Lep-s35 | reverse complement strand
GGAATCGTAAACGGGTTTACCGGGTGTATTGTGAGTTAAAACTTAACTTAAGAGTTAAGCGTAAACAGCGTATTCCAGCCCGAACTCCCAAAAAGTTATCGGCTCCTAATAAACAAGGTGAATGTTGGTCCATGGATTTTATGAGTGATAGTAGTCAAAATCAACGCCGTTTTAGAACATTCAACGTCATTGATGATTTTAACCGAGAAGCATTAGGCATTGATATTGCGGTCAGTTTACCTGCAGGTAGAATCATTCGTTATCTGGATAAACTCGCTCAATACCATGGTTATCCGTTAAAAATACGGGTCGATAATGGGCCAGAATTT